>DPDG01000003.1 GCA_003526375.1 Lentisphaeria bacterium
AAATGAGTTCAAGCTAATAGTGATGATCGCAATCACGATCGTGATTGCAATTATTGCGATTCTTGCGGGTATGCTTCTGCCTGCGTTGAGCAAGGCAAGAGAGAAAGCGTATGCCGTGCAATGCCTTTCCAATCAGAAACAGATAGGGCTTGCACTGCATCAGTATGGAAATGATTACAAGGGATATTTTACTCCATACTGCTATGACTGGTTTGACCGTCTGGCTGTTTATATCGGGGTTCCCACAGATGTGAAAAACGGGCAGGTAAGATTTGCCTACCCCTATGATAAGCCGGGGCCGATGCACTGTCCGAGCGATAAGGAGACGGAAGAACTTTACAAGTCCTCTGAAACGAAAGCTCCCGATCTTGCCCGGAGCTATATCGGCAATTTCTTTACGAGATCCGTGTGGGTCGGATACGATGAGCCGAAACAACTGTATGCCATCAGGCAGGTCAAACAGCCGGGGCGGACCTGTTATGTCGCTGACGGTTCGCAGGGGGGCGGAACGAATAAAACGGTTTCAAGAAGCGCCTATCCGTTCAAAGCCGGCTCGCTTCCCGGAGATATGGGGATGCGTTTCCGCCACGGGAAACAGTGCAATCTGCTTTTCGTGGACGGCCATGCCGAGGGACATGACATTACCTGGATGCTGGTCAACCAGTTGAATCACCTGTTTTATAACTGAAAGGAGATTGATGAGATATGAAATGTTTGCTGCTTGTTTTGTCTGCGGTGCTTCTGCCGTTCTGCGGGTTCGCCGGACGTTTTGCGCCGAATCCGGTTTCGGAACGCAGATGCATCACCGCATCTGAAATGCGAATCCTGTTTTCGGACGGCGTGCCGCAATTTGAGATCGTCATCCCGCGCAATGCGCCGCCCGCCGCAAAATTCGCGGCGGAGGAGCTGGCGAAGCATCTGGGAAAGGTTCTCGGCTGTCAATTGGAGATACTGAATGAGAAAAGCGGGAAGAAGCCTGCGTTGATTGTCGGGGATGCCGCTCTTGCGCTCAAAAACGGAATGGATGTATCGAAACTTGACCGCGACGGATTTTTCATCCGGAGCATCGGGGACGATGTCCTGATTGTCGGCAGCGATTCTCCGCAGCGCATTTCCACCTGGACGGAGCGCGCGACTCTGTTTGCCGTTTATGATTTTCTGGAGCGTTTTGCCGGAGTGCGGTTCTATTTCCCCGGCGAGACCGGCACCGTCACGCCGCGCGTGAAGGAGTGGAAACTGCCTGTAAAGATTGATCTTATGGAGCGTCCCGATTTTCAATACCGGAGAATGTTTACGATCAATCTGCCCCGCGTCAGCGGCAGGACGGAGCGTGTCGTCTGGTATGAGGATGTTCCGGAACCGATGGAACGGTATCGACTGGCGGAGATGCGCAACCGCATGCAGACGCGCGATATCCCGAATTGCCACGGGCTGGTGGCGCTCGGCTTGAAAGAGCGTTTTGCGAAGACGCATCCCGAATACTTCGCGCTTGACACGCAGGGAATGCGCAAGAATGGTACGAACTATTCGCATCCGAACGATGCCGCAGGGCAGATCTGTTTCAGTTCCAAAGGCTTGTTCGAGTCGGTTTTCCTGGATGCCAAAGCTGTTCTGACCAACCGTCCGCAGGATCGGGAAGGGATGCTGGGGAGCGATGGGAAAATCGCCTGGCACAAGCATTTCCGCAACTTTCACACCATGGGGGAAATTTTCTGCGTCATGCCCAATGACAGTTGTTACCTCTGCCGCTGCCCGGAGTGCCTGCCGCATTTCAAAGGGTCCACGGCGGGGAATTATACGCAGGAAACCACCGACTATATCTGGAAATTCATGTCCGGCATTGCACAGCGCGTGAAGGACGCAGGGATTCCGGGATACGTCACAACGATGGCATACAGTCAGTACCGCGGGATTCCCTCGTTCAGTCTGCCGGACAACATGATCGTCATGCTGGCGGTTACGGGTCCGTGGAACGAAGGCAAATCCCAACAGAAAAAAGATGAACGGCTGCTGCGCGACTGGCAGAAAAAACTCAATGGCAAGACGTATCTCTGGACTTATCCCTCCAAATACTGGGTATCCGTCCGCGGCATTCCGAATATGGCGCCGCAGGCGTTCGGCGATTTCTACCGGCGTCAGTCGCCCTGCATTTTCGGCGCCTTTGCGGAGGCGGAAACCGACAGATGGATTTTCGGTTATCTCAACTACTATGTTTTCGGCAAGGTGATGTGGGATAAAAACACTGATGTGAGGAAACTGCTGGACGAGCATCATCGCCTGATGTTCGGTGCGGCGGCTCCGCAGATGAAGGAGTTTTATGATACGCTGGAACGCCACTGGATCAATGAAATCTGCGGCAGTGAGGTCAATACGCCGACCGGCCCGACTCTGGTGGTGCCTTCGGACGAAAAAATCTGGACGGAGATCTATTCCGAGGCGGAATGCGGCAGAATCGAAGCTTTGTTCCGGGCTGCGGAAGCGGCGGCAGCCAAAGACCCGGATTCTCTCCGCCGTGTGAAATTCATGTATGAAAAACTCTGGAAACCCGTCATGACTGCCGCCGCGGACTACCGGAAGATGGTTTCCGACAACAGCGACTGGAATGCGGTCATGCCGGAAGTTCCCGCCGGGGAGAAAGTCGTTGTGGACGGCAAAATGGAGGAAGCGTTCTGGAAACAGGTGAAACCGTTTTATCTGGTGCCGAAAAACGGAGCAAATGATGAGGCGGTCAGACAGCAGACTCTCTGCAGGGCTGCCCGCGACAAGGATAATTTTTACTTCTTTTTCCGTTCCATGGAACCGGAAACGGCGAAACTCCGTGCTCCGTCGAGAGAAAAAGACGCTCAGGATATCTGGCAGGACAACTGTCTTGAACTTTTCCTTGCGCCTGCGAGGAATGCGGAAAACGGCTGTCAATTCATCATCAATTCCGCCGGAAGCAGTTCCGACAACCGTTTCGGCCCCGGTTATACCGATTGGAAATGGGATGGCGGCGCGGAGTTTAAAGTACACGTCGAACCAGGTAAATACTGGGATCTGGAAATCCGTATCCCGCGCAGGAATCCGGGAATGCTTTCCGGCGATTCGATCATGGCGAATGTCTGCCGTCACCGTGTGGTTGACGGGGAAAAGAATTCTTATGACACATGGAGCCCGTTTGTCACGGGAAGCAATCGCAAGATTTCCGCCTACGGCGAATTGCTTTTTCAGGCGCCGGAGGATAACAATCTGATTGACACGCCCGATTTCGACAAGCCTGTCCGGGGAAAACGCTTTATCGGCAAATGGTTTGCCGGAAAGGTGCTGCCGACGGATGCGCAAATCTTCCGGACGGGAGGCGCTTCAGTTGTCCTGAATGCGGAAAATGAATCCGTGGGGCAGTATCTTCCGCAGTTGAAATCCAATGCGAAATACCGCTTGAGCTATTACATCAGGACAAAGGACGTCAAACCGCTGACGAAACAGGATTCCGGTGTTTACGTCCGCGTGGAACTGGCAAACGGAAAGCCGGTCATCCTGCCCGGTGCACGCCAGAACTATAAAGGGACAATGCCATGGACACGGCAGAGTTTTGAATTCAAAACACCGGAGATACGGACGAAAGGGACACATGTCTACATCCGTTTCACGATGCATAAAAAACTGACTTCCGGAACCGCATGGATTGATAAAGTGAAGCTGGAGGAACTTCCGTAATTCAGGAATGCAGGGAATGAAAAATCCGTCCGGGGCTGAATATCCGGACGGATTTTTTTATATTGGAAGACGTGTTATTTTTTTATGAGAACCGCACGGTCGAGAGCAAGCTCATTGTTTTTTGTGGAGCCTTTTACATAAGCGGGGCCCTGGATTTTAAGGGATGCCCAGACTTCATATTCGTTATTGCCGCTTTCCTGGAAAATATCGTTGACGTTGATGCTGATACTCCAGTCCGCCGCGTAGATTACATTGCGCTTCGCAATGACTGCCGTGCCGATTTTGTACCAATGATATTTTTCATCCGCAGGAGCTTCTTTGATATAGATGCGGCAGATCGTCCTGTTGATTTCCCTGTTGCAGATTCCGAGCGGAATCGGGAATTTGTGCAGCTTCTGGTCTTTGGGAACCCAGATGGAGCTTTTCTCCATGGAAGACACGGGGTCCTTTGCTATTTTCCCGTTGGTATATTTTCCGAGCATTTTCCCGTCGAATTGTTTCATTATTTTTGCGTTTTTGACTTCGGCGGGGAGATCCTGATAGGGCTCGGCGGCAAATGCCCCCGCAGCGATGCAGAATGCAAGCATGAATGCAGATTTTTTCATATTGTTTCCTTTCCGGGTTCACGTGAGATTGATTTTCTGACGGCGGGTGTTTGTTTCTGTCTTACTGCACCTCCTTGCGCAAATGAATGCCTGCGTTTTTCATGACGTTTTTTCTTTTTTCTCCTCCTGCAAAAGCGGCAGTTTCCATTCGGGGCGTTTGCGGAACGGCGTGTTGAACTTGTGAGTCAGCACTCCTTTTTCCTCAAGATGAATGCTGCACGCGGTATCGCAGGCGCGTCCGCAGATGCTTGCCCAGTAACCGTGCTTGACCGGCGGATAATAGATGATCTGTTCCATGACCTCCCGTGCGCGTTCCGGCGAAAGTTTTGTCTCTCCGGTAATGACCGCGAGACGCCGGGGATCGTCTGCGAACGCCTCCGGCGGCATGAAAGGATTTTTCGTCATGTTGGCGCCGATATAGTAGGCGGAACACTGCCAGCGGTCCCGCTTTCCGTCCCGACTCAATGCGTGCCCGGGACATGCCGCGATGCATTTCCCGCAACGGTCGCAGAGATGCGGCGCGACAAGCGGATCAGGTTCGATTTTCGCATCGGTCAGAAGAAAGACATAACGCTGGCAGGGACCGAACTCGTCGGTCAGGATCGAACCTGAAAGACCGCGTTCCCCGAGTCCGCAGTCTACGGCACACTGCTCGAAATCAAGCTGATTTTCCGCTTTTCTTCCCCGGTAGATTTCCCGGTAGTCCACCTCGAAGTTGGTGTCGTCGTCCGCCTGCATGACGGTCTGGTTGCGCCGTTGCGGAAGCGCTTCGAAGCCGCAGTCCTCCAGTAATGCGGAAACTCGGAGAAGCGCAATCGGCATCACGTTTTCCTCCAGAACTTCGACGGCGTTTGTGGTGTACTGATAATAGGTGGAACCCTCCTCGATTCCACGCCGGGCGCCGCGAAGCTGACGGAACGCCGCGCAGATCACGGTTTCGGCTTCGGGCATCAGCAGACGGACCTTCGGATCACGGCAGCGGCCCGCATTTCCGAAGCGGACAAGATCGGCTCCGAACCGGCGGAATCTGTCGATGATCTTTTGTTTGAGCGTATTCATAGCAGATTTTTTCCCTTCAGATGGTTGTAACAGGCGATATCGCATTTCTTGCCGCAGAGACACGGCGCATAGCCGGTGGCGCGGGACGGCAGAAAATCCAGTTCCGGGTAAATCGCGCGTGCGCTTTCCCGTGTGAACCGGAATTCTCCGTTCAGTATCTTTTCCCGGTCAGGATGATCTTTCAGGAAATCTTCTCCCAGAAATGGATTGGAGCGGTGCGCCCCGCGGTAATAAACGGCGCACTGCCAGGTATCCAGACCGTTTTTCATGTCGATGGCGTGTCCGGGACAGCTTTCCGCGCATTTTCCGCAACGGTCGCAGAGGGAGCCGGCAAACGGCGGGTCCGCTTCAAGCGGAGCATTGGTCACGATAAAGACAAAACGGATGAACGGCCCGAATTTCGGCGCGACGGCATTGCCTCTGCAACTGACGGAGGCGAGACCGCAGATTCGTGCCGCCTCTGCAAAATCCATGATGATGTCCGGGAGCGGTTTTCCCGGCGCCACGGCTTCCACATGTTCCAGTTCATAGGTGTCCACAAGCTCCGGATTGGTGGTGTGGTCTCCCTTGATCTTCAGGTTGGATACATTGCGCTGAAGACAGGCGTCGTATCCCTCGTTCTCGATCAGCGCGCCCATTTTCAGCAGAAAAACCTCCGAAAGTTCTTCGTCGATCAGCTTGACGCCGAGCTGCGTGTAATTGAAGAACTGCACCTTCGATTCCATGACGCGGTAGAGGGCGCGCGGCACTCTGAATCCGAACCCGATGACGCAGGTGGCGTCGGGCAGGATACTGCGGGGATCGCGCTGCGGATGCGTGCCTTCGAAATGGCGGATGTCACCGATTCCGACGAGATCGGCTCCGTATTCCAGCGCTTTTTCTTTGATGAACTGTGCTGTCAGCATTGTTTCCTCCTACCTGTCCATGACCCATGCCTTGCCGGTGCGCAGCGGCCGCCGGAAGCGGTGTTCCATGCATCCGCCTTTCTTTTCCAGCATACTGACGCAGGCGCGGATGCATCCGCCGCATTTCGCCATATTGTAGCCGACCCATGACGGAAAATATTTTTCCAGCGCGCCGTAGACTTTCATGATTTCCGCTTCGTTGGCGGCGCATTTCCCCTCCAGCAGATTCAAGTCCCCGTTTTCATTGGCATCCCAGACTTCCCGCGGGACAAACGGGTTGAATTTGCGTCCTCCGTGCGTGTAGAACGCATAACACTTCCATTCGTCGAGTCTGCCCCATTCGCATTTCTTGCCGCCGACATGAACCGTGATGCTTTCCGTCCTGCTCAGGCACTGCCCCGGGCACTCCCGGACACATGCCATGCACCGGCGGCAGATCGGCGGTCCCGAATACATCGGGTCCGGTTCCAGCGGGGCGTCCGTGAAGATGAACGCGACTCGTTGAAGCGGTCCGAACTCCGGCGTGAGGAACATCTTGCTCCAACCCATCTCTCCCAGTCCGCACGCGACCGCCGCCAGACGGAAATGGAACTGGAGATCCGGAGCCACGCCGCCCTCTCTCGCCGGACGCGTGAACTGGACGGAGCGGTGGTGCGCCGCCTTGTTCTTCGCCTGTTCATTGACTTCGATCTGCTCCTCTGGCGAAAGCGTGTTCCCCGGACTGCCGTCCATGTCGGAAACCACGCCGCGCGCGCCTGTATTGCGGTAGACCGCCGCCTCGTATCCGTGATCCTCGATCATTTTCCCGACGTGATACAGAACCGCAGGGGCAAAGATTTCATTGATCCCCCCGTAAGCCATGGAGGGATACTGATAGAACTGGGTGCCCTGTTCGATTCCCTGCTGGACACCCCGCGGAATCCGGAACGCCATTCCGATTACCGTCCTGGCTTCCGGGAAAATGGCACGGGGGTCCATTTCCGCAGGTACGCCTTCAAAGCGCGCCATGTCACCGATTCCGACGAGATCGGCTCCGGCGGAAAGCGCCGCTTCCTTTACCATTTCAGATGTAAGCATATCATCTCCTCTTTTCATGCTGATGATTCCAGTCGTTCAAATTTACCAGCGCGCCTTCCAGCGCAGTGCGGCAGTAGGAACAATTGCGGCAGTCGTGGCTGCAATGAAGCGTATGTTCACCGAAATCCGCCGGAAGCAGGGAGTTTTCCAGAATTTCCGGGTAAAACGCTTCCGCATGGGCAGGTTCCAGAAGATCCGGCAGATTGCCGTGACAGCAGCCCGTGAAATACGCTTCCGCGACTGCCGTCGGATTGCGGTTGACACGGGTTGCGAGCTTCAGTCCGTCAAAATATCCTTCATAAAGGTTGACATCTTCCGGACGAATGAAATTGCTTACTGCCAGAAAATCCCGGCGTTTTTCCGGCTGTTCCAGCCAGCTCCGGCAGATTCCGGAGAATTCATACGCATTGTCCATTTCCCGTATTTCATTTTCGTGCGCGACCAGATTGTCGTGGAAATTGTGGGCGGAGCAGTGGTTCAGGCAGCCGCTGTTTGCCAGCGCATAGAGTTTTTTTCCGTTTTGCAGGCACCATGCGCGTATTTCCTGTATCTTTCCGATATTCCGGTTCAGCTCGCGGCGCAGATAATAGCCGTCGAAAAAAGCGGCGAGATAGTCCATGCCCTCGCAGGTGCCGATTTCCATATTGACGGAGGCGCGCCTCTCCAGTTTCGGAAAGTTCTGTTTCAAGAATTTCGCAATCAGAGGCGAAGAAGTGGTAATCGAAGTCAGAAGGAAACCCGATGCAAGAAAATCGACGGTATCCCCGATTTTTTCAAAAAAACAGCGCGCCTGGCTGTAACGTCCGTAACAGTGCCCGTTCAGCAGCAGATTCAGGGCGATTCCTGCATCGCTGAGAAGCTTCAGGTCTGACAGCAGTTTTTCCTGTATCGCATAAAGACTGTCCGACTTGCCGCTTTTCATGGTGCCGCGCCCGGAGGGAATGTCCGACCACGCGAAATAGACCTCGCCGATCTTCTCCTTGTTCCGCAGCATGAGGCTGAGAAAACGGTTGTCTGCGGTCATCTGGTACCCGATCATGAAACGCATGGGTTCGATCCTCTTTTGATTTGATAACTGTCTTCGATATAAGTTATATGAAAAAATAAAAAAGTCAACCGCCTGCAAAAGAAAGAAGCTCTGATTTTCTGAAAATTTTACGGCTTAGAACGGGAACAGATGCCGGGAGGCGAGGTCTTTCGCCGGAATGTCATTGAAATTTTCCCTGCAATAGAAGCGGGACTGGATGGAAAGGGTGTCCGGTTCTGTATGATGCTCGATCTGCCCGATCAGCTCATGAACCGCAAGCCGTATCTGCTTTTCAGACTGGAGCAGGATTGCGCCGCAGAGGGAATCCGGGCGTTCCAGCCAGTTCCATTCGTCATAAATGCCGATGATGTGCGGATGATAGTCCTGTCTGCCGCGGATGGCGGAGCAGAAATGTTTCAGGCAGTAGGGCGCGTCACAGATCAGCGCCGGGGGAGCGGCGTTCGCCAGCGCATCCATGTCGTCCAGCGAATGCGGATGGTGCAGAGCGGGGGCAATGCCGTATTTGCGGCAGGCGTTCCGGAACAGCTCCATGAGGACTTCATCCTGCGGCGTCCGGCTGTCCCATACGGAAAGTGTTGCATTGCTGACGCCTTTTCCGGCGAGACTTTGAACCGCGAGCGGAAGCGAGACGGAATGATCCCTGCCGACGGAAGCGATTCCGCAAGCGTTGCGGTAGAGCATGATTATCGGAAGTCCCGCGTTGCGGAGCTTTTCCAGGCAGGGACGTTCTTCCGGGAAGTGTCCTGAAGCGTAAAAGATTCCGTCGACTCTGGAACGTTGAAGATGTTCCAGGCAGAAAATGCTTTTTTCCACGTTCCAGCGGGTCAGTTCGAGAATCATGCGGTATCCGTGCTGCTCCGCTTCGTCCATGACGGTTTCGGCAAGCGAGGCGAAATAACGGTTCGTGATGCTGCCGACGAGGAGCCCGATGGTTCTGGTTCTGCCTTTCCGCAGGGCTTTTGCGATCTCCGAGGGTTGATAACCGAGCTCCGCCGCGGCTTTCATGACCCGTTCCAGACGCTCCCTTGCATCGCGCCGTTTTCCCATTGTCATGCCGGAAAGCGCCCGCATTGCCGTCTTTTCCGGAACTCCGGCACGTGCCGCAACATCTTTGATCGTTACCATGTCTTCATTTCCGCAGTAGTTTTTTCCTGATGATTGGAGGTATTATAAATACAAGTCTTTCTTTTTTCAAGGGCTCTCCTGTAAAACTGCGGCAAAGTTGACGGGGCGTCATTTCATTGCGGGAAAACTTTTTATGGAGAAGTCGTCGGTTCTGAAATTGTAAATTCACCAATCCGGTGTATTGTATCAGTTCCTAATGATGATCAGCCGGGAGAACTGAGAGGGATGGAATTTCATTGTGACAATCTGCTGTTGAATATTCTTATTTTCGTCGCCGGCTTGTGGTTTCTGATCAAAGGCAGCGATATTTTTGTGGATTCTGCAGCGGCGATTGCCCGGATCTGGAAAGTTTCCGAGCTGGTGATCGGGCTTACTCTTGTCAGCATCGGAACGTCCCTGCCGGAATTCGCCAGCAGTCTTTATGCGGCATGTTACGGTGAAACGGATTTCATCATCGGCAACGTCGTCGGGAGCAATGTCACAAACATCACCCTGATTCTCGGAGTCGGGATCCTCGGTGCGGGGACTCTCGCTTTTTCTCCTCAGCTTTTTTCCCGTGACGCCATGCTGATGCTTGGCGTTTTTGTTGTGACGGACCTGATGGTGTTCGCCACGGATGTGCAGGGAAAAGACGGCGTTCCCGTCCACGGAATCAATATCTGGTCCGGTATTCTTCTTTTGCTGATGGGAATCGGCTATTGTTTCTATCTGTTCCGCTCCACCGCTGAAAATTCTGCGGAAGACTCTGAGCCGGAGGTGAAACAGCCTTCGCTTCTGAAATCGTTCCTGTGGCTTGCCGCCGGTCTTGTCATGATCATCGGGGGATCGAAAGCCCTGGTGGATACCGTGGTCTGGGGCGCGGAGCAGCTTTCCGTCGATACGATGATCATTTCCGCGACGCTTGTCGCGTTCGGCACCTCGGTTCCGGAGCTTGCCGTGACGCTTGCCGGCGTTTTCAAAAAACAGCACGATATTGCGATCGGGAATATCATCGGCAGCTGCATCTTCAACATCTTCCTGATCCTCGGCGTCTGCGCGCTGGTGACTCCGCTGGGAATCAACAGCGCTTCGGGGATCATCAACGTCGCGATGATGCTTGCATCGGGGATCTTTCTGATCACTTTCATGTCTATGGAGAAGAATGCGCTCTTCCGCTGGCAGGGTGTGGTGTTCCTTCTGCTTTACTGCGGATTCCTGATTTATAACTTCAAAGACGTCATCAGCCGCTTTTTGTGAGATTTCTGATGGTTCACGATTGTAAAAAAGCGGAATGAAATGTAGATTATCAGGCAAAAATGAAAGAAAACCTAACATACTTAAAATAAGGAATTTGATTCATGAGCAAGATTTATGCCGAACACATCTTCACTTCCGAGTCCGTTTCGGAAGGACATCCTGACAAGGTCTGCGACCAGATTTCGGACGCTGTCCTCGACGCATGCCTGAAACAGGATCCCGAGAGCCGTGTCGCGTGTGAAACACTCTGCACGACCGATCTCATTGTGATTTCCGGCGAGATTACCACAAAGGCGAAGATCAACTGGGAGGAACTTGCGCGCGGCGTTGTCAGCGATATCGGTTACACCAGCAGGGATATCGGTTTTTCCGCCGAGGACTGCAAGGTTTTTGTCTGTGTGCACTCCCAGTCTCCCGATATCTCCCAGGGCGTTTCAATCGGACAGGGGCTCCACAAGGAGCAGGGCGCCGGAGATCAGGGGATGATGTTCGGCTATGCCAGCAACGAGACGAAGGAACTGATGCCCGCCACGATTGTTTATGCGCACAAGATCGTGCAGGAGCTTGCGCGTCTCCGCAAGACCCAGCCGAAGAAATACGCATTCCTGCGCCCGGACTCCAAGAGTCAGGTTTCCATGCGCTATGTAGACGGCAAACCCGTTTCCGTCGAGGCGGTTGTTGTCTCTCACCAGCATACGCCGGAGATGAAGCGGGAAGAACTCGAAAAACTCGTGAAGGAAGTCGTGAAGAAAGTCATTCCCGCAAAATATCTCAAGGGGAAAGTGCAGTATCACATCAATCCGACCGGGCGTTTCGTTGTCGGCGGACCCAACGGCGACACCGGGCTGACCGGAAGAAAGATCATTGTCGATACCTACGGCGGAGTCGGTTCCCATGGCGGCGGCGCATTCTCCGGCAAGGACCCCTCCAAAGTGGACCGTTCCGCAGCCTACATGGGCAGATACATCGCCAAGAACATCGTAGCCTCCGGGCTTGCGGAGAAGTGTGAAATCCAGCTTGCTTACGCGATCGGCGTGTCACAGCCGCTCTCCATCAATGTCGATACTTACGGCACCGGTATTTTTGATGATGATGCGATTCTTGAAAAAGTGGTCCGCGCAGTGTTCGATATGACTCCCGCAGGCATCATCAAGACTCTCGGACTCAAGAATCCCGATACCTGGACCTACCGCGATACCGCCGCTTACGGGCATTTCGGACGCAGCGGTTTCCCGTGGGAGAGAGTCGATAAAATCGAAGAACTTCTCAACGAAGCTGAAAAATACTGTGATGACGACTGTGACTGCGAATGCTGCTGCGGTGAACACGATCACGATCTTGATGAGGAGGAGATCGTGAAGCCTGCAAAGAAGAAAGCTGAAAAGAAGACTGCGAAAAAATCGGCAGGAAAAAAATAATTTCCGGAAGGAATATTCATGGCTTTTGAAAAAATAAAGGTTCTGGGTGCCGGAAGCACGCTTCTGGATATTCTTGCCAGAGTGGATGACGCTTTTCTCTCCGAACATGTCGCCGGAGAGAAAGGCGGAATGAATCTCGTGAATTCCGAGACTCAGCACGGTCTGATTGACAAGCTTGATCAGGCAGGAATGTCGAAAGCAATCGGCGGTTCCGCGTTCAATACGGTTTCGGCTTTGACCACGCTTGGGTTTAAAACAGCATTTATCGGAAAGCTGGGCAAGGATGAAGACGGGCGTTATTACACGGATTCCTACCGTAATCTGGGGGGGGATGTCTCCTCTTTCAAATATACGGCGACGGCGGCGACGGGGACTTGCCTTTGTCTTGTTACGCCGGATTCCGAGCGGACCATGCGGACGGATCTCGGTGCGACGGCGACGATCAATGCCGATGACATTTCCGATGCCGATTTTGAAGGCATTACACATGTCCATCTGGAAGGATACCTCCTGTTTTTCATCGAAGTCGTGAAAAAGATTCTGATGCTGGCGAAAAAGCATGGCTGCACTGTCAGTTTTGACTTTGCCTCTTTTGAAGTGGTCCGGCTTTTCCGTTCGGAGCTTCACGAGCTTCTCGAAAAATATGTCGATATCATTTTTGCGAATGAAGACGAGGCGAAGGAATTCTGCAAATACGAAAAGTTCTCGCCGGAAGCCGTTGCCGAAAATCTGTTTCATTACTGTTCCGTAGTTGTGGTGAAACTCGGAAAAGAGGGGTCCTTCATCCGCGAAAACGGTGTGAATCACCGGATTCCGCCGGTTCTGGTGAATGCGGTCGATACGACCGGAGCAGGGGATCTCTGGCAGGGCGGTTTCCTTTACGGTTACTTGAACGGATATGGCGTGGAAGCCGCCGGCAGAATGGGGTCCGTGCTCGGAGCGGAGATTGTACAGGTGCTTGGCGCCCAGATTCCGCCGGAGCGGTGGCCCGCGATCAGAGAAGAATTTGAAAAGATTAAAAAACAATATGCTGTAAATAAGGATTGACTGACTCATGGCAAAAGCAAAGACTGCCCCCAAGGCAAAAAAAGTAACGGCTCCCGACTACAAGGTGAAGGATATTTCTCTTGCTGCATTCGGACGCAAGGAACTCGACATTGCGGAAAAGGAAATGCCCGGGCTTATGGCTGCGCGCAAAAAATACGGCAGGCAGAAACCTTTGAAGGGAATCAGGATCATGGGCAGTCTGCACATGACGATCCAGACCGCCGCGCTGATTGAAACACTGGTTGAACTCGGCGCCGATGTCCGCTGGGCGTCCTGCAATATCTTCTCGACGCAGGACCATGCCGCCGCCGCGATTGCCGCCGAAGGCATTCCGGTGTTTGCATGGAAAGGTGAAACCCTTGAGGAATACTGGGACTGCACCTATCGCGCAATGACATGGCCGGACGGTTCCGGTCCCGATCAGATCGTGGATGACGGCGGCGATGCCACATTGCTGATCCATCTCGGCGTCAAGGCGGAGAAGAATGCGAAGTTCCTTGACAAGAAACCGGAGAGTGAGGAACAGGGGGTGATTTTCAATCTGCTGAAACGCGTTCTCAAGGAAAAACCGGGGCATTGGACGAAAGTTGCAAAGAAACTGCGCGGAGTGTCCGAAGAAACCACAACGGGCGTGCACCGTCTGCTCCAGCTTGAGGAAAAGGGCGAGCTTCTGTTCCCCGCGATCAATGTCAATGACTCCGTTACCAAATCCAAATTCGATAACATTTACGGTTGCCGTCACTCTTTGACGGACGGCATCAAACGCGCTCTTGACGTGATGCTTGCAGGGAAAGTTGCATGTGTCTGCGGTTATGGCGATGTCGGGAAAGGATGTTCCGAGGCTCTGAAAAATGAACGTGCGCGTGTCCTTGTGACGGAAATCGACCCGATCTGTGCGCTTCAGGCATGTATGGCGGGACTCCAGGTCGTGACGCTTGAGGAGGCGCTTCCCGAGGCGGATGTCTATGTGACGACGACAGGCAATGTGGATATCATCACCGCTGAACATATGGCGAAGATGAAAGATCAGGCGATTGTCTGCAACATCGGTCATTTCGATGATGAGATTCAGGTTGCGAAACTGAAAGCCTGTAAGGGCGTGAAAGTGACGGAGATCAAAGGTTGCGAGTGCCCGGTCCATAAGTTCACATTCAAAGACGGCCACAGTATTTACCTGCTTGCCGAGGGACGTCTTGTGAACCTCGGTTGCGCCACAGGCCATCCGAGTTTTGTGATGAGCTGCTCTTTTGCGAACCAGACTCTTGCCCAGATCAAGCTTGCGACGGAGAACCTGAAAACAGCGGTTTACCGTTTGCCGAAGGAACTGGATGAAGAAGTTGCGCGTCTGCATCTTGAGAAACTGGGAGCTCACCTGACGACTCTGACGAAGAAACAGGCGGATTATATTGGAGTTCCGGTGGATGGTCCATATAAGCCGGAACATTACAGATATTGATTTGTCTGATAAGATACCGTGGAGTTAAGAAAACGCGGTTATTTTCCGAATAAATCGAATATTTTTTCGAATAGTGCTTGTAATATGCGGAATCGCACGTATAGTATGAGCCTACAAGATAAAGAAAACTTATCGCGGGGTAGAGCATTGGTAGCTCGTCAGGCTCATAACCTGGAGGTAGTAGGTTCGATTCCTGCCCCCGCTACCAACTTAAGATTATGCCGGTCATACGACCGGCTTTTTTCTTGCCTGTTAAAACCGGTTATTCGGAGCAAAGTCCGATTTCAATAATTCCGCTGTCTTGATCCGGTGGATGGCAAAGGTGCTTAAGATGGCAGAATCTTTTGCAGTACCACGAATTGTTGCAGAATACCAGTGTGTGCGGTTCGAAAAACCGCTCAGTCGTTTCTCCCATGTAATCCGCATAGGCGATTTTTACCCGATGATGGGTTTGCATGTCTCGAAATTCATCATGGATATATCATGATTCAAATTGATATGCAAGCCGGAAAGAATGGTCAGACTCTCCATGTGGGCGGTATCAAGGAAGTCGGGATTGTTGTTCTGCAAAAGATAATCCACAGCATTGCGGATTTTGTTCTTTAAAGGGCTGGGGAAAAGACCGTCTCGGAAATCCGCGCTCCGATGACGGCGGACAGCATTTCATTCTTGTTAAAATTTATCGTGCGATTGTTCGAAGCATGAAAAAGAAAATGATTCTGAAAATACAATTCGCGTTGATCACATCCTCAAGGCGAAAAAGACCGACACCAAATACAACCGTACCGGTTTGGGCAAAGAAGTGAAAAAATACGGCTTGTTTGGACGATGATCTGCCCACCGGTCAGAATCTTTGGGGAAACGGCAATGTGGAAAGAGATATTTGCCATATATGGGGGGGGAGATCGCTGGAGGACATCACGAAATTGTCGCTGCCGCCGCCGAGGCCGTCCGATAATTCCGCCGGTTGCTGGGAGCGGATCGTGATTGTCATCATCATTGCCATTATTGGCATCTTGCTGAGGTGGTGAAATTTTTGCTGTTGACTCGCACTATTCCGGAATGCCGGAGGATTTTTGCTTTATCCGTTATCTTGTGGCAGAAATACAAACGGCGCAAATTCGATTGAAGTGCAAACCGTTTATATACACTGGCATGACGGAGATATTGCCGATTTGAAAAAGCAGGGCTTTGAAGCAGATTCCAGAAAGTGCGGGACGAATGTTGACTTTCTCCTCGAAAAACAGTAAAAAACGGAAAGGAGATCAGACCGAAACGTATATTTACAGTATATACAACTAACTTAATAACAGGGATTTATGTGAAAATAAAAATGGTGCGCCCACAAGGAATGTTCCAACTTTTTTTCTTGAACTAAAAAGAAACATAAAGTTTTCTTTTTAGACTCAAAAGTATCATATTTGGCTCTTTGCTGTGTTCGGAAAGCAACATTGTCAAACGGCACTTTTTACCACTTTCGATCCTCAAAATGGCACCGATTGACACCTCCTCTTAAGAGCCTCATATCCGGGCACCATATCCTCAAAGCTGCACAAAGTGCCACTTATTACCATTTCAATAAGCTTTCATCCCCTTACAACACTTTCAATATACTCCACTGTCGTATATATTGCAAATCTCATCAATGATTTTTTAGGAGGATGCGAACTCTATATCACTTTCAAAATTTTAATACGTATTTTAATTTAAATAATGTAAATTAAATAGCTATCGAATAAATCATCCCTAAAACAGGCAAGCGTTTTATGACTTGCCTGTTTTTGAAATGTAGTATACTGCAAATTCAAGTTCAAGATTGCGGAAAATACTGATTATATCCTTCAGGTATGTCAATATTATTTTCTTCTGCCAATTTTCTCAATTCATCGGGAGTAATTTCTTTGACTTTCATATCTGACAGGAGAGTTCCCGGATACATCACGCCGTCCCAATTATAATCACATTTTGCTCTTTGGGCTGACGTTATCAACAGGAAACGGGCAGCTGTCTTTTCACGTTCGGAAATTGTTGCAGGAAAAAATTTCATTGCAAAGGCAATATCCTGTTCCGAAGCGGAGTCTATGAGAATATATCTGTCCTGCACCAGCAAATGGCTATCATTCAAACTGCTGCGATTGAAAGTATCGAGATATTCAGAATCGTCAATCACACAGACTGCAACAATAGATGTATCAGAAAAACTCATCCTCATTATTCCTGGATTATGCGATATAATTACATGCAAGGTGGACAAGTTTTCAATGCGATCCTCACCCCATAACGGCATCTCAGAACAACTTGGCGGCGGGATATATAGCTTCGTTGCAACAGTATTATTTTTACTGCGGCAGATATAACTGCACGGCAGGAGAAGAGTTTTTTCTCCAACCGGAACCATTTCAATCCGGTAAGTTTCGGGGTTCAAACCTCGAATTTTGCAAATATCAAACTGCTTCCCATATTTGATTGTTTCCGGAGGCAAAATCATTTTTTGGGGCGTGTGGTCTTTATGTGGATTCGATAAATACATCAACTTCCACTTCTGTGCAATATCGTATTTTTCATCCAATATTTTAGCTATTTCATATTCCTCTTCATAAAAACCGTATCCATCCATTCCGTAAGCAGCTAAAGTTTCATCAGGAAGCAGATAACGCAAAAATAAAAAAGGGGTTTTCCATGGAACGCTTCCCACAAAACCTGTCGGTGTATCTTCTTTCTTTACTTGCGGATCTCCTGTGAAAAAATAATTGAATGGAAAGTTACTTTGCACTATTGGACAATCAACCTGAATGCCAAAATCGAAATAATAACCTTTATTTTTGTGTCTATATTGAAATAAACTATCAATTTCTCCACTGGTCTGGTTATTTATCATACAATCATAAATGAACTCATTAACACGGGACATCTGGATAATTCTACCGGATTGTTCCCAGTCACAATTCATCACAAACAGTTTCTGGGAGGAGAGTTCCTTGCAAACGGTTTCAAGTAATTCTTGAGGACTACTCCTTTTTAAGCTTCTTTCCTGTATCAGTCTCTCATATTTAGCTTCTTCCTGTTTTCTGAACTGGCGGTCGATAGCGGAAAGATCCAGTACTATTGGTCTGGGAGGAATATAATGTCCACTTGGAGGTTGAACATATTCCCACTTGCCTGTTTCATGATTATAACTTTTCTGTGCCATTGTATTTTCCTGTGCTCCTGGAGTTTTTTGTGCCATTGTCACGCCTCTGTTCATTTCTTTGAAGTAAATTGTATTATCGTAAAGTTGGATCTCAATACCGCCATGTTTGTTCACGATACTCCGGAATGATCAGCTTTGAAATCCGGTACTTTGCCTATTAACTTTCAGGTGTCGATTGATTCAGGATCTGTCCGTTGTCGTCGGGGTCTTCGACGCGTTTTTCGAGGTCGATGAAGAGCTGACGTGCGTCACGGATGCCGCCGATCAGGAACCAGACCGTCGAGATGATTCCCACGATGCCCGGAATGACCAGCGCCGTAATGAAAAACTTGATCGTCCACCACTCGTGCGGCCACGGGTAGATTGCGTTCCAGACCACAATCGAAAGGAAGACGACCCCGATCTGGTAGACAATCGAATAGCCGAAGACCGAATAGGCGATGATCTTGTCCCCGAGCGTATATTCCTTCGTGATGCCGATGATTCTGCTGAAGACATTCCGGAGCGTCCAGCGTTCTTTCGGCGGCTCGGGAGCGTCCGCATAGATACCGCGGTGCAGAAGTTTGTCAAGATCGTAAGGCTTGTAGGTGAGGTACGAGCCGACGATGTAACCGCCGACGGAGAGGACCATGGAT
>DPDG01000033.1:0-5764 GCA_003526375.1 Lentisphaeria bacterium
TATTTTTATAAAGACGGCAAACTTAGTTTGCCGGGGTGCAGGTGAGTCTCACCTGCCGCGAAGCCCTCATGTTCTTTTCCCCCGGCAGCAGTTCCAACGAGGAACGAAGGTCCGAGAGCCGACGGAAACCCCGGAAACCGCAGGGGATTCCGCCGGAGCTCTCGAACTTGAGCGGGGTGGGACTGCTCCGGGCGACCAGCAATTTTGCCGGACCGCTTGACATATCATGGCAAATCTCCCTTTTTTCCTTTGAAAGTTCGGGGAAAGGCTTGACATCGGAAAATAAAGCGTGTATAATTACAGCAATCAGAATTTATATTTTTATTCAATCTATCCTGGGGGGGATGTCAATGAATATCATACGGCGCATTATGCCTGATCCGCAATTTTCCGGAAATCGGACTGTTTCTGCAAAAACAACCAGGGGCTCTTATTGTCTTTTGATCAATTATTCCAACCGGAGAAAGGAGCTGGAGAATATGAAAACAGTATAAGGGATATTTCACGCGGGAACAAGAATTAAAAAACAGATTTCAAGGGGGGAAGAAAATGTTGAAAGCAGCAAAAAACGCATTACTGTTTTTCTGCGTTCTGGGATGCCTTTACGGAGCTGAGCCGAAAACTCAGACACTCCGGCTGGTTCAGGATGACGCACAGGATTACATGGTATCGAAAATTTATGTATTGAAATATGTTCAGGCGAATGACATTACACCGTTCGTCATGAGTATTGTCAAACGCTATAACAACAACTCGATCGTCAACTGTATCGAATACGGCAACAACAATGAACAGATTCTGACTGTGACCTGTCCAGTGGGAATGATGCCTTATGTGGACGATTTCATCAAAATGGTGGACAGGAACGTTGAGATCGACGGCAAGGTGCCGGGCGACATCATCAAAGGGACCGGAATCACACGCGCGGTTTACCGTCCGAAATACCGTTCCGGGCAGGATTTGATCAATGTCATCGTAAACGCCGTCATCGGGGAAGGTCCCTACGGTTCGGTTTACGGATATGACCAGAACTCCAATCAGATTTACTGGAAGGACAACAGTTCCAATACGGAATATATGTTCCAGTTTCTCGGCTGGCTGGACCGTCCGGCTCCGCAGATTACCTTCCATTTCAATATCTACGAGGTGCGCGAGAGCTCAATGCGCGATCTGGGGATCGATTATCTTGCATGGAAAAACGGACCGGGGCTCAATATCTTCCAGACCGGATGGGATGTATTCAGCCTGTCGTCCGGCGGCACAGCGGCGCTTCAGGCGATGTCCGGGCCCGCCGGCGGTTTCCTTTTTGCGCCTCAGTTCGATGCGAGTTTCATCCGCGTGCTCCAGCAGAGCGGAAATGCAAACATCCGCAACACTGCGAACCTGACGGTCTCCAATTCCGATTCCAAAAGCTATGAACTGCTTTTCAATCCGCAGCTCCAGAACATCAAGAAGTCGGACAATGACAAGACAAGTGTTACGCTCAGCAGTATCAGCAGTCTGCCCGCCGGCGCAAATCAGGTGTATTTGAAGATCATCAATCCGGTCGTGAACATGCACGCCGGAATCCCGCAGGAGGGATATCCTGAAAACGAGGCGTTTTCTCTGAACAATTATACTCCCGGCGCTTATACGAAACTGCCGGGAACGCTCTTTTTCGGCTATAATGTACAGACAGCCAGCGTTGTGGAGCGCAATAACGTCGGGACTGAACTGATCGAGACGAGCACGATGCAGGGAAATACTCTGATCGAGCTCAACAAGGAGATCGTTCTTGCACAATGGGACAAGGAGCAGGATGTGGAGCAGACGATCGGTGTTCCGTTTCTTTCGTCTGTCCCGATTCTGAAATATCTGTTCAGCACGACGACAACGAGCCGCGAAAAGACCCGTTTTTATATGACCGTGAGTGCCGAACTGCTGAATACGGCCCCGCCGAAAGGCATTGAGGTCGGAACGCTCAAAAAGGTCAAATAAGGAGGGACGCAGCCATGAAATATCAAATGATCATCGCACTGTTTTCCGGGGTGCTCCTCTGCGGAGCCGCGGAGGTCGCGGGAACACCCCGCGATTCAAATTTCCAGAACACAAGCGGATATGACGGCACAAGAGTCGAGGCACAGCTTCTTGTACCGGTGAAAGAGGATACGAAAGTGGTCCATTTCATCCGCGACAACAACGACCCGCGCGTCGTGACGAAAACTTACCTGCTGAAACACGTGGACGCCTATGAATTCCGCGACTACATACGGCAGATGGTTCAGGCGAAACGTGTCGGCAACACCAGTATGCAGCAGGCGTATCCGGGGAATGCTGTCAACAACGGGAGCGGGACCGGAACAGGGATCGGAACGCAGGCGGCGGCAACCGTCGCGGCAACCGTGAGCAGCCCCATGCTGACAACTCCGGCAACGGCACAGCCGGGTTACAATCCGACTCTCCAGCTCGGAAGCAATACCGCGGTGGAGTGTCTGAAATACGTGGACGGGACCGGGCTCCTGATTGTCAGTGCGGAAGAATACCGTTTCAAAGATCATGAAGGCGGCATGGGAATCGATTCCATCGTCAAATTCATGGACAAGCCGCAGATGGGGGCGAACTACGGAACACAGGTGTTCTTCTATCTTCCGAAATTCGTCCCCGCGAAAAACCTGATGCCGCTGATCCAGAACGTCGGCATGAACATCACTGACGTAACGGAAATCTGGCAGGGACAGGATCTTGTAACTTATGATCCCGATCTGAACTGGCTGATTTTCGACGTTTCCAATTATTCGTGCGACAACATCGCAAGAATGCTTGCGAAATATGATGTCCCCATCCCGCAGGTCCGCCTGAAAATCAAGGTCGTGGAAGTCACCACGGAGAACGATGACAAGATGGGTATTGATTTCCAGTCCTGGAAGAACAATGAAGGCGCAGATTTTTTCTCTGTCGGCGGGCGTATGCGCAACAACTGGGCGGCACTTTACACGGGCGGCAACATGCCGGACCGCGGATACGGATCGGAACGGACCAGTTTCTATAACTTCAATCCGAAATGGAACACCCGTTATCTTGATTTCCTCGTGAGCAAAGGCAAGGCGAAAGTCGCTTATACCGGTGAAATGCTCATCCGCAACAATACGCCGGCGCTGCTGGACAGAAGCACGCAGATCTTCTACATCGACGTGTCGAAGCCGGTTCCCGACGCAACGGAGCTGCCGGATACGGGAGTCGGACCTTATGAACTGTTGTCCGCGATCATCAACAAAGCGATTGCCAGAGATGACGTTCCTGTCGGCAAAGGCAATCAGCAGATCACGACCCAGTTTACCGGATTCGGTTTCCGGATGCAAGTCACCAATGCCTCCGTGAATCTGAATGAGACAAGGTTCACCGTGACGCTTTCAAACTCAAGCCTGCTCGGATTTGAATCCAGCGGTCAGCCGCGTATCTCCAAAAGCAGCGTTGTCACGCAGGATGTCAGCCTGCCGTTCGGCAAGGACAGCTTTGTGATCGGCGGAGTCAAAAAACAGGAAACCGTGGAGTCCACAACCGGTGTCCCGTGGCTGATGGATATCCCCTATCTCGGCTATCTGTTTTCGACAAAATCGAATTCCGTCAAGCGGTCCGAACTGATCGTGATGGCGGAGTGTGCCTGGGATTCTCCGGACGATAAACCGAATGTTCAGGGAATGACCACGAAAACGACCAAACCGTAAAATAAACGGGCCCGGCATCCTTTTCCGGTGCCGGACCTCTGAAACAAGGAGAATTGGACATGAAAAAAATTTTTCTCTTATTCGGTATGCTTGCCGCTGTATTTCTGAGCGCCTGCACGACAATCCCCAAGGAAGACACAACCATTCCGGCAGCTCCGGCGGACTGTTCCGCAGGCGTCAGACTCGGTGACCGGCTGCTGACTTCGATTCAGGCAAATGATTTCAAAGAATTTCATGCCTGCCTTGCGAACGGGCCGGCTTCAAAACTGACCGTCAAGGATTTCAAGACATCGCGTGAAAGCACCCTTTCGCAGTTCGGTGAACTGAAGAACTTTCATTTTCTGACGAATCTGACGACTCCCGCAGTCCAGAACCTGATCTGGCGCGTGACATTCGAGCGCAAGGGAAGTGACGGTAAAATGATTGCACAGGATCTTCTTTTCCGTCTGGTCGCCGGAACCGTGGATGAACAGCCGACGGTATTGAGTTTCGGCTTTCTTTGAGTTTCAGCATGTTTCATATAGAAAAACTTGAAAAATGATCCGGATCGTTTTCCCGCTGGAATTCCTGTCTCCGGCAGCCGGCTCATACACGTGAAATGCAGCAGGCGCCCCCTGTACCGGAATATTTTAATCTTTACCGGTCAGGGGGCGCTGAAACTCAAAAAGATTGCCTGCACAGGCAGGTCGAATTCAAGTTCCGCCATTCCGTTTTTTTCATAATAATCCAATCTGCCGAGTTCCGGAGTTTTGGGGATTCCATTGCTTTTTTTCGTAAAAAAAGCTTCTTTTTACCGTTTGCCATCTTGACAGAAGTGATTTTCTGTGTATAATATATAACAGAAATAACAGGATATAACAAAGTATAACAAAAATGGTTTTACCGGCGGCTCCATCAAAAACAAATCTGGTCGTAAAGACATTGGAAACGGAAATTCGTTCAGGGCGTTTTGCTCCGGGGGATAAACTGCCGTCCATAAGAGTGCTTGGCGAACGCTTCAAGGTCAGCACGATGGTAATGCATCAGGCGGCGGTCATTCTGGAGGAAAAGGGACTTCTGATACGCAGTTCCAGATGCGGGCTTTTTATTACGGATGCCCCCGAATGCAGACGTCTTGTGATCGGTGTCGTGACGACGATTCTGCCGCAATTCATGGATCATTATTACGAGGGGCTGTTTGCCGCCATCAGCGCCGCCGGAGGAGTCGCGATCCCGGTGCTTGCCGGCAAGGAGAATGATATCCGGAATATGCTTGCCCAGAACCCTTCCCGGGTTTTTATAGATGTGGATTCCGGTTGCTGCAGCCTTCCCCGCCTGAAACGGCTTCTGGAAAAAGTTCCTGTTACATTTTTCAATCGTTTTGAGTGGAATGAACCTTTGCCGGACAGCGGCTTCCTGCTTGATTATACGGGGATGACGGTTCATGCGCTCCGCCATCTGAGGGAAAGGGGACATTCCCGTATTCTTTTTCTCGGTCATCTGAATGAACCGCTTCCATTCAAGCTCAGGCAGCTCAGGGAGGCCGGCAGGATTGCCGGAATTGAGTTCGGATCACCGGAATTTCAATACTGCGGAAGGTTTGATTTCGAGAATAATCCGGAGCGGATTGTCAAGATATTCAAGAAAAATCCTCCGACTGCACTCTTTTGCCGCAGTGATTATCTGGCATTTGAATTTATCCCGAAAATCGAGGCTTTTTATCCGGGGTGTGCGGGGATGGAGCGAATCGGCTGTTTCAACACCATGTGGTCGCGAATTCCGAAACATGAATTTTCCACTTATGATCCACAATGGCCGGATGTCTGGAAGCAGGCTGTTGCAGAACAGCGGAGCGATGTTGAGTGGTTTATGCCGAAACTGATTGAGCGCAATGGGAAAATAAACCGATAAGGAGGAAGCTGAAATGCGGAACAGGAAAAGAAATCCATTTACAATGATGGAATTACTGGTGATGAAAATTTATAAAAGAAGTATTTTTTTCTCTGCCGATGGCAGGGCAGGATGCAATCTCCCCCTGCCCTCTTTCTTCCTTCCATTGTTCAAATGTTTCTCCATTCCTT
>DPDG01000033.1:6068-26189 GCA_003526375.1 Lentisphaeria bacterium
CAATTGTTTTCCTGTTCAAATGTTCAAATGTTTCTCCTGTTCCTGCTTCCAGGGTGAAAATGAAGATTTTCACTCTGATTGAGCTCTTAATCGTTATTTCGATTATTGCGATCCTTGCTGCAATGCTCCTGCCGGCACTGAATAAGACGAAGAAAACGGCGCGATCCATTCAATGTCTTGCAAATATACGGCAGATCGGACAGGGACTTCATCAGTATCGCGGAGATTTTACGGATTATATTCCCGCATGGAGTTCCGGAGGAGATATGAAGTGGTTCAAACAGCTTCTGCCTTATACTCAAAACAACCATTATCTCTGGATGTGCCCTGATTCTCCTGCGATGTCGCTGGGCAAACCGAATCAGGCAAATCCCGACTCACTTGTCACAAGAATGAATATTGGAATCAATGGGAGCGCGGGGACGTCGAACCGGGCGTTTTTCCATAATATCCATAAAGGGAACCGGACATTGGGAGCTCCATCCATCCTGATTTATGCAGGAGACGGCGTCGGAACCTCGGTACGATACACCCCGAGAAATGGAAATGACGGTTGTTATACTTCTGCGGAATCAGGTACAATCCATAACATCAACTGTGTCCATTCGGGAAACACCTGCACCTGCTGGTCGGCACGTCATAACGGAACGAATTTCCTGTTTCTGGACGGACACTCGGAAAAGATCGGCAGGACTACAATTCTGGAATGGGTCGCACTGTCGGTTTATTCCGGAGAAAATAAGAAACGCTGGCTGATTACGGATCAGTCGGCGGGCAATATCAGTTATTGAAAGACAAAATGAATTTATAAATTCACAACCAAAACAGGAGGAAGATAAATGAAGTATCTGCTGACAGCTCTGATGCTGCTGACGGGGGTATGCTGCATGGCGAAGGATGAATTGCTGACGGCACCGCCGCGTGCGGCAATCACACAAATGAAAACACCCGTCATTGACGGCATTGTTCAGGAGGATGAACTCAAATACACAACAGGCATGTATGGGTTCTGCATGTTGCGACCCAGTCTGGAAATGATGACATTGCTGCCGGCGGACGCCCGGTTCAATATCGGAACGGATGGAAAACTCCTGTATCTCAGTGTACAATGTGAGGTCGGACCGGACGGCATTCTGGAACGGGCACGCGCAGGGCGCGGAGGACAGCGGGCATTTATGGATGACAGTATGGAATTCGTATTTGTTCCCAATCCCCGTGAAAAGATCCCGGACATTTATCATATCATTACCAATAACAAGGGTTCTTATATGACGGCGGCGCGCAAAAATAATGCAAACGCGGCATGGGAGCCTGCATTCAAATTCAAAGGTCGGGTAAAGGACGGCGTGTGGAGCTATGAAGCCGCTTTCCCTTTGAGCGCTTTCGGGATAGAGGAGTTGAAAGAGGGACAGGAAATCGGTGTACGTATCTGCCGCAACTGGCGGCGCATGTCGAAAGAATACGGAGGGGACTGGGGAATACAGACCGCATGGAGCCAGATACGGGGCGCGTTCTTCGAGAGTGATTCCATCCCGATTGTCGTTTACAGGAAAAGTGTTCCGGTTGTTCGTTTCCTGAGCCTGAAAAAGGAGATCAGGGGGAATGAACCCGATCTGCGGGTCAGCCTGTTCAATCCGACGGCGGAGACCATGAAGTTGAAGACAGCTTACCTGCACCGTCCTTCAACCTCGCAGTCCATTGCAAACGAGGAACAGATCGCCCTGAAACCGGGGGAAACAAAGATCATGCAGCTTCCGACGGCGCAGATTACTGACGGCGAAGTAATTACAACCGGCTTTCAGGTCGCTTCCGGGGATGGGGAAAAAATTTATTACAGAAGGGCATTCAAATGGAGCCTGGAACGTCCTGAAGTCTTTGCTGCGCCCGACGTCGGAGAGAAGGACAAGATTGCGCTGAAATATGCTTATTATCCGGAATCGGACGGGCTGTTTCTGCAACTTGACTTCAGTGCGGTTGAGGTCGGGAAAGTAAAGAAAATCACTGCCGTGGTTACGGATAAGGCCGGCAGGAAAATTGCGGAGACGACTCTGCCGGCAGTCAGGAAAAAACTTTGCGAAACTCTGTGGAAACTGCCTTCTCTGAAAAAGATCACGCAACAGACGAATCCCAGCGGCGAATACACGGTTGCCGTGACCGTGGATGGCATTGAAAATGCGAAGATCGTCAGGAATTTCGAGCGCAAGGTTTTTCCATGGGAAGGGAACCAGCTTGGAAAGAGCGACCGTCTGATCCCGCCTTTCACACCGGTCAAAGTCAACGGGAATACAGTATCCACTCTTTTGCGTGATCACCTCCTGAGCGATATGGGACTTTGGAGGCAGGTCACTGCCGATGGTGCGGATCTCCTGAAAGAAGACGGCATGCGCCTTGAGGCTGTGGTGAACGGAAAGACATATTCTGCGCAAGGAAAAGGACTTCGCTTCACCAAGAGGAGCGATACGAATGTCAAAGCCGAAGCGGAATGGCAGGCAGGCCCGCTGAAAGGGAAGGCATTTTGCGATTTTGACTTCGACGGCATGATGAAATATGACCTGATGCTTGAGCCATGCCGCGGGAAGGTTGATTCCTTGAAGCTGATCATTCCGCTCGACGAGGCAAACGCCTATCTCTTTCATGCCTGCACGGACGGGTTGCGTTTCAACTACGGCGGAGCGACGCCGAAAGGAGAGGGACGCGTCTGGGACAGTACAAAGGCGGCACGCATGGATTTGCAGTCTTCTTACGTTCCCTATCTCTGGCTTGGAACGGAGAAACGCGGATTCAGCGTATTCGGTGAAAATGACAGAGGATGGAGTATTGCGGAAAATATTCCGGCGCAGGAGCTGATCCGGAAGAAAGACGGCGCCATGTATCTGGTGCTTAATCTGTTTGCAAAACCTGTGGAATTGAAGAACAGACGCCGCATTGAGCTCGGATTTCAGGCGATGCCGGTCAAACCGATGCGGAAAGACTGGCGTAAATGCGCGATCTGGGGTGTTCCGGAAAAAGCGAAGCCTTATCTGAACTATTATATGAGTTTCATCGGCAGCGCCCTCTGCCGCGGCGGAGTCTCCAGCTCGGATGATCTTGCTCCCCGTGACAATGATCTTTCCCTCTGGGAGACCTATGGCCAGGTCCGCAGAACGAAACAGATTCCGGCAGGATATCTGGACAAATGGTGTGCGGGATACAAAAATAAAGAGAGACTCAAGAGTTATCGTGCGGAGATCAATTACGGACTTTACCTGATGAAAGGCGCGCCGGCGGGTTCGGTAACGTTTTATACGAATGCGCGCGGAATCCGGACGGACATCCCCGAAACGCGTACTTTTCAGGATAACTGGCTCCGCGAGGAGTTTCAGGGCAACCGCATTCCCGGCTACGGTTCCAGCAGATCCTACAGCGTCGAACCGACGGAGTCTTTTCGCGATTATGCCGTGACATGGTACAAAAACATGATTGCCACCGGAGCATGCGACAATATTTACTGGGATGATATTTTCCTTGCTTCGAATTTTGACCGCAGCGGGCAGACCGCCGCCTATGTCATGGAAGACGGGCGGTTGCAGCCTGGCGTCGGGCTTTTCAACATGCGCGAGTTGTTCCGGAGGACCGCCCTGATGCAGGTCGGGATGGGGCGTGAACCTTTCAATATGGTTCATATGACCAATACCGCGATTGCACCGCTGCTTTCCTTTGCCCAGCAGAACCTGGACTGGGAGGACAATCTCGGAACGAATCCGTTCCAGCAGCGTTATACGAAGGAATATATCCGTGCCGTATCCATCGGGCGCCAGTTCGGAAATCTGCCCGGAGCACTCGGCCTTGTTACGAATCAGGGGGACAGGAACCTCATCGAATGGTGTCTGCGCACCGGCGCCGGTGTCACGCTGACTCATGAGGTTTTCTGGACTAAAGGCGGTGCGGCGAAGGATTACTGGAACAATATGATCGAAATGCTGAAATTCGGTTACGGCGGCGATGAGGTGCATGTCTGGAACTATTGGGAGAAAGAATATCCGGTCCGCATTGCGGGCGGCAGCAACTCCTCCATTTTCCTTGTCAAGGGAAAAGAAGCGATCCTGATTGTCTGCGACTATGAAAACGGCGGAGAATTCAAAGTCACATTCGATGAAAAGAAACTCGGCTGGAACGGAATCGCGGAAGCTGTGGACGGAGAAAGCGGCAAAGCGCTGAAAGTTACGGATGGAACGATCGCGTTCCAACTCAGAAAATACGATTTTATTACAATTCGAATCAAAGCAAAATAATGAAAGGAACCATTGACATGAAACATTTACTTCTCACCTCTGTGCTCGCACTGGCGCTGACTCCTGCATTTTCCGCGGAGAATCCCGTATTCAAACTCTTTCCTGGCGATGTGACGTTCTACCTCTCATTTGACGAGGAAAACAGCAACGCCGACATGGCAGGCGGCAAGGGGGAGCCGGCAAGAAAAATCGGGACTGTGTCTTATGCGGATGGCGTATTCGGCGGTAAATCACTGCGCAGCGGGCAGCTTCAGTTCGACGCCGCGAAGAATCTGGACCTGACACTCCCCGGAACGGTGATTCTGTGGGTGGCGCCTGAAAACTGGCCGGCGGAAAAAACCGAACCGAAAGAGAAAGAACCCGGTTTCGGCGCATTCTATGCCCATGGGGGGAGCTATGAGCTGATTATCGGAAAGATGGGCGGCCAGCCGTGGGGAAACGGGCACATGAACACTTATGTCCAGTATCCGAAACTGAAAAAACATGTCAATTGTATTGTATATGGTGCGGGTGTCGCAAAAAACTGGAAGAACAGGGAATGGCGTATGCTGGCATGCACATACAAAGGAGGGAATTTTACCAATTCTGTCAACGGGCGGAAACCCGTAACGTCCGTGCTTCCGGCGCTGATGGCGGAACCGACACGTTTTTTCCGGCTCGGCACGACGGCAAAAGATTCGGATCGATACAGAGTTCTGGTAGATGAGGTCGTCATTCTCAAACGTGCCCTGAGTGACGAGGAGATCAGGAAACTTTACGATGAAAGTATCAAGGTGATGCCGGGAAAGAAGTAAAACGCCATGTATACTGAAATATCAAATAGTTGCAGTTGTTTCCTGAAAGCAATCCTGTTTGATCTCGCAGAACAGCGTGAAGTAAGTGCAACGGAGTTCCGGCTCGTCAGAAGCTTCCGTACAGAAAACCGGACGAAATTCTTCTTCCGTGCGGATCAATTCGGGTTGGTCATACCGCTGATTGTGGAAAAAAGATCCGGCAGCCGGTGCCTGGTAAAAATTGGCGCGGGGACGGTTGTGGAACAGAATTCAATCCGCTACCGTCTGATGCGGCTTGCCGTTCTGCCGGAGCTGCTTGAAACGGCTGTCGGGGATGACGGCGCATATCTGCTGTCCGTCGGCGCGGGAGTGCTTGCCGATTTCCGGGAACGTCCATACACGGTCAATGCCGACCGTATCTATATGGAACAGCGTGAATGGGAAAAGATGTCCATGATGAATTGCTTCGGACGGATTCATGCCGCAGGAAATGTGCTTGCTGTTGTGGAGTCCGGCGACTTTCACTGCCGGGTCGTTTCCGAATACAATGATCGCGGGCGAAACCGGATTTTTGCGGAATTCGAGATGCGCTCCGGGCCTTCGGAGATGCTGAAATATGAGGATAAGACACTGCTTTTCATTTCCTGTCCCGCGGGCAGCGGATATTCAGGCCTGGCTTTCGCCTACCGGGAATATCTGCTTGAACACGGCATGGATACGCTGAAAACGCGCATGGAGGGCAATCCTGTTCTTCAGTATTCAGCGGAGGCGGTGCGTGTAAAAATCTTCATGGCGGTGAAAGAGCCTTATGTTCCTGACGGCTCCTCTCCGGTAAAGGTGCTGACAAATTGCGATGAGGCGTGCATCATCCTTGACGGGATGAAAGCCGGAGGCATTGAAAAAGCTGTCGTGACACTTGTCGGCTGGAACCTCGGCGGGCATGACGGAACGTATCCTGCCCATTTTCCCGTGGAGCCTGCCATTGGCGGTGAGAAAGGTCTCCGGAAGCTGATCGCATATGCAGGAAAACTGGGATACCAGATCGTGCCGCATGATAATGTGACGGATATTTACCGGGGATCGCCGGATTTTGACTATGAATACGTCGCACGGAATGAAGGAGGTGAGCCGCTCGCCGCCGGAGTCTGGGGTGGCGGACAGTCCTACAAGGCGTGCCCCCGTGTCTTTCTGGAACGTTACGGATATGAATTCGAGCGGATACGGAACCTCGGTTTCGCGGGACATTATTACATGGATGCCCAAAGCACAGTCATGTGGCGTTGCCATGCCGGGCGACATCCTGCCGATGAACGGGAGTTCGCACTTGCGCTTTCCGCGATTACGACTGTTCCGCGTATGCTTTACGGAGCAGTTTCCGCGGAGGGGGCGGCGGCATATATCCTGCCTTTCATTGATGAGGTGTCACGACTCCATACTCCGCTGACTGCGCCTGAGATGCTGAAAAAATGCCCCCCTGCGCTGCGGTCTCTGAATCCGCGCCCGGTTCCGTTCTACCATATCGCTCTGCATGGGCTCCTGCTGTATCAGGATCACTGGGTGCATGGTTACAGGAATGTGAAGCGCGGGCAGCTTTATGAGCTGGTTCTCGGAGCCCGTCCTTCCATGGAAATTTCATACCGCACGGACGGCGGCAACGGAGGAGATTACCGCAAGTGCATCGAAATGCTGAAAGAACCCTGCCGGTGGTGCTGTCATGAATTAAAGGTTCAATGTGAACTGGTTACGTCTTTTTCGGAGCCGGAAGACGGGTTCTATGAGATCGTTTATGCAAACGGAACCGGTATCCGGGTGAACTTGACGGATCATGAAGTGAACGGAGTCCCCTCTGAAAGCTGGCTGAGATTCTGACCGGCTGCCGATTCCTGCGGGATACAAGGCAAGGAGGCTCGTTCTGCGGGCCTCCTGCCTTTCATCTGAAGCTGTTTCCCGCATCGGCTGCAATCATGATGATCGGACCGGTATTCCGAAACGGAGGCTCTGCGGCAGACAGCCGGCTTCCGGCAGCGGAACGAAATCTCAATGCGCTCCGCGGAATTCCGGTTTCAGGGCATGCCATGCCAGATGAGTGACCGTTTTCCCCTGTGCGATCCAGTCGCGCTCGAACTCCGTTTTGAAGTCCTTCACATCGTCCAGAACGGACAACGGGGCGGGAGCGAACAATTCCGAATCGTTGACCTGTTTGACGACGGCTTCCAGGTATTCCGGGTCATCCGTCGAAAAATGAAACACTGCGTTCTCTTTGAGGACACGGTTGATCGACATCATGAAATCCGCGGAGAGCAGCCGGTGTCCCTTGTGCCGGAGTTTCGGCCAGGGATCGGGACAGAGGATATGAATGCGGTCGAGGCAGCGGTCCGGCATGATCTGCCCGAGCAGGTGGCGCGCTTCCACACGAAAAAGATGCGTGTTTTCCGCACCGATCCGGCGCAGTTTCTTCTGCACCTTCCTGAGACGCCCCAGCATAATGTCCGCCGCAATGACGACACGGTCGGGATACGTCTGCGCCATTGCGATTGTGAAACCGCCCTTGCCGCAGCCGAGATCCATCTCCACGGTTTTTCCTTCGGGGAGTTTCAGAAAGTCCTCCAGAAGCGTGTATTTACCGGTCAAAACAAAAATATCTTCCAAGCTTTTCGTATTTTTATCCATAATTGATGATGAAATTTTCCCTATGTTGTAGTATATTACCCTTTCCAATATAAAATAGACCCGGAAACGCGAACTTGAAAGTCCCGTTTCATAAAAATAAGTGGATTTATCGGAATGAACCTGCTTTTTGTATGCACCGGCAATACATGCAGAAGCCCGATGTGTGAAGGCTATCTGAAAAGTCTCTGCGCAAAGGCGGACCGGACGGATCTTTCCGTCAGTTCCGCCGGGCTTTTTGCGGGGGGCGGACAGCCGGCGTCTGCAAATGCTGTCCAGACAATGAGAAAATACGGGATCGACCTTTCCGGCTTCCGCAACCGTCAACTCACGAAACAGATGATTGCCGATGCCGGTCTGATTGTCGCCATGACCCGTTCCCACCGCAGCCGGATCGGCGGCATTGAGCCGCAGGCGCTGAAAAAGACGCACCTCCTGCTGGAATACGCGGATCGTCCCGGCGCTGACGTGGCGGACCCGTTCGGCGGTTCAGTGGATGTCTACGGCGCTTGCTTCTCCGAAATGAAAAGCGCGCTCGACAATCTGTTTCTGGATTTGATCGGAAAACATTCAACATAATCAATTCAAAATAAGGAATCGTAAATCATGCAGAAAATCACAGACTGGCAGACAACCCCCAGAGGCGAAATCGGAATCGCATCGGATCACGGCGGATTTGAACTCAAAAAACAGATTGCCGCATTTCTGGCGGAAACCGGCTTCACGCCCGTTGATTTCGGTCCGTTCGAGCTGGACCCCGCCGATGATTATCCGGATTTCGGCTCGCCGATGGCGAAAGCCGTCTCCAAAGGCGAACTGGCAAGCGGTATCCTGCTCTGCCGTTCCGGGGTCGGAATGGGGATTGACGCGAACCGTTTTCACAATGTCCGCGCGGTTGTCGCATACTCAGCAAAAGTGGCGAAGGCGTCCCGCGAACACAACGTTTCCAACGTGCTGGTGATTCCTGCGGATTACCTTGATTTTGAAGCAATTAAAGAGATTATTCTGACATGGGTCTCCACTCCGTTCTCCAATGACCGGAGACATATCAACCGTCTTGAGAAACTTGAACGCCAGAGCTATGACGATATCGCCGCCGTCCGTTCCGCGGACCCCGAAATTGCCGCATGGATCGACAAGGAAGCGGAGCGCCAGAATGACGGCATCGAGCTGATTGCGTCCGAGAACTTCACCAGCACCGCGATCCGCGCAGCACAGGGTTCCGTCCTGACGAATAAGTATGCGGAAGGATATCCTGGAAGGCGCTACTACGGCGGATGCGAGTTCGTCGATGAAGTGGAAAAGATCGCGATCAAGCGCGCCTGCGAACTTTTCGGCGCGGAGGCCGCGAATGTCCAGCCGCACGCCGGAAGCCAGGCGAACATGGCGGTTTACTTCGCCCTGCTCAATCCCGGAGACACGGTTCTTGCCATGAGTCTTGACCACGGCGGGCATCTGACCCACGGACATCCGATGAACTTCTCCGGCAAGCTGTTCAATATCGTTCCCTACGGTGTTTCCCCTGAAACCGAAACGATTGATTATGATGAAGTGGAACGTCTTGCGATGGAGTGTAAACCGCGCATGATCCTCGCCGGCGCATCCGCTTATCCGAGAGTCATTGATTTTGCGCGCCTGCGGCAGATTGCGGACAAGGCGAACGCCTATCTGTTTGTCGATATGGCACATATCGCCGGGCTGGTCGCCGCCGGAGTTCATCCGTCCCCGGTTCCCTACTGCGATGTCGTCACGACCACGACCCACAAAACCCTGCGCGGTCCCCGTTCCGGCCTGATTCTCTGCAAGGAGAAATACATCAAGGCGATCAATTCCAAGGTATTCCCCGGACTTCAGGGCGGTCCGCTCATGCACGTGATTGCGGCGAAAGCGATCTGCTTCAAGGAGGCGATGACTCCCGAATTCAAGGCGTATCAGCAGCAGCTTGTAAAAAATGCCGCCGTTCTCGCCCAGGCGCTGAAAGACAAAGGCTTCCGCATTGTCTCCGGCGGAACGGACAATCACCTGATGCTCGTTGACCTCCGTCCGAAACATGCGACGGGGAAAGAGGTCCAGATCGCCTGCGACAAGGCGCGCATCACCCTGAACAAGAACATGATTCCGTTCGATCCCGAAAAACCGATGATCACCAGCGGCGTCCGTATCGGAACCCCGGCAGTCACGACCCGTGGAATGAAAGAGGCGGAAATGCTCAGAATTGCCAATTTCATCGACCGCGCCGTTGCCGCGAAAGACGATGATGCGGCTCTTGCGAAGATCGCGGAAGAGGTCCGCGCCTTCACGAAGGCGTTCCCGCTTCCGCAGTTCTGAACGAAGGAGAATAGATCAATATGTTGGATATCAGACTGATACGTGAGAATCCGGAGCTTGTGAAAGAGAATATCCGGAAGAAGTTCCAGGACGGCAAGCTGGAGCTTGTCGACAAGGTTCTGGAACTGGATCAGCGCAACCGCGCCATCAAGACCGAAGTGGAACAGCTTCGCGCGAAACGCAATGCCGCTTCGAAGCAGATCGGTGCATTGATGGGGCAGAAGAAGCATGAAGAAGCCGAAGCAGTCAAAAAAGAGGTTGCGCAGGACGGCGACCGCATTGCCGAGTTAACCGCGGAACAGGCGAAAGTCGATGAAGAGATTCTGAAAGCCATGATGGTCATTCCGAACATCATCGATGCGTCCGTTCCGATTGGAAAAGATGACTCCGAGAATGTGGAGGTCCAGCGTTTCGGAGAGCCGAAAGTACCGGATTTCGAGATTCCGTATCATACGGAAATCATGGAAAAGCTCGGCGGCCTGGATCTTGACAGCGCCCGCCGTGTCGCCGGAAACGGTTTTTATTACCTGATGGGGAAAATCGCGCTTCTTCATTCCGCGATTCTGACCTATGCGCGCAACTTCATGGTGCAGCGCGGTTTCACCTACTGCATACCGCCGTTCATGATCCGCAGCAATGTGGTCTCCGGCGTGATGAGCTTTGCGGAAATGGATTCGATGATGTACAAGATCGAAGGAGAGGATCTCTTTCTGATCGGAACCAGCGAACACTCCATGATCGGCAAGTTCATCGATCAGATTCTGCCGGAGGATACGCTTCCGCTGACGTTGACGAGTTATTCTCCCTGTTTCCGCAAGGAGAAAGGCGCGCACGGTCTTGAGGAGCGCGGCGTCTACCGGATTCATCAGTTCGAGAAACAGGAAATGATTGTCATCTGCAAACCGGAGGACAGCATGTACTGGTTCGATCAGCTCTGGAAGAACACGGTTGACTTTTTCCGTTCGATGGATATCCCGGTGCGGACGCTGGAATGTTGCTCCGGCGATCTTGCCGACTTGAAAGTGAAGTCGCTTGACGTTGAAGCATGGTCTCCGCGCCAGAAGAAATATTTCGAGGTCGGTTCCTGCTCGACGCTCGGCGATGCGCAGGCGCGCCGCCTGAAAATCCGCGTCAACGGCAAGGACGGCAGGAAATATTTTGCCCATACCTTGAACAATACGGTCGTGGCGCCGCCGCGTATGCTGATCGCGTTTCTGGAGAATCACCTGCAGGCGGACGGTTCCGTGAAGATTCCGGAAGTTTTGCGTCCCTATTGCGGCTTCGATGTGATCGAACCGGTGAAGTAACCGGAACAGGACCTGTAAGATTTCTCCTGCAGGTCCTGTTTTAATCTTATCAGTTTTCGCCGCGGCAAATACCGGAAACTTCTCTCTGCATCTTTTGCAATGCAGGGCGGTTGTGCGAGGTATGTATCAGGCAAGAGTTGCCGCCCGCGGTATCCGGGAAAAGCAGAGATTTTTCAGCGGATGTTTCCTGTTCCGTAAATAATTCTGTTTGCCTTATGATTCCCCGGCTGATCTTTTATTCTTTTACAAGAAACAGCCGTTTCACGTCAATTGGATCTGCCTGACTGTTTCCGACAGGGGCGCAGAAAAAGTATTCTCCTGTGGAATGAAATTCATGGCATCCGAGATCGACCAGCTGAAAATCCTTGCCCGCAACTGTTGAAAGCGGATACCGTCTGGCTGTATTCTTTCCGGATGCCTTGTCATAAATTCCCGCCTGAAATGCAAATCCTTTCTGTTCCGGCATTCCTCCGGTGCGCATCTCGGCAAAGAGGCGCCAGCGGCCTTGCAATTGTGTTCTCATGGCAAGATCCGGAAACTGGATCAGCCAGCTTTTATGATCTGCACGCATCCGGATGAAATCAGGATAACGTTTCGTTCTGATATTATTTTCATAGGCAGTGATTTCTTCCGGTTCAATTATGATAAGACGTTCGGGGGAAATCCCTTGGATTTTTTGGGGAAGCTGCCGCGAATATTTTTCTTTTCTGCCGGAATAAAGGATGGAAAGACTTGTTTTCAGACGGTCGAGATTTTCCCCTTCTCCATAATAATGGTCATGGGATGTCCGCCGAATGAAATCGTCAAGTATGGATTGGGGAATCTCCCTGCCGGCGGCATAACGGCGTGGAGTTTCCGGATGAAGGAGGAAGGCAAAATCAATGGCGATTTTGGCGGTCCGGACCCGTTGTGCATATTTTCCCTGTGAAACTGCGGCAGCCTGCATCATCAGTTCCCGTGCCTGCTCCATTGTATTATAGGACAGCCATTCAGAGATGGGTGTAGACCATGACAGTTTAAATTCCGGCTTTTGTTTTGCATAGTCGATTTTCATCAGGTTCAGATATTCGTGAAGCAAGGGAGCCGCGTCCCTGCCGTAGTAGCCTTGCAGGAATTCGTCGATCAGAGTCTTTTCATCCAGATCGGGATTCCAGAGAAGTTTGCTGTTGACATAAGCCCGGAGCGGGGCAAAATCGCTGTTTTCGTTTCCGCCAGCCTGATTGAATACGGCGATTACTCCGTGATCCCGGAAAAATCTCAAATTGATTCCATGGTTTCCCCAGTTGGGATTTGGAATCAGATAATTTCCGAACAGTGAAACATAATTCCAGACCATCAGGCGGTTTGTCAGTTTGCTCCATGTTGTCAGGGCATCGCGGAAGTTTGAATTTGCAGGGCTGTTCAATGGTTGCCCATAGTCACAGTTATCTGCGCAAAGACGGACTATGACATTATGCCGCGGGCGGATATTCTGTGGCGGTTTGACAGAGTACGCATATGCCAGTGTTTCAAAGAACACTCCGGGAAATTCATGTTCCAGTGAGGCTGCAATCTCATTCAGGCAATCAATCAGAATACCGGATTGCGTATTTCCGTAACGTCCGGCGAGAAGATTGCATTCCCGGCAGCGGCAATAATCATTATTGTCATCCTGACTGACGGAGATGATCTTTGCAGAAGGTTTTTCCCTGAGAAGTTTCCGGATATTTCTGATCAGTTCCTGGCGCATATTGCGGTTGGACAGACAGAGCTGATTGCCTACGGGATGGCGGATGCCATTGATTTCCGAATAATATTCCGGATGCTGTCTGCCGTATTTTTCCGGCGGCATCAGGCGTGCGAATGTATGGCAGAAGCCGAGGATTGTTTCATGACCTCCCCACTCAACCGTGGTTTTCTGCCAGTGTCCATTGACTTTGCGCTTTGCCGCAAAAGCACTGTCAAGGCGCAGCGATGGAAAAGGAACCTCCCGGACAATGAAACTTGGGGCATACCGGAGATCAAGGTGCATGGGAAGATTGAATTTTTCAGGATAGACCGTTTCATCCGGAGCAAAGAAACGCATCCCGCAAATGTCTTCCAGAAAGGTGTAAACGGCATACAGCGTCCCCCGTGGACGGTCGCCCGTAAGGTAAAAATCATTCCCGATCCGCCGTAAGAGTATTTCATCAGGTTTGAGTGTCCTGAAGTCTGAAATCCCAAGTTTCTGAGCAATGCCCGGTGTCTGTCCAAGATAAAAAGTGTATCCGGCGCCGCAGTTGCCGGAAGAAATAATCGAAACAGGCTGTTTTGCAAGCCTGGAAAGATATTTCCGTAATTCCGCCGCTGCTGTTTTTTCTGCCGGAACGGCGTCTGGCGGCAGAACAATTGCGATATCTGCCGCATTAAGGGTGAACAGAGAAAAAAGAAGAAAAATAATTTTTTTCATGATATGGTTCCTTTTTTTGTTACCATTGAACTGTTGTTTCATCCCATTTCCTGTAAGGGAAATAGCTGTAAGGCTGACACCATGCCCGCCAGTCGCCGTAGACGGAATACATATTGACTGCCGCTGCATGTCCGTCAGCATAGAGGTGCTGATTGCGCCGGTTGTGGGGATGAGAGAGATTGTCTATATCGCTGGACGCAGTAACGAGTGTGATGCGTTCCCCTTCCTTTATTCCTTCCATTAAGGTAACGAATACACTCGGGTATTTTGCATTTGCCAGTTTGCGCGGATGATACCCGGCATACCCCTTTTTGACGTAGTCAAGATCGCCTAAACGTCTGTTATAGGTATAGGTCGTATTCCGTTCCCCGTTTTCATCAGGCGGCACTTTCGATTCAAGAACCGGACAAATCAAAGATTTCGAGGCTTTGCTGATCTTCTGCCAGGAGGTGCGCCCCAGCATTGGATTGATCGCCTGAAGCCAGGAACGGACGAGTATTTCTCCATCTTTCATCTGCCCGTAGGCAATGGGCATGTAATCGGTATAATCCTGTGCATAAAACATGAACAGTTTTCCTGTTTCCCGCTGATTGTTCAGGCAGAAGATGGCATATCCTTTATCCCGTGCCTTTCCCAGTGCGGGAAGCAGCATTGCCGCAAGAATTGCGATGATCGCTATAACGATCAGCAATTCTATCAATGTAAAACACACTGCATGATTCCTGCGGCTGACCGTCCGGCTGCCATACTCCCCGCTCCCTCTCTTTCTGCACATCATCATGTTTCCTCTCCTCCTTATTTTGATTCCGTTTGATGGTAGTAAACTTTTCCCGCATCAAGTTTTCCCTCTTTCATGGCGCCCATCAGGAGCGATACTCCGATAGAGGCGAACTCGCTTAAATTGCTGTCATAGAAAATCGGGTCTTTTGCCGGATAACGCATCTGAAACTGCAGGTTGCGCATGATGACTGCGCGCGGCAGTTTTTCCGGCGGAAGCGAAACCGCCAGTCTGGAAGTGACCGCCAGTGCCAGAATGTCATCCATATAGATGATCCAGTCATGACGTTCTCTGTCCGGCATACGGAGGATTTCATCCGCGATTTTTTCCGCATCCGGAATACTGCTCCCGGCATAGATTTTTTTGTCATGCCCGAACGCCTCCTGAAAATGATCCTGCACACATTTCAAGACACTCGGCTGGCATATGAGCGCAGGACGCCGCGGATTTTCCCGTTTGAGCCGGATTCCGATCTCGCGCATAGTCCTTGCCTGATCGTAGACGACCCCATTGGGAGCAATGCCGCCGAGGGAACCGACGAACACCAGCGGCACTTTTTTACTGCGGATGAATTTCAACGACTGCATACTGAAATCGTCCAGGTGGATCAGTCCCTGAAGCTCCTGATTTTCGAGACTTCTGCGCAGTCCGGGAAAATCGTCTATCTGGAAAAAAATGCCTTTCCTCTCGGTCTCTTTCTGATAACGGAACAGCCGGATCATACATCCCTCCTCGACGAGACGCATTTGAAGCGCCGTCAGGATACAACTGTAATAGAGACTGTTTTCCGCATGGCGCATGGTGATCCCGATGGTGCGCCCCGCGTGCCCGTCCGCATTGGGGTCGATGACGAAGACGCCGACTTTATCCCGCACTTCCAAAACGCCGTCGTCTTTCAGCTCGTTGATTGCGGCGCTGATGGTAGCGGTGCCGAACTTGAATGTCTTGCGCAGAAAGTCCTGCGGAGGCAGTCTGTCTCCCCGCTTCATCTGCTGATCGCGTATGTATCGGACAAGCAGGGATTTTGCCTGTTCTGTCTTTCTCTCCGTCATGAAAGCACCTCTCTCTAAAAACAAAAAACAGTTTACAGTATTTATTATAAGCAGAAATGGCGAATTGTCAAGAGTGAAAAGGAAGAAATGAAGATTTTTTTCAAAAAAAACGGAACACTCGATGAAAAAGGCAGAAACGCCGGGGGTGTTTTGACGGATCGTTATTTCCGTCTGCCGCATAGCTTGCCCATGCTCAAACGTTTTCATGACATCGAAGCACCGGCTCACTGCAACTGATGCAAAAGAGAAAAAAATCAACAAAATTAGTTTCAACTAATTGACATTTTCTTTTTTTCTGCTATGGTATCTTCCGGGAAACAGATCAAAGTCCGTTGCCGGCGGACTTTTTTCAGAACAATTAAATTAGATTTAACTAATTTTTGAAGGTTTTTCTCTCGATGAATTGCAGACATTATAAAAAAAGGCTTCTCCGCTTCCTGATGGTTAAGACGGCGGCGGTCAGGGCGGGAATCAAACCGGGTGCTTTACTCCGGGTGGCACGCTGTTACCGTCTCTCACGTGATGAGTCAAAAGGAAAAATCTGTCTTTATCAGAACGAGATTCTGGAAGAACTCAAGCTGAAATTCAGGATATTGAAGAATGATCCGGACAGCGCTCTGGTTCTGTTCTACGATCCTGAGCGGCTTGCGGAAACTCTGGAAAATGCCGGGAACGCCGCATATCTGGCTGTCCGCGGTTATGAAAAATGCAGGCGGCTGGAAGATTACTTGACGACCCTTGAAGACCAGTGCCGCCGGATACCGCTCCCGCACGAGGTCGGCATATTCATAGGTTATCCGCTGAAAGACGTCATGGGGTTCATTGAGAGAGCCCCGCGGACGCCGGTCGTACGCGGAGACTGGCAGGTTTTCGGAGAACCGGAAGAATCACTCCGTCTCATGCGGCTTTATCGCTGTGCGGAGCAGCTTGCGGAAAAAATTATTGAAACATATCAGGACATCGAAACATGTCTTGAACAAATCGCCAGCATAAACATTCATCAAACTGTAAGGAGTTAAATCGAATGGCTAACGTCAAAGTGATTTACGGCAGCAGCACAGGCAACACCGAAAGCGCGGCGGCAGTCATCGCCGGGGCGTTCGGAACGGAAGCAATCAACATCACAAATGCAAAGCCGGAGGATTTTGAAGCCGGGCTTCTGATTCTCGGCAGTTCCACGTGGGGACTCGGCGAACTTCAGGATGACTGGGCAACAGGAATTGCGATGCTTGACGGCATTGATCTGACGGGCAGAAAAGTCGCGGTATTCGGGCTGGGCGACCAGAGCGGATTCGGCGATACCTTTGTCGATGCCATGGGTATTCTTGCCGACAAGGCGAAAGAACGCGGTGCGGTACTCGTGGGTGAAACATCCGCAGAAGGATATGCTCACACGGCTTCCTCTGCGGAAAAAGACGGCAAATTCTGCGGTCTGGCGCTCGACGACAACAATGAGCCGGACAAGACGGCAGACCGTATTTCGCAGTGGGTCGATCTGCTGAAGCAGGTTTCCGCCTGATTCAAAGCGGACAGAGAACCGGGCACGGCGGAAAACGTGCCCGGTCCCGCCCGAAGATTTTTTCATTTTGGAAAGGAGCACCATGAGTAAGAAAAAGAAGTGTCGGGAAGACAGGAGAGAATGCGGCAGCTCTCGCTGTCCTTCTCCATGTGATGCGGAACAGGCTTCCGGCTGCTGCACCCTGAATCATTTGAAAGTGGCGCTGATCGGCGGCCTCGACCGCCTGGAGAATCAATACCGTTCGGTATTCGAGTCCCTTGGCACTGTCAGATTCTACTTTCATACAGGGTGCTGCAACGGCTCCGGCGCCAACCGCCTGCGCGCATCGGCACAGGATGCGGATATCGTGGTATTCATTACGCGGATCAACAGCCATAACGCATTGAGCGTCATCAAGGGAATCTGCCGGAAAAGCGGGAAGTCTTTCCTTGCGGTCCGGGAGACAAACCCGGAACTGGTTTCAAAAATCGTGCTGAACCAATGGCGGAGCAGGAAGCTGTCCGAATGTTCAAGCCGGGAAAGATGATCCGGTGAGCACGTTGAACGTTTCAGCCAGCCTTGAAGATTATCTGGAAGCCATTGGGGAGCTGATCCGGCTCCACGGACATGCGCATACAAAGGATATCGCGGCGCGGCTCAATGTAAAAATGCCGTCTGTCACCAATGCGCTCGGCGTATTGTCCAAATCAGGGCACATCATCTACCGGCCGAATCTGCCGGTACTGTTGACCGAGACCGGAAAAGCGCTTGCGGAGAGAGTCACCCGGAGGCACCGCATTCTTCAGGATTTTCTCCAGTATGTACTTGAGCTACCCTGCGAGGAGGCGGGAAAAGCCGCCTGTAAAATCGAACATGTGATTGACGAGGAACTGATCAACCGTTTTCTGGTTCTTTCCGAGGCGGTTCAGAACCGCGGAGACTGTCATGGACTGCGCCTCCATCTGGCTCAGGCGTTTGCATTGGCTGCAAAAGAATAAAGCAAAGTATACGGAAATATCGGGAAATTTTGCCTGCGGAGGCCATCTCCAGGAATGAAAAAAACAGTTTTTTCCTCTCATTGCTCATTATTTCCAGCGCTGCTTTGAAATGCGTTCCATCTCAAGGGCTTTCGGATGCTGCTGATAAAAAATGTTGTCATGATCGGTTCATACTGTCTTCGGCGGCGGCTTTCTGCTGTGTGGTGTAAAGCTCACGATAAGTGCCGTCCTGCGCCATCAGCTCATCATGGGTGCCGAGCTGTTCGATCTGACCATTCTTGAGGACAACGATCTTATCCGCATTGCGGATCGTGGAAAGACGATGCGCAATGATGATTGTCGTCCGTCCTTCCATCAGGGTGTCCAGAGACTGCTGAACCAGTTTCTCCGAAACCGTATCCAGAGCGCTGGTCGCCTCGTCCAGCAACAGGATTCCCGGATTTTTCAACACGGCGCGCGCAATCGCAATCCGCTGTTTCTGCCCGCCGGAAAGACTTGCGCCGTTTTCACCGATGACCGTATCGTATTTCTTGTCGAGTTTTTCCACAAATTCCGCAACATTCGCAAGTTCCGCCGCTTTCCTGATCTCCTCCATGGAGGCGTTCGGACGCGCATACGCCAGATTGTCGCGGATCGTGCCGCTGAACAGGAAAGGCTCCTGGAGAACCACGCCGATGTTGGCGCGGTAGGAATCCTGCGTAAACGTGCGGATATCCTCGCCGTCCACCTTGATCGAGCCGTCACACACGTCATAGAAACGCAACAGCAGATTGCTGATCGTCGATTTGCCGCAGCCGGACGGCCCGACCAGCGCGACCTTCTCTCCGGGTTCGATTCTCAGCGAAAAATCACGCAGGACAGGCGTATCCGCATATTTGAATGAAACATGGTCGAAGCTGATTCTTCCGGTCAGGCGCCCTGCGTCAACCGCATCCGGCGCATCCGTAATATCGGGAATCACTTTCAGCAGTTTCATGATGCGCTGCGCTCCGGCGAGCCCCTGCGACAGGACATTCATCTGAGCCGCCAGCACCGCAATCGGTCCGACCTGCAGACCGATATAAGTATAAAATGCCACAAAGTCGCCGATGGAAAAATCATTTCCGACCGCAAAAATCCCCCCGCAGATCACAATCAGATAGGTAAACAGCGTCAGCATCTCATAAATGCCGTGGCAGACGTTCCCCTCCTGATTCATCTTGATCGCAAGCTCAAGAGTCGGACGCATGTTCTTGAAGAAATGCAGACTTTCCGCGCGCCCTTTGGAAAAGGACTTCACAACGCGGATTCCGTTGATCGTTTCAGCCAGATTCGCGGAAATCTCGGACATTTTTTCCTGCATCAGCAAGGCGTTCTTGCGTATGATCTTATTGAAAATAAAAAAGTTGATGAAATGAATCGGAAGTGCGCACATCGCAATCAGAGCGAGTTTCCAGTTAATGAAAAACACCGCAAAGGTAATGAATGCCATCGTGAAAAACTGGTCCACCATGCTGATGCAGAGAGAAATCAGCCCCTGGAGCAGCGCCACATCGCTGATGACGTTTGAAATCAGTTTTCCAGTGCGGTACTCCTCATAGAAACGCAGGGAAAGATTCTGCAGGTGCTTGAAAATACGCTGACGGACATCCAGCAGGATGCGCGTCACGGTATACGTGCCGAGATTTCCCGTGATGATGCGCATCGTGAAACGCAGAATATAGATGGCGATCATGACTGCCGCCAGCAGGAAAAAGAGCGCCCAGTCGCGCGACGGCAACACGCGGTCGATCACGACTTTCAGCATCATCGGCATGGTCAGTGCCAGACTGGAAAACATTACGGAGGTCAGAGCTGATAGTAAAATCAGTCCGCGGTACTGCCTGATCAGGCTGGAAACCTTAAATTCTGTCATAATTGCAGATCCTGTCAGAATCCTGTGGTTGAGTTGATTTTGGCTGTTTTTCTCTATATAATGAAAGGCTTTCCCTGTTTCCGGGTTAACATGAGGCCATTTCAAATTATGGGTCTTCACGGGAATT
>DPDG01000117.1:0-4956 GCA_003526375.1 Lentisphaeria bacterium
GTCCAGCCAAGGGGCTAGGCGCAAAATTTCTTTTCATGTCTGCTGGGGAACAAATCCGCTCCTTGGCAGCTGAACGAAACAGGAAAATCAAATTTGGAATGTATTTTGTCGATTCCCGGATTACCGAAAAATATCTTTCTGGATGGATTTGAATATAAAAAAACAGAAAAGCAACTCCTAAAGCAAATGCTGAAAAATTTGGCGGAGGCTGGTTACTTTGTCTGTATTATTGCAAAAGAAAAAATGCCATGCTCATTATTTGAAATGGCTTATGAAGCGGACTACTGGCGTAAAGGAAAATCATCGGAACTGGACCTGTGTTTCCGGGATTGTATTGCCTCAAAATCTGCTTCCAGAGACATGTGTACATACCGGTATACATGCCATAAGGAAGCGGTTTATTGGACGTATCGAATCAAGATGCTTCATTCTGTGCATCTTCGGAACTTTGTCTGGACACGAGTCCAGCAGGGACAGGATATTTCCCAGATAGTAAAGGACATTAATACACGTGTCATCATGCCAAAGCCTATTTCTGTTCCAACGCTACGTAAATATATGGCATTATGGAATATTCGTGTCTATAAAAAACACAGGCATTACCGAAAACGCGGAATTCAGCAATGGAAAGATCAGTCACAGGAACTGATGTAATTCAAAACATCGGTATTGCGGTATCGCACTGCTGAGCCTACCATTTTTCTTTTGAACGGGAAAGCTCCCTCGGCTTCGAGTTTTTTGAAATTACTGTGGCTGATGTTGAGCATCTCCGCGACCTCACGCTGATCCAGAAGTTTCGGAGTGACCACAGGTTTGGGAACCCCGTGTTCCGCAAGGCTGGCCAATTGAGAAATCGCCTCATTGTATTCCGGCAGTGAAATAATTCCTTCTTCCGCAATAGGACGCATGATCCGTTTGAAGAAGCGAACGGTTGTCATTGAAATTCTGATTTCATTCATGTATGCGCCCCTCCTTTGAGCGCATACGATCGCGGGTCATGAATCTTTTTTACTTTTGAAAACCTGTTATTTTATGCGAGACCTAAGTGTAAAGAGCATCATATTCCGTATTCCTGCAATTCATGTTTCGAAAAGTTATGGAAATGCAGGCAAAATTCGATCAGGCTCAACTCGGTTATTAGAAATAGCTAAAGCTAGCCTCAAGCTAACCTAAAGCTATAGGCTATAAAACTATAAGAAAAACTATAAGTAACCATAAGAAAAACATAAAAAGTTATAAAGCTATAAAGCCATAAGCCTAAACAGCAGGCATAAGCCTAAACAGCAACCATAAGAAAACGATGAACAGAGAACAGGAAGCACAGAATAAGCCCGGAAATAAGATACGGAAATTGATTTCTAATGATTATTCGAATTCAGAATGAGAATAATTACAGAATAGAAATCAATCATGGCATACATAAAATCATTCAGAAAAGGAGCAGAGCAAATCATGCCGAAAAGACACCACCACACGGAAAGCCAGTTAAACCATTTATCCGTGAATGCCGATCCGGAGCATCCCGTGTATCGGGAGGCAGTGAATGAAATTCAGAAACGGTTACGGTACATGACGGATAAGCATAGCCAGGTATTTGTAGGGCATCTGGAATTCCGTTTTCCTCCTGAAATGGAAACACAGAATGACAACCGGCATATTTCCAATGCAATACGCAAATGCCGGATGAAGTTGAAACGGGAGGGGATCGACGCCCAGCTTGTCTGGGCACGAGAACAACGTGATTCCGAACATCCTCATTATCACTGCTATCCGGTTTGTGACGGCAACAAGGTTCAGAATGTCCGAAAGATCGCTGGATTTTTCAATGATGTCTGGTCCCGTGAAATCGGAACATCCCCTGATTCCAATTATGTTCGCTATTGTCCACCGCAGGAACAGGCGGACAACAATACCGGCATACGGATTCGCCGTCATGGGGCGGATGCGGAAACGCAACTGCATAATGCTTCTCACTGGATGAGTTATGCCGCGAAAGTCAATGAAAAGGAAAAGACTCCGGAGGGATGCCGGATGTTTGGTTTTACGCAGATCCCGAAGGAATAAGTCCGGTAAAAAAATACAGCGTGTCTACTATGATATGAGAGTCCGGCGGAGTCCGGATGATGATAATTTGATGATACCGGCTTGTGTGCGGGAAACCGCACCAGCCGGATACTTATGCAATCAGTTTTATTTTCGCACAACAATATTATGACAGGCATCCTCCTGTCACAAAATCCACAACACAAAAACATGAGGTGCACCATGACCGAAACAGAACTGAACACATTCCTTGATCTTGAATGGAACTGTGCCGCCTTTGCAGCAGAAACAGAATCCGTATCCGCTCCTTTGTCACCGAAACAATGGGCACGTATTATTTCACGGCATCCGGAACTGCAGGAGCTCTGCCCGTTTTCCGAGTTCACCCCGGACGACTGGGTGACAGCCTTATCCGGACAACTTCCGCTTGCATGGCGATGTCCCTGCTGGCAGGATTTCACCCCGTATCAGTGGCAACGCCTGTTACGGCACCAGCCGACTTTGCTTCATTACTGTGAGATCCCGAATCACCCGGCTGTAAGAAGCGGATTGCTGGCAAGCGACTGGTGTCACGAAAGGGATATCGACACGCATGATTTCACTCTTGGCGACTGGTTCTGGATCATCAAGCATAATCCGCGCCATTGGTTCCAATGTCCTTTCAAGGAGAAGTTTACGAAACCGATGTGGTGGAGCCTCCTTCACAGCTCTGCCGAACTGCTGTCGGAATGTCCCTGTCTTGATCTGTTCAGCGAAGAAGATTGGCGCAGACTCAATATCGTACCGAAATTAAAAGACCGGATACGCACCGAAGAACAATACAGAAAACTGATCGAACTGACCAAGTATCCGTTCCCCAATTCTAAATTCGATAAATGATCCATCTGATAACATTCTGCAAAATGAAGCGATTTTCTTCCTCGCATAGCGGAGGAATGAGATCGCTTCAACTGGCTTTGAAAGGAGTTCCTGCTCTACGGGATATCTATTGCAAAACATGGGGCAGCCACAAGTATCTGCGAACCGATACAGATTCATCAGTTTTTTGATTTACGACTTGAAAAAAGAACACGTTACGTTATATTTGCAATAAATAATAACACAAGAGGTGCATTATGGCAATATCAACATTCAGCGTTCGCATGGAAAGCGATGTGAAGAATGAACTGGACAAAGTTTGCGCCCAGCTCGGCTTGAATACTTCCGTTGCGATCAATATTTTTGCCAGAACGGTCATTCGCGAGAAACGGATTCCATTTGAAATCTCGCTTGCCACCGGCGAAACAGCCGGGGCGAACGCGTTTCAAGCTCTACGCAAACAGGCGAAAGCCAATGGTGTTCAGGGAATGTCTCTATCTGAAATCAATTCTGAAATAGACCGTGCCAGAGGCAAAAAATGAAATGTTATGCAGTGATTGATACCAATGTTCTGGTTTCGGCATTGCTGGCAAAACATGAAAATTCAGCAACAGTCAAAGTTGTGAATCACCTGTTTGATGGAACGGTTATTCCGGTGTTCAGCGAGTCTATTCTTGCTGAATATGGCGATGTGCTGCGCAGAGAAAAATTCGGATTTGACCCGGAACTTGTAGACACATTTTTAGCAGAACTGCGCAAGTGCGGAAAACAGCTTCAAGTCACAGAAACCGGCGTTATACTTCCAGATGAGAAAGATGTGCCGTTTTATGAGGTTGTATTAGAGTCCGGTACGGGTGATACTTATCTTGTAACAGGCAATATCAAACATTTCCCGCCGGAAATATTTATTGTTACTCCTGCACATTTTATCGAAATTGTGGAAACGCCTGTGGAAATCTGATATTCCGGTATGAATCGAAAAAAGAGACACGCATCGTTACTGCGTATCTCTGAAGTTTCCAATCATCTACGCTTTGAACCGCAGATGACACTTGGGACAGTGGTACAATCCGATCACGTTTTCGTCGATCAGCTTGCCGGCCTGAGCGCCGAGCAGACCTCCGGAAGTGACTCCCCAGAGAAGATTCAAGATCCCTCCCGCGACAGCACCGATGGCAGTACCGGCAATTCCCAGTGCGCTTCCCGCACGAGCGCCGCGAACCATACCGACAATCACGGCGGCTCCTCCAGCGGTAATTCCAGTAGCGGTTCCAACCGTGCAAGCCCGGTGAAGCGGGTTCGCAATTGAGGCACATTTCGGACAAAAGACTTTCGTCATAGCAACGACTCCTTCTTTCAAGTGATAAAACCGGCGACCGAAGCCGCCGGAGTGCATGGATACTCTGCCGGTTGCACCACTTCCGGCAGAGGGCGTACCATGGGGTGAATACCCACGATTACTTTTCCCATAACAACGATATTTTTCCGTCCAGCCCGAAGCAGCGGTTCAGAGCGGCGTAGGAGACGTCCACCCGTTGCGGGGTGTATTTCCTGACCGTCTCCGTGAACGCATTCAACAGACTCCATCTTGTCGGCTCGGCGAACTCCTCGTGCGAGGGATTCTTGAATTCCTTGTACACCGGTACAATATCCGAGCTGTTGATTGCGCCGAGTTCTGCGGCTCTGACGATTCGGCTTCTGACTTCGTCGTCGTTGTCCAGATACGCCACTTTCAAGTCCTCGCAGACATTCTCCAGTATCAGGAACTCGTTTTCGAGCTCATCGACAGCGCGGTTCACCAGATCGCACAGCTCAATCCGCGAGGTATGGCGGCGCTTCAGAACCATGCTCCCGCCGAACGCCATGTTCGAACAGCAGATGACCGTAATCCCGGCTGTCAGCCCCACGGAAAAGCTCTTGTCGTGGCTGTTCCTGAGCCCGATGCAACGGCACCATTCCAGCGAGGAACTCCTGTTGATCTTCATCACGCCGAACAGTTTCGCACCCTCACGTGCCAAACCGAACTGCTCTTCCAGAATCACCCACTGATGCGCC
>DPDG01000117.1:5209-5902 GCA_003526375.1 Lentisphaeria bacterium
GTCGGAACCAGCGCGATTTCTTCCCGTGTGGCGTAGTGACCACCGCCGCCCATGCAAAGATGACTCATCGTCTCACCCCTTTCTCACGTGCCACGAACGACACTTGGTTTTGTAAGGACAATCCGCGCAGGAAAAGCCTGTCTCGTTCGGATAGAACACATCCCTCTGCACCGCCGATTCGATGGTCCGCGCCAGCAATTCAAAGCGTTGAAAGTCCTGCTCTCTGCGCTCGGTATAGTGCGACTCCACGCATGGCGTTCTGGTTTTCGTCACGATATCGAACCGGAACAGCGGACTCCTGCCTGTCTGTTTTGTACGGGCGTAACAAAAAGCGGTCGCCTGCAAGTCCTGATGCGTCTTGCCCGGAGACCACTTCGCGCCTGCCGTTTTCCAGTCGACGATACACTCATGGCCACCATCCTCAACGATCAGATCATACTCCCCGATCAGCGGCTTCGACAGCCCCGGAACCTCCACGGAAAACCCTTCCTCCACGCTCCTGACCGCAAAGTCATCCTGCCAGTTTTCGAGGCAGACAGCGAGCATGGTAAATCCCGTTTGCAGCAGAGACCCGTAATCCTCCTTCGGCTTGTAGACGAGGTGTTCCACGGCATTGGTTTCCGCCTTGAAATACGCCTCGAACAGCTCTTTTGCATCTGCGATTTTCAGCTGCGGACCGCTCCTTGCACGCTG
>DPDG01000067.1 GCA_003526375.1 Lentisphaeria bacterium
CAAATTCCCGTGAAGACCCAAAATTAATATACATCCATTTAAGCGATATTACAAGCTCATTTTTTGTCAGGCTTCCTTTTACCCTTTTTGTTTGGACACCGGATGCGGATCAAGTAAAGCCGGGACTCCGGCTACTTGGAGCTGCCCCAAACAACAAAGGTCATCTGTTCTGTAGGGATACACAAAAAAAGAACCGCGAATTATTTACTGGAGAATAATGTCACGGTTCTGATCCAGGATAATTTTATTTATTTGCCATCTTCCAGAAGTCCTTTCATGAAATCCTGATTGAGCAGGGCCGTACCGTAAAAGAAATATTGGTTTCTTCCAGGAGTTTTTTCAATTCCAGAAGTTCTGTTTCATTCTTTCCTGTGATAATCATTCCGGCATCGCCATCCTTGATAGCCAGATTCCAGTCGTGAAGATTCAATACTTCTGAAAACATTGTGCTTCCCGTAATTTTGCCGGGGACTTCAAATTTTCGGGTCTTCTTTTTCAATGAATTGTCTTCTTTGAATATCATGCGTTCAATGATCTTAACCATTTTGAGCTTTTTCCTTTGAATTTTGAATCTGAATACAATCTTTCGGAACTTCCTGCGTCAGAATGATTCGTGTCCGGTTTGCAATCGTTTCCAGAGGCAAATAACCTGTCATGTTCTGTCCGCTCGGATCACTGGAAAGAGCAAGATCATAGGCTTGATTCAACATCCGTTCCACGATGTCACGGATTTCTCTTGCGCCGTTTTTGGTCGTATTTGTCTGCAATAAAGCATGATCGACAACTGCGGGTGAATACCCCAGAACATTCATGTTTTCGGGAGTAAAAAAGCGATTTTCCTCCTGCTTTCGTTCCTGAATAGTTCTGAAATATTCGAGCTTATCGTCCATGAATTTCCGGGCAATCAGACGCAGATGTTCGGGTTTGAGACTGTTGAAGGCGAAAATCCCGTAGCCGAATTTGCCGAACCGTGCGACAAATTCCGGAGAGTTGAACATCATCACGAGCCGCTGACAGGCGGCCTCCGTCTTGCGAGCCATCGAAAGATGCGTGTTTCCCTGAAAGATTTCCGCTCCAACATTTGAGGTGAAAAAGAGCAGGAAACGGGAAATGTCATAGGTTTTGTTGTTCCAAAGGGTGACGCGTCCCGCGTCAATTTGCTGGAGCATGTATTTCGCCATATCCTTATGGGCTTTCTCAAATTCATCATAGAGGATCGCACCTTCCGTGTTCTTCTCCAGAAAATCATAGAGCCGGCCCGGTTCCTTTTCTGTATAGCCGACCAGTTTTTTCCCGATATCAGATCCGGCAGTTTCTCCAAATTCGGACATATCCAATCGCAGGAGCTTTTCCTCCTCGCCACCGTAAAGGTAGTGGATAATCTCGCGGATCACCTCGGTTTTCCCTGTTCCAGTGGGACCGAGGAAGAAAAACACAGTTGGACGTGCAGGACTGCTGATTCCGAGAAACCAGTAGCGAAGTTTTTCTGTGACGGCGTCGATCACATGGTCCTGCCCGATAATCCGGCTTTTCAGGTATGGTTTGAGACCATCAAGAAAAGTGATTGCATCTTTTGTGTTTTTGAACATTTTACACCTCATTTATTGGGGTTGATTTCTTGTTTGCCGGATAATCTCAGGAAGCGGAAGAACATGCAGAGCATGAGCCAGAATCCCAGAACAAATCCGAGTTCACGATAATTAAAAAGATGATATTGAAACCATAGCGTCATACCGACACAAATGGCGTAATATCCAAGAACAGCGTCCTGCCAGATGATCGCTTTCAGGTATTTCTTTTCCTGACGGGTATTGCCGGAGACGAGACTTTTCAGAATACCCGGAATGCGTTGCAGACAGGCACAGAAAATGTCCAGAACCACGCTGAGCATGTAGAAGCAAAGTGTGCTCAGATCGCAGTAAAAAACGGAGTTATAGTAACCGAACTCAATATCGTTGTTCGTGTAGATCAGGATGAAACCTGCCGCAGGCAGAGAAAGCGAAAGCAGAAAAGCGATAATGCAGAATAAATCAGAAGGGAGGAAAATTCTGTGTTCTCCGACAAAATCGCCTTTGCCGACAGTGGGGACTTTTGGACAATGACGCACGAATTTCGCCCCGCAACCTCTACGGCATTCCTGTTCGATGGTGGAGCGGACAAATACATTGCCGTTGTTCAGAATCCGTCCGGATTGCCAGAAGACGAATCCGACTTTGCACTGACCGCGCGGACCGCCCGTTTGGAGGGTTGAAAAATCAGCGGGATCAATCCGGTAGTCTTTCTGCTCGGAAAAACCTTCGGAATAGGACAGAGATTTGTTGTCGTCGCCCTTCATGGAACTGGATTTGGAATCGCCGAAACTTTTGTTTTTCCGCAGAACGATTTCCTGACCGATGCTTTTACTCGCCCATTCGTTCGTCTCGAATTCTCCATTCTGACAAAAGAATTTTGTGCCTAGGTTTCCGATTAATGAGGCTGCTTTTTCTTTTCCGTAGCCGTCATGGAGGTTTCCTAAATTTTGAGTGGCATAAACAGTCAATGTCCGGGACGAACGTGCGGTCGTCTGAAACTTCTGGTCATATTCCAACGCAAAAAACTGACATTCGTCCGCCCACAGAAAAACAGGCAGAGCATCATCTTTTGAAATGTCTTCCCGTCTTTCGATCATCATTTCAAAACAGTATTTGATAATGCCCGCCGCGTATTGTCCCAGGCGTCCCCATGATTTCTGATCGTAGTCAACGATCAGGATTTTCCCTGTTACATAAACTGATTGCCCAATGTATCAACAAAAAATTCAAGGAGATGGAACAATTTATGAGGACCTTTGAACAAGAGACAATGAATCAAGCGAAAAAGATTTCCTCGCTTGAAGATAGTTTCAAACAAGAAACAGCGAAGAAGAATCTTGCCGTGAGAAAGAATAAATTACGAATATCCGCCGAAGATATCGTAAGGATTCGGAAACATCTGAATTTGACTCAAACCGTATTTGCTCAACTTCTCAAAGTGGATCGGGCATGTGTCAATCGTTGGGAACATGGCAAGGTCAAACTTTCTCAGCGGACATTACAAAAGATTGCGCCATTTCGTGAAATGACTCGAAGTGAGCTCCGTGATCGCCTGCGGGCTATTGAAAAGGAAATTTGGTATTCATAAAAATTCTCATTGCAGGGGAACTTTGAGAATTAGCAAGAGTATGGAAGTTATGACATACAAATGTGCGAAACTTTTCAGACGTCATCAAAAGCGTAAAAGTATGGTTAATGGTTAATGGTTCTTGGATAAAAAATAAATAGATGGATACTAAAGCTTGAGTAAAACATGAAAAAACTGATTATCTAATATTTTTTGCAAGAAAATATTGTTTCAGACCTTGACAAACGGCAAAAAATGAGGATAATAGAATATAGAATGAATTGAACACAATTTAGCATGGGTGTGGAGAGATGGGGTTCAGATTGCTGTTCATTACACTGTTTTTTGCGGTTTTAAACTTATTATCTGCGGAATCCGACTGGCGGAAGGCGGCGGAATTGCGCAGGAATTCCGAATATTCACAGGCGGAGAAATTACTGAAAAAATACTCTTCTCCCGCAAGATTCGACACTCTGAAGACAACGGAGAAAATCGAATTTTTGCGGGGACTCCTGGAACTTGCCCATGTGAAAGCGCTGCAGGATGATGTTTCCGGCTCCCTTGCGCTGTTGAACTGGGCGGAGGGGAGAAGCGATGAATACCAGCGTTCGATAGCGTGCGTGAAATATGCGGAAATTCTGCTCGATCTGGGCGAATTTGAACGGGCGCAGGGGTATCTGAAAAATGCCGACGAAATCATCCGGAAACGTGTTGCGAATGAAGATACGGGCATTGCGATCGGTCAAGGCAGTGATACTGCCGATACGGGGGCGGTCTGGCGCGGATTACGCGATCAGTCGGATGCGTTGAAGGCGGACATCGAAGCCGAAGCGATGAAAAAGAAGTTCGGTGCGACGTATGGAAATTATGTGAAGCTGCGCCGTTTGCAGAATCTGGTGAAACGTTCCGGAACTCCGCGTTATCTGAAAGAGGCGCAGAAAGTTGCCGATGAAATCATCGAAACGGACCCGGCGAGTCAGTTTGCCGCCGCGGCGGGTTATCTGAAGGGCGAGATTCTGGCGTCCCGACTGAAAGAGAGCTCGCCGAAGAAAGAGATCAAAGAGGTCAAGGATTATCTGAATCGGTTTGTGAAACAGCAGCCGGATGGTCTTTACCGTGGAGAAGCGCTGATGCTTCTTGGCAAAATCAGCCTTGAAATCGAGTGGAACGCGAAAGATGCGGAGAAATACTATTCACTGGCTCTGGCATGGTTCCGCAAGGCAAGGGAAAAGCGTGATGCACTGAGTCTTTACGCCGCGATGAACGATGATCTCAAGAAACAGTCTGCTCCCACACAAAAGCCGACGACGCTCAATCAATGGAAACGCATTGTCTACCATGACGAAGACCCGCTGAAACTTTACAATACCGCCAATGCTCCGGTCTGGTATGTGGATGACAAAGAGAAGAATTGTATTTATGTTCTCGGTTTTTTGGCGTTTGCGGACGGCAAATATGATAATGCAAAACAGTATTGGGAGAAAATTTTATCACTTTCTCCCGATATTGCTGCCGTAGATCAGCGTTTGCCCAATGTGCAAAGTCGCCTGCTTCAAGCCTGCAGGATGAATGCGATGGCTTTCTGGCCTGAGGAAAAAGCATTTCTGAAACAGTCCGGTCTGCGCTTAAAATTTCTGAACAGTGAATATTTGATTTTGATTGAGCAATTCGATGAGGCAATTAAAGGGTTTGAGAAGTTGGCTAAGACAAGTGATATCCGGCAAAAGGCTCTTGCCTATATAGGAATGCTGATTGCAGTTGATTTAACCGGGCGGAATGGAAGTAAGGAAAAGGCGGAAGAGTTCTGTAATTGGATTTTACAACAGAAACGACTTTCTAAAGAACCGATTTATGCTCGGGCCTTGTTATTCGGAGGACAATTAAAGACAAGCCGTAATGACATGGAAAAGAAAGCAATTCCGTTTTTCAAACGGTATATACAACAGTTTCCCAAGGGAAGGGATATCCGTGTTGTTAAATATGACTTGGCGAAATGTTATTTGAAAACCGGAGAAACGGCGAAAGCTGAGGTCCTTTATAAAGATTTATCCGCAAAGCCGGATATCTATACAAAAACGTTATTAAAGAGAATCAGCAAATACAAAAACATGGGAGAAAGAAGATGAAAACATTCAACTGCCGTCTCTGCTTGCTTGTCGGTCTGCTTTGGGCTGGAACACTGACCGCTTATGATTTTGAATATGATGCCGGTGATATTGAAGGAGAAAAGGATTCAACTGGAATTACTTACACATTAAGTGTTTCCAAAGAGGATTTGGGGACATCATATGATTTTGACACAAAAGAAGGGGTAACATCCGGAAGTCCGACGGGGATAGACATCAATGTCAGCTCTGGAGGAGCAACCGGGACTAAAGCGTATCCTAATGATTCTCTGCCGACAGCAAATTTCACAATCTCCATGAATGGCAAGCTGATTCCTCCGAGCGGGGGAAGTGGCACTCAACCAACGTGGGGAGCCAGTGGAAATGCAAAAACTCCATTTTATATTAAGTCTAATCAAGATAATGGGGCTAAAGATATTACAGTTGCAGCAGGAACAAGTGTAACTTATACAGCTTATGAAGGTACCAATAGCAAAGCCAGTAATTGGACCGTAAACGGTCAGACTAAAAACAATGAGAGTAGCATCATTTTCAGTCGAAACTGGTGGGATGTTCCAGGTTGGTTTTCTGCGTCAATGGGAACCCCTGTTCCCGGTGTTTACAATATTTCTGCCAGTCCAACAGACAATGCAAGCAAATCAGATTCCGGCGAGATGAAAGTGGTCGGCGTGGCAAGCATAAGCGGTCATGGCAAAACGTCCACCCGCGAGGAAACGCCAAGCGGTTCCGATAAATGGACTGATTCCGAAACGATTTATGCGCAACCCAAATCCGTTGTCGAATTGACTATGACGTTGAACCCCAATGTAGTGCTCGACGATACCTTGAAAAATTCCATCAGCTGGTCTGTAAGCGGTTGGGGAACCTCAATTACCCCCAAGGAATCGAATCAACTCGAAGCAATCTTTAAGCCTGTAAGCTCAGGAGACTATGTAGTGACGGCGTCCTGTGGTTCTTCGCAACGGCTGATTAAAGTAAAAGTTTCCGCTCCCAAAATTCACAGTGTTACCTTTAACGGAAACATCACCGTTAATAAAGATACCGGCGGCAGCTATTCCGGAGTGGCCTGGAAAGATGATGATCTGGATGGTAACTCCGATTTGACCAATGCTAACGCCGATTCCAGTAAAAAATATCATCCGATAGCCTACCGCAGCACCTCAACCATGTCAGCCACTGCCGTGTTTAAGCCGAACTGTCTGAAGAGCAGCCCGGCTGATGACAAAGATTTCATCACCGCTTATGATGTGGAGGCGGCAGTAAAAAAAGTCCGCTTTACTCCATATTCATTTTGGAGTTCAAACAATTGGAGCTCGCCAACAAGTTTCATTATGGGGGGAACGACGGTCACTGCTGCAAGCACATTTAATTCATCTGCCCAAGTTGGCTATCACAGCAGTTTTGAATTGGCTTGGGAAGTTGGATTTGGCGAATCTGGTACCTCTGATGAGAACCTTTTATGGGAACGCAGCTACTCTGTACATGAACTGTATTTAACTTATAATGCGGCAACTTCTTCTTATGAAACTGTTTTTCATATCAGTTGTACCAATGCCAATGGAAAAAGCAGCGAAAGCCAAGTCGTGTCCAGTATTTGGAATGGGTTTAACGGACGAAATGTCAAGCGAAAAGATGGAGTTGCGTTAACTTATTATCGTTCTTATTTGACAAACGTTACTTCCGTGGAGAGATTACTTACCGAAACAGATGGTCAATGTGGTTCATGGGCAGATTTTTTTCAAACGGCTTTAAGTGTCCACGGTATCGCTAGCGACTATATTTTATTTACTCCGCTATCTTCTGTTGGCGTAGGCTTTATGGTAAAAACATGGAGTTTCGCTGAAACCGGGACTTCTGGGGATGTGGATTTCCCATATGTGAATGCTTTTCCCACCAATGGTAATATTGTTGGCTCATCTCAATATCATTGGGGGACTCCCGAAGAAGTTTCTTATACATCAGGAACAGCCGGGCAGAATAATTCCAAACCTGCATCACTTTTTAACAATCATCAAATAATTCGGCATGGCAACGTATATTATGACCCAAGCTATGGAATCCGGCATAATTCTTTGCAGTCGATAGATGATTCCTTATCCGGCTTTTTTAAGATGAGCTCTACAGCTCTTCTTTTTAAGAAAAATCCAGCTGGTACGCAAATTTCAATAACGGTTTATTAATATGAAAAGCCATATTTTATTAGTCGTGCTGTGTTTCCTTTCACTTCCAGTTTGGTCTGAGGAAAATAACATAGCTAAATTATATATTGATGACGGGCTATTGAGTTATTGTCAAGATCCCGGGAAAGTTGAATCCGCAATAAAGTTATATGTCATGGATTTAAGCACAAATGAAGTTCGGCAACATTTTTTACCTGGCAGTATTTGCGCTCCAGCCAACAGCAAGGAAAAGTCATCTTTCATTTCAGTGAGGTTTCCACTTGCATATTTTGTGAGCAAAGGAATTTTTCGAATCATTTTTCCAGATTTATTGTCGGATGCAATGGGAAGAATTTCTTTTAGAATATGGTCTACTGAAAAAATTTTTGATTTACAAACGCAACAAACAATAAAAGGTTTTGTCAATGAAGATCAGACTATGCGTTATAGGGGGTACTGGCATGGTCAACCAATTTTATTTATGAATTCAGTTCCATTTTCAAGAGCATCAATAACCAATGCAACCAATCATCTTTGGTATGAGATTGATCGTGAATATATTCTTGCTCGTATTCCTTTACAAACATCAAAGCAAGAAGAGTGGATCCCCTCAAATTCTCCAAAGCTTTACAGATGGGTAATTTCCTCTATTATGTACAGTGATTTTGCTGTTGCTGAAGATATGCAGCATAATAATTTTATTCCATTGGCTGCAATACAAACCAAAGGGAAAAAAATTCGTTGTACAAATGGGAACATTATCTCATCAGAGGATGCGGATTGGCTTATTTGGGGCGTTGATCATCAAAATAAGCCGAAAGAACTGCGGGTGTTTCGCTCAAATAAGATAATACGTTTGAAAATGAAAGATTGTTTAAATTTGCCTGAATTTATCTTGTCAAATGAAGATTCCGGCTATATTCTAGTCTCTTATGATGATTCATTGAAATCATCGAATGCGGAAGATACGCTAAATAATATATGTAACTATCTAAAAGTCAACAATCTGCTAAAAAAATATTTTCGGCATCCTATTGTTAAACAAACAAATAGGACCGATGAACATCTGTGCTCGCCTGTATTATCTAAACGCGGTTGGTTTGATCCTTTACCACCAGAGGAGTTGGAGCGTAGAAAACGGGAGTTTCAGGCTTCGCAGCCTTTGAAAGAGTTATTTTCCGCAGCGGAGCTGAAGGTACTTTTCACAGAGCCGAATTATTCGAAAATCACCGATCCTCTGAAGTTGGCACAAACTTATGATTGGTTTGGAAAATACCCGGAAGCACTGGCAGCACTGGAAAGAGCTGACGGAGCAGAAGCAAAGTTCGAATTGGGATGTTTCCTGAAACATGGTCGTCCCGGTGTTCAAGCTGACAAAAGAAAGGCAAACAAACTGTTTTCTGAAATTGTATCTTCCATTGAAACTAAAGATGGTGCTTCGTCACCGGAAGGTTATTGTCTGGCCGGGCGGGCGAGCAGCGAATACATTCCGGAGAATTGGGATGAAACCGTTCACTGGAAAAAACGCGCTGCCGGTTTCTTCCAAAAGGCAATGGGGCAAGGATATCGACCGGCCTACTATTATTCACAATACTATCTGCGGCATTCCTCCGATAAAAAACCACAGGAACTGCTGAAAGCGTTGCCATCCAACAATCTGGAAGTCAATGCATTCATCGGAGCTTTGGCTGGAATGAACCAAAGCTCCAAAGAATCGCGCAACCGCGACAAGAACTTGGCGGCGATCAAGGCGGGAATTCAGGCACACAACAATGTGTCGCAATGTGCTCTGGGGATGCTGTATTTGCATTCCGAGACCGATCCAAACGCGTTTTTACGGCATAACCGGCAGAAAGCAAAGTTCTGGTTACAGCGTGCTGCTGAGCGCGGTGATGTTGATGCTGTTCAAATTTTACAGAATGATTCCCGATTGAGGAATCTCGAAAAATAGCTATGTATGAAGTATTTCTTAGAATATAGAGAGGGTTATGAAACGACTATTCATAGTGTTCTTTTTTATCAGTGCGGGTCTGTTTGGGGAGGAAACGGGCTTGCAGGTCGGGAACGCCGGTGAGGGCGGAGGGACGTTTACGTTTTATGACGTGGTATTCGGAAGCGGCATGATCGGGATTCTGATCTGGGGATTGCTGTTTGCGACTTCAACGGCGGCGCTTGCGATCACAATACGGGCGGTCTGGAGTCTGCGCCAGTCAAGTTTTCTCACCCTGGGATTTACGGAACAGATATTGCCGCTGGTGGAATCGAAGAACTATCAGGAGGCTTACAATGCCTGTGTGGGAAGTCCGGCGCTGGCAAAGAAAATTGTCCGGGAAGTATTGCTGGTTGCGCATCTGAAGGACAAGACGGCGCGGCAGGAACTCGCAACGGCGATTATCGACAGGGAGGTGCGGTCGGTTTTACGGCAGATCAACAGCATCTCGACCTGCTCGAATATCGCGCCGATGCTCGGGTTGCTCGGAACCGTTACGGGAATGGTCGATGCGTTTCTCGGCCTCGGCACGGCGATGGGACCGGAAAAGGCTTCGGTGCTGGCAATCTCGATCTCGCAGGCACTCTATACGACAGCCGCCGGTCTTCTGATCGCCGTTCCCGCGATTGTGCTGGCGCTGATCTTCCGCAATCTTCTGGAAAAACGGGTGGAAGCGGTTACGGAGTCGGTTGAAAAAATTCTTGACGCCATTCCGTAGCGTGTGGCGTTTCCGGCGGCAAAGGGGCTGCATGATTTCCGCTGTTCCTGCAAAAGAGGAGCGGAAAGACAGGGAGAACTTGACGGACAAGCTGTGGTGACATGAACGGGCACCGGCAGGAATAACGTGGAATACAGGAGCGGAATTGTGTTATATCAGTTTCCAGGACAAACGGCGGGGAGTTCCGCAGGATCGCTTTCGAGCATGATCGACATTATTTTTCTGTTGATCATCTTTTTTGTCGTGACCGCCAGTTTCGACCGGGAACAGATCGATTCCAAAGTCTCCCTGCCTGCCGTTGACTCCGCCGCGGTCAAAGCTCTGCCGGAAAAGCGCCTGATGATCAATGTTCTGCCGGACGGTTCCGTCAGAGCGGGATTTCACCATCTCGCGGCGGGAGAAGTCGCGGAAAAGCTCGGAGACGTGATCCGGAGCATGAAGGCGGACCGGCAGACTGTCCTGATCGTCAACGGCGACCGTGGCACCCCCCACAAATACATATCAGCTGTCCTGAACGCCGCCGCGAAAGCCGGCTGTTTGCAGGTCCGGATCAATGCAGAAGTCAGGAAGGAGAATCCATAATGAGGATACCGCGCATCGACAGTGGCGAGGAGCCGCAAAGCATGTCCGCAATGAGCGACGTGGTGTTCCTGCTGCTGATTTTTTTCATAGTCACGATGTCCGGTTATGTTGAAATGACGCTGCTGGAGACGAATCTGCCGGTTTCGGGCGGTCAGAGCTCCGGTGCGCCCGATTTGCAGAATTCGCTGAAAATCGAAGTGACGGCGGACGGACGGTATGTCATCAACGGTATGGTGCAGAATCGCGAAACTCTGAACCGGCTCCTGCACCGTTATTCGCGTCTGATGCCCGACGCGGAGTTTCTGCTGCAATGCGCGCCGGAGTCCAGGCATCATGTGCTTGTGACTCTGCTGGGCGATCTGGCGAAGCATAAACTGAAAAACATCAAACTGCTGAAAAGTTGAGAAAAGAGCGGCGGCTTTCCAGGAGAGCAGATCTGTTTTGCCGGGAAACAGGCGTTTTTCACCTGCCGCCGGAAGACTTTATGCCGTGTAATCGTTCTGCGCAGCAGAGTTATTCCGGAATGGAGAAAACAACGGGAGAGAATGAATGAAAATACCGTGGGAGATTCTGATTGCTGTTTTGCTGAATCTTCTCGTCATCTGCATTTTTGTCAATATTCGGAACTCTGCTCCCCGCAAGGCATTGCCTCCGCCGGAGATCGCCGTTGACATCAGCGATTTCACACCGCCGGTTCCCAGAGAAATGCCGACGCCGGAACAATCATTGCAGGGAGAGAGCCGCGACGGGCGAAGTATGAATCCAGGAACGGTATCCAAGGCAGTCAGTGCAGAGCAGCTGTCCGAGGGCGCCATGCACGATTTTACTCCGGAAGCGGAACAGGTCAATCCGCTTCTCGGACAGACTGTGACGGAGCGGAAAAATGAGCTGGCGCGGATTGAACGGGGAGTCCGGTTTTTCGATGGAATCAATCAGATTCAAAGCGGTCAGCCGGAAGGAGTTCTGCCTGCAGGACATCAGACGGGAGTTTCGTACCGCGGACGCTCCGATCCATCAGCCAGAGGGCGGATGCTGAAACGTCACGGCGGTTCCGCACAAACGGAGTCTGCCGTGGAAAAAGCGTTGAATTTTCTTTCTGCGTCGCAGAATCCCAATGGAAGCTGGGGAAGCCGGGAAAGTTTCAAAACCGGGGACGCGGCGGCATTGAGTTCACTGGCTCTGCTTGCATTCTTTGCGCACGGCGAAAATTTCAGCTCGGGAAAATATGGGGACACGATTCGCAAAGGGTGCGATTTTCTGCTGGAACTGGCGAATTATCCGAATATCGAATACGCCGGACGTGGTTTCGGGCATGCAATCCTGACATATGCGCTGGCGGAAGGATATGCCGTAAGCGGAAGCATGAGTCTGCGGAACGCACTTGAAAAGCGCCTGAAATTTATTCTGGCACATCAGAACAAATTCGGCTCCTTTGCGCCCGATTACAGTAATACGCCGCTTGCGCCTCCGACACCGGAGCAACTGGAGGATCCGCTTTACCGCGAGATTGTCGTCGGGGAACCTGCCTGCGATCTTTCTCTGCTTGGCTGGCATATTCAGGCGATGACCGCCGCACAAAACGCCGGAATTCAAATGGAGGGGTTGGACCAGGGGTTGATGCTTGCCGCAGAGGCGCTGGTGAAAATCCATCAGGCGAAAAAGGGCGGGTTTTCTCAGGGAATCAATATGAAACGTTTTCCCGATCAGCGCAATCTGAATCCCGTCGGGCTTCTCGGACTGCAATTATTGAATTCTGGCAAAAGCTCCCCCGCGAATCGCGCGGAACGAATCATCTTTGAAGAAAAAATGCCGAAATGGACGCAGGGCGGCGGTTTCCCCCTGTACCGCTGGTATTATCAGACGCAGGCTGTGTTTCAGGCGGAAAAAGGGCGCGGGAAACGCTGGGAGCTCTGGAATGAAAATCTGAAAAAAGAGCTTCTGGAAGCGCAGAAGGAAGACGGAAGCTGGTCGCTGCCGGGCGGCGACAACAGTTTCAAGCTCAAGAATAAAGGGGATCTTGCCGTTTACAGCAGCAGTCTGTGCGCCCTGATGATGCAGGTTTATTACCGTTATTTGCCGTCCTACAGCATTGCGGAGAGCGTATCGTTCAGCACACGTGCCGATGATTTTGATCTCGGCGGCAAAGGCTTGATCACGCGGCTGCCGGGCGGCGCCGATCCTCTGGCGCCGGTAATCCTCGGAACCGGAGTCAATGAGATGGCGCCGGTTCTGTTCGGGAAGTTTGACGGGAATCCGGCGGACAACAAGGCTCCGCATGTGGAAAACGAGTTTCGGCGCTACGCAAGTATGCGCTCCACGATTGCCGTGAGGAAGGCGGAGGAATGGCCGCAGACACTTCAGCCGAATCAGCGGATCGCGCTCTTTTTCGATGATCTGCTTCCGCGTAATTTCAAAGGAAATCTGCGTCTGCTTCTGGGAGTTGTCGGAAGCGAAAAGGAGGCGTTTGACTACCGGCTTTCCTTTGAGGCCGTCATCAACGGGAAACGTCTTTACAATTCGATTCTGACCCGGAACAAACAGCTTGTGGAACTGGTTGTCCCGAATGATGTCATGCAGCCGTTCGGCAATATTCTCCAGATACGGAACAACGGAAAAGGAGTTCTGGCCTTTGATGCGGCGGAGATCAGCGCGCTGCATAAGGTCGGACCGGAATTGCATCTTCTGTGCAGAGAGCCGAAGGGACTTCCGGCTTCCTTACGCCGGTTGTTCACCTCCCGGAAACCGGTGAACGAAGAGGTCTGCAAACTGCCGGGAAACGGTGAAAACCGTCAGCTTCTGCCGGAAATCACGTGTTATGAGAAGGGGAAAAGCTATATCGGCGAGTATCCGGCAATCGGCAGTGAATCCATGGGAAACGAGTTCCAGCTCCATTATCTGCGTCAAAGCGGGCGCGAGATTGTAGACTGGATATCGGGCGGCGGCTCGGGCGTAAGGATCAACAATATTTCAGACGGCGGAAAATTTTTCGATTCCATTTTCCATACGGAATATCCGGCGCTTTCCGCATTGAGGCAGGCCGCAAAGCTTTTTGAAGGAAATCCACACCGGCTTTCCGTGCAGCTCTATCCGAAATACGGAGAAAAGCCGATGCTGTTCGGCAGTGCGGCGGCAGCCTGTAATGCAGCGGGCGTCGCCACGATTGTCATTGCAAAACGCTTTCCATTTCCCGAAGAATCGGAAGTCACGGCTGTTGTCCCATGGAGCGGGAACACGAGGTTGATTGTGGAGAGAGGATTTTTCCCGGATCGCTCTCCGTTTGCCGGTTTTGCTCCAAAAATTGAACGGATGTCCCAAAATATAACGATTGAAAATAATGTGTTCCGCTATTCCGGCGTTTTTCCGGAGCTGACAGTAATCCGGCTTTACCGGAAAGGGGTGCCGGAGCTGAAAAAAGCGGTTTCGACAGCGCGTGACTCCATTCCTGAAGTCAGGATGATTCACAATGCCCTGAGAAATCTGCTGCCGGATGGCGGGCGCGGCCTGAAGAAGTATTCTCTGCGTTCCGCCGGCGGATTTGCAGCGGTCTACGGGCAGAACGGAAGTTTTTCAAGAATACCGGTAACGCAGACGGAAGAAAAACAGGCGAAAGAGATGAAAAAGGAACAGGAGAGCATCATGCTGACATTCCGTGCCAATGCTTCGGTGCCAAACCGTTTTGACAGCGTATATCTGACGGCGGGTGCGGTTCCTGAACAACCGCTTTATCTTTCCTTTCATGTTTATCCCCGTTATGCCGGACTTAAAAAACAGGAAAAGACCAGTTGGATTCCATTGCGTTTTGCCTTGTGCGAACGGGTCTATTCCACGACTGTTTCTGTCGACCGCTGGCAACTGGTCGTTCTGCCGCTGAACGGAATCAATCCCGCATGGCGGAGCCTTCGTTTCCTGGAGCCGGGTCGCTTGAACAGAAATCTGCAAAGTGTCTCTTATGAATTGAATGACATATCGGTGTGGTGCAAATGAAAAAGCTCATTCCGCTGCTGATCCCGTTTCTCCTTTCCGCCGCAGATTTCGATACGGCGGAGCACCTTTTTACACAGGGGGATTTTGTTTCGTGCAGTCAACTTATTGCAGCGTTGCAGGACTCACGGAATGCAGAAAAACTGACTGCGGAGCAGAAGAAAAAACTTCTCGCGATGCAGGAATATCTGCTGGGAAATGATCCCGGAGAAATACAGAAAATTGTCAAAGAGGCTCAGAAAACAGCCTCACATCAAGGCTGGCGGAATGATGATCTGCTGAAACATGCCTCGCAACTGATCCGTCGCGCGGAATACTGGAAGCAACGGGGCATTCCAGAATATCAGGAGCTTTCAGACGCCGCAGCAAAACTGCTGGAGCAGGCCGGAGACAACGGCAGTTCCGATATTGCGATACGACTCGTGATCCTGCAGACAAAAAATTTCAATCTCAACGGCGAGTTTCAGGAACCTCTGAGACGAATCCGGCAGTTGCTTCGCCTCTATTACCCGGACTGGAACAGGAACGGCAGGAAAAGACTCTCTTCCGCCGCAGTTCGGATATTGATTCTTGCCGGGGAACAATATGCCGGAATCGGAAATCGCTCGAATCATGAACAGGAAAAAATCAAGGCGTTTGCCGAAACCGCGAAATACTATCTGGCGGCGCTCGGAAATCTCAGGCGGGAACAGCCGGAATCCCAGGAACTCTGCGACCGCTTGTCTTACTGTCAGGAGACCCTGCGCCTGCTGGGATACCGTCTGCGGCTTCCGGCAAAGATCAAGGCGCGAAAATCAAGTGCCGCCGGCTTGATTGACGACATGCTGAAGGCAAGACGTTTTCAGGATGTCATGCTTGCACTGCAGAATAATCCTGATCCGGCAATGCGTCTTCGATATCTGGTTGCTTTGAGTGCATCCGGGGAAACGGACAAGATGATGCGGCTGTTCAATGCTTCCGATATGAAAATCGAGGAGCCGCTTCTTTTACTGCAAATTGTCCGTAACTGCCTTGCAGCCCGAAAGAAGAACGAGGCAATTCTTCTGCTTCAACGCTTCCTGAAGGAGTTTCCGGATACGCCGGATACTGTAATCGTAACCAGACAATATGCGGAACTCCTGATTGGCGAAAAGAGATTTTCCGAAGCCGCAGCAGCCCTGTTGGGAGTCGCCGGACAACTCCGGAACCCGAAGACGGAGGAACAGGTTCGGTTCAGGGCGGTGCAATGTTTTTATCTGGCGGAAAAATGGGACGAATGTATTAAAAACCTGGAACTCCTGCCTTCCACGCCGGAACGAATGCTGTTAAAGGCGCAGGTGCAGATTCAGAGAAAGAATAACGGGGAGGCAATGCGTCTTCTGCAAACTTACCTGAAAGAAAAACGGCTCTCCGAATCGGATCGGGTCAATGGACGGAAACTGCTGATTTCATGTGCGATGAAGACGGATTGCGGCAGAGCGGCGGCTGCATGCCGGGATTTTATTCTGGATTACCCGGAGCGTCCGGAGAGCTTCGATTATGCAAAGCATCTGCTGGAATTGTATCTGGAAACCGGAGCCGGAGAAAATGATTTCATGGAACTTGGAAACTGGACGGCGTTGCATCGACTGGAAAACAGAGAGACAGTGCCGTTGCTCCTGCAATGCGTCGCGCACCTTAAAAAAAGTTCCGACAAGGAAAAACTTCTGAAAAAACTTCTTGCCAGAAAAGATTTTCCTCCCGCGGAGCTGCTTACCCTGCTTGATAAACTGCCTTCGGATTCCTTGAGACGGGAGTTCCTGAAAAAGTTTCAAAAGCCGTTCAGGAATGCGCCGGAAATTTGTGCATTGTATCTGAAATCCGCAGAGCTGGACAGGGGGGCGCGGAAATACAAAGAGGCGTTGAACAGCTGTGAAATTCTTTTGAATCAGAAAGAGGTTTATCAATATCAGCGGGTCAAGAAAATGCAGGCACGTCTCTACTCCGATCTGCATCAGGAGGACAACGCCCGGCGCTGTTATCAGGAATTGCTTCTGACGGAACTGCCGCCGAAAGAAAAACGGAAGATTCTGCTTTCGCTTGCAGAGTCCTGGGAACGTTCCGGCGAGTGGCGAAAAGCGATGGCACAGGCATGGAGCGGAGTTCCCCTGAGCGGAAAAGCAGAACCGCAGGAAGACGATAAGAAGCACATAGAACGGTTACTCCGGTTAATTATCCGCAATGCAGAAAAAGCAGACAGCAAGGAAGACAAACTCGAAGCAGAGGAGATATTAAACGATATTCGAACACGGAAATGAAAGTGCCCATTTGAATATCAAGCATACAGAAAGTTCCAAGCGTATCGAAATTACATCTGAAATATCGGAAGTTCATAAGTTTGGAAATCATTTGAAGAAAATCAGTCACTTGTCAAGGTTAACGCACGTTTGTCAGAGTAAACGCACATTGAGGAGGATATTCGTGCGTTTAGTTTGATAAACGCGGATCAGTCAAGGGGAAATAGGGCTCGATAACGTCATCAAGTCGGCTTTTTGTGCGTTTAGTCTGACAAAAAAGACAATTAATTTGGGGTCTTCACGGGAATTTGTGGGT
>DPDG01000025.1 GCA_003526375.1 Lentisphaeria bacterium
CACAAATTCTGGTGAAGAGGCATTATTTTTAATCATTTTCATTCATTAAGATCAAAAATAAGGAGACTCATATTACAACGATAGGAATGATATTTCTTAAACAACTGGAATAGGACTTTTATGCATTATTATTTTGTTGATCAGATTGAAAGAAAGATTCTTGAATTACTCTTAATTGAACTATTGGAATATTGTAAAACTTTTTCACTTATTTGGGGGAATGAATTTTATGATCGTTCTTATAAAAAATATCATGATGAATTCATTGCTGAAATGAGATTCTCCATATCATGCATTGCAATCCGGTTGGCATTGTGTCTTCCGATATGCGGATGCCGGAGATCAACGGGAAAAAACTGGCGGAGCATATTCACGCAGCCACGTTTTACCGGTGCCAAAGTCATCGTGATCACCACATCGAATTCAGAGATTTGAACCCCGGAAATTTCGATGCGGCATTCCTCTGAAACCTGTCACTCTGGAAACACCTGAATTCCGTTCTGCAGAAATTGACATGGCTGCTGCGCAGGAACAGAAATTCTGTCGAATGAGTCTCATGCGGGCAGGCATTGCATCCGCAACTCTCATGACAGGCGCCGTTCCATGAGAGGAACGGCGCCTGCATACTTCATCGAATCTTCGTTATCTGTCGCCTGTCGTGGCGACCAGCGTTCCGCCGGTCTCGGCGTGCTTGCGCAGGATATCGCGTTTGATCTTGCCGGCATAGGATTTCGGCAGACTCTTGACAAACTCGATCTCGCGCGGGTATTTATACGGAGCCGTCAACTCTTTCGTATGGCGCTGAATGTCCCGGACCAGAGATTCCGTAGGATCAAATTCCGGCTTCAGCACGATATATGCTTTGATGCGCGAACCGCGGAGCGGGTCGGGAGCGCCGACGACGGCAACCTCCTGCACGGACGGATGCTGCATGATCACTTCCTCGACTTCCTGCGGGCTGATGCGGTAGCCGGAACTCTTGATGATATCGTCGTTGCGCCCGACAAACCAGAAATAGCCGTCTTCATCACGCCATGCCTTGTCGCCGGTATAGTAATAACCATTGACAAAACTTTTCTGATTCTCCTCCTCGCAATTCACATAACCGTCCATCAGACCGACCGGACGTCCGTTCTTCAGGTTCAGGGCAATGCGCCCGTTTTCTCCGTCAGGCACCGGATTGCCTTCGTCATCATGGAGTTCGAGCTCCCAGCCGGGAGACGCTTTGCCCATTGAACCGGGCTTGACGGTCTCGCCTTTGAACGTCGCAATCATGCAGACGGTTTCGGTCTGCCCGTAGCCTTCGCGGATCGGAATACCCGTCCCCTCGCGCCACAGACGCGAAGTTTCGGTATGAAGCGCTTCGCCGGCGGCGGTGCAGTTCTTCAGGTATTTGAAGTCAAACCGTGTCAGGTCATGCAGCACCAGCATACGGTAGACTGTCGGAGGCGCGCAAAAGGAGGAGATCTCATACTTCTCAAGAACCGGGAGCAGCTCCTCCGCATGGAACTTGCCGCGCACATCGAAAATGAAAACGCACGCACCTGCGATCCATTGCCCGAAGTAATTGCCCCAGATATTCTTGCCCCAGCCGGTATCGGATACGGTGAAATGCACGTCGCAGGGACCGAGTCCGTGCCAGAGTCCGGCGGTAATGCTGTGCCCGATCGGATAGGCGTAATTATGAAGCACCAGTTTCGGAACCTTGCTGGTGCCGGAAGTGAACAGCATCAGCATCGGATCGCTGGATTTACTCTTGAAGGGAAACGGGTTCATGACCCGGTGACGTGAAAGAGCGGTCGTATTGCGGATCTCCTTGAAATAGGACACCCATCCGCTGCGTTCCTCTCCGCCGACCAGAACCCGTTTGGAAAGACTCGGACAGTCGTCGAAAATCTCATCGACCTTTTCCGCATTCTCCGGATCGGCAATCACCATTTTGAAACGCCCGAACTGGATACGCTGGCGGATATCGTTCGGCGTCAGCAGAACCGGAGACGGACACTGTATCGCGCCCAGTTTGATCAATGCCAGCGAAAAAATCCACCACTCCGGGATACGCGGCAGGAGCAAAAAAACACGGTCGCCGCGGGTAATGCCGTTCTTGATCAGGAGATTTGCCGCCTGATTGGAAAGTTTGGAGAGGTCGTGAAATGTGAATTTCTTCTCCTCGCCATGTTGATTCACCCAGATCATTGCAAGTTTATTGCGATCTTCTTTCCCGATCTTATCCACCACATCAAAAGCAAAATTGTAATACTCCGGAGCAACCAGCGGATAGTTTCCGCGGTGAGCAGTTTTACAGCATGTTTCCCCTGCCTGGGCTCCAGATTCCTTTTTGGCATTCATAAAAAAATAATCCTTCCGCAATTTTTTAATCCATACATTTATCTGAATATAAAATAACTCCAAAAACGGAAAAATACAATCCCGCCGCAAAAGAATAGTGTCAGTAAAATGCTGCCGGCAGGCTCATAGCCGCCAGAGGAAAGCCGCCTGCACCGCGCCAAAACAACTTTGCCGTCTCCCCAAAAAATCATGGTGCAGGTGCGTTGCATCTGC
>DPDG01000119.1:0-1779 GCA_003526375.1 Lentisphaeria bacterium
AACCAGTTTCAGGAAAACTTTAGTCCGGTATATTTTCATTATGGTATTACCGGAAGTTACAACGTTGGCAGAGGCGCAAGACGCCATCCGCGAGCTTGCTGAGGAAAATGAAAAGCTCAGCAATGAGCTGGCGTGGTTCAGACGGCAGTTGTTCGGTTCCAAAACGGAACATTATATTCCCCGGGATGACACGCCCTCGCTTTTTCCCGAGGAGATGTCACCTGAATCCCCGAAAGAAGTCCCCACGGCTACGGTAGCCGAGCATGAGCGAAAAGTGCGCCAGGCGAATGCTCTTTCCGAAATTCCGTCTGACCTGCCGCGCGAGGAACGCGTAATAGATGTTCCGGAAGAGGAACGGGAAGGAATGATTCTGATCGGTTATGATGAAAGCGAGCGGATCGCGTTCCGAACCGGGTTGTATGTGATTCATTTCAAACGCGCCAAATATGCCGATCCCTCGGACGCGCTGCGCGGCGTTGTTACGGCTCCCGTCCCGGGAGATGTGTTTGATTCGGTCAGCGGCAGAACCCGTTATGACGCCTCTTTCATTGCCAAAGTAGTTGCGGATAAAGTGGAGAATGCCATCCCCCTGGAACGTCAGGCGCGGATGTTCGGCAACGAAGGACTTTCGGTGGCTCCGTCTACGCTGGAAGATCTCTACAAACGTACGGCGGACGCTTTGCAACCCCTATATGAGCGGATGGTCAACCGGATTATGCAGTGCGATATTCTCCATGTGGATGAGACGTTCATCAAACAGTTGGTCAAGGGGGCAAAGAAGTGTAAGCAAGCGTATTTGTGGTGCCGATTGACGGGAGTCGGTCCGCCGATGACAGCTTATCACTTTTCGCCGTCCCGGTCCCGGGATGTTGCAGAAAGTCTGCTCGGAGATTACTCCGGAACAATCATCAGAGACTCTTACGTGGCCTATGAAAAACTGGACTGCGAGGTTGCCTGTTGCTGGGCTCATGTCCGCAGACGTTTTCTGCAAGCTGTTGAAAGCGGATATACGAAAGCAGAGGCTCCGCTGAAACTGATACAGGCCCTGTACCGGATTGAGCGTGTGGCAAAAGAGCGGGCAGAAGAAAAGGGAACGGATACGGCTCTCTTTCATGCGCGCAAGGAGGCACGCCGGCAATCTCAGAAGCTTGTCCGGGAATTTTTTGAACAGTGCCGAGCTCTCAAAGAGTCGGAACGTCCGTCATCTCCGGTTGCGCAAGCCGTCTCTTATGCGTTGAACATTGAAGAAGAACTCAAGAAATTCCTGAAAGATGCCCGGTTAAACATCGACAACAATCCGGCCGAACGGCTCAACCGGGGGATTGCGATCATCCGAAAGAACTGTCTTTTTGCCGGAAGTGAGGCAGGCGGACAGCGTCTCGCTATCCTATATTCGTTCGCTGCGACATGCAAAGCGAACGGTATCTGCTTTCGCAAGTGGCTCGAAGACGTTCTGCCTCGTTTGAATTCCACTCCGGCAGGGCAGATTGATTCGCTGATCCCAGGGGCGGAACAAAGTAGTCAATGAGCTCGGGCTTATTATTATGAAGAGGGGAATGCCGTCGGGCGGTCATCATAGCCCGACGGCATTCATCTTTTTGGTAAATTCCCACTCAAAAAAATCCCTCTTCCTCCTCACCATGGGGCTCGCTGGGCGCATACCTGTTCACACTATTATATCTATGATCATGGCAAACAAAATGAATCCTGAGAATATGCTATCTAACTTGTCATAGCGAGTGAAAATTTTGCGAAAGTGTCACCGGGCACCTGAAAATG
>DPDG01000119.1:1970-29793 GCA_003526375.1 Lentisphaeria bacterium
TGCATTTTCAGGTGCCCGGTGACATTCATTATTAGGAGACAAAAATGATGAACAAATTCTTTCTAACCTTATGTGTAGGCTTTATGGTTACATTGCAACATAGAATCTACCGTATGGCGCAACATGATATTATTCGTCAAACACCTGACCGTTGTCGTTGGGGTCCTCCTTGCGGTTTTTCAGGTCTCTGAAGAGATTCACCGAATCCATAACACCGCCTGCCATAAACCAGAAGGTGGAAATAATACCCATTATACTCGGTACAAGCAATGCAGTGATGTAGAACTTCCAGTTCCACCACTCGCGGGACCATGGAGATATCACGTTCCAAACAGCAATTCCTATAAACACAATCAAAAATCCGTAAATCAGCGAATATGTAAACATAGAGTAGGCAATGACCCGATCCCCAAGTGTGTATTCCGGAGTAATACCGATAAGTTTGCTGAACACGGTTCTGACAGTCCATTTTTCTTTCGGCGGTTCCGGAGAATCGGCATCTGCATAGGCTCCCCGGTGCAGAAGTTTATCCAGATTGTAAGGCTTGTAGGTAAGGTAAGAACCTGCTATATAAGCGATTATGGAAATCAGCATTGAAATAAAATAAATCTCGTATGAGTTAATCGGGAATTTGTGAGGGTCCATTGTCCAGACAATCCACGGATTGAATGGCCCGGAGACAGTTTGGAGAATAGAGTCAAGTGTTCCCGTCACTCCCCAGCTTTCCAGAGCCGGATAGACAGTTTTTGCCCAAGTCCGTTGAAGAATGAGTCCGGCAAAGGCGCTTCCGCAACCGAATATAATGGCACACCATGCGCCCACAAGATTTCCGAAACGGGAGTAAAGACCGAAAAGCACAATCGGACCGGCTCCGCCCAGCCACACAGCACATATGATCGTTGCAAACATACTAATATAATCCAGCTGTGTGAAGAACATTGCAACGATAAAGAAAAATACCGCAACGATAATTGTCATCAGACGCAGAATCAGCAGATGTGTTCTGGTGCTGAGTCGCTTCTTGAACAGGGGCAGAATGACGTCTTGAGTGAGAGTGGACGAGGCGTTGAAGAGCCGGGAGTCATCGGTGGAAATTAGCAACATGATGGCAAGCAGCAGAAACAGACCGGTAATACCTACCGGAAACAGATAGTCCAGTGTCATAGGCATCATCATCTGATTGTAAAGCGAACGGTACTCCTGAAACTGGACGCGTCCGGCAGGAGTGTCGCCAAGAGATGACTTTACTGCATTGAAGTAACGAATGTCCGGGTTGTTTGCCTGCGACAAAGGTTGAGCCCATTCTTCCATAGTCATGGCGGGAACCTTCATAACGTTGTCAATGGTGGCGGTGCGGACTTCTTTGTCCTTTACGACTTGCTCCAGCACTTTGACAGAGAGTTCCTGACGGAGTTCCGTATTGGACTTCACAAAACGGTCATTTTTGCCGGCAAAGTGCGGGCTGTTCATAAAGGTGATGGTGATGATTGCCAGCAACAGTACCATCACCCATGCCATTCCGTTACGGAAAGTGCCGAGAATGCCGGCCATCTTCTGCTCGTGTGGAGTGCGGCCGGCATTGGTGACGTCATTGCCGATCCATGCCCCCTTGTTAATTAGACCGCCGATTATGGTGACAACCACTGCAAATACATTGAAGTCACGCAGTTCAGAGATATCAAACGGGTTGATAAAACTTTGACCGGGAACACGGTTCCACATTACAGGAGCAATGTCGTCCCACCAGGAAAAGTAGAGAACGATGTAACCTACGATAATTACGAAAATCGGATAGGCAATCAAGCCCTGAAAGCAGTCGGTGATTATAAGCGAGATGCGTCCGCCGGGCAGAATAAAGACCAAAGCCAAAGCCAGGCATAGTCCCACAATAATTGCGTAACAGGGCAGATTTATGCCGCAAATCATCACTTCATGAGGAAGTTTCAGGTAATAGATAAAGAAGTTAGCGGCGATAGCCGGACCTAGGGAGTTGGTAATCATCTCCGATACAGTGCGCACTCCTGAGCAGAAAATACGGAAGAATTTACTGCCGTAACGCAACTCGATGAATTGCCCGAAGGAAAGAGAGCGGGTCTGACGCCAGCGGTAAACCACAAAGCCTGACAATGAGACGAAAATGCTGACCGGCACACCTATTGCGCCCCAGAAACTTACGGCAAAACCGGTTTGATAATACTGCTCCGAACCGGCAACCAGAGTGATTATCGACAGAGCCGCCATGGTGTCGCCTACGCAGAGAACATACCGTCCTGCCACACGGCCAGCCGCAAGGAAGTCCACAATACCGCGAACGAATTTTCGGGAATATATCGCCATGCCGATCAGCGCAATTATCGGGACGATAACAATAAGCCAATCAATCCAAGTCATTGTCATTTGTTAACACCTGTTAAATCTTAGTTGTTTTTGCTGCAAAAGACTCTATTTTTCTGAAATTTTCGACCAGTCGTTTTCCGGCTGCTTCTGTATCCGGCTTGAATTCAGCAAGTGGGGTGGAATAGAAATTCTCACGGATATTCTTCATTGCTTCTTCCGGGGAATCGCCGGTTCTGACAAACTCTGCCCATGCCTCAAATTCCGGAAGATAGAGGGCCGGGAAAAGTTCATAGACAAAACTGCGGCAGTAATCATCTTCCACATTGCCTTTCAGAGTTTCTTCAAAATTCGGATTGACTTTTCCGCCTTCATGCAGTTTTTGCAGAGAATGATTGAGCGAATAATCCGGATCAGCGGCAAGAATATCCGCCAATGCGGTACAAATTCCGCGCATCAGATCAAGGATTTTCTCTTTTTCCGCATCATCCTGTATCTTGCGAATCGGGAATTGCAGGAAAAGATACTGGAACAGGCGGGCAGCTCCGGTTCTTGCCATGTCGATGGCATCACGCTTTATCAGAGGATTGCTCAAATCCGCTTCTGCAAGAAGTGAGAAGCTCTCAGCACTGTTTCTGATACCGGTTTTCAAACGTTTATTCAGCGACACTGCATCTTCAATACGGTCAAGCGTGTAATGAGTTATCTTCCAGAGACTTTTGAGGTTTGCGAAAACAGCTCTGGAATAGAAATTCTCCCAGTTCCAGTTACCGCATGCGATCAGCGGCAGAAACGAAAACCAGAGTTTATGCATGCGGTCTTTATCCTGCGGATAACGTTTTTCGCAGAATCGGGGCAGGAATTCTTTAATATCAAGTAGTTCCGGCTGCCATGCGTTTGCAGCAAAAAATTCATACATCAGAACATCCGTATGCGACTGTTCGGGCCAGATGACCATTCCTTTACAGTACGGGTCATCCGCCGCCAGAGTCAGACGGTGTTTGATCGTATCGTAATTTCCGCGTAGCTCGTTTTCCGGTTCGAGCCCCTGAAAGATACCGCAAATCCAGGGGAATTTTTTATAGATTCCCCATTTCATGAATTGATACTGTTCAGAGTAAGAATCGGTTGTATAATCAAAAATGAGAGTGTTGCGCGGGTCAAGCAGACTTGTAAGCTCACGCATGTTTTCTTCGGTCCACTTTTCATTATAAAAGGTCCAGCTCGCCAGCAGCAGAGGAGCATCCGGATAACTCTGACGCAGACGTTCGTTAATACGTCTGTACCCGTAAAGACGCCAGAGCTGATTGGTTCTCGGGTCCATTGAAATTTGTCTTTCCGCCAGTCCGATGGTGTGGAAAATTTCCGCTTTGCCATACTCTTTTATATGAGCTTCGGTAAGTTTGAAGTAATTTTCCAGCCATTCATCCTGACGAATATCCCATACATGACCGTGTCCCCCCGGATTAATAGCCTGCGGAATGGATGGAGGCTGCATTTTTTCCGTGAATATGCTTGGAGTCGGACTATACCAGTGTGTCATTGTGCCGGTATCTTCCGGGTGAATGAGATCACGTTCAAAAGCATATTCGAGCAGAGCTTTTCTCAATTTTCCGCGTTCGCGCAGATCCCAGAAAGAGGTACGGTCATTATAACTGCGGCTGTAACCTTTTTCGCAAACCTGATTTTCATCAGGATACGGAACGATATCCGGAAACGCTTTCTGAAAAATATCATCCATGCCGATACGGAGCATGAACATATTCAGACGTTTTTTCAGAATCCAGTTGATTTCATGTTTCCAGTCATCAAGTGTCCAGTGTTCCGGCTGAAATCTGTGCAGTCCGCGATGAGCAAAATAGCGCAGTCCGCGATATTCAAAACGCGGCGATTTATGAATATTGAATCCGGAAAGTTTCAGTTCTTTTTTCTCCGGCACAATATCACAATCCCAGAAATAGGAACAGCCGTAGCATTCCAGAAAATCGTAAACGGCATACATCAGAGCGCGTTTTCTTCCGCCGCCGAGCAGAAGCAATTGACGTCCGGATTCTTCGACAGAGCTGATATAATAATCGTCGCTTCCGCTTCGAAATTGCGGAATCTCAATTTTCTTTTCCAGAACGAACTGTGCAACAACAGGATTTTCAACTTCCGAACCGAGGATAATGAAATCTCCATCACCGAATTCAGTTGTGATTTCAGGTACAGTTCCGGTCATTTTGCCGCAGAAAGCGGCAAGCTCATCTGCGGCAATTTGAAAAATTCCGTCTTTTCGCGAAATATGAATTTTGAATTTCAAAAAAAACTCCTTACCCTTTGTGACTTCTTATGTTCCGGTTCGCTGAAATTTGCCCGGAAACTATTTTCTCACCAGTTCATACAGCATTACTCCGCCGGAAACGGAATTGTCTGCTTTGAAAACCTGTTCGTTTCCATTGCGTTTCAGCGGAATTTCTGCAAGATGCTTACCGTTGGCGGCACAGGCGAAGAGCTGATAATCGCCGCTTGCCGCGAGTCCGATCTCCGCAATATTTTTTCTCAGAAGCAGTTTGGAACTTCCCCAGTCTTTGATGACTGTCATTGTGCTGTCGGAAAATACGATACCTTCATTTTTTATATCGGTCAGATGAATGAGCATCATACGCTTACTTTCGGTCAGCGGTTTGTTATCAAGAGAACCGATATAGAAAACTGCATTTGTTTTTCCGTTTTTCACGCGCATGAACTTGCCTTTTGCGTAGTCGTTCTTATCAAGAATCACTGCTTCGCTTTTAGGTGAAACAGCCTGAAAACGTCTCTTTTTCGCATTCAGTTTCAGTTCGCCTGTTGCACTTGCGATTGTGCCGTCTTTCAGAACGGGATTAGCGGCAAGGCCGACAGCTTTTTTAACATCCGCAATAAACTGCGCATCGGATTTTTTTCTTATCTGCAAATGATTTGTTTTATCCCATTTCTGTTCAGCTCCGAGAGCAAGCGGGAGATTTGCCGGAGCAAATTTTGAAACGAGCCCGACGCGCATTATCAGCGGCAACTGAACTCCGGCGGCAGATTGCGGAGTTGCAAGCACCTGCTCTTTTGCAGAAGCAATATCTCCGCGCAGGAACATGAGCGAACCCGCCAGAGAACTGAGTGCGTGTCCGGGATTATTATCCAGCAGGAAAACTCCGAAACATTTTTTCAGGTCTTTTCCGATCTGATTTTCGGAATAGCAGAACTGCATGAGTCCGTTATATCCCTGCAATGAGGAATAAGCAGACATCAGAAATTCACCTTCAAACGAATGCGGATTCGGATAGCAGTACCCCCACTCGGAAACGACCATCGGTTTTCCTGTGTAACGCGCATAGAACACATCTTTTATTCCGCCTGCGAATGCGGCAACAGGAGAGCTGATGGAAACAAATGTCGGGAGTCCCCATGTCTGTTTGCCGACTGCCTGAGGATGACACCAGTAAAGATGCGTATCAACATAATCATAATATTCGCGTGTTCCATCGCTCGGTGACGCATAATTCTGATCGCAGAGCGGCATTCTGCCGCCGAGTGCGCGGATTTCTTTTTTCAGTTCATCAAAAAAATCCTTGCCGAGCCAGGTTATGTATTCATTCTGAACCTGCAATTTATTTGAAGCGGTGAGAGTGATATTATTTTTTGACGCATACTCCGCAAGAGCTTTTTCCCAAAGCGGAGCATACTTTTCCGGCATGGACATTACCAGCGAGGTAAGCGTTCCTTCGTTGATAAGATTTATCATTGCAAAAGCCGGATCTTCCGCCCATGTCAGTCCGGTATAGGGATTGCGGTGGCCGAGCATATCTTTTGTTCTGCGGATAAGATCGTTTCTGACATCGCGGTCAATATAACAGAGCCGCTTATAGTCTCTCGGACTCAAAACACCGTATTTTTCAGTCTTTATATTGCGGATAGTGTAGAGGTCAAGCGTAATGTAAATTCCGCGTTTTTTGGCTTCGGAGACAAGGAAATCCATCTTTTTCTGAACATCCGGATTGATAACATCATGCTTTCCGCCAGCCGTGAAAAGTCCCCAGTCAAAGTGGTGGAGACGGATGATATTATATCCGCGGCTTGCGATATTGTCGAGCATGGCAATCGCGTCTTTTTCATCATCGTGCCACATTGAGGCATTGCAAATATTTGCGCCCCAGAAACGGACGGATTCGCCGGGACGTTTCTCAAATTCAAAACGGTCGCCGACTACTTTCAGTACACCGTATTTTCCGGCGGGTGCGTCAAGCAGAAATGAGCCGTCGGCGGCTGAACCTTTAACTATGTTGAAATCCCATGAAAACGGCATCCAGTCCGCATTGGCTTTCAGAGTGACAGCCTGTGCTTCCGGACGTTTTTCCGCCGCTGTGCCGATACTTGCTGCAACGATCATCCATACCTGATTCTGTGAAACGAATTCAAGCGAGGTCACAGGTTTATTCTGAAGCGGAATTTTTGTTGCATAGAGTCCGATCATTGCTGAACTGTTCTGCGCTTTCCATACGACATTTGCATTTTTGAGGTCACGCGGATTCCAGAAATTCCCGGTATCTTCATTGCATTTGAGAATGTGTGAACTGCTCGTGCCATCGGAATATGAAACAACGATTTTTCCGACCGGAGTTCCGTTCCCGGGAGCCCATGCCAGACCATTGAGCAGATAGAGATACTGTCCGCTCAGACTCGGGACGCTGACTTTTGCCTGTTTTGCAAAATTAGGACGCGCCGCGCCAGCCATCGCAAAACATGATTTGCCGCCGTTCTGCTCAGCGTTGATGATATTGAATGAAATTCCGCCCATATTCTGAGTTCCGGATTTTATCATTGAAAGATCATTCTCTGCGCCCTGATCGGTCCAGCCGCCTTTTTTATCATCGGCTGTTTCGTCTTTGAAACCCATATTCACAACAGAGGAAAGATCAACCGGAGTTGTTTTATACGGAATAAATTTCAAGGTCATATCAACGGAAGTTTTTCTATATCCCGCATATCCGAAAACATAGTTTATGCGGAGATTTCGTCCTTCTCGTGTCAGTATTACCTGCCGTTTCCCTTTTCCGGAAATCTCAACGACTCCGTTTTTCACCGGAATCCGAATGAGCTTTCCACTCGTAGACACCTGAGTTTTTCCTTCCAGCAGACAGGGCTTGCCATCGACCACGACAGGGTTCTGCTCATAATTTTCCATCGGAATATAGGTTTTATAGGCAAAAAGCTGAGTCGGACTTTTTGCCGCAGTTGAAAATAGATACTGTATGCGCAATTCCTGTTCCGAACGGTTGTCTATGATTTCGGTAAGATCGAATGAGTAATCGGCAGTCAGGTTGAATTTTCCGATGCGCTTCATTCCGGCATCAGTCGGCGTTGCGCCTTCGCCGGGGAAAGTAACGACACCCTCAACGCCCTGATCGACAGGTATCCAGTTTGAGCGGAATACGGAAAGACGGAATTTCGCACCGCCCGCCTCAATGCAGCCGTCCGGAGTACGCAGAAAGCCTTCCGCAAATGCGGAACAGGCAAACAGAGCAAGGAGTAAAACAGTAAATCTTTTCAGCATATAAATTATTTCCTTTCGTGAGCGGTTTTATCCGGGATGAATTTCAGTGTCATATCAACGGATGCTTTTGTATAGCCCGGATATCCGAAAACATAGCAGACTCGGACATTACCGCCTTCGCGGGTCAGCATGACCTGGCGTTTCCGGGGACCGTCAATTTCAACGACTCCGTTTTTCACCGGAATCTGAATCACTTTTCCATCCATGGAAACCTGATCTTTTCCGTTCAGCAGATGCTGCTTGCCATCGACCGTAACAGGATTCTGATCGTAATTTGCAAGCGGAAGATAAGTTTTATAAGTAAAAAGCTGTGTTGCGATTTTCTCCGAAGCGGAAAGCATGCACTGAACACGGAGTTCCTGTTCCGAACGTTTGTCGATGAGCTCGGTAAGATCGAACGCGGAATCACCGGTCAGATAAAATTTGCCGGAAAACTTCATTCCGGTATCGGTTTTTACTGCATCGCCGGAATATACAGCAACACCTTTCACCCCCTGATCTGCCGTTGACCAGTTTTTGCGGAACACGGAAAGACGGAAGATTGTGTTTCCTGCTTGAATACGTCCGTCCGGCAGAATTTGAAAGCCCTCTGCAAATGCAGAACATGCGAACAGGGCGAGGAACAAGGCGGTTAATTTTTTAAGCATTTTTTTGTTTCCTTTATTTTATGATTCAGTCCATCTCTCTATTACGGACTTTGTCATAATAGAAGTTTTTATTAGAATCTGTAAGAACAGCTGACATTTTCAAATTTTCGGCATTTCCTGCCGCATATACAACGTTGATGCTGTTGTTGTGACGTGGAAAAACCGTTCCAGACTTCAATATTGCAGAATGACCTCCTGCTATATGAGCCCCATTATCGGCGTCCGCAAACATTCCCCTTGTCGAGGGCTGAAAGATTGCACTGAGTTTTCTGGGGCTAATATGTATGGCCAACCATCCATTCGGCTTGAAGCTGCAAGAACCTTGAAATATTGCCTGATAATGCTTAAAACTGTAATTTTCCTGAGTCCAACCTTTGTATTCATAAGGTGAAGACGGGCAATCAAATGGACCCCATGGTCTTTTTTTAGTGGTATCAACAAAGCCGTTGTTTACGTCGGGTTGATTTGAACGTCCCAAATAAGGAGACAGCTCAAACATCCAATGCTTTTGTCCGGCAAGTTCACGGCCGACCAGCAAAAACTCATCACTATCTCCTACGTAGTGGATTACTGCCGTATAAAGCTGTTTCTGATTTGCGGAACATGTAATTGTTCTTGCTTTCTCTCTCGCTATGTTCAATGCAGGCAAAAGCATGGCTGCAAGGATGGCGATGATCGCAATTACAATGAGTAACTCTATGAGGGTGAATATCTTGCCTGTCACGAGCGCATGGCGTTTCGTAGCTCCGGTTTTGTTTTCCTGCTTTCCCATTTTGGATTGCCTTTCTTTATGGAGCCAATTTCAAAATGATTGGCTTTTCCCTGTTAATAACTCGATTTCTCCTGTGCCAAGCCCATCTTGACACATCCGACACGACTTTTTTCTTAAAAAGCCGTAAAAAATCAGTTTTTTGAGTGTAAACCTCCGTGCCCATATCCATGGGAGTTACTAACTTTCAATTTTCAATCGAACCTAAGTCAATCTATTCAAGCATGTTGAACAGTTGCTTAACCGTAATGGCGATTACGCCGAACATCAGATGGCAAAGAACTTTCCAATGCCCTTTTACCCTGATATGACGTGCGCCGTAATTGTCTTTCAAATCCGAGTTGCCCCGTTCAACCGTTGAAAGTTCCCGATAGCGAATTTTTCGAGCTGGAGCAAGTTCAATCGCTCCACCCCGTCTGGGATTTGGATCAATGATCGGTATGTGTCCCAACTTTTCCGAAAAGGTCTTGATCTCCTCCGCATCATAGGCGGAGTCCGCCAAATCATACAGAATAGTTGCGCGTTCCGAAGACATTTGCATCAAGGGGATTGCCGCTTGGCTGTCGTGCAAGGATGCTGAACTCAAAATCGCCGCCAGTGGAACTTCTCCGTCCCCTACCGCAAGATGGAGTTTGTAGCCACACCAATAGGATGTTTTCCCTTTGCTGTCGCGTTTACCGCCCTAGTCGCAACCTTGGGGAAGATCGGCAAGATTCTCCGCCAGAGTTTGATGGGGTTGCAATTCAAGCCGCCGGGTTTTGACTTCTGCGATTTCTTGTTCAGATAACGCTGCTTTTTCCGCTTTACTTTTCCGGCCACGTTTCTTTTTGAGCTTGAGTTTCGGCGTGTTCTTGCGGCAAGCTTTCTCGCGACCGATGATCGCGGTTGAATCAAGGCTTGCATGTCCAACCAATTTTTCGGTGTATTTTTCCCGCACAATCAATGCATGGATTGCATCGCAGATTTTTTCTTGGGCAAAAATTCCGAACGCTCTTGAGAATGTCGCTTCGGATGGGACTTCTCCTCGATATTCCCAACCGCAAAGCCGACGCAAACTCGGATTTGTTTTCAAATTTTCAATCAGCCCCTTCGTTGTCGGAAGGTCATAGACCGCTTTCAGAAAAAACGCACGAAGCATTTTCTCTTGATCCTTCATCGGACGTCCCAATCCGCACCAACGCAAAGCGTTGTTTATGAATCGTGACGGTTTTACCATTTCAATTATCCGCAAAAACTCCTTCATTTTCGCGGTTATTTCGCCAATCTCTTCTTCCAGCATTGAAAAAAGATAGGTTTCCATCGTAAAGTACAGCTTGGGTAGATCGTTCATTTTTTGCCTCCGGTTAGTTCCCTGAGATTAAGATGAACCCTCTACCTCTTTTTTCATCCCCCGAATTAAGTACTTTTGAAATTACCTCTATAGATTTAGATGTTATTTACGAAAACGATTTTAGTGATTCTGGATTATAATAATACCATAATTCTGAAATTTCAAATACAGTATTTGTTTTTTTTGCAAAAATAATTAAGAACCTATCCCTAAATAACAGCAAGTTTTCGATAAATTATAACCGTTGCGGCAAGGTGTAGCAAAGCTTCATATGACGAGTTGCTCTTTTCATATCGAACGAGCAGTTTGCGAAATCTGTTGAACCACGAATGCGCAACCTCAACAATCCAGCGTCTTGCTTTACAACCATTTTGAATTGCAATTTTTTCTTCACCGCGTGGACGGATATGCGGAATATAGCGATGATTCCTCATGATTTCTTCGGATTTTTCACCGGAATATCCTGCGTCCGCGCAAAGATGCTGTTTGGTATATCCTCGCGGTTTTCTGATTCGATTTTTCAGAACCTCGTCCACTTGTGTGACATCATGCCGATTAGCTCCGGTTACGACGATTGACAACGGGACCCCACGCTCGTCGACAAGAATATGTCGTTTGGTTCCATTTTTTCCCCCGATCAGTAGGATTTGGCCCTACTGATTCCTGTGCAGTCGGGGCTTTTATCATTGTTCCGTCGATACTTTGCCATGTCCATGCAATTCCTTCCATTTCATCATATTCAGCAAGTCCTTTCTTCCAGAGTTTACGGAAAAATCCGAGTGATTCCCATTTCCGGAAATAACGATGCACACTGCTGGAACTGCCATATTCTTTCGGCAGGGCTTTCCACTGAATGCCTGTGCGCAGAACATATATGATTGCCTCAAAAATCCTGCGGGATTCCATCGGTTTGCGACCACCTCCGCGTCGCCGCTGATAACTTTTTTTCGGATCACGTTTCACTTTCGGTATCAAGGGAGCAACCCGCGCCCAAAATTCATCCGACACTTCCCATGATTTGACTGCCATATTCACCTCCCGCGTTACAGAATGCAAATATAGCATAATTTTCTTGGATTTCATCTTTTATTTAGGGATAAGTTCTAAAAGCTAATGCCGGCAAAAGAGCAAAAGTCCGTTTTTTTCTGCGGCAAAAAATCAGAAAACCTGTTAACCTGAAATATCGGATGAGAGCGCTTGATTCTGGTGTGTCTTTAAGGTTGTCTTTTTGCTTTTTCAATTAATATTTCAAATGGTTTTCAATGAGCGGAAATATAAAATCTGTTAAAAAACAAAAAACACATTTGAAACATTGACGGAACGGAATATATTTATTACGAAAACGATTTTCTTGAATTTGATTTTATTAAGGAGTTTTAACCGTGATTCCGGAGAAATACCGCATATTTTCCGTGCCGTTTCCGCTGGAACATGTCCAGGCGGGCGTGGCAGTCGGCAACGGATACCTCGGTCTCTCAGTGTGGGGCGATAAAAATTGCATCAATATCACGATCGGCTGTTCCGCACTGTGGGATCATCAGGGGGGCGGAAAATGGCAGCCGCAGCAGAGCTATAAAAATGTCTGCGATGCGCTGTTTTCCGCCGATGCAAAACGCATGACGGAACTTTTCCCGAGCCCGGAACTTCAACCATCCGTCATTCCGCTTGCGCGAATACGGCTGAATCTCAGAAATGCGCAGAAAGTGGAACTTGATTACCGGGACGGGCTTATTTGCGTATACGCGCCGGAGAAAGCGGTGGAAATCCGGATTTCCCAGAAGGAGAAAGGCATTTTTGCAATTCACGGAACGAATGATTTTGAATTGATTCCGGCATACAGTCTTGCTCCGGTTCTTTCGGAACGCGGATTCGCCGGACCGAAAATGCTCGGCAATGGTTTTATACAGTCCATGCCGAACGACCCGCCATTCGGAGTGATTTATAAAAAATCTCCGGATGCGCTATTTTTCTGCTTCTTCCGCAATGTGCCGCCCATGCTTGAAACAGACTGGAACAGAATAAAAACGGAAAATTGCAGTTACTGGGAGGAATTTTGGGAAACGGTACCGGAAATTTCCACCGGGGACGAGGTGATTGATTCATTCTATTACAACGGGATTTTCGCGTTTCAGTGCATGACCGCCCCGGACGGTTTTCCGGCAGGTTTGCAAGGACCGTGGATCGAAGATCACGAACTTCCGCCGTGGAGTTCCGATTATCATTTCAACATCAATGTGCAAATGTGTTACTCTCCGGCGGCACGTATCGGTCTGTGGAAAAATATGATTCCGCTTTTCAGAATGATGGAAAATTGGAAAGAGACGATGTCGGAGAACGCTCTTTTTTTTGCCGGCATTGATGATGGTTACATGATTCCTCATGCCGTAGACGACAGATGTGTGAACATGGGCGGTTTCTGGGCGGGGACAATCGACCACACCTGTGCCGGGTGGATGGCGATAATGATGTATGAGTATTTCCGTTATTCCGGCGACCGTGGATTCATGGAGCGTTTCGGTTTTGATTTCATGTACCGCACAATGCGCGTCTATGAAGCCATGCTCGAATTTGATGGAGAAAAATATACTCTTCCATACGAAACTTCACCGGAATTCCGCGGAGCGGATATTGATGCCTGCGGAAGCAATCCTTCTTTCCACCTTGCCGCAATTCACCGTCTTTTGCAGGATTTGGAATCCGCTGCAAATGAGTTTGAAAAACCATTGCCGGAATCATGGAAAAATATCCGCGAAAAACTTCCGTTTTATGCGGATGCAGATGGAGAAATCGCACTCTGGGACGGACTTATTCTTCCTGAAAGCCATCGCCATCACTCTCATCTTGCGGGAATTTATCCTTTTGACAGCGGCGGAATTCCAGCGGATGTTATCGAAAAAAGCCGGAACCGCTGGATCGCCCTCGGCATGGGCAACTGGGCAGGCTGGAGTTTTCCGTGGGCGATCATGCTCCACACCCGTTTTGGACATGCGGATATGGCAAATCTGCTTGTCCACATTTGGTCGTCGGTCTTTGTCAACAAGGGCGGGCGGACGCTGCACAGTCCGCAGATACCCGGATTTTCCGTCCTCTGGGGTTCGGATAAAATCATGCAGATGGATGCCGGGATGGGCATGGTAACGGCAATTCTGGATATGTTCCTCTATGAAGAACAGGGAGTTCTTGAAATCTTCCGCGGAATTCCGAAAAGCCGTAAAGAATATTCGTGCGCCAATCTTGCCGCGCCGCACGGACTGCGCTTCTCCGGCAATGCAAAAGAGTTCTCTTTCTCTGCAGACTATGATTCAATACTGAAATTCCATTTTCCCGTATCAGACAGCGGCTGGCAGGATGAAGCCGGCAATCAATATCTTTCCGGCGCTCTCTATGAGAAAAAAATTGCTTCCGGCAACAGAGTATTTTTCAGAGAACTTTGTTTTTGCGGGTGACGGATGATATATTGCCGTAGAAACATAATGATGGAATAATTATGCGCGTCAACTGCGTAATTTTGCACGCTTGAAGGGAAACGAAGTTATGACATTAAAAAAATTATCAAAAGAACTTGGAGTATCGCCATCCACGATCAGCAGAGTCCTGAACGGAGATACCCATAATTTTACGATTCCGGATGCTCTGCGACAGAGAATTCTTGAGCATGTACAAAAAACAGGCTATCAGCCCAATCTGGTTTTCAGTAGCTTGCGCAAACAGAAAATCCGGCAGATTGCCATACTTTTCTACTCCCGTTCCAGTCTCGGTGTCGGATATACTTTTGATATGATGGTTGACAGAGCATCCCGCTTTTTTGAAGATGAGGATTACGATATTTCTTTTGTTTTTACCCATCAGCAGAAGAAGACAAGCAAATTTCTGCTTCCGCCGTGGAAGTGCAACGGTCTGCTTGTCCCTGATTCCGGCGCATTGGATCGGCTCTCGATCGTAGATGCATCCGGCATTCCATACGTCTGCATGAACGGGTTCAGCGGACCGAACGGAACTGCTGTCATAGCAGACGAAAATGACAGTATGGAAAAGATTCTGAAATATCTTTTCAAACTCGGACACCGCAAGATAGCTTATGTCATCAGAGATTATCCGGAAAGGAAAAAAGAGATATCCGGTCACAATATAGATTTTCTGCGTCATGAGCAGTTTTTCAAAACTTGCGGGGAACTTTCTATTTTACCTTTCATGGTATATGTTTATCCGGGATTTATTGCCAATACTTTTATCGGAGCGAAGTTTTGTTGCGGTCATGGAGCCCCAGTCATCCATTATGAAAATCCGGATTTTACCATAAATATCATGCAAAGCGGCATTACTGCGGTAATATGTACCGATGATTTTGTTACAGAACTGCTTTACTGGGCAAATAAGTCTGATATAAAAGTCCCGCAGGATTTGAGTATTGTAAGTTACAACGACCTGCCGTTTATGCGGAAATTTGTTCCCACAATCACCTCTTTCCGCATTCCGGCGGAAGAGATGGGAGCAACTGCCGCACAGATTTTGCTGAAGAAAATTCAGGAAAATCCCGAATATATGAAAAATGAAACCGTCAAACTACAAGGCAATCTTGTCTTCAGAGAATCAACCGCGCCGCCGCGAAGCTGTTAAAGGAATTCCTATGCGCAAATCATCGACTGATCTTTTCGCAATACCGGAAGTGACCGAAGTAAACCGTCTTCCTATGCACGGAGCGGGTATTCCATATCAGTCACCGGAGGTCGCTTTCAGCAGGAATTACAGCAGTTCCGAATTTTATATTCCACTGGATGGCAAGTGGAAATTTGAACTCTATCACGCACCGGAAAAAATTCCCGCAGAAGTTCTGACCGCCGATTACGATGATTCCGCGTGGCGGAACATTGATGTTCCCTCAAACTGGACCTTGCAGAATACTTTTGACAAACCAGTTTATACAAACGTAAAAATGCCTTTCCCGAATAATCCGCCTTTTGTTCCTGAAGAAAATCCATCAGGTATTTACCGGACAACGTTTACTATTCCCGAAAACTGGAACAGCCGCAGAACAATTCTTCATATCGGCGGTGCGGAAAGTTATATTGAAGTATATCTGAATGGAACATTCATCGGAATGGGAAAAGATACGCGCCTCCCATCGGAATTTGAACTGACACCGCATCTTGTCTCCGGATGTAACTCTCTGATATGCAAAGTGATCCGCTGGTCTGATTCAAGCTATATTGAAGATCAGGACCAGTGGTGGATGGCTGGTATTTACCGTTCTGTTTATCTCTATTCAACGAAAAAAGTCTGGCTCGCTGATGTCTGGGCGAACGGCGACTGGGAAGAAAAAACTCAGCTGGGAATACTGGATATTCATGTGCAAATCGCTTTCGATCTACCTTACTGGGAAGAAAAACTCGGTCCTTCGGAAGATTACAAAATCTGCTACCATCTTTTTGATAAAAAAAAGAATAAAATAGCGGAATTGAACTCTGAAATAAGTTGGAGTTTCCGCCTTTCCGGCTATACTGCTAATATGAAAACGACTGTTTCAAATATATCACCGTGGTCATCGGAATCTCCTGATCTTTATACTCTTGTGACAACACTTTCGGATGTTGCCGGCAATCAGCTTGACTGCCGTTCGCACCGAATCGGATTCCGTAATATCCGCATCGAGGGTTCCAATCTGCTCGTCAATGGCAAACGGGTGATGATCCGGGGCGTCAATCGCCACGAACACGATCCGGAAACCGGCAAAACCTTGTCGATGGAACGGATGCTCGAAGATATCCGCCTCTTAAAGCAGTTCAATTTCAACGCCGTCCGCACCAGCCATTACCCCAACGATCACCGCTGGTATGACCTCTGCGATGAATACGGCATCTATCTTGTTGATGAAGCAAACTTTGAAGCACATGCCAATTACATGACGACCTGTCGTAATCCCCGCTGGAAACAGGCAATCATTTCGCGTGCAGAGCGAATGGTTCTGCGCGACCGTTCGCACGCTTCGATCATTTCGTGGTCGCTCGGCAACGAATCCGGCAACGGAGAAAACCATACCGCCGCGGCCGAAATGGTCCGCAAACTCGACTCGACCCGCTTCGTTTTTCACGAAGGCGAACTCAAATGCGGCTGGGGTCAGGGCAGCGGCGACAAACAGAGCGGCGGACCGCACGAGATCAACGCATTTTACAATCCGATGTATACGAAACTCTCTGAACTCAAGGAGTTCTCAAATAATCCGTTCTCGACCCGTCCGGCAATCATGAGCGAATACGCACACGCAATGGGCAACAGCTCCGGTTCGCTTTCGGACTACTGGGAGCTCTTTTATTCGGCAAAAAGCATACAGGGCGGCTTCATCTGGGACTGGATCGATCAGGGACTTTTGCAATACGATCAGAACGGCAAACCATTCTACGCTTACGGCGGCGATTTCGGTGAAAAAATTCACGATTTCAATTTCTGCTGCAACGGCATGATCGCCGCCGATCGGACACCGCATCCGGCGATGTATGAATTCCGTTATCTCACACAGCCCGTAAAGGTTACATCCTACGGCGAACCCTTCGGATTCTGTCTGAAAAACCGCAGGGATTTCACGGATCTTGCCGATCTCGCCGGAACGTGGAGCGTTGAAGTAAACGGTAAAACGGTCCGTTCCGGCGAGCTGACCGGCATCGAAAACATCCAGCCTGGAGAAACAATGGATTTCACATTGCCACTGAATGATTTAAAACGTCTCGAAAACGAAGAAATTTTCATCAATTTTGATTTTGTTCTGGCAGAAAATACCGCATGGGCCAATGCGGGAACACTGCTCGCTCACGAACAGATCGAATTGACACGACATGTTCCGGCGGAACCCGTAACCGTTACAGAAAAAATCAACATAAAACGTTCATTGAAAAAAAGCGGCAACATCTGGCATTTGCTCTGCGGCGATACCGGGTTTGTCATCAGTGAAGACGGCTCTGTAAAAGAGTTGCGTCAGAATGAGAAAACGGTTTTGCCGGAAGCATTTAACCCGAATTTCTTCCGTGCCGGGACGGATAATGACGGGGTCCGCGGTTGGACCGGTCAGGAAAACAAACCGCTCGGCAAATGGCTCGCAGCCGGACTGGATCAGATCAAACCGGAGCTTTGCAGTATCTTCGCCGATGCGGAAAATTTCACATTGACTTGCAAATATGCGTGCAAAGGTACAACCGACACGCTTTATTTCATCCAGCAAATCACGGCACGGCAGGACGGCACATTTGCGTTTTCTCAGGAGTACCATATTCCGGAATCGTTTCCGTCGATGCCGCGCATCGGCGTGTTGGCAATGACCACTCCGGGTTTCGGGGATTTTGAATACTTCGGACGGGGGCCGTGGGAAAATTACATCGACCGCTGTGCTTCGGCACAGGTCGGACTTTACCGCTCGACCGTCCGGGAAAACTTCACTTCCGGCTATGTGATCCCGCAGGAGAACGGCAACCGCACCGGTGTGCGCTTTCTCTCCTTGCAATCCGGTGATGCCAGAATCGAAATCACGTCGAATAAACACTTTGAGTTCGGCGCCAGCCATTACACACCGCACGATCTTTTTGGAGCGTTCCACCCTCATGAACTGACGGAACGCCCGGAAACGGTTCTCACGCTTGACTTGATCCAGCGCGGCCTCGGAACCGGTTCCTGCGGTCCGCAGACACTGGAGAAATACGAAATCAATGAAAAATTCTATCAATTTTGCTTTTTTATAAAAATTTCAGAAAGGAAAAACGATGATACAGCAAACGATATTTCACTATGATTTCAGCCATGGACGGATTGAAATCCCTGAAAACCAAGATGTTATGCTTGAATTTACAGTCGATTCAACCGATCCAGAATTGATCGTTATCTTTGAAGGGAACGGTGGGACATGCCAGTTTACTCTGACCCCTGCGGAAAAGCGGGCTCAATGGTCTGTTTCCGGTGAACGGATCCCTTCGTTCCGGGAGGATCTGCTGGCACATCCCGAATGCATGAGCTTCAATGCTACCCCTTACTGTCCCAAGCACGGGAAAAACGATGCAAAAGAAAATCTGTTTTTGCCGGATGGAATGTTCATGGTTCGCATTTTGCTCCATACAGACCGGAAAATGAATGCTGCCGTACTGGATGCGGAAATTGCCGGACATCATACTATGGCTTCAATGCGACAGGATTTAACGGTTTCTGCAGTATCAACGAACAACCGGAACAACCTGTTCCATCTTTCTTAAAAAAACAATATTGCATCGGAAAATATTTTTATGAACAACAAAGAATATCAGATTTGTCGCGAACGGGCCGAACGTTTTCTTGACCGGGTATCCCGTAACTTTATGGATGCCGAATTTCCTTTACAGGCAGAAGTCGCTTGCTCGAAACAACCTGTGCCGTTTCAGCAGCTTGACGGATTGAAATTTCAACCGGTATCGGAAGGTGATGTATGGGGCGATGCCTGGGAGAGCGGCTACTTCCGTTTCCGGGCGGCGGTTCCACAAGAGTGGCAGGGAAAGATCATCGCATTACGCCTGAATCTCGGTGGAGAAGCTCTGCTTTTTGACAAAAGCGGAGTGCCTGTTTATGGTTTCAGTGCAGGTTCCACGCTCTCTCCGGATTTCCGCAAAGAGTATTACCGACTGCCTGATTGTCCGGCTGGGCGGCAGATCGAATTTATGGTTGAAGCAGCCGGAAATATCATTCTCGGTTTGGATGAGGATGGAGATCCGGAACTTACCCAATCCAACCCTTTCGGCAATTTTAAAGCAGTTGCCAATTTAATGCGCATCGGCTGTTTCAATTTGGAACGCTGGCAGCTTGCTCTCGATCTGGAAATCCTGCTGGATCTGCTCAAAACATTGCCGCAGCGTTCCCGTCATGGAGATCTGATTGTGTGCGCCATCAACCGGGCAGCGGACCGGTATGCGGAAAAACCTGCAAATGCTGCACTTGCACGGGCGGAACTTGCGGAAGAACTGGCCCGTCCGGCATGTTCCAGTGCGATGACAGTGACCGGAGTCGGCCATGCACATATTGATACAGGGTATCTCTGGCCCGTCCGGGAAACGATCCGGAAATGCGCTCGCACCTTTGCCAATCAGCTGGATTTAATGGAAAAATACCCTGATTATGTATTTGGCGCGTCCTCCGCGTTGCATTATGATTTTGTGCGTCAGCGCTACCCGGAGCTTTATCAAAAAGTCAAAAATGCGGTCAAAAGCGGGCGCTGGGAAATCCTCGGCGGCATGTGGGTGGAACCGGATATCAATATCACTGGCGGAGAATCGCTGATCCGCCAATTTCTGTACGGTAAAAATTTCTTCCGCGATGAATTTGGAATCGAGGTGAAGAATCTATGGATCCCGGATGTTTTCGGCTATTCAGCAACTTTGCCGCAGATTGCCCGAAAAGCCGGATGTCCTTTTTTCGTCAGCCAGAAAATGTCCTGGAATCAAACCAACACATTTCCTTATCACGCATTTTTATGGCAGGGACTTGACGGCAGTGAACTTCTGACCCATTTTCTGCCGGAAAACAGTTATATTGCGTTTGCACGTCCGAGTGAACTTGTTCCAGCACAAACCCGTTGCAATGAAAATACGGTGATCGGAGAATTTATGAGCTGCTTCGGAATCGGTGACGGCGGCGGAGGTCCGAAAGACGAATACATCGAACGGGCATTGCGTTTGCAGAATCTGGAAGGTTCTCCGAAATTCCGCTTCGGACGTGCCGACCGATTTTTGGAACGTCTTGAGCTGCACCGGGAAGAACTGCCCCGGTGGAGCGGAGAACTTTATTTTGAAAACCACCGCGGAACTCTGACCAGTCAAGCACGTTCAAAACGCAACAATCGGCAACTCGAAGAGATGATCTCTGCAACAGAAATTCTTTGCAGTGCCCTGCCGATGACGCAATATCCGCGTCAGGAACTTGAACGGATATGGAAAATTCTTCTGCTGAATCAATTCCATGATATTCTCCCCGGCTCTTCGATTCAGGCAGTTTATGAAAAAAGCGCTCAGGAATATGAAGATGCCTATGCATCTTTGCAGAAAATTCAAAAAGATGCGGTATCGAAACTTTTTGTTTACGATGAAAACACGCTGGCGTGTGTCAATACTCTGAGTGTTCCGTATCAGGGGATTATCGAACTTCCCTGTTCATGGGAAGGCGATGGGTTGAGCCAAAACGGGATCTCCGTGCCTGTACAGAAGGAGTATAATGGATGTTTTTCGGCAGCGGTCACGATCCCGCCGCTCGGGACTGCTGTTTTCAGACGGCATAAAAAGGCGCTTCCTGTTCAAGTGGAAAGCACAACCGGAAATATCGTCTTGGAAAACGATTATATCCGCTATATCCTTGATGCAAACGCACACTTGATTTCTGCATTTGACAAGGAATTACAGCGTGAATTTATCCCGGCCGATGAACCGGCAAACGTGCTTTCGCTTTATGTGGACCGCCCATCTTATTATGAAGCATGGAATCTGGACGAAGCATACAGGAATTGTTTGTACGATCAAGCCCATGCTGTGGAACCATGCCGGATTCAGCGGGGTGTGGTGCGCGATATTGCAGAATTTAAGTTGAAGGCTGGCGATTCAGAAATCCGGCAGCGTGTGATTCTCGGCAAAACATCAAAGCGCCTTGACTTCGAGACTGAAATCGATTGGCAGGAAGCCAGAAAACACCTCAGGACAGCTTTCCCGGTAACGGTTTATACCAACGAAAGCACATCGGATATTCAGTTCGGCTATATCAAACGACCGACGCATACAAATACCAGCTGGGATTCGGCACGTTTTGAAGTCCCTGTGCATAAATATGCCGATCTTTCGGAGCAGGAATATGGCGCGGCTCTGCTGAACGACTGCAAATATGGTTATCGTCTGCTGGGCAATATCCTTGATCTGGCTTTGCTACGCGCTCCCAAGTTTCCGGACTGGGAAGCAGATCAGGGGCAGCAAACGGTCACTTACAGCTTTTTGCCACATACCGGAAATATTCTGAACAGTGATGTCCGCCGGGAAGCTGTCTGTCTGAACCGGACTCCGCTCTGTTTTGACAAAAGAAACGGCAGACTGGAATTTCCATTGCTGTCGGCCATGTCCTCTGTTGAAGTCAGCGCTGTCAAACTTGCTGAAAAAGAAGCTTGTTTCGTTGTCCGGCTGTCGGAAACTGCCGGGCGTCACTCATCGACTACGGTAAAAACATCGTATAAAATGACAGAAACTACGCTTCTGGAATGGGAAAACAACAAGGAATATATTCCGGAAAATGGTATTGTTCATCTGAGTTTCAAACCATTTGAGCTCAGAACATTTAAACTTCATTTGCTTGCAGAAGGGGAAATGTATCGATGAATCTTGAAACAAAACTTCAGCAGATCCTCAATGATACTGTCGCTTCCGGTGAAGAATGCGGCTGTCAGCTTGTTGTCTACCGCCACGGAGAACTCCTCTATGATCTCTCTGCCGGATACACCGATGCAAGCCGGAAACAGAAGATCGACAGTCAGACGCTGTTTCCGGTCTTTTCCGTAGGCAAAGGGGTTGTGACAACTCTGATGCACATTCTTGCAGAACATGGCATTCTGTCGTATGATGATCCGGTCACGAAATACTGGCCGGAATACGGATGCAACGGCAAAGAAAATACGACGATCCGCGATGTACTGTCGCATCGAGCCGGGCTTTTTACGATGCCGCCGGAGCTTACGCTCGCTGAACGGTTTGACTGGGCGACCGTGTCTGCCACGCTCGCCGCCGCTGTGCCGGAGGATACCGTCGGCGGCAAACACCATTATCACGCCTACACTTACGGCGTTTTGACCGGAATTATCGCAGAACGTGCCGCCGGGAAGCCGTTTGAAGAACTTCTCAAGGAAAATATTCTGGAACCGCTGCAGATCGATACGCTGTTTTTCGGACTGCCGCCGGAAAAGTTTGTAAATCTTGCAAAAATCGACGGAACCATTTTCTCCGATGTGAGAATAGAGTACAATGAGCCGAACGTTTTAAGCGGCTTGAATCCATCCAGCAACGGCTGTATGAATGCAGGAGCGATCGCACGGCTCTACGCTTCATTGATTGGCAGCGGTGCTGACGGCGTGCGCCTTTTGCGTGACGATACGATTGAAAATGCGACCCGGCTCTGTCGTTTGCCGGATGAACCGCTGAATTTTGAATCATGGGATAAATTCGGTCTCGGATACGCTCTCTGCGGCCCCCGGAAGAATATAGGGCGCATGTTCGGACACGGCGGTGCCGCCGGTTCGGAAGGCTTTGCCGACAAAGAGAGCGGTTATGCGGTCGGATTCACTAAAAACCGGCTCAACACCACACATCCGGTTCACCCGACCCGCAATGCCGTTTCCTGTACCCTCGGTCTGCCGGAACGTATTTGGTAAAAAAGAACAAAAATGTCACAGGAGGAAATTATATGGTAAATGAATCTTTGAAAAATCAGCTGAAATATATTTCGTTTCTATCTGCGGATTTCAAATTGGAATCCGCAGCAGGCAATGTGGAAACACAATGTATTCACTATCCCGATGCAGAATTCGCATTTTTGCATGAAAGCGCAATCATTGAGTTTCATGGTACGCTTTTTGCTGCATGGTATAATTGTCCGGAAAAAGAACTCGAAGGCAGAACCATAATCCGCGGTTGCCGTTCCCATGATGGCGGAAAAAATTGGGATGCAGTGGAAACACTCTGCGAAGATCCGGAAGGCAAGTTGCAGTATTGTCCGCCTGTTTTTGGTGTGAGCGATGATACGCTCTATATGTTGGTCAATACAATGATCGGCTTTGATAAGATTCATTCGCTGGAGTATTACCGCTTCAATGAAACAACGAAGAAATTTGAATTTTTCCGTTCCGAACCATTGCCGTTTAAACTCAACTGCAATGCGGAACGCCTTGCTTCCGGGAAACTTCTTCTTGCCGGACGTACCGGAAAACTGGATGAACTTCTGGAAATTCCGGCGGTCATGCTTTCTGATAGTGGGAAGATGACCGGACCGTGGAGGATCGTTCCATTTCAAAAGGACAATTCCCTGCCGGAAGGAAACCAATTCGTTTTTCCGGAAACATCGGTGATTGTTCAGGGTGAAACGATTTATGCTTTTACACGCTGGAGGAGTCCGCTTGTCTATGTAAGTACTGATTCCGGCGAATCGTGGAGCGCCCCCATGCGAACTGATATTCCTCTTGGTGATTCCAAAATCTATTCCGGACATCTTGCCGACGGCAAAAATTATATCATCGGCAATGAGATATCAGGCCGGGAACAGCTTTTTATTGCATTTACCGAGCCGGAAAAGCTGACTTTCGTAAAAGGAGTTATTCTGCGTAACGGTAATGATCCGGCAATAAACTGTACTCCTGAATGGAGTTATCCTATCGCACATGAATGTGATAGCAAACTTTATATTATTTATACTACGGCAAAGAAAGGCGCCATGCTTTCGATTGTCGATTTGACCAGATAGTTTATAATTCCAAGCGGGAAAAGTTGAATAAAAATTTGAAGGGAGTTGTTAAATGTGTGATTTTTTTTCAAAGAAAGCGATAGTCATCAACCGTTATGAAGAGTTGATCTTGCAAACCAACCGTGTGGATACTTCATGGTACAACGGTTGTTTCGAGCGTTACGTCAACCCGATCGTCACCAATGAAATGATCCCCCCGGCGTGGAGATTCGACTTCAATCCGGCGACCAATCCCTATTTTATGGAGCGTCTCGGTGTCAACGCCGTTCTAAATGCCGGAGCAATCGAAATGGAGGGGAAAATTTCGCTCGTCTGCCGTGTGGAGGGAAACGATCGCAAATCGTTCTTCGCTGTGGCAGACTCCGAAACCGGCATCGACGGCTTCCGTTTCCGCGAAAAGCCGATTCTGCTCCCGGAAACGGACAATCGGGACACCAACGTTTACGATATGCGTCTCACCCGTCACGAGGACGGCTGGATCTATGGACTTTTTTGCTCCGAGCGCAAAGATCCAGCTGCGAAGAAGGGCGACGAATCCTCGGCGGTCGCCGCCTGCGGCATCGTCCGCACCCGTGAACTTGAAAACTGGGAGCGTCTCGATGATCTTGTCACACCGTCGCCACAGCAGCGCAATGTCGTTCTGCATCCGGAGTTTATCAATGGGAAATACGCCTTTTACACCCGTCCGCAGGACGGTTTCATCGATGCGGGAACCGGCGGCGGCATCGGCTGGGGGCTCTCGGACTCCATTGAACACGCCAAGCTCGACCGCGAGATCATCGTCGATCAGAAAATCTACCACACGATCAAGGAAGTGAAAAACGGTTGCGGCGCTCCGCCGATCAAGACCGTTGACGGCTGGCTGCATATCGCCCACGGCGTGCGCAATACCGCCGCAGGGTTGCGTTATGTGCTCTACGCATTTCTCTGCGATCTGAACGACCCGGCAAAGGTGATCGCTTCCCCGGGCGGGTTCTTCCTTGCGCCGTACAAAGAGGAACGTGTAGGCGATGTCTCCAACGTGGTTTTCTGCAACGGTCTGGTGACACGGGAGAACGGAGACGTTTTCATCTATTACGCTTCGAGCGACACGAGAATGCACGTCGCAACGACCACGGTGGGTAAACTCCTCGACTGGGTGAAGAATACGCCGGAAGACCCGCTGTATTCGCACGACTGTGTGGCACAACGAATCGCACTGCTTGAAAGTAACTGGAAATTTATCTCGAACAATTAATCTGAGGAAATCATGGAAAATAAATTTTTCAAAATAAAACTGGATGGTAAATCGGGAGGCGTATCTTCTCTGATTCTTAAAAATGATCCGGAACAAATGAACTGGATCAAAGGACTTGGTGTGTGGGGTGTTCCCAAGCGTGACTGCATCTGGTGGGGACATTTGCAGAATATGGATTTTCTCGGCTTGGAAATAAAAAATAATAATGCCGTATCACGTTATGTTTATGCAGGATTGGCAGTAACTGTCACCCGAACGTTAACCGAAACCGGACTGTATGAATCCTACAAATTTAAAAATATCGACAGTACCGATTTGTTTTTTGAACGCGGTCAACTTGCAATTTATACGACCTTTGAAGATCGCTACGATTCTGCGCTCTGGAGTAAAACGCATAATTGCAACGTACATTTATGGTGCAGCGGAGAAAATTCCTGGATTCACGCAATTAAGCAGGGATTTTTCAGTACGGAGCTGGGACTTTTTCTTGTCGCAGGAGCTTTGGATTGCTATTCAGTGGAGCGTTTAGCTAAGGAAACCAGTAATGACCGAGGGGATTTTCTGGTTCATCCGGCCCTCTTTCATCTTCATGCCGGAGAAGAATATGAAATCGCATGGGAGTTGAAAGCCTTTCCTGAGGGAGATTTTGAAAAAAATCTGCTTCGCTTCCCTCATCTTCGCAAAATAACCGCGAAACAGGAAACTGTTTACGAGAACGAGAGTTTTGAATGGACAGTGACTTCAGGAGAAAAAATTACCTCAGCCGAAGCATTTTGCAACGATGAAAAAATTCCGTCAGTTATCAGTGGCAATACCTTGCAGGTCAGCTATACTCCGGAAAAAGAGGGGGAATATCGGTTCCGGTTCAATGTCAACGGCAGTAACGCATACGCCAATGGTTTCTGTTCGGCGCCTTTTGACGAGGTGGTGAAAAAACGTTTGGACTTTATCGTCTCGCATCAGCAGAATCTGGATGAGGAAAGCCCACTGTACGGCGCATATTTGATTTATGATTTTGAGGAAAATACGCAATATTACAGTTCATTTTCCCCGGATCACAATGCAATGAGGGAACGTCTGGCAATGGCCATGCTTCTCTGCAAATACTTGCAGACACACAAAGAAACAGCCATGGAAAACAGCCTTAAACTTTTTGAAGAGTTTCTGCTGAGAGAGACCTACGATCCTGACAGCGGCAGGGTGTTCAGTAATCCCGGAAAAAATCCGGCGGAGGAAGTGCGTTTGTATAATATTCCATGGATCGTAACGTTCTGGATGGAAATGTATAAAATTCATTTGGAAGAACGTTATATTGACTATTCCCGCCGTTCCCTCAAGTTCTACTATAGCGAAGGGGGAGCCCATTTCTATCCCAACGGATGCAATTTCCCTGGTTATCTGAATTTTCTGCAGGAAACCGGTCATTCGGACAGAGAGTTGGAAGAGCTCGTTCAAGGACATATTGCTCAAATGCGCAATAATGATACCAATTATCCAAAGCACGAAGTCCGCTTTGAACAGACAATTGTCACCCCTGTAGCAACTATGTTTGCCGCAGCCGGTCTGACAGAGGATGCCAAGCTTCATATTCGTATGCTTGACCGTTTTCATGGGCATCAGCCGGATTACCGGCTCTGCGAAGTTCCGATTCGGCACTGGGACGGCTTCTGGTTCGGAAAACGGCGGATGCTGGGAGATACCTTCCCGCATTACTGGAGTTGTCTTTCTGGATATGCCTATGCGCTTTACGGCTTGTGCTCTGGAGATCATGAATATTTTGCCAGAGCGAAGAAGAATCTTCGCAATTGCATGTGTCTTTTCCGTCGCAGCGGCTTTGCCTCCTGTGCTTATATCTATCCCCGGTCGGTAGCTCTGACCAATGAAGATGGTTCTATCAAAGAACCTGCCCGTTGCGGAGGATTTTATGATCCGTGGGCTAACGATCAGGACTGGGCATTGTATTTCATGCTGCGGTGCCGCGAAATTTTTGCAGAAGTAGGGTTGACTCTTTAATAGGAAAACTTTAAGAGACTGCTGGATATCAAAAACTCCAAGGAAACTATTGACATTATGACTGAACTGATAGAATTACGCTCAAGCGACATCTCTGTTTTAATAGCAAGAGAATCAGGGAAAACAGTTTATTTTGCAAAGAATAACGATTCAATGAACTGGATTGATCCTCAAAGCGGATGGGGAACTGTTGATGGTTTTTCTATGAAAAGGCTTTGTATTTCTGAAAAATCTGTCGAGCTCAAACTGGAAAATTCTCAATATAAAACAGAATTGACGTCAGAAAAAGACTTTGCAGCGGAGTTTATGAAGAAATTTACACTCTCCGTAACAATGGAAAAACAGATTTTTTTCACTGCCGTCCCATACATCTTTGAAATTGTCATTTTTGCCCTCCTGTTTGAGCTTGCGTTGATTGTTTTTTAAATTACCCATTTCCGGT
>DPDG01000083.1 GCA_003526375.1 Lentisphaeria bacterium
GCCAATCGTTTTGAAATTGGCTCAGGGAGAATAAAATATGAAATTGCAGACAAGCATGCTGATCTTCGGCGCAGCCTTTTTCCTTTCCGCGTCTGAACTGGTTCAAAACGGTTCCTTTTCCAATGGACTGGAACATTGGCAGGTACCGAAAGAGGGAAGTGATCCGTATACCGCATCTGAACTTGATAAGACAGTGTCCGCCGATTCGGGTTCCTCGTCCGTGAAACTGATACGGAATGATGCACAGGGAGTGGCATGGCGCCCGTATGTGATCCAGCGGAACATCAGGCTGAAACCAGATACGCAGTATGAGATTTCCTGTTATATCAGGGGCAGGAACATTGCTGTTCAGCCGAAATCCGGCGCTTATATCGCGGTAACGGTCGGGAATAAGACGCTTCACTATGGAAGCAAGGGGCTCTGGAAGTATGATACGGGAACTTTCGACTGGACGGAGGTGCGGCACCGCTTCAATTCCAGATATTTTGGCGGGACGGATGCGATTGTCGCACTTGGCATCCGGGATTCGACGGGCACGGCATGGTTTGATTCCATTTCTCTGAAAGAAGTTGGAAAAGAACCTGCAAAGGTATCATTTCAGGCAGATCTGTTTCCATTCAATTTTTTGAAGGAAGTGCCGTTCGGCATTTGCGAGAATCTGCCGGGAACACTGAATCTGCGTGGAAAGGGAAACGGGAAATATACCGGGAAGAATGCGGTCATGACGCTTGATGTTCCCAAATACCTGACACTGGAAGGGGTGTCGGAGACTCACGCCGCACTGCGTAACGGCAAACGCGATTTAATCGCGCAGAATGTCACGGAAAGTCCCGTGAAGCGCAATGGCGAAGATTACCGGCGTTACCGGATTGCTTTCGAGAAACAGTTCAATGTCTGGTTCGGACAGTCATGGTATACCCAGCGTCTTTTTTTGAATGCGGCGGCGGGAAGTGCCGGAAAGAAGAGCCCGATTTACTGGACGTTGAAAATCGGTGAGGAGGAACAGCCGGAGCAATCGGGCATGATTGAGGTTCTTCCTCCCGTGAAAACCGGTTTCCGCCCGTGCGGGAGGTTCGGATTCATGATTTCACAGTCCGGAGCGGTTCATTCTCCTTTTCCGGAGCTGGGCAGAAAGATGACGGCGTTCTGGCACACGCTTGTAAAACAGCCGTTAAAATTGAACTCAATCAACGAAAAGCCGGATCCCGCCTACCGGAACGGCATCATGCTCGGCGGGAACTATATCATGTTTCCGTATCAGGATTCCAGAAAGGCGCTGGAGCAATACCGGAAAAAAGCCCCCGCGGATATGGATTCCGAAGGAAAACATGCCCATTATACGGCGAACTGGTATCAGCTCGACGACCCGGAAAAGTTTTTTGAAACCTATCTGCGGAATTCGATCCGGGAATGGCGCAGAACGAATCCGGAAGTCAAGGTTGCAATCTGGGATTTTGAGCCCCATGCAAGAGGAATGGATGAAGCCGGGCGCGCCCGTTTCGCGAAGAAGATGAATCTGCCGTCCGTTCCCTCCATTGCCGAAATCACCCGGAAATACAAGCAGCAGTGGCTTGATTATATGATCAGACTTCATGCGGAATATATTGCAAAGGTTGCGAAGATCTTCCGCGAGGAGGCGCCGGGGACAGAGTTCTGGCTCTGCTCGGACAATCTTCATGATCCCGGCACAGGGAGGGAACGGGTAGCCGCATGGTGCGCGGTGGATGTCGCATTGTCCGACTCTGTTGTTGATCTTCATCTGCATATGCCTTACTATACGGGGACAAAGTATTACGATGATGTGAAATATAATATCGAATCATTGAAAAAACCTTTTTTCCCCTTGAACGATCCTGCGGAGACTTCGTGGAGTTTCTTTCGCCAGTACACGCCTGAAAAACTCAGGCAGAATATCATTGCGACTGCGGCGCTCGGCGGCGCCGGATTCGGACTGTGGCCGGATGACACTCTTTCGGGACACTATTTTCACAGTATTGCCTCCGCTTATAAACTGATTTCAGGATGCGAGGATTTTTATGCGGACGGCAAACGTGTTGAAAGTCAGTTTGCCTTCACCCCGGAGAACACGATATCGAAAGAGGTGACTTCCGGCAACGGCGGAAAACTGATGCTTCATTATCCCGATTTTTCAAAAAAATTGAGATGCCTTGCACATGAAAAAGACGGCAGGTTCGTGTTTACTCTGTTCAACTATGATGAAAAGGAGCCTGTGATTCTGAAAGTTGCGGGCAGAGGGCTGAAGTTCCTTGTGAAGATTCCTCCGAATGGAGTGGAAGTTGTACATTCATACAGACTTCCGGAGCAGGAGCCGCTTGCAGCGGAGATCAGGTCGATGCAGGCTAAAAATACCGCCGGTGATCTTTTCCGCGAGGTGAGGAGCAGGGAAGCCTCCATTGTCTGGGGCGCCAGTGCGAAAGGAAGTCCGGTGCTGAGGATCAGCAATGGTAAACTTAATGCGGAAATGGATGCTCTGGGAACATGTGAACTTACTGCCTTGAGTGATGCAGGGGGCAGGGAACTGCTGAGCGGGGGGCATATTGGAAAACTGATGCTGTATGACGCAAAACAGCCGAAAATTCAATTTATGCTGAAAGATATGAAGGTCAACGGCAGGAATCCGGTGGTGGTTTCCACTGCAACCGTTCCCCCTTATGAGGGGGCGAACCCGGAACAGAATCCGTTGATGGATCTCCGGATTGCAAGGAGTTTCGAGCTGGACGGGAATACGATTCTTGTCAGGTTCAGATTCAGTAATCCGACATCACATATGATGAATTTCGGATTCAGAGTAAACAATTACCCGCAGCCGGGACTGCGTTTCGGCAAGAAGAATCTGACCATATCTCTCGGGACGGAAAAAGTCACGCAGAACAGCGGACTTGACAATCTGTTTCTCAGGAAGAATGTGAAAATCGGTTTCCTGCCTCATGGAAAGAGCCGGCTCTGGGACGGCGGCCCGGTTGTGATCAGTGCGCAGGATAAAGTGCTGAAAGATTCGATGGCATTTTTCCCCGGTCCCGGATTTGAAGGCGTCTATTGCTGGAATGCCAATTCGAAGACACCGATGATGACCGTTGAGTTTCTGAGCGGCGGTGTTTCGCTTGCCCCCGGAGCGGAACGCGAGTTTCATTACAGAATTGAAGTCGGAAAATGACTTGTGCCGGCTGTCGGTTTTCCAGCCATTTTCGCGCCATGCACAGTAAATCTTTTCATAATCAAATCCCGTCTATTGAAAAAAAGGAACAGGGCATTATCTTATGAGAAACGTGAGAGGCGAAATGTGGAAAGATTTGAATATTGCGGATCTGCCGAGATTGAGCCGTTTTCCTTTTCCGGTTCAGTCGCTCGGCTATACGCATGGCGGAATCTACCCTGAGCGGACTTATCATTATGAGCGGTTCGAGGTGTGCATCCGGCGTTATTCGCAGGCTCTCACCGCTGCGGAATACATCAATGGCACGGCTTACCGGGTCAAATTTCCGAACGTCATCATGAAATCCCCGGGAACCGTTCATACCTTTGGAGTGGAGTTTCCCCGCGACGTTGTTCATTTCACCTATGCCGCGGAAATGGAAGCCGCCCTGCGCAGTATGCTTCCCTTTCCTGAGAAACCGGTCTGGGAGATTCATCTGGGGACAAAGGAAAACCAGTTGATTACCGAACTCATGGATCTGATGGAAAAGTCTCATGAATTCGGCGTGACCGACAGAATCGACCTTGCGGCATTCCAGCTTCTGGAACTGTTGATATTCAGTTATAATTATTCCATTCTGCGCCCGGATTATTATGAAACGAGAATCCGCAGCATCGCCTCTTATTTCCAGCTGCATTACAAAGAGGAAATTGATATTGTGAAACTGACGGCGCATTACGGGATGTCGCGCAGCACATTTCTCCGCCACTGGCAGAGGTTTTTCCGGAAAACTCCGGGGCAGTATCTGCTGGACCTGAAACTTCAGGAAGCGTGCCGTCTCCTGCAGGAGGATCACAGCTTGTCTGTCAGTGATCTGACCTTTGAACTCGGATTCAGGGAATCCGCCTACTTCTGTTCTCTGTTCAGAAAGAAGTTCGGCATGACGCCGCTTCAGTTCCGGCATCATGCCAAGATAAAAAGCTTCCAAGAGGACTGAAAAGCAGGGCATAACGAATTACGCTCTGCTTTTCTTGGATGAACGACTTTATGATATCTGGTTCGCCGCACGCGCCGTTTTTGAAAGTTCCGCCGGAAATTCCGCAAACGGGCAGAGGTGGAAACGGAACACACAGGTTCCCGCCTTGCTTCTGTATTTTTCAAGCGTATCGGGACCGCAGGAAGCGGTGCCGAGCCCGCGCTGGAAAAAGTCGAGTTTCAGGTAGATGCAGTCATCCGCCTCCAGTTCATGTTCATGCATTGTCCTGTAGAGAGTCTGCATGGAGTAACGGCTGACCGAGAATTCCATGTGTTCCGGGGCTGTAATCAGGATGCCTTGCCCTGCGGCATTGCTCAATGCTGCGAAACGGACATCCGTGCGCTGGCCGTTTTCCTGCGGCATGATATACGGGACGTGCATTTCATCGACTGTGGACCGGTAGAATCCGACCGGATATCCCGCTTTTCTGTCACAGTAGTTTTCCTGCGGTCCGCGTCCGAACCATGCGACATTTTCAAAGTCCGCCGGGAGTTTCAGCAGAATGCCGATTCTCGGCAGGTCGTCAAGCCCCTTATCGATTTCAAAACGGTTCTCGAAATGGATCACGCCATCCGAACCGATCACTGCCGTTTCCCGCAGTATAATACGGTCTTTGAGCACGCCGCCCTGCCAGACTGAAGTGATGGCTGCCGTATTTTTTTCCGCAGAAATTGTCTGTTTTACCTTGCGGAAGGAATAAACGCCTTTTTCCTTTTCCCACTGATACAGAATTTTATACTTCTGTTCCAGCGGAAGTGTCGTGATTTTGAGTCCGTCGTTGTCAATCGGGGCACGTGCGATATTGAGTTCAGGCAGTTGGAGAACCAAAGGCTGTTTTCCCAAAGCAAGAAACGCTTTTTTTGCATTGAAATCAATCTTGATATTTTTTTCCGGAACAAGTTCCACATTGTTCCGCCTGTTTGCGGCGAACGGCATTTTGAACTGTTCCCACGCGACTTCAAAACCGGGGTCCGCCCACTTGGTTTCCTCCTCAAGAACCGCATGGAAAGTAAGGAAGCATTCTTGTCCTTCGACAAGTTCCGGGTGTTCCAGATTGAGCTGAAACGCTGCCGTATTATTTCGATAAGCGGTAAACCATGATTCCCGGGATATTCTGTCTTCAATGCGGTATGGACGCGGAGGCAGGTCAAGGGTGCCGAGAGTTCCCTGTTGAACCGTTTTTCCGTCAACCGAGAGTTCCCAGTTGATGCGGAGATCGGAAAGATCTTTGAAATATCTGCGGTTGATGATGCGGAATCGTCCCGTTTTTGCATCGACTTCTTCAAATTTTACTTCCTGCGCCAGCTTTTTGAATTCATAAAGCCCCGGATGCGCCGTTCTGTCCGGCCAGATCACTCCGTCCGTGATGAAATTGTAGTCGGAAGGCTTGTCGCCGAAGTCGCCGCCGTAGCACCAGCACGGCCTGCCGTCTTTTTCTCCGGTGCGGATGCCGTGATCGAGCCACTCCCAGATGAAACCTCCCTGGAGACAGGAATATTTCTCAAATGCATCGAAATACTCTTTGAGTCCGCCGTTGCTGTTTCCCATGGCATGAGAGTATTCGCACATGATCATCGGGCGCGGGTCGTCGGTGATTTTTTCCGCCCATTCCGCAATGCGGTCGACATGGGGATACATCGGGCAGACGATATCGGAGAGATGCGCGTTGAAGTCGTATTTCCAGCCGTGGGTTGCTCCTTCGTAATGCACGGGACGCGACGGATCATAATGGCGGATCCAGCCTTCCATTGCGGCATGGTTTGGACCGACGCCGGATTCATTTCCAAGTGACCAGAGAATAATGCACGGGTGGTTTTTATCGCGCATGACCATGCGCATGGCGCGGTCGGCGAACGCCGCAGTCCATGCCGGATTGTTTGTGAGGTCGTTATAAAAAGCATGGCACTCCAGATTCGCCTCGTCGATCACATAAAAACCGTATTCGTCGCAGAGATCATAGAATTCCGGCGCGTCGGGATAGTGGGACGTGCGGATCGCATTGATGTTGAACTGTTTCATCAGGACGAGGTCTTTCCGCATCAGCTCCATGGAAACTGTACGCCCGTTCAAATCATCATGCTCATGCCGATTGACTCCGCAAATCAGAACGGGCTGTCCGTTGACCAGGAGCTGACGCTTTTCCACTTTGACCGTACGGAAACCGATCCGCTGGGAGACGGCCTCCTGTTCTTTGCCTTTTTTATCGTAAAGGGTTACAGTCAGGGTGTAAAGTGAGGGAATTTCGGCGCTCCACGGATGAACTTTCTCAATCATGCCGGAGAGACCGGTGTGAATTCTGCGGTAATCCGCGGTTCCCCATTCGAGCGCAGGATGTTTGCCGCAGTTCTGCTTCTGTTCAAAAACAAGAGTGTCGTTCTCATCATACACGCGGACGGCAAGGAAAGGAGCGTTTTCCGGATCAATCTTTTCTGGATGTCCCGTCTGCATATCGACTTTCAGGAGACCGTTTTCAAAGGTATCGTCAAGCGTCGCAGTGACATGTACATCCGCAATATGGTTTTTTCCGGTGGAATAAAGGTAGACACTGCGCACGATTCCCGCATGCCACCAGTGATCCTGATCTTCGATGAAAGTGCCGTCGGACCATTTGATGACAAGAACCGTGATCTGATTTCTGCCGGTTCTGACGAGTTCCGTCACATCGAATTCCGTGGAGCCGCGAGAATCTTTACTCATGCCGGCTGCGGTCCCGTTGACATAGGCGGCGAAACAGGATTCCACGCCGTCGAAGTGCAGTAGGATGCGTCTTCCCGCCCAGTTTTTGGGAATGTCGAATGTTCTGCGGTAGATTCCCGTGGGATTGCGTTCCGCGGGGACCTTCGGGGGAAGTTCCCCCCACGGCATCTGCGCATTGGTATAATGCGGATAGTCATAGCCGCGCATGTCCCAGCAGCTTGGAACGTCAATTGTCTTCCATTTGGAATCATTGACGGACGGCGCCATGAAATTTTCTGGGATGTCCTGCGGTTTTTCATAATAATTGAATTTCCAGTCGCCGTTCAGTGTCCGGTACCATGGACCCCGGTTCTGTCCGGCATGGCGGGCATCGGACTCCTTTTTGAATGGAAAAAGAGGGGAACGGTTCGGTTCCCTGTTCAATCCGGTGCATTCGGGGCTCTGATAGATCAACTCGTCCAGTTTGAAATTCATGAGAGAATCTCCCTTTGTACTTTTCCTGTATTGATTTTAAAAAAAGCCGGTTTACATTATCGCTTAATATAGATTCTTTTTTTCAAATTGGAATAGGTTCGATGGTAAGAGTGGATATGCAAAATGGTAATAATGCGGACTGCCCGCCGTTTCCCGGAGTCGGATGCGGCAAAAAGATCATGGTTTTCCGGTCCATGGGGGTTGCCAGTTCCCGTGAAGGGATCGGAGCGGGAATTACATGCAAGGGAGGCGGAGTCGATTTTCTCAACTTCATTTCGCCTCGCTATGTCATGGTGATCGTTCTGCGCGGGCGGGGCACTTTCACGGATGACCGTGGACAGTGTTACCAGTTGGAGGCGGGTTCCTTTTTTCAGCGCCAGCCGGGGATTCCACACAGCAATGCCGTTGAAACGGGGAGCGGCTGGGTCGAGGTATATCTTGAGGTCGGACCGCTGTTTTATCAATCATTGCGCGCCATGCGGATCATCCATACGGAACGCCCTGTCCAGAAGCTGGGCGATGTGCCGGATTTGCCGCAGCGCATCTGGCGCCTGATTCATGATTTGCAGAATGCCACGGAGGAGCGTCTAACGGAACTTGCAGTGACTGTGCTGGAACTCCTGCGGAGTTGTCAGACCGGGACCGGAATCGTCCTGCCGGATCAGGGCAGGGAAAATGTGATCGAACTGGCATGTCATGCTCTCGGGACTAATTTCACCGGGACAGTGAATCTGCACGAATTCTGCGCCCGTCACGGCTGGGGATACGAGCATTTCCGTAAAGTGTTCAAAGCGCGCCTCGGCATTTCTCCGTGGCAGTACCGTGTCCGGAGAAAACTTGACGCCGCTTCGGCGCTGTTGCAGGACAAACAGCGGACGATAGCCGAGATCGCGGAACGCCTCGGCTATTCTTCCGCCTATGAGTTTTCCGCACAGTTCAAACGCTATATCGGCATTTCTCCGCTCTTTTACCGCGAGGGGCGGCGGAACTGACGTGGAATTCCTCTGCCTGGGATTGATTCTTTTTGGGTTTCATCCCCCCTCGGGTCGGTTTTGAAGCGGAAGAATGCTCGCACATTCTTCCCGAGTCAAGGACTCTGCCCTTGTCGTGGGCCAGCGGCGAACCGCTGATCGCGCAACGCGCGAAATTTCCGTCCGGCGCTCTCCTGTGGTCACGCATTTCCGGCGGCTCTCGAAGCTTCGCTTCCTGTCCTTCTGCGGGTGACGCCGCCGGAGAGATTTCGCCTCCAGCGGCAAGCTGATACAGTTGGAACGCAGCAGGTCAACGGTCTGCATCATATGATTTCGGTTTTTTGTCATTGGTCGGGTTTTCCGATTGACAGCATCAGTGTTTTGTGTCTGTACTGAAGTAAAAACACTATTCAGTGACCAGCGGCAGTTTTCCACACGGCAGATAGTTTCATCTTTCAAGCGGAGATCGTTTAATCAAAGCCGCATCCGCTTCGCTTATACTGGCGATTTGTTTTGCACTTAAGATTTCGTTGTAAACCATAATTTTTACGACTTCTCCGGAAAAGAACCAAGTTCCACCCCAGCCTTTGCCGAATGTGGCGGTGTTTTTGCTGTCGTCATAAACGTCTGCAAACTTTTTGGAACCGATCTTTCTGCCATCCAGATAGAGAGTTGCAGTTGTGATGCCGTCGTCGTTCCTGAACGTGCAGGCAAGCCGATACCATTGATTGAAATTCTTCATGGGGACAAGCAGGCCAGGGCTGAACCATTTTCTATCTGCCTTGGCACAATTGAGATAGAGATTCTGCCGGAACATTCCCACAATAAAATCGTTTTTCCGGAAGAAGAGCGCTCCATATGTACCTTGCCATTCCACTTTCTTGCCGGAACCGTCATTCTTCATAGAACCGTCTTCTCCAAACCGCAACACAGTATAAAATGTACAATTCCGGGCTGCTGAGACATTCAGGTCTTTCGGCAATTCCAGATATTGCTTTTTTTCTGCATCCAGCACCAATGCGCCATCTTTGATTTCCGGATTACCGACCAGAACCGGTTTCGCGGGAAACATTTTTCCTGTACTGAAGTCATATTCCAGCACAGGAGCCGCAAAAGCGCTGCACGCCATGAGAATGGTGCCGACGATAATGGATTTTTTCATGTTGTTCTCCTCTTTTTGAGTTGATCTTTCAATTTTATGACTGATCCGCAATTGCCTTGCCGCAGTTCAGGTCTTTTTGAGTTTATTTTTCAAATTTATGACTGATCCGCAGACTGCGCATGTCTCCGGTGAAGTCGGGGAAATCACGGGACGGCATGAAATCACGGCAGGAATCCGTGCCGATCACCAGACCGGAAGCTATGCGGCCGCGTCCGGAAACTGTGCCGCGCCAATACGTTCCGTTCACAGTGGCATGGAAACGAGTCAGATTGGACGAAATCCGGATTCTGTTCCATTCCCCCTTGCGGACTTCCAGCGGGGTCTCTGTCAGCCGGAATTCCCCGGCGGTATTTACATGACCGATCGTCAGTTTTCCCTTCACAATGAAGAAACCGACCGATGATGTCTGGTTGGAATTGGAATGCCGCAGCAGCACGCAGTTGTCCGAATCCGGCCGGATTTCACAATCGAAAGTGAACGCCCCCAGCGGCCAGACATCCGGCAGGAAAGTCAGACTGGAATATTTCGTGAAACGCAGAAAGTCTCCGTCTTTTTCCGTATGTTTCCAGACGGGTCCGGTCCGGCGGACCTCCTTGCCGAAATGCCGCTTCATATTGTTCAGATTGTAACGGTATCCGCCGCCGATTTCCGCCGCCCATTCCTGTTTCCACGGCGTCGTCAGCATCCGCCCGGATGCCGGAGTGAAAGTATAAACGGCATCCGGAACCAATGTTTCAAAGACATCTACGGAGACAGCCTCCCGTTCCGTGTCGGAATATACGGGCAGGGATATTTTTTTGCCGGCGGGTTTCTCCGGAATCACCGGTGCGCTCTGCCAGCGTTTTCCGCCGAGTGTTACCGCCCGCAGGGAAAAGACCGGATAACGGCTCTCACTCCGGACAATAGTATCGAATTCCATTTCGCGACGGTTGAGGGAGAAGGGAATATCCGGTTCGGAAACCACCCGTTCCACCCGCCAGAACATTGCCGGCTCCAGTTCCGCGCTGACACTGCCGTATTTCAGCACATCGGCGATTCTGAATTTCAGACTGCCCTGCTTCATGTTCACTGTGATTTCCGCATTGGCTGCTTTGCCGCGTGGCACGGCAAGCAGCACCGACCGTGTTCCATGTCCGCCGCTGGTAACATCCAGCCGGACACCGCCCGGCGTCGGCGCGCTTTTCAGCACATAATTATGGTTGCCGCCGACATACCAGTTGCGACCGACAGTTTCCGGCATGCCCGGAACCGTTACCGTTCCCTGTACCGGAACCCAGCCGTAAGAAGAACATGCCACGCGGAACACTTCCTCTTTACTGCGGTCAAATTCCGGCTCGACTTCAATCGCCCCGGCTTCCGTATGACGCTCCATCACTTCCAGTGTGTTCAATTCCGATGACGCCTTCACTTTGCCCCGAATCCGGTAAAAACCGTCTTTGAGTTTTTCCACTGTAAATGTTCCTGCAGCATCTTCGTATTCACGCAGCGGCAGACGGGTATACAGGTAATCAATATTGTGGGACGTGCGCAGGACTGTCGGCGGAAATGCATTGTAAACTCTGGTGATGCCGTTTGCCGTGACAGTGAGTTCCGGACGCAGAATCAGATTGTCGGGATAATTTTCGCTGGCGATGTGGAAATCTTTCGCTTCCAGCCGGACAGGATCGAAAACGGTTTCCGGAAACGCCTTCACACATTTGCCGTCGGCGTCATAGATTTTCAGAACCGCCTTGATTTCCCCTTTACCGGAACCATCCGGCAGATTCAGCAGCTCGTAATGAATCTGTTCGCCCAGTTTGACCACGGCGCGGCAACTGAGAATCAGATTCGGAATCCGTACATTGTCAAACGGGAGTGGCGTCAGTCTGCTTTCATTGTGTTTCATCCGGTAATACCGCAGGATGCGCATGGCGGCGGCACCCTTGCGGACCGTCGGAATGACTCCGGTATTTTCATTCCATTCATTCCACTCAAACGGGATGATGTAATCGGGATTCATTTCCAAAGCGGCTTCCACCGTATGCCGGAGAGTGGCGGTTCCCGCTTCATCCGGGGTAAGCTGTCCGCTTTGGGGATTCACATATCCGATGGCGCAGTCGCAGGCAAGAATTTTTCCCTTGTTGCGCGGATCGGCAAAGACCCGCCGGAACAGACTGCGGAGCTGTTTTCCCATTTCATCGTCAATGTGCTGACCGTATGCGCCGTCCGGATCCAGTTTATAGGAATAGGGATAAAAACCGATGCCGTCCGCCACATCCAGATACGACTGGATTTCATTCATGGTTTTCCGATCATATGCTTCGGGGTCATCCTCCATGGGGCGGCGATAGCGGTACCGCTGACAGATGGTCTTCATATCCGCAACAAACAGAAATTTGTCGCCGTACGTGCTGCGCAGTTCAGACAGCAGAGTTTTCCAGCGTTCCGGCGGCAGAAATGCGGCTTCATAACTGTTGATGACCATCTTCCCGTTGATCCGGAACACATACGGGGAATCGGCAATGGAACAGATGTCTTTGAGATTTTTCAAGGCGTTCTGATTGGTCGGCGCAAAAGTCGCCGGCAGAAACAGAAAACCGGGAACCGGATTTTCCGCGAACAGCCGAATCATTTCACGCGCTCCTTCCGTGCCGGAATTGCCCAGCGGAGAAAGACCGCTCAATCCATAACGTGTTACGAGCTGCGCTTCCTTGTGAACTCCTTTGGCGGTCATGTACAGTGCGGTTTCCGGATGCCGCACGGTGCGGTCAAGGAACAGCGGATGGTCATTCCAGTGCCAGTAATTGCGGAAATTGTTGCCGGCATTGTAATGCATCTGGACTTCCGGGAAAATCTCCACTTTTTTCCGATCACCGTTTCCAGCAACTTCATTTTTCGCAATTGCACATCCTGGCAACATGGCGGCAAGCAGACAGCCGGAAATCCTTTTCCAATTCTTCATCATTTTTCCTCCTTGACACTGTTCAATCATTTCCGAACCGACCACGTGGATTCGCCGTTGGCATTCGGGGAAAATATCTTTTCCACATCCGGCGATTTCCCAATAAAGGCATTGCGGTTGTTCAGACTTTGGGCATGACCGTCCGTAAAAACGGCATTCATCACGCCGCCGTGCCGAAAGTCACTGTAATTGTGAGTGGCGCCATTTAAAACACATTTGTAGAACTGACCGGAATCCGTGAACCAGTCTTCGCTGTCATTAAAATAAATATAATGTGAAATCTGTTTCAAACTGGAAAGACGTTGCGGCAACAATACGGGTGATTCAGCCGGATCAATAGTTGTACCTCCAATCACCCAATTGTGAGCATACCCGTCATAATAAAAACGCTTTACTCCTTTTTCATCGGTTATGCTGCGCTGTTGTCTGCCGTTATCCGTGCGGGAGGGGCAACGCATTACATTCTTTGCTGTAACCCATTGACTGATTTCTGTTTTCGGCGCAAAATACTGCCAGGCATATCCGCCGTAAGACTGCCAGTAGCGCTTACTCGCTCCCCATTTGTAATCACTCACCCATGTCTTCTGCGGCAAAGTGTATCCATCGTAGTCAGCGGCGTAGTTGTTGAACATCATACCGATTTGCCGGAGATTGCCGGTACAGCTGATGGTGCGGGCACGTTCCCGTGAGGCATTCAATGCCGGCAGAAGCAATCCCGCCAGTATTGCGATGATGGATATAACGATGAGTAATTCTATTAATGTGAAATATTCCATTCCATGCCGACATCTTCTCATTTTCTCTTTCCTCTTTTGTTGATATTTTTTCATGGTTTCCTTCCTTTTTTCAGAGTGCTTTCACGAATGATCAGTTGTGGTTGAAAAACCGCATTGAGACGTGTTTTCCTGCCTCCGATATATTTCAGGAGAAAGTCTATCGTGGTTTCGGCAACCAGTTTCCTGTCATAGTTGAGTGTCGTGAGCTTGACCGGAAGACACTGGCAGATCAGCCGGTTGTCACAGCCGACGACGCCGAAGTCGTCCGGCACCAGTCTGCCGGCGGACTGCAACTCCTTCATGAGGACTGCGGCGATATAATCATTCTGCGCAATGACGGCGTCAATCCCTTTTTCCGCAAATTCATTATAAATCAGACTGCGGCAGGCATTTTCCAGCCCGTCTGTTTCCGAGGTGAATGCCGGAACCTGAAAAACCGACCCTTCGGGACATGCCCTGCAGAAGCCGCGAAGCCGTTCCTGAATGCTTCTGCAGTTCTTATCCTTTTCCGGATCGGTTTTGAACAGGAGCAGCGCGGTATTGCGGTATCCCTGCTTCTTGAGATGGCAGACCGCCGTTTCAATGCCCGCGGCGACATCCACATCGACAAAGGAATGCTGCTGTTTATGCGTGTTGCGGACAAAGACCAGTTTCTTTTCCTCTTTGAGTTTCTGGTCGAGCCTGCAATCCTGTTTCGGATAATCATGCGCAAGCGATATGATTCCATCCACTCCGTTTTGTTTCAGCGCATAATAGGCGTCAATCAGTTTTTCCGGATCGTCATGTGCCTGTGCGATCAGGATCCGGTAGCCGTGACAGCCTGCGGCATGTTCCAGTTCCGCCAGCAGGGAAAACGTTTCCTCCGGCGCGCGGGAGTCGATCATGACGCCCAGCAGTTTACTGGCGCCGCCCTGAAGAATCCGGGCGCTGATATTCGGCTGATACCCCAGTTCGCTGGCTGCACGCTCAATTTTTTCCCGGGTTCCGGCGGAGGCTCTGGCGTAGCTTTTATTGCCCAGAACCGCCGATACCAGTTGAAAAGATACCTGCGCTTTTGCCGCGACATCCCGAATCGTGACTTCCATTGCTGACCTTTCTTCTTTTTTTTGCAAGAACGTTCTATCATTAATTATATCCAATTTTCAGGAATTGTCAAGACCCTGTTTCTAAAAAAGAAAAATATTTTCGGTTTTTCCGTAGTACGGTCGGCACACAGAAGCTGTCCTCTCTGACAGCAGGAACTGCCGCCGGAAAGAAAGCTTCCGTACCTTATTGCCTGTTCTGCATTACTCTCAAATGAAATGCGGGCTTTGACGGCTTGGTTTCAAACGCGGAGACGATGGATGGCTCAAGAGCCCGGTTTGGCAGGAACACGGACAATTTGAACGAACACAGACGCGGTTCTGACGGCTTTCCTGTCCGGCAATTGAGGAAAAATCTTTCATTATTTCTTCCTGGGACTTTGATAAAAATATAAAATGTGGTATTGTTTGGGATACTTTTTTGATCTCTCTCAAATCAAATCAGGACAGGAACAAATGACGAAACACATTTTTATCACAGGCGGCGTCGTATCTTCTCTGGGGAAAGGGATTACGGCGGCCTCCGTTGCCATGCTTCTGAAGCAGCGCGGTTACCGCGTGGCAATGCAGAAACTGGACCCCTATCTCAATGTGGATCCCGGAACCATGTCTCCGTATCAGCACGGAGAAGTATTCGTGACCGACGACGGAGCGGAAACCGATCTGGACCTCGGACACTACGAACGTTTTTCCGGCATCCGCTGTTCCAAAGCGAGCAACTACACGACCGGCAGGATTTACAGCACGGTCATCTCGCGGGAACGCCACGGCGGCTATCTCGGCGGAACGGTTCAGGTCATTCCCCACATCACCAATGAGATCAAGTCGGCGATCGCCTCTCTCGATTCGCCCGGCCTTGACATTGCAATCACTGAAATCGGCGGCACCGTCGGCGATATCGAATCCCTGCCGTTTCTGGAAGCAATCCGCCAGTTCCATCAGGACGCAGGCGAACACAACTCCATCTTTCTGCACCTGACGCTGGTTCCCTATATCCGCGCCGCCGGAGAGCTCAAGACAAAACCCTCCCAGCAATCCGTCGGAATTCTGCGCAGCATCGGCATCATCCCCGATGTGCTGATCTGCCGCTGTGAAGTGCCCATGGAAGAGGATCACAAGAAAAAACTGGCGCTTTTCTGCAATGTCAAGCGGGAAATGGTGATCGAAGAGCTCGACGTCAAGAACTCGATTTACGAAGTGCCGCTTGATCTTGAAAAACAGGGAATGGACAGAAGCATCCTCAAACTTCTGAATCTCCCGGAAAACAATCTGGATCTGAGCGACTGGCAGGCAATGCTCGGAGCGGTGCTCAATCCGGCGAACGGCATCGTGACGATTGCGGTCGTGGGAAAATACATCACCCTGCGCGATGCCTACAAGAGTATCTACGAGGCGCTTTCCCACGGAGGAATCCCGAATCACGTCAAGGTAAAGATTCATCCGATTGAAGCCGAAGAACTCGATACCCGTAATCCGGACGAACTGCTCAGGGGATACAACGGCATTCTGGTGCCGGGCGGATTCGGAGACCGCGGCGTTTCCGGAAAGATCAAGGCGATCCGTTATGCGCGCGAACACAATATTCCGTTCCTCGGAATCTGCCTCGGCATGCAGTGTGCCGTGATTGAATTCGCACGCGATGTCTGCGGCATGGCGGATGCGGACAGTACCGAATTCAACCCGTCCACGGCGCATCCCGTAATCGCGTTAATGGAGGAGCAGAAAAATATTACAGACAAGGGCGGGACGATGCGTCTCGGCGCATATCCGTGCATTCTGGCGAAAAACTCCAAAGCGGAGACCGCCTACGGCACGGATCATATTTCCGAGCGTCACCGCCACCGTTATGAGTTCAACAGCGATTTCCGCGCCGCATTGGAGGCGAAAGGACTGAAAATCACGGGAACTTCTCCCGACGGTTCTCTTGTGGAAATGGTCGAGATCGAATCCCACCCGTGGTTCGTCGCCTGCCAGTTCCACCCGGAATTCAAATCCACTCCGCTGGAGGCTCATCCTTTATTCAAAGACTTTATCAAAGCCGCGATGGCGGCACGAGGCTGATTTGGCACGATGATGAACAACCCAAATAATCAGGATCGATCCCTGAGCGGCTTTCTTGCTTATCTGGGCAACGAACGCAACGCATCGGAACATACGCTGGAAAGCTACAAGATGGACATCGTGCAGTTTTCCAAACTGACTCTCAATCTGGATGCCGCGGAGCAGGCCGTCGACTGGGATTCCGTCAGCGTGCACGATGCGCGCTCCTTTGTCGTGGCGCTTCAGGGCGAGGACTTGTCCAAAACGTCCATCGTCCGGAAAATCTCCGGGCTTCGTTCCTTTTACCGCTACCTGGAACGCGAACATATCGTCGGCTCCAACCCGTTTGCGGGCCTGGTTTCGCCCAAAAAGCAGAAACTGCTTCCGAAATATATGACGATTGCCGAGGTTTCGCGCCTGCTGGATTCCGCCGACACGTTCTGGAACGGCGCCGTGGAAAAGGGGATTGCAAAATCCGAAGAAGGGGCAAAACTTTCCGCCGCCCGCGATGGCGCGATTCTGGAGGTGATCTACTCCGGAGGACTGCGCATCAGCGAGGCGCTCGGGTTGAATCTCGGTTCCGTGGATCTGCTTGGCGGCGTCATGAAAGTCCGCGGAAAGGGCAAGAAGGAACGGATCTGCGGACTCGGCGGTCCTGCGGAAAGGGCATTGAGGAAATATATTCACGTGCGCGCCCTCTGGACCAGCGACGCGCGTCGCGAAGCGCCTTTGTTCATCAATCAGGACGGCGGACGGCTGACTCCGCGCAGTTTCCAGCGCAACTTCAAACTGTATCTCGCAGAAGCGGGTCTGCCTTCCGACATGACGCCGCACAAACTCCGCCATTCCTTTGCAACGCATCTTCTGGACGCCGGCGCGGATCTGCGCAGCGTTCAGGAACTTCTCGGACACGCAAATCTGAGCACCACGCAGATTTACACTCATATCAGCGCGGAACGCCTCAAAGCCGTTTACAGCAAAGCGCATCCGCGCGCATAACCCAGAGCAAGGAGTCGGCATGGATACTTTCCGGGATAAACTCGCATTTCTGCCAAGGGCGTTTCTTCTGTTCCTGACGGCGATTCTTCCATTGAAATTCGCTTCGACGGCCGGCGTGCCTGAGATGCCGATGATCTACTGGACGGAACCCGTCGGCATTCTCATCGGCTCCTGGTCCGTGATGCTGTTTCCCGCATTTGCAGCGTTTGCCCTGATCCTCTGCATTCTGCTGATGCCTCCGCCTGATATGAAAAATCCGCTTCTGCGCGGATACGCCCTTCTATGGGCGCTTTTCGCGGCGGCATCGCTGTCCGGATGGATTCACGCATCGACGTGGGACTTCGCCATACAGAACACCCTGCACTGTTTCGGGCTCGCCTGTTACGCCATGTCGCTCTGCCTCATGCTGGAACGTGACCCGAAGCACTTTGCACGCCAGTTGTTCATCGCGATTCTTACCGGAGCGGTATTCTCCATTTACTCTGCACTGAATCAATACTGGAGCGGATTCGAGGAAACACGTAAGTTCATCGAAGAAAAAGAACGTGCCACCGGACAGCAGATCATGACCGGACAGTTTGCATCGCGCCTGATGGAATCGCGCGTATCAGGCGATTTCGCAGTCTGCAATGTCTATGCCGGTTATCTTGCGCTGGTATTTCCGCTGATTCTTGCGGTTCTCTACAGGTTCGGCGGCAGAGTCACGCCACCGTGGGCGGCGCGGCTGATCCTCTGCGGCGGAGGCGGCGCCTTGTATCTGTTCCTGCTCAAGGAAACCGGGAGCCGGGGCGGAATCCTTGCCCTGATCGTCGGTATCGCCTTTACGATTCTCGCGTTCCGGATTCCGCGCAGAATCCGTTTCTTCTGCTATGCGCTGATTCCGGTCATGCTGGCGGGCTTCGTCATCCTGGTGAAAATGTGGCGCGGGTTCGCGTCCATGCTGTTCCGTTTCGATTACTTCAAAGCGGCATTCGAAATGATGCTGGCGCATCCGCTCTCCGGCGCAGGGTGGGGCGAATTCTTCCATGAATACCTGATTTATAAGGACCTGATCAATGACGAGGCGCCGCACGGACCGCACAACTTCATTCTCGCCGCCGGGTCGCAGGCGGGAACCGGTGCATTCCTGATTTCGGGAATCCTGCTGCTGATTCCACTTGCCGCCGCGCTCTATCTGTTTCATAAAGCGTCGGTTTCCGGCGACGACGCGGACGACAGGATCATGAAGTGCGGCATGACGCTTGCCATTGTCTCATGGACGTTCCACTCCATGATTGAACTGAATTACGAGACGCCCGGTTCCACGGCGACCGCAATCGCCCTCGGCTCCCTGATTCTGGTTGCCAAAGGGGCGGATCGGATTGTCAGTCTGCCCGTCCCGGAGACAGCGGGGAAAAAGAAGCTTTGCTCCATGCTTTTCCTGTTGATTTCCGCCGGACTGGTTTTGTATCCCGCGCTGAAACTTCCGCAGGCGGTCGCGGGTGAAATGTGCTATGAACGGCTCCATTCCTCTACGGACGTGCGCTTCGGAACACCCCGCAAAGGCAATCCTCCGACACCGGATGAGGTCATGCGGATGCTTCAGGACTGCGCCCGGATTACGCCGGACTCTCCGTTTCCTTATGCCGCCGCTTCCAGTTATTACCTGACTCTCGGCCCGTTTTATGTCAATGAAAGCCTGTCCCTGCTGGACGAGGCGATCAAACGCGCTCCGAAACGCGCCGGCTACTACTACCGGAAATATCTGATTCTGAGACACCTTCCCGGCCGTGCCGCCGAAGCGGAACAGGCTTTGAAAAAGGCGCAGGAGCTTTCTCCGAAAAATCCGGAATATTTTGACCGGAATGAACTGTCCCATCGCAAGCAGCGGGTATCAGAAAGCCAAACCAATGGCGAAAGCCCGAAATCGTATGGTACAGACCGTTGGATTTGCTGCGATCCAACGGCATCCGCTTGCCGCCGGTCCACGACAAGGACAAAGCCCTTGACTTGAGAAGAAAATGCTTACACATTCTTCCGCTTCAAAGCCGACCGGAGGGTATGAAACCCAAAAAGAATCAAAAATGGATTTCAGGATGAAAACAGTAATAAAACTTGAAAATTGAACCTCAGCCGAAATCGCCGCCGAGGACGCCGTAGTAGCTGCCGGCAGGGAGAGGACCGGGGATTCCGTAATCCATCGCGACAAGCTCCGTTGCAGGGAGAATGCCTTTCGCCGCCATCAACTCAATCAGACGCGTCTGGCTGTCAAACGCAACCAGAAGAACGTGGGGAGAAGGTTCACCATAACGTGCCACCGCATCGAACAGGGACAATGCATCCTCCTCATTTGCCGCGGTCAGAGCGCTTGCCTGACGCGACACGGGACCGATCCGCCCGATCGTGAATCCGGTGATTGCCTGCCCGTCCATGATCTTGAAAGAAAGTTCCGGATGGCATTCATAGAAATATGTCAGCAACGCGCCGCGCTCCAGACCGAAGCTCTGCCTGTCCAGCGCGGTAATCTCCGCAAGATCCTCCTTCAGCAGCGGGACAACCCGGCGGTCACGTTCCGGCAGACAGCGATAGTCATCCGCGCCGAATTTATGGAGCGTCGCGTACGTCTTGAACCCGAGCTTCTCATAGACATAACTTCCGGCTTTCGTCGCATACAGGCGGAGTGTACGGCAGTCCTTCAGAAGCTCCATGAGTTTTTTCAACATCATTGAGGCTATTCCTTTCCGGCGGTAAGCCTCGCGGACAATCACCATATTGATGTATCCCATCTGATCTCCTTCATAGATCTTTGCCGCCGCGGAACCGATCACACGCCCCTCGTGTACCGCAAAAATACCCGCCGACGCCGGCGCAAGAATCATCTCCCGGCAATCCCTGAGCGTCTGGTTCCACCCGACCGTCCCCGCAAGTTCAAACAACGCCTCCGGGTCCGTCGCACGAATGATCGCAATATCGGACATTCTTATTTTTCTCCTTTTTCTTTTTCAACACGTTCAAATCTTCCATGGACGATGAAATGCCTCGCCTGTTCCGCCGTCCGCCGTGAAAACAGAAGCGTCGTATAAGCGTGAGGCAGCATCAGGTGATCCCGTTCATGGGTCAGGTGGGTGCTGGACTCCCTGACATCCAGATCATACCTGCCGCCGATGATCCCGATGTCAAACCCGCTGTCCGGTTCGGGAAAAGTGTTCGCAAATGAATGCGGAACGGACGAGAGGTCCGGCAGGCATTTCACGATTTTTCCGGCAAAAGAAAGATTTTTCAGCACATATTCCGCAACATCGGAACCCTTGTTCGGCGGCGCGATCATCACGATCCTGCCGATTTTCGCCCATGCCGCAGGAGAAAGTTTCCTGAGCGCGGAACGGAGCAGAAGCCCGCCCATGCTGTGTGTGACAAAATGAACCTGCCCCGGAGAATCAGCCTGCCCTGAAATTTCTTTCTCGATGAATGCGGCAAAACACGCTCCATGTTCGTCAACCGTCGCGCGCCGCGTGGGGTAATCGTAAAGAATCGAAGCAAAACCCTGCCTTGCGAGATATCTTGCAAGCGGCAGCATGACATGCCCCGACATCAGAAGCCCATGCACAAGAATCACGCGCTCCGCGGCAGCATGATCCTGAAGCGGTGCAAAGCGTTTGATTTCTCCTGCGGAAGAAAACATGGGGTCTCCTAAAAAACATTTCTTCCGTAATATAACCGTAAAAACCTTTCCGGCAACCGGGGAAACGGCAGATTATTTGCAAAAAAACTTCTCTGCGGGGCTGAACTTTCAGAATCTTATGTTATATTATGGAACGAGTTTAAATAAACGATCAATCACAATGGAGTAAAGTATGACACACTGCAGCGGAAACGGGCACTCGACCTACAAGAGCGCCGGAGTAGATATCGATTTGGCAACGGATCTTCTGAAGCGCCTCAAACCGAAATTCGCCGCGGCAAAGCGTCCTGAAATGCTTGCTCCCATCGGCGGTTTCGGTGGACTCTTCCAGATTGACCTTGCAAAATGGAAAAATCCGGTCATGGTCGCCAGCATCGACGGCGTAGGCACCAAACTGATGGTCGCCGCCATGATGCACAAATATGACACGGTCGGGCATGATATCGTCAATCATTGCGTCAACGACATCTCCGTGCAGGGAGCGGAGCCCGTCTATTTCCTCGACTATATCGGCATCGGAAAACTCCGGAGCCCGCTTTACGAGGAAGTCGTCGGCGGAATCGCGGATGCCTGCAAGGAAGTCGGATGCGCGCTCCTCGGCGGTGAAACGGCGGAGATGCCCGGTATGTACGGCGAAGATTTCGATTTGGTCGGAGTCATCACGGGCATGGTCGAAAAGGACCGCATCATCACCGGCGAAAAAATCCGCCCCGGGCACGTCGCAATCGCCCTGCCTTCCAACGGACTTCATACCAACGGATTCAGCCTTGCCAGACGCGTTCTCTTCACCATGCGCCGTTATGAAGTCTCCTCCCGGCTCAAAGAGCTGAACGGCGAAACCATCGGCGAAGCGCTCCTCAAGCCGCACACCTGCTACTGGAGAGCGGTCAAGAGCCTCATGGATTCCGATGTTTCCCTTGACGGCGTCGCGCACATCACTGGCGGCGGTCTTTATGACAATGTCCCGCGAATCCTGCCGAAAGACGTGGACGCGGTATTCTATAAGGAAACAATCAAGAATCCGCCGCCGATCTTCAAGCTGATCGTTGAAGAGGGCAACATCGAAGATTCCGAAGCGTTCCGTGTCTTCAACATGGGTGTCGGCATGGTGTTTTTCGTTCCGGAAGCGGATAAGGAAGAAGCTCTGAAACTCAGCCGCGAAGCCGGATTCGATGCCTTTGTATGCGGAGAGGTCGTTGCGGGCAGCGGAAAGTCCCATGTAAAGTGAGTTTTGAAACGGCGGACGTTTCAGAACTGTTTTTCAATGCAGATGTTCAAGAACGGGCATCTGCATTTTTTATGCGGAATTTTTATGGAAAAAATGAAAGAACTTTTGAACGGGAAATGAAAAAATAAGCGTAAACCGGAAGAATCAGGCAATTGTCTTTTGCATTTTTCCGTCTATGTTACCAGCTTGTGAACGATCATAAACCAAAGGAGGCAGCTCATGGATTTTTTTGAACAGGTAAAACAATATGTCAATGAAAACGACACATTCTGCAAAGCGAACAATATGACTCTGGAAGTCGTGAAACTAGGGTATGCGGAAGCGGTTATGAAGGTGACGGAACACTCTTTCAACGCGGTCCATACGGTTCAGGGCGGCGCCCTGTTCACACTTGCGGATATGGCTTTTGCAGGGGCAGCCAACTCTTACGGAGACAAATGTATCGCCATGAGCGCAGCAGTTTCGTTCATCCGTCCCGGTTCGGGGAACACCCTGCGTGCCGTGGCGCGTGAAGTCAGCAAGGGCAGACGCTCCTGCGTGATGGACGTGGAGGTACGGAATGAAGAAAACAAACTGGTTGCCAAGTTCCAGATCACCGGTTTTTTCTTTGAAAAATAAGCATCAATGACGGCGGTTCCGCCTGTCAAAGAACGGAATCGAAGTTCCGGGAACCGGCGGTAAGACGCAACAGTCGGGATTTTTGCGTCATGCACAGCCCGTATCCCGGTTAAGAATGAACTGCCCCCATTGCAAGCAGAGGGTAGAACCAATGGCGAAAGCCCGAAACCGCAGGGTACAGGCCGTTGATCTGCTGCGATCCAACTGCATCCGCTTGCCGCCGGGCCACGACAAGGACAAAGCCTTTGATTCGGGAAGAATGCTCGCACATTCTTCCGCTTCAAAGCCGGTCCGAGAGGGGTATGAAACCCAAAAAGAACCGGAAAGAAAATTCCGTGCCGCGCCTTCCGTAGACTGATTACTGCCGGAACACCAGAAATCCGTATGTCTGCCCTGCTTCGGCATTCCAGAACTCCCCGGAACGGAATTCCCCCTGAAACGGACCGGATATCGCGCGCATCTTCATGCCGGGAGGAAGCTGAATCGACTTCATTCCTCCGGTTTTCGCATGAAGAAATACGACATCGTTTCCAATCCAGAGCGGATCGCCGCATTCCCTGTTGTAGAGATGCACTCCGGCGCGTCCGGCAATCGAACGGATCACCTGCGGCGGCAGATACATCAGACTCGTAAAGTAATTCCGCACCCCGTTTTTCTCCCATGAAACCAGCGCCGGAGTCTTTCCTCCGACGGTTCCGATCACGTCCTTGAAACCGCTTTCCGGAAAGAACCACGGTCCGGATACATTCGGGTTGGAAACAGTATTTGACCCCCAGCCGTCTTTGAGTTCCATTACAGGCGCCATCCACTTCGCCACCATCTTCATTCCGATACCGAGCAGATCGCTGATATTGCCTGCCGACGATCCGTTCTCCGGGTAAAACACCCCCGGGGCATAAAGCCAGACCACCGCTGCCTTCTCCCGTTCAAGACGCTTTTTCAACGTATTCCGTTCCTCTTTCGTCAGCATCAGGAGATTGGTCATGATGTAAAGCTTCTGCGGCGGGATCAGCTCATGTTGAAGCAAATCCGCCAGCAGGACATGCCGGAACGGAAATCCGGCTTCATTGAAACGCCGCATCAGTTCACCGATCAGAGCGCGGTGCGCGCCGTCCCCGGCATTGTGTTTGGCATAGAACGCACTTTTCTGATCGCTGACAATACAGACTTCCACCGGAGTTGTCCCCTGAACCGGCGGCAGAGAGCGGTAAATCTTCTGTTGTTCCGCCATCAGCTCCAGGAGAACCTTCTCGCGGAACCAGCTTTCATACATTTCCATCCAGTGCATTCCGATACCCCGTGCAAGCGTCATGCCGAACGCCCGGTTCATTGCGCCGATGCTCTGCTCCACAGTATTGAGTTTGCCGTTCCGCGACTCATACTGGCTGTTTTCGGAAAAGGTGCGCAGATCCTGCTCCACAATCACAAGTTTTCCATGCGAAGTAAAAGACTCCGCAGCCTGCATCGGACTGTCGCTCATGCCCGGATAACGCCATGTATAGAAGGAGGGACCCCAGACATAATCGACGTAGGGAGAACGCGCCACCGCTTCAATTCCGAGGTGCCCGACGGTCTGAAGGCGGTTGAAGATATTGCTGAATGCGATCAGATAACCGTAATAGGCGCCGCAGAGCCACCGGCCGCCGGTTTCCTCTTTCACGACTTTGCAGAGAGCGATGATTGCTTCCGAAACAGCGCGGTTGCGGAACTCAAACCAGTCGATTTTCGCCATGTCTTCCGCAGGGTCAAGCAGAGCAAGGACGCTGCCCACATCCTGTTCCCGCGGCGACGGCATCGTGATGGTGTCAAAGGTCAGCCCCGGACGTTTCCATGCGGAAGCAAGCGCGGCGTCCGTTTGATATTTTTCGCGCAGATAAGAACGGAACGTTGCAAAATCCGCTTTGGAAAACCCGCTTCGCGCCGGTCTGTTGTTTCCGTCTTCATAGCTCCAGAACCATTCGGAATTCCAGCCTTCGGAGATTCCCATGCCGAAAACACGGTCCGCATAGGAGGATTGCCTGATATGCCCGATCAGAGCGCGAAGCCCCGCTGCCGCATCCTGAAGATATTTTTTCGACGCAAGTGCCTGACGGTCTTTCTGTTCATGGATCGGTTGCCCGCCGTAATATTTTGTCACATCATCCGGATTTTTCTTCATCCACCAGGACGGCATCCCGCATTTGACGGTCAGAATCACGCGCATCTCCGGCGCATTCAGGGTAAGCACCTCCATGGCACGGTCCAGACCGGAAAAGTCAAATCGTCCCTCCTCTTGCCAGAACTGATCCATCCCGATTCCGAACCGGATTACCTCCGCTCCGGCTGCAACGGCATTTCTTACAAGAAAATCGCGAGATGCCGGGTTCATGCCGAAAGTGCCCGGCAGATCATAATAAACCGGGGAATATTTCCTGCCGTCGATCAGGAACCATGCGCGTTTTCCGGCTCCGGCGATGGATGCTTTCACCAGAGGAACGCTTTTTTTCTCCTCGGAAAAACGCAGAGAGCCTGCATCATGGCTTCCTTTCACCCGGATGTAGTCGGCGTCCAGATAAGCTTTTGCGGGTGTCCCGTATTCAACAGGCAGGGAATACGAAACTTCCAGAGTCCGCCCTGGCTTCCACTCAGACGTCGCAGGCTTGATTTTCCCCTGAATGCGCTTTTCTCTGCCATCCGCGGAAACAACCCGGAAGTAAAGCTGATCCGCATCGACCGCCGGTGCCTTGATGATCCTCGCCGTAAAACGCTCCTCCCCGGATTTCAGAATTTCAATTTCTCCGACCGGACCGGCATAGGCATAATTGACACGTGTTCCCCACGGGGCGACCGGCGGGGTTCCCAGCAACATCACCGGAGTAAGGAACGCCTGCGGCATCCGGTCCCCGCCGACATGGCACATCCATTCCCCATTGCTCGGGAAATACACAGCCCTGCCGTTCTCCATCACATAAAGTTCACAGAGCAGTCCGCCCCATGCCTGCACATTATGCACCCGGACAACGATCCGGTTTTCACCTGCCTTGAGGTCTTTCGCCACATCGAATCTGCCGGGTACGCGCCAGTCGCTTCCGCCTCCCGCCTTCTTTCCATTGACGAATACCTCATACAGATCATCGCCCGCCGCGACAAAGACAGCTTCCTCCGGTGCCTGTTTCAAGCGGAACTTCCGTTCAAACCAGACATTCGTATTATTCGGGCCGAACCCGTTCCGGCACCAGATCCAGTTGCCGCGCCAGTAGGCGGGCGGCGCATTCAGATGCGCCAGTCTTTCCAAAAACAGGCGGGGATATCCCGGCGCTTTTCCGGCAATGCGCAGTTCTGCCGCAACTGCCGTTTCCGGCGCTTTGAAACGTACACTCTCCTTTCCTTTCTGCAGAATCTGCTTTGCCGACACTTTCCTGTTCCGGTCAAAAAAGCAGAGTTCCATTCCCGGGTTCTTTCCGTTCTTCCATTCCAGCAGATACTCTCCGCGCGGGCGGATCGAATCAAGAGAAATTTTCTTTTCCGATGCCTGCTGAACGGCAAAAGGAATATTGTTCACCTCCTGCAATCCATTCAAACCGGAAAGCGCCATGCGGCACTTTTTCCCGATCCATGATAACCTTATGGAAGTAACCGTCCCGCGCCATGCCGGGTCCTCCCCGACGGGAAAAAGCAGGTCGTGCCATTCCCCGTCAGGCAGAGAAGATGCTGCGAGATAAGAAGAATATTGCTTTCCCCTGTCAACAGCGGTAAAATCCAGACGCAGATACCCCCCTTCCTCGAATACTTTGAAGCGTGCCTCGACAACCTTTACATCAGCAGCTTTCCAGTTCAGGCTGCGGCACTCGAAGCCGCCGCCATCCCCCGCCTCAATCTCCGTACAGGCGGCAGTCTCAAATACTTTCAGCGCATGATACGGCATCCAGAATTCTTTCAGGCGGCCGGAGTCAAAAGAAAGAAAAGCCGCTTTTCCCGCTTCTTCCCGCTTCCTGAGTTCTTCGCCGGAAAGTTCTTTCACAATAACCTTGCTTACACTGACTTTACCTGTTCCCCGGATAATCAGATGCGGGCGTAAAAGTTTTTCATCGGGACGCGCAGTGAAATAATAGGACAGCATTTCCGTTTTGCCTTGTCCCTCCCTGCTTCGAACCACAGGATAAGGAGTCCGCTTCCCGCCGGGCATGGAAAGCATCATGGAAGTCGTCACATCCGGAGAAAGCTTTGTTGATTCGATCTGCACCAGATAATGTTTGCCGGGAACGACAGGAATATCCCTGCCGGGTACAAATGCAAGATATCCGCTGCGATTCGTCTTGAATACCTCATAAACAGCCCCGTTCCGTTTCATCTCCCCTGCGGAATTCTCATTTTTCCGGATTTCCCATGAAAAAGAGGCGCGCTCCAGCAGATTGTCCGGCTGCCGGATTTCCTGCATGTCTACGGAGCGGACGACTGCTTTTCCCTCTCCTTTCAGGCAGAAATGAATCCGGACTTTGCTTTCCCCCTGCTGTGCGGTAAAGTCCAATACGGCAGTCTTGAAATCCGGACAGGCGGGAGCCGGTTTCGATGCGGGGAACGGAGTCCGCTTCGCGCCGGGCATGGAAAGCATGATATATCCGGCAAGGCTGTCGGAAGACGTCCTGTAATCCACTGTTACGCGATAGGTTTTGCCGGGAGCAACCGCCGGTTCATTTTTTCCGCAGTAAAAGAACACAACTCCCTTGTCATTCGCCTTGGTAATCTCGTAAGAACCGTCCGGGAGTTTCACCATACTCCCTTTTCCCCCCTCTACGGGCAGGCAGTTCCATTGTTTTTCCGGCAGCAGTTCGGCGCTGCCGAGCATCAGTGAGCATAGACCTGCAGTGATTGCAGTGATTGCCTTTATCATGGTTGTATCTCCTTATGATATTCAGTCCAGCGGATTCCCGCGTTTCAGATGATCCCGTCTCTGGGTGGTGTCCGTGGTAAAACTCTCCAGATATCTGACAGGTGCGGCATGGCCGTCCGCCCATAAGATATTGCCGGAGCCGTTATGACGGCTGATGGTATGGCCGTTCATGCTGTCGATCAAACAGTATGGCGATTTCGGTTGCGCCGCCATTTTGGATTCCCCCAGCAAAAGCTTCGTGGACGGATTTTTAATTCTGTCCGGTGTGCCGGGGGTTATATCTGCCGGGGAAGCCGGAAGATTTCCGTTCCGTGCATACCAGTCATCCGTCGCACCGAGCGAATTGATTCCGAAATGAACGTATTGAAACACCCAGGCATTTGCCGGATTGTTATAATTCCTGCCCCATGCTGCCCGCTGATCGTTGACATTCTGAAGCGCCGGAGCGTTCGGACATTCAAAAATCTTGAAGTTCTTCAGATAATCGCCGTTTGCCAGCAGCCAGGACCATACCTGTTTCGCATCAAGAGCGCCACCGGTGAAAGTAGTCGGCGGATAATACTTCTGAGCATCGACATAAAGCATCAAAGGGATATTCAACTGCTTTATATTATTGAGACACTGAACGGCTCTGGCTTTATCCCGCGCCTTGCTCAATGCGGGCAGAAGCATACCTGCAAGAATCGCAATGACCGAAATTACGACGAGGAGCTCTATCAAGGTGAAATTTCCAGTTTTTCTATTCAAATCAAGCCATCTCCTTCTCCGGCATTCCATAACGGACCTCCTTCATTTAATATAATTCCCGCAAATCAAAATTTCATCCGCTTTTCGATGACAATATTCAGATTTCTTTCTGATGCCAGCAATTATAGCAATATCTGCCATATGGAAATCATTTCCCTTTGATTTTCTCAATGAAGGGAACTATATTGATTCCTCTTTTATTTTATTATATAACAAAAAATAAATTCTGCATGAACAAATTGTCATTATTATAGCATAATCTGTCTAAAAAAGAATGGAGACAGGAAAAATGGGACAAAAAGGCACCCATATCTGTGAACTTTACAGCCGGAAGCAATTCAGGCATACTACGCTCCCGCTGAGTATCGAGATGTTCGACTATAAATCCACGACGGACAAATGGCACCGCCATACGGATTTCTACGAACTGGTGATCGTATGCAGCGGCAAGGCGCGGAATGAAAACAGCCGGCGTTCGGAGCAGGTCCATGCAGGCCATGTCTACCTTCTGCCGTCAGGTTCAGTTCACCGCTATGCAAAACTTTGGAACTTCCGCCACTACAACATCCTGTTTCAACCGCAGATTCTTGATATCGGTTCGGTCAATATCGCCGCTTTACCGGGGTATTCCCATCTCTTTCATTTCCAGTTTGACGGCGAGGACCGCTGTTCCCTGCTGCTTTCCGTCGATGAGACCATTCTTTCGCAGTTGATTTCCATGATTGAGACCGTCCGCAATGAAATGGCGCTGCGTTTGCCGGGCTGGCAGGAGGCGGCATATTTTGAATTCATGCGGATGCTGGTCCATCTGCTCCGCCATTGTGTCCCGCAGGATACCGGAATCGGGCAGAACGCATTTCAGATCGGGCGTGCGATCCGGGCAATGGAGGAGGACTGCACCCAGCAGTTTACCCTGAAAAGCCTTGCCGACATGGTTCACATGTCACAAAGCAGTTTTCGCCATCATTTTACGGAAATCACCGGAATCCCGCCGGGGGAGTATCTGCTGAAGCTCCGCCTGAAAAAAGCCCTGCTGATGCTGATGTCTCCCAACCGGATCTCCAATATCGCGGCACAATGCGGGTTTCGCGACAACAATTATTTCTCCCGCCAGTTCCGCAAACAGCTGGGTATGCCTCCGAGGAATTTCCATCAGGAATACATGTGCCACCGGAGCAATGTCAGCGACATGTTGAAAAAACTTTATCCGGACCAGTGAAAAGTAACTGAGAAGTCATTAAATCATCATAACTTTCCGTTTTTTTTATCGCTTGATGTTTGCACTCTGCCGAAAACGCACTATTTTTCTTTGCAGACTCAAAAACAAACAGAGGAGAGTGGCATGAAAAAGATCAGAAAGCGTCCCATGGAACTCGGAGTCCTTTCCAGATTCGCGGAAGACGATTCCAACCCGTTCGACGTCATTGCACGTTACGGCGTCGCCACAACCCAGCTCTGCAACTGGGACATGGCAAAATGGACAAAAGAAAACGCGAAAAAAGTCAAACGTGACCTGAAGTCAAGCGGCGTACGCCTTGCCGCCCTTTGGACAGGTTACTCCGGAACCGTGATCTGGGATCTGATCGACGGCCCGGACACCATGGGCATCGTTCCCGAATACACACGGAAAAGACGCATCGCGGATCTCAAGGCGGGAGCGGATTTCGCAGCCCGGATCGGCGCTCCGGCAATTATCACCCACTGCGGCTTTATCCCGGAAACGCCGAAATCGCATCTTTATATGGAGGTGCTTGACGCGCTCGGAGAAATCGCGGAATACTGCCGGCAGCTCGGACTCGGATTCTGGTTTGAAACCGGTCAGGAGACACCTGTCACGCTTCTGCGCACGATCGAAGACCTCGCCCTGCCGAATCTCGGAATCAACCTTGACACCGCAAATATCATTCTTTACGGAAAAGGCAATCCTCTCGATTCTCTCGACGTATTCGGGAAATATGTCCGCAATCTGCATGTGAAAGACGGCGTATATCCGGTTGACGGACACAAACTCGGACATGAAGTTGCGATCGGGAAAGGCAAAGTCGATTTCAAGAAAATCATTCCGAAACTCCATGAACTCGGTTTCAAGGGGGAACTCGTCATCGAACGCGAAATCAGCGGCGAGCAGCAGGCAAAAGATATCATGGCGTCCCTGAAATATATCGGCGGACTTGTCGATAAACTGTAATGCCGGAATCTCCGGTTCCTCTTTACTTCGGGAACCGGAGATTTTTCATAGATATGGATTGTTCTGTTTTTCGAAACCGATTGTGCTCGGATAACCGTGTCCGGGATAAATTTCCAGAGAATCGGGAAGCGTCATCAGTCTGCCGGAAATGGATTCCATCAAGGTTGCGGTGTCGCCGCCGGGGAAATCGGTACGGCCGACCGATGCACGGAACAGCGTGTCGCCGGTAAACAGCGCATTGTATTCCCTGAAGTAATAGCAAACGCCGCCGGGAGTGTGACCGGGCGTATGGAGAATTTCAAAATCCGGGGTCTGCGGCGGCCATTCCGAGGGCGTGAGCAGATTCTCCGCCGCGGGAAGATACGGCGGAAAACAATTTGCAGGGCTGGCATACATTGCACTGTCAGCAGGATCAATATAAAGTTCTGTGATGTTCAGTCTCTTTGCAACCTCTCCCACGGCACCGATATGATCCGCATGACAATGCGTCAGAAGAATGACGGCTTTCTGACAGGAAAATGCGGATGCCGCGGCAATGATGTCCTGCGCATCGCCGCCGGGATCAATGATGTAAAGAGTCTTCTTATCCGGTGACGGCACCAGGTAGCAGTTTACTTCAAACGCCCCGACGACAACAGTGGCAAATGGTTTTGTCTTCATGAAATCATCCTTCAAAACTTAATCATGTTCAGTATGGAGAGATACTCTAGCCCATTTTCCACCGCTTGCAAAATCTTTTCCGAATAAAGCGGATATTTTTTACGAAACGGAAATTACGGATTCACGTCTTTCACGGAAAATTCAATTCTCTTTGTCCCGTTGATTTCGTATTTCCTCTTTTCCTTCCCGAAAGAAAATACCGCGCTGCCTCTGCCCCCGGCATCGCAGGAAAAACGGTTATCCTCATACTGAACGTCCGTCAGCACAAGGCTGCCGGAAAGTTCCACCGAGATCGGTATCCTGACCAGCGACGCGCAATATTTCTTTCCCAGAATGATCCGGCAGAGCGTTCCCTGCGGAGTTCCGGTGAATTTCACCGGATATCCGGGAATCCGGCTTCCTTTCTCGTTATAGACATAGGGAATGCAAAGAGAGTTTTCCCCTTTCCAGCCGAATTCACCGCTGTGGGTCGTCAGGATGCGTTCCCTGCCGAGCAGCCATCCGCTGTGGATTTCGACCGGGGTGAAAGGATACATTTTCGTGGTGATCGTCGGACATGCCGCCTGATTGTTGTAATGATAATACAAGGCACCGTTTTTCATGGCGTTGCGGATATCCGCCATACAGTCCTCCGGTGTGACGGAGTAAGTCAGCATATCTCCGAGCTGGATCGGCGTATAGAGATGGGAGAGGAAGATCCACCATGAATTATAGGTTTCCTCAAAGCGAGGGAACTTGAATTTCCGTTCCGAGCGGGTTTCCGGTGAAAAATTGGCGATGAAGCCTTTCTTCCGCCGATTGAGAACATAGTCCATCACATTCCTGTTGAAATCCAGTTTGAGCAGAGGCACAAAACCGATTTTACGGACAACATCATGATTTTTGTCCAGCTCCACGGACACCTTGTCCCACATATTGTATGTTACGAATTTTCTCGTATAAGTGAACTCGTCGTGATAAATTCCGTCGATGTCGAAGTTGTCGCAGAGATATTTCAGGAACGCCATGAAACGTTTTCCATAGGCATTTTCCGCGGTAGGGACAAAAAAACGGTAAGGGGGCTCCTCGACGGTCTTTCCGTTCGGCAGCGTCAGGGCGCAGTCCGCATATTTTTCCGCATCGCCGATCTCCGTAGACCATTGATTATGAACATAAATGAAACGTTTGACATCGGGAGTGCAAGCGCGGGCTTTCGCAAGCATATCGCGTATGAATCCGCGCATCGGCTCCACGGGAAATTCCGTGATCGTTGAGGGAGCCAGTCTGCCGCGGACTTTTTCATCCATCAGGGCGGCGCCGTGAATGCAACTGTTCCGTTTTGCGTATTCTCCACCGAGATGAGCCCAGTAAAGCACCCCCAGCGAGTTGAATTTCAACCCGGCGTCACGGTGAAATTTCCGCGCCTTCTCTCCGGTCCATGTCCGGAACACATTCAGGGAAAGATGAAAACCGCCTTCAATGGGGAAATTCACATCCCAGTCGCGCCGCACCTCGTTGACAAAATCAAAATAATCCGCGGACATCACCGGATAGACCGACCATTCGACGGTCCGGCTCTCGTTCGGGGAAAGAGCGAACGTCTCCGTCCTGATTCCGGCTTTCCCGTTTTCGCAGTACTGGATGTTCTGAACCCGGAACACATCATCCTGCGCAAGAAAAGCGATGCCCTGCCCGTTCCGCCGGTCCGCAAGAAATACACTGGGATTGCGCCCGCCGGAATTGCGGCTGTGATTCGGCGCGGGGTCCCCAGCCACATATACGGGATCGAATGCCGCGGCGGACGTTTCATAACAGATTTTCAATCCGATCAGTTGATCGCTTCTGTTCGTGAAAGTATCGAAGACATCAATCCTGTTTTTCTGCCTTGAGATCCGGCGGGATACGGAATACAGGGGTGTCTCCAGCGTCTCGCGGTCCCCCATCCGGAACCACTTCCCGCCGGGAGCGGAAAAACAGCTTTCCAGCGGGACGGCGAGTCTGCCGTATCTGATCCGCAGTTCGCCGTTTTTCCTTTCCAGTGTATAATCCGGAGCGGGGACATCCGCCATCCGGATGAAGTCCGGTTCTTTCACCGGCGGGGGGATCGGGCTGGGAACATCCGACTGCACAACTCTGAAATTGCGGACCGCCAGCGCGGGAACACGCTTCAGCCCCAGGCTCCTGTAATAGCCGGACAGCTCCGAGCCGAAGCGGAGCGTCACCGTGTTTTCCTTTTCCCCGGACAACAGGTCTGTGATATCAAGAACCACACGGTATGCCTGCGGATCGGCAGGCTGAAAACGTTCTTTCGCCAGTTCATAGTCGGGTGAATAAAGCGAATACCATTTTTCGCCCGCACAAACCCGGTAGGCTCCGTGATCCTTATGGTATGAGCTCAAACTTTTGTTCAGGAGCCGGGCATGATGCCTGGTTGCCATGGAGGAAACGGGAGTGCCGTTCACAAAAATCTGCCAGCACGGATTCCAGCCGCCGAGACGCGGAAAGTCAATGCGATGTTCGAACTCCACCGTGATCCGCCCCGGATTTTTCATCGCCGGAAACGTCCAGTTCCGGTTCTGCCGCAGTCTGATGAATGTTTCACCGGGACTTTCCAGCAGAACTTTTTCCGATGCGGAAACGGAGAAAGCAAGAAGAAGGAGAAAATACAGCAGTTTCATAAAAACCTTTCCGGATGTTCGGCTCTTTCACTTATTTGCAGTAACTGAAAAAATTGCGGTCCGCGTAATATCTGGAGTCGCGGAAACGCATCAGTTCCTGCTCGTTGTTGGCGGTGACATGACCGTCCGCAAACGCGACATTCGCTTTTTTGTCATGCCGGACCGCCACATATCCGTTGAAATCTTTGAGGATGATATAAACCTGTTCCTCCTTATTTCCCTTGACGCTGTCGGAATACACAGGCCAGTCAACGGGATTTTCCACGGCGGAGAGCACAATTCCGTTCTTCGTGCTGTTTTTGAATCGATCCGCCATCCCGTATGTTTTGGAGGAATCGCCATTCCACATCTGCGGCGGGGCGGACGGGCAGAGCAGTTCGGAAACGCGGTTCATCTTCGGGCTGGGAAAGTATTTTCCGTCCTTGATCACAACGGCAACCCATGTGCGTTTCCCGTCCCATGCACACGGCAGCGCCTTGTAATCGGCGGAATAAGATGCCGCGGAATTCATAATCCGTTTCAGGTTGTTTCTGCAAAGCTGTGTCCCCCCTTCCGCTGTCGCACAACGCAGGACATGAATTCCCGTGACGCCGGCAGCCAGCAGGACAAACAAAGTGACGGCAAGTTCAACAAGGGCGTAATTTCTTCTATTCATTTTTTTATCCTTTCCATTTTATTGGTGATATCAGGCACGAATCCTTTTTCTTTCCGGTGTTTGAACACGTTTTTATTGTTTGTTTCAAAACAGGGCAATCCATTGAAAATAATATCCGGCGTCCGTATAACCTTTGCCGTAGACACCGTTCCTGTATCTGCGGATCACATCTCTGCCGAACATGGCGGCGGCATGACCGTCCGCAAACAAGAGATTGGACTGATTTCCATGCCGGGCGCTGAGAGCTCCGCCCCAGTCCACGTCGATCCGGTATGCCTGTCTCCTCTCAGCGTTTCTCGGAAGCGTCGGATTTTTTGAACTGACCTGACATTGAACACTGTCCGCATACACCGGATATTCGCTGACCCGCTCTTTCAACTGAGCCAGACGCAGAGCCAGAACTCTGCCGTCGCTGTATTTCTGGTCCACCCACGGATCACCGCCATAGGAGACACTGTAATCGTCCGGAATGAATCCGTGACCGCCGGAGGAGTTGGAGCCGGGGCAGAGAAAGATCGCCTGCGCCCCGGCTTTCGGTTTCTTGATATACCCGCAGGAGATATAGTACCATGACCAGAAACGCCCCGTCCCGTTCTCCTCCATATAATTCGGCGGGATGAATCCCTGATAATCCTGACTGTAACTTACCGCCGTCAGATTCAGTTGTTTGAGATTTGAAAGACAGGAAATTGCGCGTGCCTTCTGCCTTGCGGAATTCAGCGCGGGGAGGAGCATCCCCGCCAGAATCGCGATGATCGCTACGACGATGAGGAGCTCTATGAGGGTAAAAATTTTCATTTTTACCCTTGAAGGAAGAACTGATGAACAAGGGACATGGAAGGAAAAAGGAGTGGGAAAGCAGTTGAACAATCGAATATTAGAACAATTCAACAATTGAATGAAGAAAGGAAAAATAAGGCTGGGGGCGGATTGACTGCGTTCTCTGCGGGATTTCGTTCTGCTCCGGGAGAATGACGAATCCCCGGACAGGCGGAGAGCATTACAGTTTTTCCTGCCTTCTTCCTTTTTGTTTTCCTGATCCTGTCCTTGCTCTTTTCCAAAAAGAGATACGCTCCGGTTCATAGACGGCCTCCTGTCTGTTATAAAATATTTTCATATTTATAATTATAATCAGAAAAAGCCTTTTCCGCAAGAAGAGAAAAGCGTAGATTTCAGTAACGATTCCGACTTGACAGGAAAATGCCGCCCTTATTGGAACAGCGGGTCCCAATCCTTGAACACAGGTTCCATGTTGATCTTTTTCAGGCTTGCGACGACATTCGGAACGGAATGATCGTCCACAACCGTGAACTGTCCGACATCCGCGGATTCCTTCTGCTTTTCGGACTCCACATAACCGCCGGGATTCACTTTCGAGCCGGCGCTGATATGGGTGGCGCACGTCTGGATCACGTTCATACGGAATGCGTGCGGTTCGCGCGTGGAAATGAACATGTCGATCTCCGGGAAATAAATGCGGAACGCCAGCATCATCTGTTCCAGATCATGCCGGCTGACCGGATGCGGCACCTCGAATCCGCCTTCCATCGGTGTAATGCGTGGAAATGAAACCTGATTGCGCACCTGCCAGTTGATTTTGCGCACATGCAGGGTATGTGCCGCCATGGAAACCGCTTCGCTGCGCCAGTCGTAAAGTCCGAGAAGCGCGCCGACGCCGATATTGTAGAATCCCGCGCGCGCACCGTTTTCGGGCGCGACGACACGGTTGCCGTAAACACTCTTCGGTCCGGTCGGATGAAGTTTCCTGTAAGTTTCCTGATCATAGGTTTCCTGATAGATCGTCATTCCGTGAACCCCCGCTTTGATCAGTTCCCGGTAAAAATCAACGGTCTGCGGATGAAGCTCAATGGAGATATAGGCGAACATTTCACGGAGTCTGCGGACAACCGGCAACATATATTCAAGATTCACCGTGAGCGGATCGGAACCGGCGATCAGGAGAACGGATTCCATGCCCCATTTCCGGAGCACTTCCGCCTCGGCAATGGTTTCGTCGATGGAAAGGCGGCGGCGCTTGAAATGGTTGGAGGTGCGGAAACCGCAGTAAACGCACCCGTTGACGCAGTAATTGGAAAAATAGATCGGGGCATAGAGCCTTGCGACGTTTCCGAAACGCATTTTCCGGATGCGTTCCGATTTCTCGCGCATGGCGTCCATATACTGTTCCCCGGCAAGAGGCGAAATAAGGCTCAGAAAATCGTTGAAAGAAGTTTCTCCCGCACAAAGGGCGCGGTCCATGTCTGCCGCCGTCGTGGAATTGATTCTGCCGAGCAATTCCTTCTCGCTGTATTTGATTTCAGGAAACACTTTAACCATTACCTCCAAAGTAGAAAGGGGAAATATAGCATATTCCGGGAGGAAAGCCAGCAGCCAATCAGGAAAAATCGCAGCTTGAGAAAATGTGCGAACGGTCTGTCTCCGCCGTTCTTCCGCATATTGTGAATAAATAAACAGCTAATTGAATCCCAATCTTACTTTTATGAAAAAAAATGACGGGAATACTTGACAAAATCCGCTTGTCACGCTATCTTATCTACTCAATTGAATTGTGAAACAATGGATTCTTTAAAATATAAACACCCAACAACATAATGGAAGGATTGACACAATGGCAATCAAAGTCGGTATCAATGGTTTCGGAAGAATCGGACGCATGGTCTTCCGCGCAGCAGTCGAGAATTTCAGCAAAGACATCGAAATCGTCGGAATCAACGACCTTCTCGATCCTGACTATCTCGCCTACATGCTGAAGTATGACTCCGTTCACGGCATCTTCAACCACGACATCAAAGTCGAGGGCAACTACATGGTCGTCGATGGCAAGAAGATCCGCCTCACAGCGGAAAAAGACCCCACACAGCTCAAGTGGAACGAAGTCCAGGCTGATGTCGTCGTCGAGTCCACCGGTCTCTTCCTTGAAGATGCCAAGGCACGCATGCACATCCAGGCAGGCGCAAAGAAAGTCATCATGTCCGCTCCTTCCAAGGACAGCACCCCGATGTTTGTTTACGGCGTGAACGACAAGACCTATGCCGGTCAGGACATCATCTCCAACGCTTCCTGCACAACGAACTGCCTCGCTCCCATCGCGAAAGTTCTCAATGACAAATTCGGTATTGTCCGCGGCCTCATGACCACGGTTCATGCCGCCACAGCCACACAGAAGACCGTTGACGGTCCGTCCAAGAAAGACTGGCGCGGCGGACGCGGCATCCTCGAAAACATCATCCCGTCCTCCACGGGTGCTGCCAAGGCTGTCGGAAAAGTTCTTCCCGCCCTCAACGGCAAACTCACAGGCATGTCCATGCGCGTCCCGACCTCCGACGTTTCCATCGTCGACCTGACGGTTGAGCTCGCGAAAGAAGCCGACTATGCCGAAATCTGCGCCGCGATGAAGGAAGCTTCCGAAGGCGAGCTCAAAGGCATCCTCGGATACACCAATGAAGCAGTTGTCTCCACAGACTTCCGCGGCGACGCCCGCACCTCCATCTTCGATGAGAAGGCAGGTATCGCTCTGGACAAGACCTTCGTCAAAGTCTGCTCCTGGTATGACAATGAGTGGGGTTACTCCAACAAGGTCCTCGAAATGGCTCGCGTCATCTGCAAGTAATTTCTGAGCTGACATTACCTTTTCAAAGGGCGGACGGCATCTATCCGTCCGCCCTTTTTTCTTGAACTGAAATCCTGTAACAGAAAAGAGATTCATCATGAATAAAAAAACATTGCGCGATGTTGATCTGAAGGGAAAACGCGTCGTCATGCGCGTTGACTTCAACGTGCCCCTCAAAGAAGGCGTCATCAAGGACGACACCCGGATCAAGGGCGCTCTCCCCTCCATCAAATACGTTCTTGAACAGGGCGGCAGCCTCGTTCTCATGAGCCACCTCGGCAGACCCGATGAAAAGGGCATCACAGCCGATACCAGCCTCAAGCCCGTTGCCGAATACCTCTCCAAGCTTCTCGGCAAACCCGTGACATTTGTTGCGGACTGCGGCAAAGCCGATGCTGAAGTCGCCGCGATGAAGCCCGGTGACATCGTCATGCTCGAAAACACCCGTTACTACAAAGAAGAACAGGCGAAAGCGAAGCAGAAAGACGGCGAATCCGACGAAGATTTCAAGGCAAGAAAAGCTGAACTCAAGGAAAAGCAGAAAGAACTCGCAAAGAAACTCGCTTCCTACGGCGACATCTACTGCAACGACGCATTCGGAACGGCGCACCGCGCCCATGCCTCCACAGCGGTCATCACAAAATACATTCCGACCTCCGTTGCCGGTTTCCTGCTTGAGAAAGAGATCGAATACCTCGGCAACGCCGTGGAGAATCCGGTCCGTCCGTTTGTCGCGATCCTCGGCGGCGCCAAAGTCTCCGACAAGCTCGCGGTTGTGAACAACCTTCTTACGAAGGTCAACACGCTGATCATCGGCGGCGGCATGGCTTATACCTTCCTGAAAGCACAGGGGCACAGCGTCGGCAACTCCCTCTGCGAACTTGACCAGCTCGACTATGCAAAAGACATGATCGCCAAGGCGAAAGAGCTCGGCGTCAGCTTCCTGCTCCCTGTCGATAACGTCGCCGCAGACAAGTTCGACGCGGAAGCCAACACCCAGATTGTCGGCGACGACATTCCGGACGGCTGGATGGGGCTTGACATCGGCCCGAAGACCGTTGAGCTTTACAGCAACGCCATCAAAGGCGCCAAGACGGTTGTCTGGAATGGCCCGATGGGATGCTTTGAAATGGAGAAATTCAGCAAAGGCACATTCGGTGTCTGTGCGGCGGTTGCCGAAGTCAAGGCGAACGGCGGAATCTCCATCATCGGCGGCGGCGACTCTGTCGCGGCGGTCAACAAGAGCGGCCTTGCCGACAAGATGTCTCACATTTCCACCGGCGGCGGCGCTTCCCTCGAATACCTCGAAGGCAAACAGCTCCCGGGTGTTGTGGCTCTGAACGACAAATAAGAAAGAAGTTGATATTATGTCCAGAAAAGTATTTATCGCAGGCAACTGGAAAATGAACAAGACGGCGGCTGAAACAGTCGCTCTCTGCCAGGGACTCAAGGAAAAATTTGCAGACATCTGCCCGTGCAAGGTTGATGTTGCCGTCTGCCCGCCTTTCACCAGCATCGCAACGGCGATTGCGGAGCTCAAGGGCTCGAACATCAAAGTCGGCGCTCAGAACATCCACTGGGCGGACAATGGTGCGTTCACCGGTGAAATCTCCGGCGCAATGCTCAAGGAAATGGGCGTGGAATACGTCATCATCGGTCACAGCGAACGCCGCCAGTATTTCGGCGAGACCGATGAAACGGTCAACAAGCGCATTCAGGCAGCTCTGAAATATGAGCTCAAACCCATCGTCTGCATCGGTGAGACTCTGGAGGAGCGCGAAGGCAACAAGACCGAAGCGGTTCTCGAAAAACAGATCAAAGGCGCATTCGCGGGAATTTCCGCCGATGACTTCAAGAAGATCGTCATCGCTTATGAGCCTGTCTGGGCAATCGGTACAGGCAAGACCGCTACTCCCGACATGGCGGAAGCAACTCATGCGTTCATCCGCAAAGTGATTGCCGGGCTCTACGGCGCAATTGCCGAAGACACCGTCATTCAGTACGGCGGCAGCATGAAGCCCGAAAACTCCAAAGAACTGGTCGCGCAGGCTGACATCGACGGCGGTCTGATCGGCGGTGCGGCTCTCAAAGCCGACAGTTTCCATGATCTCGTGAAAAACGCGATCGCCTGATTATTTCAATCGGCATATTGATTCTAAACACCGTATATCCAACAGGATATACGGTGTTTTTTTATGTTTGCACTTGATTCCTTTCCTCCGTCCGGTATATTACAGTTAACCATGAAAGGAGTGCCCAAATGTTGAAGACATTACTGTATGGAATGATCCTGCCGGGAATTTTTCTGATCGCCGGATGCCAATCGGGAAATGAGGTTCTGGAACAGCAGAATGCACAGATTCTTTCCGAGCTCCGGAAACTCAACCAGCAACTTTCCGGGATCCAAAAAAAGATGCAGGAGGAACCCGCATTGGCCTTTTCCTCGGTAAAATATCCTTACAATAGTACATCGGCACGGGGCGCCAACCTGGCGTTACTTGCCAAGATTAAAAGATTGCCGGAAAATCCGACGGACGATCAAATCGTCAAATACGTACAGCAGATCATAGCTGCTACGGCAGGACAGAATTCCTACTCTATGACAGACCCGCAGGTTGGAATGTATAAGCTGATCGGGACAGGACATCTGAAAGTACTCTTGCCGTTTCTTGATGGCGGCACATTCAATGCTTTCTATCACCTGAAAGAAGCCATGCCGGATCTGGTCGAGGAAAAAGACAAACCTTTGATCAAGTCTTCACTGATCCAGTATCCGAAACTGCTGGACACAGTCGTAAAAAAGGGATGGTCCAGAGAGTTCAAAAAGGAGATCCTCAAGCTTCTGGAAAGCACCACCAACAGCAGTCCTTTTCATACGCTCCGTATGGTTGTTCCTTCTTTGGCGGAAACGCCGGAAGATATTCAGAAATTGATTGATATCTATATTTCGAATCCAGCGGCTGCTCCTCTCATCCAGTCGCTTCTTGTCATTCCGAAAATCAATATTCATGATATTGTGAATAAGGCATGGGAGAAGTGCAATGCCGAAGCCAGGTATCCACAACGTTATTGGAAGCAGGAGAAAGCCATTGCGGCGGTCCGTTACGGCAATAATGTCAGTGCTGCGAAATACCTGTTGCTGCAGATCATTGCCTCAGATCCGAACAATCCTTATGAATCGCAGACAGCCATAACTGTTCTAGCGGGGAAAAGTGATTTTCCTGTTTTTGATAAAAACAATCTGGAGAAATGGTACCGGAAAAATGCCGACAAAATCTCTTATGATGAGAAGACCGGAAAGTTTATCATAAGCAGGTAAAAACCGGAAAGTTTCTGGAAAAATGCGCGGCGCGGGATTGAAAAATCTTATGCCGCGTGTTATTTTACATCTCTGATATTTTTCAGATTCGGATTATTGCATTTTAATTAACATTGAGGATTTTGAAAACATGTTGACTGTAGTCAGTGCGATCATTTACGCGGCAGTTGTTTTAATTGCAGTTCTTTTAATTGTGCTTGTGCTTGTCCAGCCCTCCAAAGGCGGCGGATTCGGTTCCGCATTCGGCGGTGTAGGAGAAAGCGTTTTCGGGGCACAGGCTATGGGGCAACTCTCCAAGCTGACGATTGTCCTGCTGACTCTTTTCTTTGTTCTGACGCTGGCTCTCGCAGTGCTGACCGGTCATAAAGCCGCGGCAAACAAATCGTTGCTCGCAAAAGAAGTGCCGGTCGCTGAAGCTCCGGCAAAACCGGAGGTCAATGCTCCTGCCGCATTGGGGACCGGTGCGACAGAAGCGGCAAAAGAGGTTTCCGCTCCTGTCAAGGAACTGGAGAAAAAGGCTGATACGGCGGCGAAAGATGCCGCGGCAAAGCTTCCTGCAAAGAAATAAGTTTTCCTTTCGGTTTCAGTATTTCAGGCGATGTACAAGCATCGCTTTTTTATTTCCACACCCTGTCTCTTCCCCCACTTCATGTGTGCAAAAGACAGGGCTCTTTCTATGGGATGTCTGCGATGCAGTAAAAGAACTTGTACATAAAAAACTGCGGCACCGTTCAAAGTATTTCGCCGGACTTATTCTTCTTTCTTCGGCAGGATTCCGGGGGTGCCGAGCAGTTCACAAAGTTTCTGCTGATGCTCAATCAGATAAAGATTTCCCATATGCCCGCCGCAGTCAAACCATGTCAGCTTTTCTTTCAGCACATCGTCCAGAAAAACCCGGTCATCCGGCGAAAGAACCGGATCATCCATATTGTGAAGAACGCGGATCTTCGGATTTTTCCGCAAATCATCCGCAATACTGCGCAGACCGGATTTCCAGTTCAGCTTTTCCATCGTTGCGGACGGATCCTTCTGCTGGTATTCGGGAAGCAGAAAGTTCCTGACATATCCCATTCCGTTGTATTGGTCGATTTCCCTGTAAAGATCCGTCCTGCTCCACCAGGAGTAAGGAGTCTGAAGTTGGCTCAATCCATATTGGCGGTGAGCCGAAATCAGAAGTTCACGCAATGTCATACGGAAAGAAATTCCCGCCATAACCGCCGCCTGCTCAGGAGAGAGAGGCACCTGATACTTCGGGGAATCCGCCTGATCCGGCTGCATCGGCGGATATTTCCTGTTCATGATGCCGAAATATTTCATCAGACCGTCACCGGCAAGATCAAAAAACTCTTTTTTTGTCCATTGTTTTGAAACATCGGTAAACTGATCGAAACGGTTCATCGCGTAAAGAAGGTCCGCCGGCGGGTTCAACGCGACAAAGCGGTCCACGCCGAGCGTGTCTTCTTTCGCTTCAAGAGCCGCCAGATGCAGAGTATGGAGGCCGCCCAGCGAATACCCCCCGACAACGACACGTTTCGGTGCAAGCTTCGTATTGGCGTTGATATCTTTCAGGATAAGCCCCAGTGTTTTGCGAATGGCGGCGACATCATCCGGGACATAACCGGGGAATTTCAGTCCGGCGCCTTCGCTGAACGTCTTGTTCATCGTGCTGCTGAGGACTGCTACGGAATACCCCTTTGTATTGAGCACTTCCGCCATTGCGCGAAGCGTCGGGCCTTTGTAATGAGTTCCGATTCCGGGAATCAGAATGACAAGCGTATTGGTCGGGTCCGCTCCCTGCCAGTACTGGTAACGGATTTCCGGAGACTCCTCATGGAAGCGAATCCCGCGTGTACTGCCCAGCGTCACGAAATCATGATTCCAGAGCGAAGTCTTGATCCAGAAACTGGTATCGTTCTTCTGCATCTTGAACATTCCGACACGCAGGGTATCCACCAGAGGATTCTGCGGTGCATAATAGTGAGCGGTTTTGATCTGCCCGCCTTTCGTGTTGTTCTCCGGCGCCCGGTATTGTCCATAGCTGTAATCCTTGAAAACCATCGGGTGCTCCCGGAGGTCGTTGACCACGACATAACGCATGGCAACAAGTCCCATCTTTGTCATATCATAAGGATCGGTACAGGTTTCCGTCATCGTATTATAGCCGTCATACGAGTTTACGGCACGGTTGACTCCGGCAATCGTCTGGGCATAAGGAATGATGAATTTGATGTCCAGAACCGAATCGAACAGCGCCCCGACCTGGTCACGCGGATTGGTCGCGGAGGAAAGCGGCAGAATCAGCACACAACCGGGTCCGATCCCCCACCTGGCGAATGCATGCCCCATGTTTTCGGGTCTGCGCGCCAAACCGAACCACGCATCCGCAGGATCAAAGATACCGGCAATTCCAATCGTCGAGTTGGTCAGAAAACGGAGAAACTCCGTCCCTCCGCCCGCAAACTTCGCCTGGAGAAAACAACTGATCATACGTCCGGGGAATGCAAGGTTATCCGAAACCATGTCGATTCTTTTGATTCCTTCGCGCGGCAGAATCGAACCGTAAACATAACCGACCGGGCGCAGTATCCAGTGCATGATGAAGTCGTTCGTCACAAACATTGCCCGGTTGAAAGGTTCGATCGGGTCATTTCCCGCCAGTTCCTCCGTAACTCCGGACGGAGTCCAGACATAGCCCGTATTTTTATCGTCCGGGTCAATGACAGGCTTCGTGGCGCAGCCGGTCAGAAGCACTGCAAGAAGCAGGAATAAAGAAATTGGAAAAAAACGTTTCATAAAGATTCCCCTGAAATAACAATGTCAGTGGGAAAGATACAGCCAAATCGGGCAAAATCAAGACTTGACAGTGGAGAAAATGAGTTTCTCTGTATGATTTTGCAATAAGAATAAAAAGATTGAGTTCAATCTTATCCGTTCTGCTTTTCTTAAGGGTTTTGGAGTGTGTGCTGCATTTCTGTTTTTCTTGAAAAAAACGGAAAAATTCCATTTTCCCTATTGACAGAATCATATTTTAGCATATAATATAAAGAAACAAAATAGAAACAAATAGAACAAAAATGGTACAGCAGAAACTAGTCAAGGCTTTTCAAAAGGAGATTGAATCCGGAGCCATTGTGGAAAATGGGCAGATTCCGACATTCCGCGATTTGTCCCGGCGTTACAGTTGCAGCGTTACGACCGTCAAGAGGATGGTGGATGACCTCGCCCGACTCGGTTTGCTGCGGGTGATCCGGGGGCGCGGAACTTTTGTTGCGGGGCAGGAAAAAGAAGCCGTTGCACCGGAGCGTTCGCAGCTGATCGGCGCAATTATCCTTGATGACCAGTTTCTGGACACACTGGAACAATGCAAAGACGACTTTTTAGGGCAGGGCTGGATGTTCAGCATCTATCGTTCCACGCCTGATGCACAGTCTCCGGAACGGGAGCGGAGTTTCCTGCGCAAGGCTCAGGAGCTTGCTTTTTCCGCGATTGTCATAGAGGCGTCGCCGATCGCTCCCGTCAATACGGATTTTTTCCGTCGTATGCGCAGCGACGGTATGAAAGTCATTCACCTTTCCCCGTATATTGATGATATGTCTGCGGAATGTGCCTTTCTGCCGGATTTCCGTTCCGCAGGACTGCTGGCGGCGGTGAAGGCTGCATTGGCGGGATATGAAAGTATTACATTTTTCCCTGCGGACAGCAGGGCGCCGTTCAGCCGGCTGGTCGATGCGGGAATCCGGCAGATTGCGGGCGAGATACCCCTTGCAGTTCTCGAAAACGCCCCGGCGACACGTGATCCGGAAGCGGTCAGGGCATTTTTAAGGACGGTTCCGAGACGGACCGCGGTGGTTTGCCTGGACTCGGAAATGGGAAGCTGCACGATCCGCTGCGCACAGGAGGAGGGGATGGAAATCAGGAAGGATTTCGGAGTGGTGTCGATCATGGAGTCTCCCGGAGACAAAAGCACGCATTCATTCATGACGTTTGATTTTGAGAAAATCACCCGCGACGCCCTGAATTTCGCCATAGACCGGAACCGTTCGCCTTTTGAAGCTGTCTGTCATTGTTATCCGGCGCATTTCTGCGATTTGAATACACTATAAAATAATGAAATACGGGAGAATGTAAAAATGGGAAAGCGTTTCAGAACTTTACCGGCACAAAGGAAAATTGCAGGAAGTTTTACCCTGATAGAGCTCTTGGTCGTAATTGCGATCATCGCGATTCTCGCGGGAATGCTGTTGCCCGCATTGAATAAAGCCAAGGCGATGGCGCAGAGTATTTCCTGTGTCAACACCTTGAAACAGTTCGGAATCGTCGGTTCAATGTATACGGATGACAACAAGGAGTATCTGCCTTATACGAATAACGGGGAGAATACGTGGTGCGACGAGGTCGGCTGGGCGTCCGTCTATTTGACACGGGGAACTGCCAATTATGAAAAAAACAAGACTCTTTTCCGGTGTCCTTCCAATACCAACCCCAAACCGCTGGCGAAATATGACCGTTATTCCTATGGTTCTAATTGTGATTTCGGAGCGCCGTCCATGTGGGACTGGTATTCTTTTAAGAAAGCCGGAGCGGTGAAGCGGCAGCCGTCGCGTCTGGTGCATATTCTTGATGTCGAGGGTGACGGAGTCGATGGCGGGCAGTATTATGCCTCGTTCGATGACTGGAAAAACCATGCGGGCCGCCATTCCAACCGCGCCAATATTCTGTTCTGGGACGGTCATGCTGGCAATGCCCCCGTGGCATTGATCCGGCATCAGACCAATCAGGATATCGTCTGGGGCATCAATCCCGGATTCGGCAACCGTTAAGAGGACTGTAAAAAGAAGGATATCAATATGAAACGGTTTTTCATCATGATTTTCTGCTGTGCGGGATTGTTGAATCTGCATGGCGCACGTGTTCCGTACCAGACATTTGAACTCAATGCCGGCAAAGACGGGAAACCGCAGATATGGGGGAGGGGCAATACTGCATGCCATGTATCGGGCAACGTGAAGATCGTGCGTGAGAAAGACGGCACCCCTTATTTCCAGTTCAGTAAAAAAGGTGATTTCTTCCGATTTCCGGCAAAGGGAAATATCCGGACGGAACAGGGAACGGTTGCTTTTTTTGTCAAAGAGTGCGACACAGGACGGGAACAGCGTGTGTGGAATCCGTATTTTCAATGGACGGGGAAAGATGAGGTTTTCGCCGTGCTCCGCCTCTGGCAGCCGTTTGAGGTCGGAGGCGGACTCTGGAACAAGAGAAGCCGCCTTGTGTGGTGTTCCGCCGGCACTCCGGAAAAAGGTATCTGGCGGCATATCGCGTTTTCCTGGCAGAAACAGATGGTGCGTCTTTATGTGGACGGGCGCGAGCAGCAGACTTTGCTTCCCGTGAATTTCATTTTCCGCAATCCCGGTGAATTCTTTACAGTGGGCCGTCCTTCAGAAGCGCATTCGGCGGAGGATGATTTCCATACGGGGAGGCACATCATTTACGATGCTCCTCAACAGGCGGAAAAGATGAAGATCGGAAAAGAACCTTACGGCGCATTCGGAATTCGCGATTTCCGCATTTTCAACCGGGCGCTGACTCCGTCGGAGGCCGCGGCGCTGGCACAGGAAAGGAAGATGCCGCCGAAAACGGAAGATCAACTGGCTCTGACTTTTGAGGAATCGGTTTCCACGCAGTCCCTCCGTATTGTTCTCAGCAGTCTTCTGGCGGAGCCCGGAGATAAGGCGGAGGTCAGGCTGCATGATTCCGCCGGAAAGGTCATTGCGCAGACTGCCGCAGTTGCCGGAAAAGGGGGATTTGAACCGCTGACCTTGAAATACGGTGCGATTCCCGCCGGCGATTATCAGCTGGAAGCGACGCTTGCGAAAACCGGGCGGAAAGTGTCTGCCGTTTATAAGAAACTGCCGGATTTCCCGTGGGTCGGGAATACGCTCGGCAGTGCGGATGTGGTTCTGCCCGGATTTGAGCCTCTGAACACCGGAAGCAATTATGCGTCCATGTGGGGGCGCACCTACCGTTTCGGCAGCTCGCTGATGCCGCAGCAGATCGTCAACCAGGGACGTGAAATTCTGGCGGAGCCTGTCCGCTGGCGGGTCTACGCCGGCGGAAAAGAACAGACTCTGGCATTCCATTCGACTCGCAGAGTGTCTGCGACTCCGACCCGTGCCGTCTGGCAGGGGGAAGGCAGGCTGGGCACACTGAAAGTCACGGGGAAAGTGACGGTGGAATACGACGGGTTCATGGACTGTTCCCTTACTTTCATCCCGCCGTCTCAGGGAGCGGAGGTGGAGTCTCTGGCGATGGAGATACCGTTCCGCCCGGAGGAGGCGTCGCTTCTGTTCCACGAGGCGCGCCGTTCCGCGACTTGGGAGAATGGCTGGCGTTCTCCGGTTACACCGCTCGGCAGCAAGGGGGTCATTACGATCGGAAGCCCCGACCGGTGCCTGCAATGGATGATCGAATCCGATCAATTTTACTATCCGGAGGATAATCCTGGGGCTCTGCAATGTTCCGAAAAGGATGGGAAACGGATCTTTACGATTGAAGTGATCGGCGCGAAAAAGAAGATCAATAGGCCTTTTACCTTGTCCTGGATGCTTCAGGCGGGACCGGTCAAGGCTCGTCCGGCGCATTGGCGCGGCTGGACGCGGGCGGGACGGCGTTACATTGACCCCCGGCTGCACAACAGAGTCAATTACAATTACGACTGGTGGGCGCGCTCTCCCGGCGAGGCGATTCCCGCAGAGGGTTTTCCTGAAAAAGCGGACCGTTCGGTACTGAAAGACAAGATTCCGTGTGTCAGTATGCACTTCGGCGGATACCGCGAAACACGGGAGAAAAAGGATCTGAATAAACGCACTCCCGAATGGCGGCGCTATGAAAAGGAGTGGCAGCGCCTGCCGCAGCGCCTTGTCACGGACCCCGGATGGAACGAACAGACGATTGATACGAAAGCGTTCAGTTGGGGCGAGTGGCATGTATGGACCGTTGACAGACTGTTCCGCACGACCGGCGTCCGGGGACTTTATTATGACGACTGGCTTCCGGGAGCTTCCAGCAATGAGCTTGCCGGCTCGGGATATATCGGGGAGGGCGGTGTCCGCAGGGCGACGCGCGACATCCGCAATCAGCGTGAAATCCACAGACGGGTCTATGCCCTGGTTAAGCGGTATCGCCCGAAAGACGGAGTCATCTACATCCATGTCAGCGGCTGCCCGATTCTTCCCATATTGAGTTTCTCCGATATCACCTATGACGGAGAGGTTATGGTCTGGAGCGACCGTATCCCCCCGGAGGGGCGCTACTTCGATACCTACCGCATGGATATCTTCCGGATGCTGTTTTCCTGCCGCCAGTTCGGAACCGTTCCCGGCTTTCATGACGTCACAACGAAGACTCTGGATCACGGCGGTTCCGGCAAGATCCTGCTGGCAAACAACCAGCGTCAGTTGTGGGCGCTGCTGCTTCTGCACGATATTCATCTGCAAAGCGCTTTCACGTCCGGATTGGAGGAGTTGCGCATGATGTGGCTCGACAAATTCGGAATTGCCGAAGACGATGTCAGATTCCATGGCTACTGGGACCCGGACAATGGGGCAAAACTGCTGCAGTTCGGTTTTATGCCGGACCCGACGGATATCGACCGGGCGAGCAAAGGATATCTTGCCTCGTATCTGCGTCCGGGCAAGGCGCTGCTGATTGTGGTGAGGGATGCGCCCAACAATTATGCGGGAGAGGCGCAGGCGACGATTCAGTTGGACAGAAAGAAGCTTGGTTTTTCTCCGACGGCGAAACTTGCCGCCTATGATATGGAAAGCATGGCGCGCAACCGGATCGGGCAGATTGACGGAGATATTTTGAAAGTCAATGTGGATTGTGATAATTTCACCGCCGTTCTGATTCAGGAGGAAAAGTAGGCAAAACAGACACCACCAAGGGGAAAGCCGGAGATTTTTTTCGTCGGCTTTCCCCGTTTTTTTTTGCAGATTATGACAGGGTTGAATTTAATTTATGTATCTCCAATTTCTTTTTCCCGAATCTCCTTTCAGGTTGTCGGGGAGTGCCATGTTCTAAAAAATTCAAAAAAAATTATTTTCCCTATTGACAATCTTCTGTTTTTCGATTATAATTATAACTGCATTGCAATGCACTTTAATCGCTATATGATTACTTTGGAGTGACGATGATACGCAGCAGGAATGAACAGACGTTAAAGTATAAACTGGTCTATGACGAGATTATCCGTGGACTGACCAGCGGTAAATACCGGGTCGGGGACCGTCTGCCGTCGGAGCGTACATTGGCGGAGCAGTTGAATGTCAACATCGTGACGGTCCGCAGAGGATACCGGGAACTGACTTTCGCCGGGATTGTGGAAAAAAAAGTCGGTTCCGGCGCATATCTGCGGCAGGCTCTGGATGCGAAACCGGCGGAGAAACCGGTCACATTTGTCCTGACGCCGCAGATCTGGTCCGTTGTGTCGGATTTTCTGAAACTGATCCCGGAGGTCATGACGGCGCACAACAGGAAATACCGTTTCATCATGACGGATTCCAATGATTTCCAGAATCAGATTCAGAGCAACATAGAATACGTCATGCCGACTGTTTTTCTTGCGGGACTTCCGATGCCGTCTGAACTTTTGTCCAAAACCCCGCATCTTTTTGTCGCAATGTCGTTCCGGTCGGATCAGGAGGGGATTCCTTCCATTCTGTGCGATGATACATTGGGAATCCGTCTGCTGGTGGAGCATCTGCGTTCTCTCGGGCATAAGCGGATTGCGCTCCTGCGCGGCAACACCATTGGAGAGTCTATTCAGGTTGCCGCCTGGCAGACTGCCATGGGGTGTGACTATTCCCCGGATCTGGTGATTCCACTGAAAAAGCTGGACGAGGAGTTTCAGGAGGAACCAATGGACATAGCGCGCGAAGCAGTTGTGAAGGTTTTGAAAAACAGGAATTTCACTGCACTGATCTGCCTGAATGATGAACTTGCGGTAGGTGCCGTCGCCGGGCTTTCCGAGGCGGGGGTCAGAATCCCGGAAGATGTTGCGGTTGCATCCGTCGGCAATACACGGTTCAGCCGGAATACGGTTCCGCCTCTTACCGTTTATGATCCCGACATCCGGGAGCATCTGGAACAGGCGCTCGCCATGCTGGATTACAACATGACGCATCCCGAAAACCCTGAGATGCTCCGCCTGATCCATCCATTGCTCTTTATAAGAAAAAGTACGGATTCAATAGAAAAATAAAACAAAACGAGGTGTAAAGATGAAATCTGGAATGAGGAAGCGCGGCACGACATTATCCAACATGGAAAATTTCACATTGATAGAGTTGTTGGTTGTGATTGCGATTATCGCCATTCTTGCGGCTATGTTATTGCCGGCTTTAAGCAAGGCTCGTGCTGTGGCGCAGAGTATTAAATGTACCAGCAATTTGAGACAACAGGGAATTGCAGTCATGACTTATGTGAATCAATATAATGATTATATTGTTCCGACTTTGGGGACGGCCGGTGATTTGGGAACAAGCTGGTTCCGGCTGGTCAGCGATATCTTGAAACCCGGGGCAGTTCTGCATCCGGTATTGCATTGCCCCTGTAAGATTGTTGATGAATTTTCCTACTTGGATGGAGACCGTTTTCTCGGTTACGGTGCCAATCCGGGAATTTCCCGGTTTGATAACGGCGGGGTTTGTTTCGGACCGAGCGAACTTGAGTGGAGAAAGATCACCTATTGGAAGTATCCGACCAAAACCGTTCAGTATTTTGATCACGATGGTTATGTCGCCGCCTGGTGGGACGTTCTTAATAATTGGACTGGTTCCGGACGGCATAACAGAAAGGTCAATATTCTGTTTCTGGATGGTCATGTTTCTCCGGAAAACAGAAATGAATTCATCGGGAATCCTCCCGGAACTCGTGGCTATATCTGGCATGCGGATCAGAATATTTGATGAGAGAGGGACGTATGATAAAATTATTGTCAGTTCTGCTGTTTGCAAGCGGCAGTGTGGTTGCTTGGGAAGTCCATGGGCCGGTTTCTCCGACATCTGCGGAGCAAACGGCAATACGGGAGTTGAAATATTATCTTACAGCTGTTGCAGGTCCGGCGTCGGACAGTGTTCCGGAAGTGGAATTTTTTGTCGGAGTTACTCCGCCCGGATTAAAAGTGCCGGATGCCGGAACTTTTGCTGAGGAGGAGTGGAGCATCGTTCCTTCGGGAAAACAGGTTGTCTTTCTGGGAGGAGGAAAACGCGGTGTTCTGTATGGCGTTTATCACTACATAGAAGAGAAACTCGGTGTCCGCTGGTGGAACCGGCAGGAAGAATATATTCCTGCGCGAAAGAAGTTGCCGGTACCGGAAAAGACAGAGAGAGGAAAGCCGGTTTTCATGGCGCGGGAAATATTCCGCTTTGATCTGCCGTGGGATCAGGGGCGGTTTCAGGCACGCCACCGGATGAACCGTGACGGAAACTTTACGCTGCCTGACGCTTATGGTGGCGGACTGGAGTTTGGAAAACCAGGTTTTGCACATACTTTTGAACATTACATCCCTTGGAAACAGTATGGCGAGAGCAATCCGGAGTTCTTTTCTCTGGTCAATGGAAAGCGGATCGGCGGTATGGGTGGACAGCTTTGTTTGAGCAATCGCGAGGTCCTCCGGTTGATCATTCAAAAATTAAAGGCGTTTATCCGTGAAAGCGAGACACAGGCTGCTGCTGCGGGACTGCCTCCGCCTCGGTTTTATGAACTGTCGCAGAATGATAATATTGTTTCATGCAAATGCCCGGAATGCAGTGAGTCGGACCGCAAATGGGGGGTATCCGGAACATTGATTCGTTTTCTGAATGAGGTAGGAGACGCTATTGAAGCGGAACATCCGGAAGTTGTGATTACCACTCTTGCCTATTTGCAGACGGAGATACCTCCGTTGGGGGATGTAAAAGCGCGTCCGAATGTGTGGATTCGACTGTGTGACACAATGACCAGTCAGGCACAATCTCTCCTGAACGAGGGAAATCGCGCGTTTCAAGACCGGCTTGCGGCGTGGCAGCGGGTGACGCGGAATCTGTTGATTTGGGATTATTCAATTACTTATCCCATGATGGAGGCTTTGCTTCCCTATCCCAGCGAATTTCTGATTGCGGAAACGCTGCGTCTGTTTGCGAATCGCGGAATCAAAGGTGTGTTTTTTGAACATGAGTTTCCGTTTGCCTCGGACATGTATGATCTGAAGGTTTATATGGAGGCTAAACTGCTGGAAAATCCCTATCGGGATGCAAATGTTCTGTATCAGGAATTCCTGCAATTATATTATGGTCCCGGAGCGGCGGCAGTTGATTTTTATCGCCGTTCTCTTTGGGACGGCGCCAAACGGGCACGCCCGCATATTCCGTTTGGTTCTGCGGCGACCAAGGTTTATGCCTCCATGCTGCCGTTGCCGGGACTGCTTGAGGTTCATCGCCGATTTGATGAGGCTGAAAAACTTTTGCATCAACAGCCTGTTTATCTGCGGCGGCTGCACAGAGCAAGGCTGGGACTGGATTTCCTGAGTTTCAAAGGCAGCAGTATTTACCGTACTCAGTGGAAAGAGACAGGGCACGCTCCGGAAACTTACCCGTTGGCGGCAGAAGTCCTGAAACAACGCCTCCTGAAAACGTGTTCTGAACTGGAGACTGATTACCCGGAAATTACTGCGCATTATTCATTCCGGTCAGTTTTTGAGACCGCGTTGAGAGCGATTGAAAAAAATTCTGAAATTATTCTGAAGAATGGAAATCAAGTTCCTGCAGGTTTTGAAAAGAGGTCGCATACTGCTTACTCCGCTTTGGATTTTACCCTGTTTGACGGCGGCAGTGCGCAATGGGAGATTGTTTACGATGACGATGCCGAAACAGGTGTAACCGCCCGGATTGCCGATATTGTCACCGGCAGTTATTCGTTGCCGCTTGAAGCCGGTGTTTACAACAGTCGGGAAAAGCGGGTTGTCAGTTCCATGCGTTTTCCGGATCAGAAAGTTTTGCAACCGGGGTATCATTGGTATCATTTTACTGCCGATCTGGATTCTTCGTGCAATTTCTATTTTACCCGCACCTGGACTCTGCAACTGAGTTTTTCCAATATCCGGCCTGGTCGTTACAGGGTTTGGTGCCGGGCGGCATATCACAGGGAACGGGATAGAAATACGATCCGTATGGAGCGGGTTCTTGTGGAGCCGATCCGGAAATAATCCGTCTTTACGTGCGTGGTTCTGTCTCTTTACTAAAATGTCTTTTTCCTGAAAATAAGCAGGAAAAACATGGTTTTCTCTTTGCTGTTTTGCCAAAGAAGTGCTATACTTGAGGCATACAGGAGGATGATCATGAAAAAAGCCGCTGCGAAATCAAATACCTTCGATTCCGATGCCTTTCAGATGCTGTTTGACGGAAGGATCAAGGACCCGCATTCCGTACTCGGAATGCATACCGGAAAAGACGGAATCGTCGTCAGAATTTACGATCCCGCCGCTGAAAAAGTCTTTATCCTTGCCGACGGGCAGAAGTTTCCTGCGGAAAAAGTCGCGGGCGCAGGGCTTTTTGTCGTGACTTTCCCCGGCAGGAAGAAGCATTTCGACTACGTCGTGGAAAAACATTTTGAAGGCGGAGAAGTTTTCGCTTCCGAGGACCCTTATCACTTCCTGCCCGGAATCGGCGAAATGGATATGTATCTGTTCAATTCCGGCGAGCATCATAAAGTGTATGAGGTCATGGGGGCGCATCCGCATAAAATGGGGACCGTGGACGGCGTGCTTTTCGCCGTCTGGGCGCCGAATGCGGAACGGGTCTCCGTGATCGGCGATTTCAACTGCTGGGACGGACGGCGCAATATGATGCGTCTCATGGGGTCTTCCGGCATCTGGGAGCTTTTCATCCCGTCGCTTCAGCCGGGGGATATCTATAAATATGAGATCCGCACGCAGACAGGCGATATTCTGACGAAACTTGATCCCTATGCGCAGCGCACCGAGCTGCGTCCGCACAATGCGGGGCGCATTCCATCCGCGGAACCGTATCCGTGGACGGATGCGGAATGGCTGGAAAGGCGCGGGAAAACCAATATTCTGGAATCGCCGGTCAACATTTACGAGGTGCATCTCGCCTCATGGCGCGGACCGGGACTCCGGAAGCTTGATCCGGAAAACGAGGATGATTTCCATAATTACCGTGAGCTGGCGCATGCGCTTGCCGATTATATTCTGGAGATGGGTTACACCCATATCGAGCTCCTGCCGGTCTGTGAACACCCGCTCGACCAGTCATGGGGATATCAGGTCACGGGTTTTTATGCGCCGACCGCGCGCTACGGTTCGCCGGAGGATTTTGCCTATTTTGTGGACTATATGCACCAAAAGGGAATCGGAGTGATTCTCGACTGGGTTCCGGCGCATTTCCCGAAGGACTCCTTTTCCCTCGGGCGTTTTGACGGCACGGCGCTGTATGAGCACGCCGATCCGCGCCAGGGGGAACACCGCGACTGGGGAACCTACATCTTCAATTTCGGGCGCAACGAGGTCAGGAATTTTCTGATCGGAAGCGCCCTCTACTGGTTCGACAAGTTTCATGTGGACGGTCTGCGTGTGGATGCGGTGGCGTCCATGCTGTATCTCAACTATTCGCGCAGTGACGGAGACTGGATTCCGAACAAATATGGCGGCAACGAGAATCTGGAGGCGGTTGCGTTTCTGCGCCGCCTGAACGAGCTTGCGCATGAACAGTTCCCCGGTATCATGATGGTTGCCGAGGAGTCGACCTCATGGCCCGGCGTATCGCGTCCCGCATATCTCGGAGGGCTGGGGTTCACCTTCAAATGGAACATGGGCTGGATGCACGACACGCTGGAATACTTTGCCCTGGACCCGATCTACCGCAGTTTCAATCACGGCAAGATCACGTTCTCGCTTCTCTATGCCTTTACGGAGAATTTCATTCTGCCGCTGAGTCACGACGAGGTGGTTCACGGGAAGAAATCCCTGCTTGATAAAATGCCGGGCGACTATCAGCAGAAATTCGCAAACCTGCGCGCGCTTTTCTCTTATATGGCAACCCACCCCGGAAAGAAACTTCTGTTCATGGGCGGCGAATTCGGACAGTGGATCGAATGGAACTGCAATGCCGGGCTTGACTGGATGCTTCTGGACTATCCCCAGCACGCCGCGATGAAACGGCTGTCCGCCGATCTGAATCATTTCTACCGCGGGAATCCGTCTCTGTGGGAGGTTGATTTCACCGCGCCCGGATTCCAGTGGCTCGACGGCGGCGATTTCCGGCAGTCGGTTCTTTCCTATATCCGCTGGAACAGAGATCATACCGATGCCGTCGTCGTGATTCTGAATCTGACTCCGGTGGTGCGCAATGACTACATCACCGGAGTGCCGTTCCCCGGCGAATGGGTCGAAGTTTTCAACTCCGACGCTTCGGAATACGGCGGCACCGGTCTGCTCAATTCCGGCGTCATGAAGACGGAGGAGGGCATTTACCACGGACAGCCTCAGCATATCAGACTGCGTCTTCCCTGGCTCGGCGCGGTGTTTCTCAAGCTCAGGAAGAAGTAAGCGGAGATCTCAGTGAAACAGATTCGTTTTGACAGTGTCGGCGGCGCCGCCGGCGATATGATCCTTGCTGTGATGGCAGGGCTCGGCGCCGATTTGAAATTAATGGAACGGGGGCTGAACGATGCCATTCCGGAAGATGAGTTCGTGATGGAAACCATGCCGTTTTCCGATTACGGAATGAACGGAATGAAACTTGACGTGAAGATCACGAAAAGTTCCGGGATTGAGCGGGGGCTTGAGGAAATCGGGAAAATCATCGACCGCACTCCCATGCCGGAGAAGGCAAAGAAACTTGCGCATGGCGTATTTCACCGTCTGGCGCATGCCGAAGCGGAGGTTCACGGATGCCATGCGCATCATGTGCATTTCCATGAAGTCGGCGCAGTCGATTCGATTGTCGATATTCTCGGTTCCTGCTGGGCGTTTGAGATGCTCGGAGCGGACTCCATTTCTTTCGGCGTTCTGCCGGAGGGGACGGGGACCTTCCGGTGCAGGCACGGGATTTACCCGATACCGGCTCCCGCCACGCTCAGGCTGTTGAAGGACATTGAGATCAAACAGACCGACGAGCCGTTCGAGATGATCACGCCGACAGGCGCCGCGCTCCTGACGACGCTTCCGGGCGGGCAGAACAAAGGTGTTTCCGGCAAGATTGTCTCAAGCGCCCTTTCTTTCGGCAGCCGGAAACTCAACGGGCGCCCGAATGTTCTGCGTGCGACTCTGGTTGAATCGGCGGAAAGCGGCGCATGGGCTACCGAGCCCTGCATCGAACTGGAAACGAATCTGGACGATGTGACGCCGGAAGCGGCGGGCGCATTGTCCGCGAAACTTTTTGAAGGCGGTGCGCGCGATGTGTGGATGATTCCGGCTGTCATGAAAAAACAGCGTCCGGGATATGTGCTTCATGTGCTCTGCTTCGAGTCCGATCTGGATCGTTTTTCTGAACTTGTTTTCCGTGAAACCGGAACGCTCGGGGTCCGCGTGAACCGTACGGAGCGCCGGATTCTTGAGCGTGACATGGTTGCGGTGAATCTTCCCTGCGGTGCGGAAGTCCGTGTCAAACGCGCCTTTCTGGACGGCAGGACCATCTCCGCAAAACCGGAATATGAGGACTGCCGGAAGGTCTCGGATGAATACGGCATCCCTTATCGCGAGGTTTTTCTTGCGGCATTGAATGCATTGGAAAAATGAAAATCCGCCCGTATCAGAATCTCTATATTCATGTGCCGTTCTGCAACGGCAAGTGCGCCTATTGCGCTTTCTACTCCGAACCGGAGGTAAAACAGGAGGCTGTCGATGCGTGGCTGTGCCGTCTGGAACTTGACGCAAAACAGTATGCCCCGCAGAGTGTCCCGCTGAACACGGTTTATCTCGGCGGCGGAACTCCGACCGCCATTCCGCCGGAGTCGCTGGAACGTATTTTCAAAATCATCGGAACGTATTTTACCCTTGCGGAAAATGCGGAGATTTCCACGGAATGCAACCCGGAGAGCCTGACGGAGGAAAAAGCCGCTGTGCTCGGACGTTGCGTGAACCGGGTCAGCATGGGGGTGCAGTCGTTCAATCCGAAATTCCGCAGCCTGATCGGGCGGCGCGGAGGAGGCGCGGGAACCGTGGAACGGGCATTGGACCTGCTGCGCTCCAACGGAATTGCGAATATCGGTTTCGACCTGATCTATGCTTTGCCGGAACAGACTCTCGACGACTGGGTGCGGGAACTGGAAACCTCGCTCGGGTATATGCCGCGTCATATCTCCGCATATTCTCTCATCATTGAGGACGGGACGGAGCTTGCCGCGCGTGATTTTCCGCCGGAGGACAACGAACTTTCTTTCCGGATGTGGCAGACTGCGCAGGATTTCCTGGGCGCACATGGGATGCCACGCTATGAAATCTCGAATTATGCTGCGGAAAAATATGAATGCCGCCACAATCAGAATGTCTGGCATGGGGAGACTTATCTGGGGCTCGGTCCCGGCGCCTGTTCCTTTGACGGGGCTGTGCGCCGGACGGAAGTTCCCTCCCTTGCACGATGGCTGAAAGGGGATGCCGCCGAGCAGGATATCATCGAAGAACGGAAACGGCTGAGTGAAATTTTCATTATGGGGCTGCGGACGGTGCGCGGCTGGAAAAAAAGCGAATTTTCGCAGTTTTCCGTGTTGTCCTGGCGGGAAATGTGGAGTAAAATAATAGAGAAACAAATTTCAGACGGTATGTTGAAGGAGAGTCCGGACTGTATTTCCCCGACGGAGAAAGGGCTGGCTTTCTGGAATGATCTTGCCGAAGCATATTTTTGAAGGAGACTGTTGAAATGAGTATCACGATCCGCTTGATTCAGGAAGAAAAAGACCTTGAAACCGTGGCGAAGCTGGCGGAAAAGATCTGGTCGCGCACTTATAAAGAAATTCTTTCGCAGGAACAGATGGCATACATGCTGGAAATGATGTATGACCTTTCCGTTACAACACGCGAAGTCAGGGACGGCGTCAGATTCGAGTTGATCTGCGACGGTGAAAAACCGATCGGATTCATATCCTACGGTCCCTATGCAGACGGGGTGGCGAAGCTCCACAAGCTTTATCTTGACTATAATTACCACGGAAAGGGTATCGGTTCCATGGCGCTCCGGCATGTCATCGGGGAAACGCGCGCCGCCGGTTACAAGTTCCTGCGCCTGAACGTCAACAAGCAGAACAAGGACGCGATTCGCGCCTATGAACGGAATGGATTTAAACTGTTTGAAAAAGTCAAAGTCGATATCGGCGGCGGCTTTTATATGGATGATTACATTTACCAGCATGCGCTGTGAGCCGATTTGCCGGAACAGACGTTTCAGGTAAAAAACGCGGCACAAGCCTCCGGCTGAAGCAACCTCATGTTTTATGGTTTCAATCGCCGGTGAAACGCAGGGCGTCCCAGCGATCTTTCAGAACCGCTTCGCCGCACTTGACCAGCGGGCGCATTTCCGGCGCATAAGCAGCGATCCGCGCTTCTTCGAGCAGCAGAAAATAAGCACGCAGATCACCGGAGTTTTCCAATGAATCCACCATCTCAAGCGCCATGCGGAATTTTCTGATGTACGGGGTGATGGTTTCGCCTTTCGTCAAATCTTTCTGCGGAGAGGCTATTGCACGCTGAATGCGGATATTCAAGGCTTTCAGGTAACGTGCGCAGCGTTCAAATATCTCCTGTGTCTTCAGGAAACCGGGGCGGAAGAAAAAGCGGAGCTCCTCCTCAATGTCCTCATAAGTTTCCGATTCCTCATCAAGTTTGCGCAAAAGCGGCATGAGTTCGCTGTATGCCCGGAATACACGGGCGAGTTCATCCATAAAGTCCGTTATGATGGCGGCAGCCTGGTCGCGCGACTGTTCCAGCCGGAGATTGAATTCTTCCTCCGAACGGATTTCCCACAGGTTTCCGCCGAGCGCTTTTTCTGCGGCGTTGTCGATGGCGTCCTCTTTCCACTCGCGGTATTTCAGGAAAAAGCTGAGCTCCATCTGATGCGATGCGTTCATCATGCTCCGCAGCGGTTTCAGAATCTGCGGCAGACGCATCCGCCAAAGTTTCAGGAGTGCACGGCGATGATGTTCTTTCGCCTCGCTTTCTTTCAGGAACAGAGCGCGCCCCAGCGTTTCCCCTTCATCGACCAGCGCCGGACAGGCGGAAACTCCGGTCTCCTCCGAAAGCCTGACTGCGAAAGGCATTGCCTCCGTTCCCGGCCAGTCGTGGAATCCTGTCAGGAACCACTGTTTTGCGGCGGGGACGGCATGGCTGACTTTGGAATCTTTTACAAAGCCTTCCGGCATACCGCGATGGACTTTGACGACTTTGCCTCTGGAATCCAGAATCACCAGTTTCATTTGCAGATATTCCGGCAGTTCGATTGATTCGAGATTTTCAACGCTGATCTGTTCTTCGTAATTTTCATTGAGATAATCCGCGAACGCCTCCGGGAAACTCTGTCCGGTAAAGATTTTCCCCGCACGGAAGTCGTCCATGAATCCTTCGACGGCGGCATCCAGCGGCATGTAATTCCTGCGCAGGCTTTTCGGCAGGGACCGCAGCAGAAAACCGGCTTTCTGGGCAAGATAACCCGGCACCAGATAATCCGTCAGATACGGATCAAGCAGATTGAGGCTGTCCTCCCGCACTTCCAGGAAAATGCCGTCTTCCTTTTCGCCGGGGTCGAATTGATACCGCAGCCTGAAACGCTGCCCGGCACTTACAATGGAGTCCGGATAATCCTCCTCATGCAGTTCTTCATACGGGATCAGCATGATTTCTTCGGGTTTCGGCGCATAATCCCTGTGATTTTTCTGCCAGTCCAGCTTGACCGCATTGACGGAATGCAGGCCGGGAGGCAGAACCTCGTCGAAATGACGGTAAATGGCTTCCGTGTCCACAATGGAGTCCGGACGGCGCATCTTGATCTCCAGTAATTTGAGTTCATTCAGCAGATAATTGTATTCTTCCAGCCATGTGTCGCGCAGATTCGCGAGACCGGACACCAGGCCTTCGCGTATGAATACAGACCGGGCTTCCGCGGGACGCACCTTTGCGTAATGGCAGCGGCGCCCGGGATTGATCAGAAGCTGTCCGGCGGTGATCCGTTCCCGCGCATAAACGAATCCGCTGGACTCATCCCAGTGGATGTTGTCATAGCTGACCGAACAGATGTGCGGCGCGACCTGTTCCAGCCATTCGGGACGGATCAGGGCATTCCCGCGCGCAAACACGCGGCTTGTTTCCACCAGCGCGAAAAAGAGAACCCACTGCGGCGGGTTCTTCCGTTTCGCCAGCGCGGAACCGGGAAACAGCGTGAACTTTTTCCCCTTCATGTCCGAAAACAGCTTCGATTCCTTGTCGAACATTCCGAGCTGGCGCGGCAGGGCGCTCATCAACGCCTTGTGAATTGCATCCGAGGCGAGACGCTCAAGATCAATTCTGCGCTCGAAGTTCCATCTGCTTTCGCGGCAGATGTCTTTCAGGTCTTCGATCAGGTTTTTCCATTCGCGCAGACGGCGGTAGTTGATGTAGTTTTTCTGCGCAAAACGTTTGAGCGCCTGATTGGAACCACGTTCCGCAAGCGTTTTCTCCACGGCGTCATACAACTTCAGGATTCCGATGAAATCCGAGTCGTCGCAGTCAAACTTCCGGTGCGCGTCATCGGCGGCTTTGGCATGTTCGAAAGGACGCTCCCGCGGGTCGGCAATGCTCAGAAACGCGGCGATCACCAGCATTTCCGGCAGAACCTTGTGGCGGTTTGCGCTCATGAGCATTTTTGCGAGATGCGGGTCCAGCGGAATTTCCGCCAGTTTCCAGCCGCATTCGGTAAGGCGTCCGTGTTCGTCGATCGCCAGAAGATCGTTCAGCATCTGCATTCCTTCGCGGATCTGGATTGGCGCGGGCGGGTCCACCAGCGGAAAACGGTCCAGCGGAGGCAGGCGCAATGCCGCCATCTGGAGAATGACTCCGGCAAGGGAAGACCGCTGGATTTCCGGCGGAGTGAATTCGGAATATTCGCTCAGCGCCTCCTCGCTGTAAAGATGCACGCAGACGCCGTCGCGGAGCCGTCCGCAGCGTCCGCGGCGTTGTCTCGCGCTTGCCTGCGACACGGGTTCCACGCGAAGTTCCTGAATCCGTGTGCGCGGGTTGTAGCGGCTCAGGCGGACGAGTCCGGAATCCACCACGAAACGGATGCCGGGGATCGTCAGCGAGGTTTCCGCGACGTTGGTTGCGAGGATGATTCTCCGCATGGAGCCGGGCGAGAACACTTTCTGCTGGTCTCCGCTGCTGAGACGCCCGAAAAGCGGCAGGATTTCCGTATGCTTGTAAGAGCGCCCCGACAGCATTTCGGCACAGTCGCGGATCTCCCGTTCGCCGGGAAGGAAAACCAGAATGTCGCCGCGCGCATCCAGCTCCGTCAGGAATTCCACGCCGCGCGCCACGCTCTCCGGCAGTTCTTCGTCTTCCTCCGGTTCGAGGAAACAGTCTTCGACGGGAAACATGCGCCCTTCGACTTCGATGACCGGAGCATTGGAAAAGAACCCGGAAATGCGTTCCGCATCCAGTGTGGCGGAGGAAATGACGACCCGCAGGTCTTTCCGGCGGGCAAGCAGAAGTTTCATGTATCCGAGCAGGAAGTCGATATTCAGCGAACGTTCATGGACTTCGTCGAGGATGATGCAGTCATATTGGAGCAGGTCGGGATCGTCGCGTGTTTCGGCAAGCAGAATGCCGTCTGTCATGAACTTGATGACCGTCTTACGGTCGGTATGGTCATCGAAACGGACTTTGTAGCCGACTTCTCCCCCGCACTGGCAGCCGGTTTCACTTGCCACGCGCCGCGCCAGCGCGGACGCCGCGATCCGGCGCGGCTGGGTGCATCCGATGCGTCCGGTGCGCCCGAATCCGTTTCTGAGCGCGATCTTCGGAAGCTGGGTCGTTTTCCCCGACCCCGTGGAACCGCAGACAATCACCGCCTGATGCTGTTTCAGGGCTTCGGAAATCTCCTCTGTTTTTGCGGAGATCGGCAGTTCTTCCGGGAATTCACAGGCCAGGGAGTCCGCAAAACGGTGCAGGGAGTGCGCGGAGAGATTTTGCAGATAGTTCAGAAACGAACTCAATGCGGCGGTGTCTTTCGAGTGTGCAAACGCACGCATCCGCCGTCCGAGCCTCGCCTGATCGCGGATGAGAAGCGATGGAAAAATCTCCTTTATTTTACGGAAAATCGTTTCCGGTGTATCAGAATCAGTTTTCATAGCCTGTCAATATAGCACGGAAAAGACCGGAAGGAAAGCCCGCTGAGAATTTTTCACGGAGATAAAACCGTTTTCCATTTCAGACGATGAATGCCTGCGGCTCCTCCACCGGCCCGGAATGATTCAACAGAAGCGAAAAGCGGAAACAGTCATTGATCTGCTGGAACGCGGGAGAGTCGGTGATCAGCATATTGTGATGAATCTGCCAGTAGAAGCCCGCGGCTTCCGAGTTGAAGTCCCGCTCCATGAGCCAGCGGAAATGCCGGATGGAACCGGGATGCACCACGGGAGCATCAGGCGAAAACATGGTCCATGTCCGTCCGTTGCTTGTGCAACTGATTCCGCGATGGGCATAAAAGGAGTCCCGCATTGATCCGGGCAAAAGGTCTTCCGCAAGGTTGACCGCGGAGTCCGCTGTGTGAAGAATCCACTCTTTGCCTTGTCCGTCCAGAGGCGCAGCGAGATAAAGGCTTTCCAGTTCGAGGGTTTCCGGCTTGGCAAGAAAGAGTTCCACATCGATTCTCGGCATATCGTGATACAGCCTCCATTGAAGCGAAAAACGGCGTCCTCCCCGGAAACAGCCGCGCCGTTCCATGACGTCGCTCAGGATTCCGTGAGACAGCAGGCCTGCGCTTTGCCATCGGGCGGAGGGATAAACGCACCGTTCCACCGGAGCCATGCCCGCGCCCGTCCAGCTTAACTGGTAATCCTGCGGCAGTTCCAATACCGGTTCAAGGAAACCGGGCAGGGCGCCTGACCTGCGGTAAAAGGTTTCTCCTTCCAGACTGGAAAAGCATTCCACTGCGCCGTTATGCGCAAAATCAAGCCTGAAGAAACGGTTCTGCCATGATTTCGGCATCGGCTGCAAAACCGGCAAAGGCTTTTCCATGCGATCCTGGTCCGTTTCCAGTTCATAAAGCAGTTGTGTGACTTCATTTCCACTCAATGCGGGAAGTTCCACAAGATAACGGTGAAATCCTTTTTCCTCGAAACGCAGTTCTTTTCCATTGAGCGTCGTCACTCTTTTCAGTTTTCCCTGATCGCGCCCGGCATAGAATTCCGCGATTCCGCCTTGAGGCTGTTTCGCCGGATTCCAGACCAGCCACAAGTTGTTGCCGTCGCCGCGGAACAGATTCCGTCCTGCCAGAGCCCGGATTGCCTCTCTGCCGGATGCGTTCGCAGCCTCGGCATAAAACAGCTTGGCGCGCCAGCTTTGCCTCAAGGGGAGGAATTCGCGTTGTCCGGGCTCCGCGCCGGGTTTTCTCAGCAGAGGGGCATGCCAGGTGCTTAACCCGCAGGTATGATCGGAATAGAGTCCGAGCCAGTCTGCCGTCTCGTTCAGAAGCCATTCCATCCGGTGGCAGGGATATTGCCCCGCAAGCCGTTCCGCCAGCAGATAGCCGCGTTGAGCGGAGCGGTAGCATTTCAGGGAAGAACTTGCCGGGTTGCATCTTATGACCCACGGGTCCGCCAGCATACCGGAGTATTCCGGGATGTCGGCTCCGTAACGCTGTTCCATGAGTTCCATGAAACGGGACGGAGTGGTCAGCTCGATTTCCGGCAGTTTCCCGGAGGCATTGATTCTTTCGATGATTTCCGGCAGATCCGGATTCGGCCAGCGGTTGTCTCCTCCGTATTGAAGCATAAGTTCTTCATAGGGATATTGTTCCGCATTCAGGCGTTCCTCCAGCTCATGGTAAACTTCTTCCGGCGAGCGCTGTTCCCGGCGCGTATTTCCCTCCGCTTCCACTTTTTTCCCTGTCCCGAATCCGAGCGCCTTCATCCACGGATTGATGATGTAATTGGCGCCCAGCCCATAGACAGCGAGCAGAGCTTTGCTCTGTACAGGTGTTTTGCGGCGGTCGATCCCGAGATTCCAGACAAGAAGCCGCCCTCCCTCCGGTCCCCTGTGCCGGAAAAGATGCGGCAGTTCCCTGGTCCAGGGAAGAAAAACCTGAAATGCGCCGACACCGGATACAAAGTAACGGATTCCGGACCGTGCGCAGACATCCGGCAAAGTTGCCGGCCAGCCTCCGATATCGTTCAGCATGGCGCAGGATACCGGGAAATGATTTTCCCCCGCAACCTGTTTTGCATAGGAACAGACCCGTTTCAGCTCGGATGCGGAGCAGAGTTCCAGAAGCGGTTGATACTCAAACCCCATCAGTTCCATCTGTCCGGTGCGCAGACAGCGGAAAATGTCTTCCACGGCTCTCTGCGGGCGATGCTCCAGATAATCTTTCAGCAGATGGGCGGATTCAATGGTCCAGCGGTACTGCGGTGAACGGCGGCATTCCCTGACTGCACGGTCCAGAAATGTCCTCTGCTGGTTCATGACCTCCTCCGGCAGGTCCGTATAGCCGATGTCCATGTGCGTATGGTGTGTCAGATAAATCTTTTTGATCATTGCTGCCTTTCAGGAGAAAGATGGACCTGAAACCGGCTGGATCATGCCTGAACCGATGATCCAACGCGCAAACCAGGTTTTTTTATTTTTATTCCATTGGGTTCAATATCCTGCCCCCCGGACCGGCTTTGCCCTTTATTCTGGCTTTCCGATCCCCCGCTGCTTGTGGCGGGCAGTTTATTTTACTATATTATAGTAAAAAATAATATCAAGTGAAAAAGCCAAGATTTTTGATGATATCATCGCCGGAAAGCCCGATGGATCATATTTGCCGTACGGCAGAAAGCTATTCCGTATTGACAAATTCCTGCATTTTCAGTTTGCGGTAGGCTCCGGGCGACATTGCATAACAGCGGAAAAAGCGGCGGCGGAAGTAAGCCGGATCATTGAATCCGACTTCATCGGCGATTTGCGCGACGTTCAGCGAACTGGTCCGGAGCAGTTCCGCCGCATGACGGATCCGGATCCGGTTCAGGGCGTCCGTAATGGATTCATTGAAATAATTCCGGTAGAGTCTCCCCAGATAGTCCGGATTGCATTGCAGTTCTTTCGCGAGGAGCGAAGTGGAAAGAGGTTCGCGGAACCGCAGGAACAGAGTTTTCCTGAGATGCTGCACCAGAGGCGGCAGTTCTTTTGCCGTACTGTTTTCCCCGGTTTTCCGGCAGGCTTCGTGGAGAATGAGCTGTACCAGCATGTCCAGTCCCTCCTCATCTTCCGGAGAATCTTCCTGAAGGGAAAGAAAAAGCTGGAAATATTCACTTAATCTTGCCGGATTCATTGCCTTGAAACGCCGTGGCAGTTTTTTCAGATATTGTTCACTTTTCCTGTCTGCCGGAAGAAAGTGAATCCAGAAAAAGGAGAGGTCCGGCGTATATCCGCCTCTCCCCCCGTGGCGGATTCCGGGAGGCAGAAGCAGGCAGTGCTCCGCCGTGACATCGAAACTTTCCCCGCCGACAAACATTTCCAGTCTGCTTTTCAGCACAAAGATCAGTTCCCAGTTCCTGATGATGCGTGAAATATGCCCTCCTCGCCCGCGTGAAATGAGACGGCCCGCATTATTCGCTTTCAACTGAATCCGCATTGAAATGATTTCCTTCTTATGTCGGTTTTATCTCTTATCGGTACTATATGCCGATATTCCGGCAAGTCAATCTTTTTCAGAGGGAAATAAAAGAAGAAAAAGAGAAGATAAAAACGATGAAAGTCGGAATCGGCTCTATTTTCTACTGTTGCGTCAGCTTGCGGATTCCGGATATTTCATTATAATATTGCAATGAACGGCAGATATGTTCAGGAAAGGATTTTACCATGAAAAAAAATGACGGTGTCCCGCAAAAGAAAATCAAACTGCTGGACCCTGTTTTTGCACCGAGGCAGGAAACAGGGTACCGTGTTACGATCCCGGGCTGTATCCGGCGCTGCGAAGAAACGGGGAGGTTGAAAGCATTCAAGCTCCAATGGAAGAAAGGAGAACCGGAACAACCTCATGTCTTCTGGGATTCCGATGTGGCGAAAGTTCTGGAAGGCATGGCGGAAATGCTGATGGTTCATCCCGATCCCGCAATGGAAAAAGAACTGGATGAATTGGTCGATCTGATTGTCGGAGCGCAACAGGAAGACGGGTATCTGAATGTTCATTTCACCGTTGTCGAACCGGAAAAAAGATGGAGCAATCTCGGAAATCAGCATGAACTTTACTGCGCCGGACATCTGATCGAGGCGGCGGTGGCGCATTTCGAGGCGACGGGTTCCCGCAAGTTCCTTGACGCGATGTGCCGTTATGCGGATTATATCGCATCGGTGTTCGGTCCCGCCCCGGGACAGAAAAGAGGTTATCCGGGACATGAGGAAATCGAGCTCGCGCTGGTCAGGCTTTACCGTGCGGTCGGTGAGAAACGGTATCTGGAACTTGCAAAGTTCTTCATTGACGAGCGCGGCGCCGAACCCAGTTATTTTGTAGATGTGGAAAAAAGCCTGAACCGCGCCCAGCTGCCGAACCGCCAGGCTCATAAACCGGTTCGCCTGCAGGAAAAAGCCGTGGGGCATGCGGTGCGTGCGGTCTATCTCTACTGCGGAATGGTGGATGTTGCCGTCGAAACACAGGATTCCGGACTCCTGAATGCGGCTGTCCGGCTGTTCGACAATGTGACGCAGAGGCAGATGTATATCACGGGCGGAATCGGCGCGACAAGCCACAATGAGGAGTTTACGCATGACTTCGGGCTTCCGAACGATACGGCTTACGCAGAAAGCTGTGCCGCGATCGGGCTTGCTCTCTTTGCAAAACGTCTGCTTGACGCCACCGGAGAATCGAAATATGCGGACGTGCTGGAGCGTGTCCTTTACAACAACGGATTGAGCGGAATCAGCCTTTCCGGAGATGAATTCTTCTATGCGAACCTGCTTGAGGTCAATGACACCACATATGAGCACGGAGTTACACGGAAAAAACGTCAGAAATGGTTCGACTGTTCCTGCTGTCCCACGAACTACTGCCGATTTCTGCCTCAGCTCGGAACATTCTGTTATTCCGTTTCGCCGGAACTCCTGCGAATTGATATTCCGGCGGCGGCAGTTGTTTCCACGGAAAATTACGAGGTGAGGATTGACGGGAAATATCCTCATGACGGCAGTCTTGCGCTTACAGTCCTGCGCGGAGGCACCTTTGCCATTGCGCTGAGAATCCCCGCATGGTGCGGAGAATATTCCATCGAAGTGAATGGAAACGCCGTGAACGGCGGAATAGAATCCGGCTACTGGAAAATGGCGCGCAAATGGCAGTCCGGAGACCGGATTACGGCGGTTCTGGCGATGAAACCGGAACTGGTTTATCCGCATCCGTCAATTGCCGCCGACGCCGGGAAAGCCGCGATCCGGCGCGGACCCGTGGTTTACTGTCTGGAGAGCGTGGATAATCCCGGCGTTCCGCTGCAAAGCGTGATCCTGCCGTCCGTTCCGGATTTCAGGCTCGGTAAAGTTGACGGGCTGCCGGAGGAGACGGTGGCAATCCGCTGCGATGCAAAGTTGGAATTCAGCGGGGACGATGCACTTTACCGTAATACTCCCCCGCAATACCGGAATGTGGAAGTGTGCGCAATTCCGTATGCCCTCTGGCAGAATCGCGGGGAGTCCTCCATGCAGGTCTTCCTGCGGGTGTCGGAACGGTAAGAATCATTGATTTCATGAAGAAAACCTTGCCTGCCGCAGAGTATGAGGTTGATATGCCTGTACTCTGCGGCATTTTCCCGTCGGCAGACGCAATGATATCTTATGAGTTCAGAATGGTACGGATATCCTCCGTGATCTGCGCAGGAGTCAGACGATTTGCTTTCAGCAGTTCCGCAGGGGCGTAACGGTCCACGAACTTTTTCCGGGCTCCATAGTTCAGGACCTTCATTCCGGAGGGACCGTAATATCGTGCAATCTTTTCTCCGAATCCGCCGTCCAGAATGCCGTCTTCCAGCGTGATCACGACCTGGTGATCGTGCTTCAGCTCCTCCAGAAGTGCGGAGTCCACACCGGAAATATAACGGGGATTGATGAGCGTGGCGTCTATTCCCGCACTTTTTTTCAGTTCCGTCGCAACGGATTCTCCGAGCTGATAGAAACTGCCGAGTGCGAGGATTGCGGCGTTTTTCCCGCGTTTCGTGACTTGATAACGGTTGAGTTTGCTGTAATCGGCGTCGATCGGAGCGGAACTGCTGATGACTCCGTTTGCAGGGACGCGGATGGCGACCGGATGATCCGTCTGTTTCAGGCTCCATTCCAGCATGGCGAGGTATTCTTCCTTGTTTGTCGGCGCAAGATAAACCATGTTCGGGATATTGCTTATGACGGGAATATCGAAGAAACAGAGATGCGTCACATCGTTCATGGAGGAAAGCGAGCCCCAGAACACCAGAATCACCGCCGGATTGTTGTTGATGCAGAGATCCTGCGACAACTGGTCATAGGCGCGCTGGATAAAGGTGCTGAACACGCTGAAGACCGGACGTCCTCCGTTTGCGGCGATCCCGGATGCCAGCGCGACCGCATGTTCTTCGGCGATTCCCACATCGACAAACTGTTTTCCCGCCTGTCTGCGGCGTTCTTCCGTAAAACCGAATACGGCAGGCGTTCCGGCTGTGATGCCGACGATCCGTTTGTCCTCTTTCATTTTCTCCAGCAGATACTCTGCGGTCAGGTCGCCGTAATCCTCTTCCTCGAAACTTTGTTTCGGCTTGCCTGTTGCAAGATCAAAAGGCATTCCCCAGTGAAAGTTTTCCTTTTGTTCTTCCGCGAAGGAATATCCGTGCCCTTTTTCCGTATTGATATGCACGACGACCGGATGCGGGGTATCTTTGACAGACTGGAATGCTTTGATCAGAGACTCCAGATCGTTTCCTTTTTCAACATACCGGTAATCTAAACCCATTGACTTGAAGAAATTACACTCCGATTCGCCTTTTGTTTCACGGAGCTCTTTCAGATTCTGATACAGCCCGCCGTGATTTTCCGCAATGGACATCTGATTGTCGTTGACGATGATAATCAGGTTGGTGCCGGCTTCCGCGGCGTTGTTCAACCCTTCATAAGCTTCGCCGCCGCTCAGAGAGCCGTCTCCGATCACGGCAATGACATTGTTCGTCTCTCCTTTCAGATCCCGCGCCTTGGCAAGTCCGCAGGCGAGGCTGATTGAGGTTGAAGTATGCCCGATGATGAATGCGTCATGCTCGCTTTCCGACGGTTCCGTATAGCCGGAAACTTCATCGTATTTCGCCGGATCGGTAAACGCTTCCATGCGTCCGGTCAGCATCTTGTGGACATAGCACTGGTGCGAAACGTCGAAAACGATCCGGTCGACCGGAGAGTTGAAGACATAGTGCATGGCGACTGTCGCCTCCAGAATTCCGAGATTCGGCCCGATGTGCCCACCGTGTGCGCTGAGTTTTTTCAGCAGAACATCACGCAGTTCGCCGCAAAGGGTGTTGAGTTCCGCGAGGGTAAGCTTTTTGATATCCGCCGGAGATTTGATCTTTTTCATATCCATTTTTTTTCCTTTTTTGTTGTTTTTTCAAGCTTGCAGCCATTAAGATAAACCTTACAGTAACTGTAAGTCAATGACTTTTTCCGGAAAAAGAGAAAAATTTATGAAAACTGCTCCGGCGGTCCCAGAGAAGTGCTCCTTCAAAAAAATTGGTCTGATGCCGCGATGCCCTGTATTGCAGAAAAATAATCCCGGCAGGACTTTCAGTCCTGCCGGGATCCTGCGCAGAAATGTTGACCGCCGCAGGCGAGATTTTCCGATCCCCCCCTGCTTGTATCGGAATAGTTTATTTCAGATTTTTCCGGAAGAACGATTCGATTCTGTCGAACGGGATCGCATTTTTTCCGCCGCCGTCGTAAAGATCCGTGTGCGATGCGCCGGGAACGATCAGGAGTTCCTTGTTATCGCGATAGTCCGTATAGGAGGACATATCCCGGTAGGCGTCTTCACTGAAATAACGCGAATGCGCGTTTTCGCCGTGAATGAGCAGCACCGCCGTACGGATCTCTTTTGAGTATGCGAGAATCGGCTGGTTCAGGAACGACATTGTGCCTGTGACCGTCCAGCCGTCGTTGGAGTTGCCGGATCTCTTGTGATAACCGCGCGGTGTTTTGTAGTAATCGTAATAATCTTTCACGAATTTCGGTGCATCCGCCGGCAGCGGATCGACTACGCCGCCGCCCTGCTCGTAAAAGCCCTGTGCATATTCTTTTGTCCGCTGCGCATTCAGCTTTTTCCGCATTTCATAACGGTCTTTTTCGCTGTCGTTCGCATCAAAATAACCGTTTGCGTTTACACGGCTCATGTTATACATCGTGACGGCGACGGTTGCTTTGATCCGTGTATCCAGCGCGGCGGCATTCAGCGCCATGCCGCCCCATCCGCAGATTCCGAGAATTCCGATCCGTTCGGGATCGACGTCCGGCTGAGTGGCGAGAAAATCAACTGCGGCTTGAAAATCCTCCGTGTTGATGTCCGGCGAAGCCATCCGGCGCGGCGTGCCGCCGCTCTCACCCGTAAACGACGGGTCGAAGGCGATCGTGAGGAAACCGCGCTCCGCCAGCGTCTGGGCATAGAGTCCGCTGCACTGCTCTTTGACTGCGCCGAACGGACCGCTTACGGCGATGGCGGCGAATTTGCCGTTTGCATTTTTCGGTTCATATACATCTGCCGCCAGCGTGATGCCGTAACGGTTGGCGAAAGTGACTTTGCGGTGGTTTACCCTGCCGCTTTTCGGAAAAGTCTTGTCCCATTCCTGTGTAAGTTCGAGTTTCTGCGGAGTGATTTTATTGTTCATGATTGTTGTCCTTTCTGTCTGTGCCTGAAGGTTGACGGCGGACAGCATTGCCGCCGCCAGTGCGAATGTTTTCGTATGGTTCATTTTTCCTCCCTGATAAATTTGTTTTCATGGAATAAAGCAGATGAGTGTAAATTTTCCTCCCGTTGGGAAAGCTTCGTCGTGCCGGTGATTGGGACGATCCACGGCTTTTTGTTCCGCAGCCACGCCTGTGCGATCTGTGCGGCGGTGATGCTGCGCGTCCGTCCGAAAGTGTGCAGAGCTTCGACAATGTACAGCAGGACGAGCAAAGTGATTAAAAGGATTTCCGTGAATCCGAGTGACATATCATGCCTCCAATCATTTCTTTCACTGGAATCAGACGGTTTTGCCGAGGCGGTACGCCTGTTCCGGGAATTTTGTGTGATTGACTGCGCCGACCGGCCAGACGCCGGGGGCGATGATCTGCCCGGCGTCGGTCCAGCCGAGATAGTCCAGCAGCACTTCATAATGGCTGATGATCGCGCTTTCCTTCTTTTTGGAGTTGTCCGCATAGGTCATCATCAGCACTGCTTTCTTCGGAACGTGAATCTGCCCGTTGATTGCATAAAAACGGTCGATCACCGTCTTGATCTGCGCTGAAATGCCGAAATAGTACATCGGTGTTGCGAAAGCCACCAGATCCGCATCGGCAATATGCTTGCGGATGAATTCAAAATCATCCTTGAAGACACACTGCCCGTTCATGCCGCAGCGGTTGCAGGCGATGCAGGGATGTACTTTTTTGAACGCCGCATCGAAGCGGACGACTTCGTGCCCGGCTTCTTTCGCGCCTTTGATGAAGTGTTCCGCGAGAGTGTTGGAATTGCCGTTTTTCCGGGGACTGCCCGTAATGACCAGTATTTTCATCTTTCCGTTTTTTCCTCCGTGTTTTGAGTTGCCCGTGACACCGAAACCCGGCAGGGCGCCGCCGAGGAACGCGCCTCCGGCGACTGCCGCCGTTACCGTCAGAGAAGTTTTGAGAAATTCGCGCCGGTTCATATTGTCACTTCATTTTCATTTCCGGGATCAGCGGCGTCTGGTCCAGCAGCTCCAGCTTCCGGACCATCTCCAGTGTTCCCTGTTTATATTTTTGAAAGTGCGGAGTTTTGATATGACGCTCATAGGCGTTGTGATCCGCATAAATCTCCAGAATGGTGATCCGCTCCGGATGCGCCTTGTCCTGCATGGAATACATCATCAGGACGCCCGGTTCCTTTTCCATGGACTGCCTTCCGCATTCTGCCGCAAATGCAAGATATTCGGGAATGCGGTTCGGATCAACGGTGATTTTGGACAGACGTACAATGCTTTCCGAAGTCACTTTCGCTGTTTTTTTCATGTTTCATGTTTTCCCCTTTTTCAGAGGTATGGGCGGTGTTTCCCGGCATTGCGGGCAAAAGCAGAACCGCCGTCGGCAGGAGCCATCCCATCGGAAGATGCTTCATTCCGCCGTCTCCCTTTTACTTGCCGGTGGTCGCCGCCTTGTAATCGGTGTCGGAAACCGGTTCGAGCCAGGTATTCTTGTTGGTTGCCGGATTGCATTCGACCGCCAGATGCGAGAACCAGCTGTCGGGAGCGGCTCCATGCCAGTGATCGACGTTCGGCGGAATTTCCACCACATCGCCGGGAACCAGTTTCCGCGCCGCTTTGCCGCGTTCCTGATAGTAACCGACTCCGCCGACCGCGATCAACATCTGTCCCCCGGTGTGGCTGTGCCAGTTGTTGCGGCATCCCGGCTCGAAAGTCACGTTGGCGACCGGGACATTCAGGCGGTCGTCTTTCGTCAAACGGGCGAGGTAGGATTTGCCGCTGAAGTATTTTGCATACGCTGTGTTCTCGCCGCCGCGCGGGAAGGCGCTGACGGTATTGCTTTTGACCGTTTCCAGAATTTCCGCGGCCTGCGCATCGGTGACACCGTTGTGCTTGCCGATTCTGATATGGGAATTCAGTTGGCTTTCGGTTCCCTTCATTGCGGCAAGCGCGGCAATCGTGGCGATTTCGCGGGTTTTCCAGTCGAGATTGTCGCGTCCGAAAATGTCACCGAACAAGTGCGCCTTGAGGTATTCGTCGATTGACGGGGCAAACTCAAAGAGCGCTCCCCTGACCGGTGCGCCGCAGAGTTTCGTCTGGTTGGCTGTGCCGAAGTCGATGCTTTTTCCCGCCGGAAGCGGACCGGGGAGTTTTCCCTGCACGTCCCTGATGCCTTTTGCCTCGCGTTCCTTGACCAGCGCCATGAAGTTGCCGAGCGCGTTCAGACTGCGCGGAAATCCGCAGTAGGCATAGAGCTGAGTCAAGACTTCCTTGATTTCGTTTACGGTCAATCCTGCGTCGAGACCCTCCGCCAGCGCTGTTTTCAGATTCGGCATGTCGCCGCGCGCAGTATACATGCCGATGTTGACGATTTTCTGTTCTTTTGTGTTCAATGCACTCATTTTATCGTTTGCCTCCGTAGCGTTGAAAATGCAGAAGAAAGAGAGAAGAAGCCCGTACAATATGGCCTTTTTCATATCTCACCTCATTTCTTGACGGTTACGACTTCATTGACCCAGTTTGCTATGGCGTCGCCGGAGCGTCTGACGCTTCCGCCTGAAAAGACTCCGGCTTTCGGCAGATTGGAACCGTTGCAGAGCTTGCGGACGTCGCGTTCGCAATTCTGCACGCCGCCTCCGCCGTGAGTGAAGAACGGAATCACTGTTTTGCCCTTGAGATCGTAAGAAGTCAGAAATGTCGCCACCGGCGGCGCCATCGTTCCCCACCAGTTCGGACTGCCGACGAAGATCACGTCGTATTTCTGCATGTCATCGACTTTTGTGGAGAGTTCCGGTTTGAATCCGGAGCGGCACTCTTTCTTCGCCTGATCGACGCACGCCTGATAGTCGGCCGGATACGCTTTTACCGGCTTGATTTCAAAGAGTATCCCGCCGGTGATCTTCTGAATCTGCTCCGCCGCCGCGCGGGTGTTGCCGCTCCAGGAATAATACGCGATCAATACTTTTGCCGGTTCCGCCGTCACTTTTGCCGCCGGGGTTCCGTTTTCCGCCGAGCATCCGCAGGCTCCGAAAATAGATGCCGCCATTGCCAGTGCCATGGTTCTTTTTTTCATCGTTCATTTCTCCTTTTTTAAGGTTTTTCTGATTCATTTGCCGTTCTCTGTGATTCAAGATAACAGTTAGAGTAACTGTAAGTCAATCCTTTTTCGGAAAAAAATCTGTTATTTTTTTCTGTAATGCGGTCTTCCGCTTTCCGGAAGCGGTTTTCCAGTGCTCCTGCATTTGATTTCATGGACTGGGCGAGATCGTCGAGAGCAGGCGAAACTGCCGCTGTGCTTTCTCTTGATTCTGCCGCTGGAAAAACTGATGGTGCAGGTCGTTGGACCGCAGCAGACCAACGACCTGCACAGGTTGGATCGCGACAAAGGCAAAACCTTGATTCAAGAAGAATGCTCATACATTCTTCTGCCTCAAAGCCGACCAGGGGGGCGGGCGGGGTATGGAACACAAAAAGAATAGAACTGCGGATATCGGCAGACTGTGCTGTTTTGAAGCGGAAGACAAATTCCTGCGGGACAGTCTTCCGCACTATTGTTTTACCGCATGTTTTCCAGATAGGCGTCCATCCGTTCATCAACGGCCCATCGGAAGTCTCTGGGACAGCGGGTGATCTCTTTTTTCAATCCGTCATAAAGCGGGCACAGCTCAGCCTGCTTCATTCCCGTTGCCGCAAGGACTTTTGAGTTGTCGATGATCCGGTCAAAGAGCCGGTCATACTCCAGTTGCCATCTTATTCCGGGATAGCATTGGTGCGGGTCAAGGATGTGGATGTAATCCTCTTTGTCCACCCATACCGTTTCGAGTCCGCAGATGTCGTTGTAATATCCGGCGATTTCTCCCCATGTGCGATGTTCGGAGGTAGACACGGTAAAGGTTTCACCGCGCGCTTTCTCATTGAACAGGAGTTCCGCAATCATTTGCGCGACATCTCCCGCCCAGCTCATGGTCGCCTGAACATTTTTTGCCTGTTCCGGAAGAACCGCCTTTCTGCCGGCGAAAGCTCTGCCGACAGTATTTGCGGCTTCCAGAGTCACCAACTGATAACGCATAAACGAATAAGTGATGGCGGGACGGATGATCGTCCAGTTGTTCCGGGGAAAGGAACGGATCACATTTTCACCGCGTGCTTTGTAAATGGAGTAATCGTCTGAATTACGGAGCAGAAGATCGTCGGAGGAATCGATCAGCCGCGGCGAAGTTTCCCTGACGGGATGCTCCTTGTTGTCATAGACCCGGTAGCTTGAGAGATAAATATAATGGTCTGTGTGCTCCGGGAGGAGAGGCAGAAAATAAGGGAGTTCGCCTGAGTTGTATATCATGAAATCGACGATGCCGTCATAACTGTTTGCGAGAAGCTGCTGCAGGACAGCTCTGTCTTTGGCATTCGCTTTGATGTAATTGACATTCGGGATATTGTCTGCCTTGTCGTCGATGGATACGCCGTCGACCCGGTATCCCATTGCGGCGAGTCTGGGAACCAGATACTGCCCCATGGCGCCTGTGGCGCCGAGAACCAGGACTTTCCTGGATTGATTCATACTGCACCTCCTGATTTGTTGAATCTCCGGCCTGCAGTTCGCTGTCTTTTCGCACTGTAGCCGGAGCTTTCATCAAAAATATGATCCCGGCGCTCTTTTTTCAAATGATGCGGTTTCTCTTTTCGGAAAATGCTTATGCAAACCGGATTCCGTTTTCAGGAAAACGGGGAGGAATCATGCAAATGAGTCAAAAAGGCTCCCGATGAAGAAAACGGGAGCCTCCGCCGTGAACCGGATTCAGGATTCGCGGATCGCTTTTACGCACTTGACGAGAGCGGGGACCGGATTATCCGCATCGCCTTCATATTCGAGCGTGAGATATCCCTGATAATCCGTGGCGCGCAGATAGTCCAGATAAGCTTTCAAATCAAGATTCCCTGTTCCCACCACGACATCTTCGGGGTGCCCGGCGCGGTCGAAAACAAAATCCTTGATGTGAGTTCCGTAAAGACGTTCACGGAATTTTCCGGCGATTGCCAGCGGGTCTTCCCCCGCGTCCAGCATCCACGCGGTGTCAAGGCAGAACCCGATGTTGTCGCTGGAGCGGCGGAACAGTTCTTCCAGCGCCCAGACAGGTCCCAGCCTGTGTTTCCGCCCGTGGTTGTGAATCGCGATTTTCTTTCCGTATTCCGCGCAGAGTTTTTCCACCATATCCAGAGCATTCAGATCAAGATCGGCGCTGATGGCGGGGAAACCGGCAAGACAGGCGAATTCGAAGACTTTTCGCGCTTCCGCCTCATCCGTTGAAAAATAATGGACTCCGAAAGAGGTTACGGTGATGCCGTTGTCGCGGTACTGCTGCAATGTGCCGGCGGGTGAATGAACGTCAAGATGCACTCCGCAGAGTTCGATTTTGTCGACTCCGCATTTTCCGAGCGCCTCAATGACTTTTTCCGTTTCCTTGTAAGTATGGAAACACCAGCTTTGAATTCCAAGTTTTGAAGTGAACATGAAAAACTCCTTTTTGGTTGTCCGGAAATTATAGAACGTCCCGTGTGTTTCCGCAACTCCTGTTTTGAAAAAAGAATACTCCATTGATATTTTTGTTGTTTGCCGGTTCAATGAAAAAGCGGAAAGGAAATGAAGTCAGCCTTATTTTCCCATCTGCTGTAAAGAGCTTGCTGCCTTGTTCCGGACTTGCGGCAGGCGCCTTCCTCTGCCGGCGCCGCAAAGAAAAAAAGAAAATTTTTTCATTTGCCTATTGACAAATCCTTATTTTTTTAGTATACTATAGTAAAGAATAAAAATTCAAGAGGAAAAAATGTCAAAAGAAACTGCAGTCGTATTGGAACGCTATACCGGGAATCCGATTCTTCTTCCGCAAAAGGATTCCGCATGGCAGAGCCTGAATGTGTCGAATGCCGCAGCGACGGTTCATGACGGGAAAGTGGTTCTGCTGTACCGTGCGGAAGGAGAGGACCGCCGCCGTGGACCCCAGTCATGGCCGGTAACCCGTTTGGGGCTCGCCGTTTCCGAGAACGGATTCGATATTTCGGAGCGACGGACTCTGCCGGTTTTTGACCGCAGCCTGGAAGACCCGTGGCTGGAGTTCGGATGCGAGGATCCCCGCATTTCAAAGATCGGCGATACTTATTATATCGTGTTTGTGGGAATGTCGCGTTTCGGTCATTTCGGAGACCGTCTCCAGTGGGCGACAACGAAGGATTTTCAGACTTTTGAGCGACATGGGCTCCTGATGCCCCAGTTGGAACAGCGTACCAGCGGTCTTCTTCCGGCAAAGATCAAAGATGAGTTTCTGCTTTTTCATCGCCCCATGCCCAATATGTGGCTGTCCCGCAGCCGGGATCTGAAGTCGTGGCACGACAGTCAATGTATTTTTGAGACCCGCCCCGGAACCTGGTATGAAAACAAGCTGGGAATCGGCGCTCCGCCACTGCCGACGCCTTACGGGTGGCTTCTTTTCTGGCACGGCAAAAACAATAAAAATGAGTATGCGCTCGGAATCATGCTGCTGGACCGGGAGAATCCGGGAAAAATCCTCAAGGTTCAGGAAGAACCGGTTCTGCGTTGCGAGATGCCTTACGAGAAAGAGGGATTTGTCCCGAATGTCGTATATACGAACGGCGCGGTGGAATTCAACGGCAGGTTCTTTGTCTACTACGGCTGCTGTGACCGCTGCCTTTCCGTTGCGACTGTGGAAGTCGATCAGGTTTACCGGTGGTGCAAATAAAAAAGAAAAATTTTTCCGTTTGCCTATTGACAATTTCTTAATTTTTAGTATACTATAGTAAGAGATAAGAAAAGGATGGTATTTCATGGATCATGAAAGTCTGGTGGAACTTCGGCGTATTGCCGCGGAACGGCCCCATCGCGGGAAGCCTGTGTTTCTGCTGCTTGCGGAGTGCATGGAGAGATTGATCCGTGACAAGGTCTGGGAAGATGCCCTGCGGCTGCCTCCAGATTCCGTTCTTGCGGAAAAGATCGGCATTTCGCATATCACGCTGGCGAAGTCGCTGAATGAACTGCGCAAGAAGGAGCTGGTGCAGAGAAGCCGCTCACTGGGGACGTTTGTCTATTCGCCCAAAGAGAACATCCGCGGGACATCGGCGGAGAACAGCCGGAAAATGGTGGCTCTTCTGCTGGATGACATCAATTCGCAGACAATCGGTTCCGAATTCATCAGGGAATTGCTTCAGAATCTTGAGAAGGCGGGCATCGGCGTGCTCCTGCAGAGCGCGGGAAACCGTCCGGCGCAGCAGGAAAGACAATTGCTGGACGCCATGCTGAACCCGGACTGCAACGGTGCCCTGGTCTGGACGATCCTGAGTAATGAAGTTACCGGAAAAGTATTGGAAAAACAGCCGGCGCACTGGCCTGTCGTATTCATGAATGAAAGCCCTGCCGTGGGGCATCGGGAATATGATGCGGTAATTTACGACGGACTGGGGGCCGCGTACCGGATCGGTGATGAGTTTTTTGCCTCCGGAGGCAGGGAAGCCGTTCTCCTTACGGCGGACTGGCGGCTGCATTATGACAGTGTCCGGCAAAGAGTGCAGGGGCTCTGCCAGGCGGCGGAGAAGCACCATCTTCCCCGGGAAAGCGTGAGGGTGGTAACTTACCGGGAAAGAGAAATTCCGTTTGAGCAGCTGGGAAGCGGAAAGCAGCGTCTGCTTGTTTTCATCTCGGATGAGGACTTGAGCAATACGCTTTCCTCCATGCCGGAACATGGGATTTCCATTGCGCAGATGGAGCCATGGATCGGGATCAGCTATTCCCAGAGCCGGTTTGTCCCTGCATCCGTTCCGATGTTCCGGTTTGACTCCGGGTTGATGGCGTCAAAAGCGGTGGACATTCTGACCGCCAGACTGCATGGAGCGCAAAATGCGTTTAAAGATATAAAAATCAGCGGTAAAATAATATACAACCATAATATGAAGGAGGTATGAGTCATGGCTCATGTTTCAGGAATTAAAAGATTTACCTTGATCGAATTGCTGATTGTTATAGCAATTATTGCGATTCTCGCCGGTATGCTGCTGCCTGCGCTGGGGGCGGCAAGGGAACGGGCAAGAAGTACGCAGTGTCTATCAAATCTCAAACAGCTTGGACTGGGAGACGTTGCTTATGCAAATGATTACCGGGACTGGATTACGACCATTCAGCATAACGATGTCTATGTCATCGGCATTGAAGGCAGCGAACGCTGCCTGGGGGCGCTTTTCCGTCTTTCCTATGTCAAAGATCCGAAAGTCTTTTATTGTCCCAGTCTTAAAAATCCCAATTATGCGGGCAACTGGCCTGCCAATCTCAGCGAAGGCATGGGCGGCTATGTCGGCTACTGGAAGTCATTGTGGAAGGATCAGGGCAGTTCCTGGGATTATGAAAGTTTCAAGTTGACCGGACCGTATCCGCATTTTGTCAACGGCAGCAATAAACGTGCCGCCAGCGCCAGTGCGATGCCTCTGGCTTTGGATTTCGCCTACTCCTGGGCGGCGATCAATCCGGAAGGAGTGCCGCATAAGAATAAGTTCAACGTAGCCTTTGCCGACGGTTCCGCCGCTCAGTATGTGGACACGGAGAATTATATGAAGACGACGAACAGTTATCAGTTGATGTGGAAAGCGCCGGATAAAATCATGCAGTCGCGCGGAGCGAAAGACTGAGAGGGAAACTATGAAAAGAAAGTGCATGGCCGCTGTCCTTCTTCTCTGCTGTATCGCCGGATGCAGTTCTGAAAGAACAAAAGTTGCGGAAAAGGCGAAAGCCTATATCGAAAATACTTCCAGACGCGAAATCGCTACGACTTTGCCTGTAATCACCCGGCAGGAGGGGAATCTCTATTATGCCGATGCTGTTTTCGTGCAGTCGGGCATGGAAAAGGCAGTAAAGCTCAAAATTACGGTTTCAGGAGACGACGTGCAGGTGGAATGTCTGCCCGATTCTTGAAAATCACAGGATGGAAAGGAACTTCAATGACACATTGCCTTCAAAATATGATTCTGCTTTTTTCCATTGCACTGCTCTGTTTTGCAGTTCCGGCATCTGCCGGTGAGACGTTGGCGAACTCTGTGTCCGCGTATCATTTCAATGACGCGACCGGAAGCGTTTCGGACATCCGTTTCCTGCCGTCGGGAAAACGTGTCGTGACCGCTGTCTGCAACTCTTATCTGCTGATGGCGCACGGTGAAAAAGATGTAACGGCGTTTGAGGCACAGGACAGGGTGATCGAAAAGAAAAAGAACGGCGGCTCCATCTGCTACCGCTGCGTCAACCCGCTTCTGCCGGGCTTGGTCATATCCAAACGTTACTGGCTGGAAAACAACGGGTTGAGGCGGGAACTCACATTTCAGAACCAGGATTCGAGGAAGCGCTATCTGATTCCATTCACGAGGGTTGCCTTTGCTCCTGAATTCAAACGGGATTCCTTCTGGTTCGGCGCCGGCTATCTCGGTCCGTTCATCCCCGCTCCGCAGGTAACCAAAGAGACGAAAGTGGACAAGTATGTGCAGAGCAGCAAGGGCATGGTTCTGATTCATTCCGATCCGGGAAAGGGGAGCTTTGCCAACTACCGTGTGAAGATCAATGATACAGTGGTTTACCCGTGGTGGCAGTCCACGATCGGGCGCTACCGCGAACAGGAAGACCGCCTCTATTATACGCCCGACGGCTGGCGCATGAGTCTCGGCTGCCTTGACCTGCCGCCGGATGACGGTTCCATCCGGTATACGGACGTTCTCACTGTTTTTTCCGGGAATCTTTTTACGTTCTTTTCGGAAATTCTGGGAAAGGACAGGGACTTTCAGGAAGCGCTTGCGGCGATTCCCCCGGTTGCTCCGGAAGCGGATGACCTTTCCTATATCCTTTCCATGAGTGCCAACGATGTTGCAAGGCATCACACGGAAATGCTTGACGAGGGAAAAGTGGTCTACCTTGCGAATCTGCTGGGGAGCTGGGGAGATTATCGTGCGCGTGAGGACAACCGCGGCTGGTGCGGCGGGCGGATTTCCACGAAAGAACTGCATGATTTCTTTCAGTCGATCCGGAATATTTCGCCGCGGTTCCTGACTGCGAACTATGGGATTACCGTTGCGGCAAACCATTCTGCGCCGATCCTTGCGGAGAAACCGGAGTGGTTCCGTATGCTTGACCGCCAGGGGCGCAGGGATTCTCTTTTCCCCGGTCTGAGTGAAAACTTCCAGTCCATGATGAACCTGCCGGAGGTAAGAGATTTTTATATGAATTCTCTGCTCGGCATGGCAAACGATCTCGGAAACCGGATGGTCTACATTGATGAAGCGCAGCAGAACAATACGATCAACTGGCAGCGCGACGAACTGATCCGCGATGACCATCTTGTGATGTTCTGGGACAAACTGCGCCGCCATGCGCGCGAGGAGGGAAAACTGCTGTTCTTCAATGGAAGCGGACAGCCGTTCGCGGATCTCAATTATATGGAAAACGCACGTATGATGGCTCCGGAGAACTGGCGGGAGTATGCCGGTGTCGCGCTCGGACTGGAACTGTTCTCCGCATTCCGTCCGCACTCCCGCATCAGCCCGCTTTACTGGGAGCCGACGACAGTGAACGATTATTCCAACCGTTTCCTTGCGCTCGGCTGGGTGCCTGCATTTCAATATGACGGGGAACAGCCGCTTGCACCTGTCCGTGCAGCCTACGAGACAGGCAACGCCGATCCGGTGGATGTCCATTACACTCCGGACTGGAAGAGCGATCCGGAGACGAATGTGGAAAGTTATGCGATGCGCCGCCTGGGGACAGATGATATTCTGGTCAGTTTCATCAACCGGAACCGGACGGCTGTATCGCAGGAATTCACGCTGGATCTTGCTTCCCTGAAATTCCCGGAGGAACAGCGGATCAACATCTGGGCTATGCCGGTCAAACGGTACGGAAAGGACCGGAAGGAATACTTCCTGAGCAATCGTGACTACCGGGAACTTTACCGGAAGAACAACTGGCAGGGTGGCTTCATCGGTGCGCCTGAACTTGTTTATTCGGGTCCCGCCAGGGGAGTGTTCCGCCATACCCGGCGGGATTGGCAGCGCGATCAGATGATTCAATTCGTCATTACGCCATCCCCGCTGTCGATTTTTTCCGAGAACAGTCTGCCCTGCAATTATTTTTATACAAAATCAAGGCATACCGCAATCAGCGGTTCGACTGTCACGACGCAGAGGGAGGCTGTGGAGATCCTGCTTGCCGACCGGAACTGTTTTTTTGCCTCCGTTGAAGTGGACGGCAAAAAAGTGACTCCCCGCCCTGTCGATGTCGGGGGACAGCTTTTTCAGCTGATCACTCTGCCTGCGGGGACTCATCATATCCGGTGGGAGAAGGAGAACCGGAAGCCGGCTGCCGTCCATGCGGTTCCGGCTGCGGATGTGGCGGACGGCAGGCGGATTCGTGTTTCGTCGGGGGACTCGTCACAACTTTATGCCGTTGAGTTTGAAGGGCGGACTGTCTATACGGGGACACTTCCGGCGGAACTGCCGGGGCGGCATCCCGGGGGGATTTACCGGCTGCGGTTTGCCGGTGAACCGGATCAATACCGGGAATTCCGGCTGCCGGAAAGAGTTCCGGGCAGTGTCGCGCCAGTGGCGTCTCCGAAGCGCCATCCGGCACAGAGGAACGTGGTTCCTGCCGACGTAAAACATCAGAATGTTTCGATCAGCGCGGGGGCAACTTATGTCAGCGACTGGGACGACGCATTCGACTTGCAGAGAAATCAGCTTCCTTATATTGTCGGTGCGAATCCGCAGGCTCTGGAGCTGAAAGCGGGAACAAGCCCCAGGGAGCGCGGCAACTTTGTATCACTCTATGTGAATACCTGTGCAGGCTTTGAGCTGAGCGGAGCCAGGCAGATTGAACTGAAGCTGAAGAATACCTTTTCTGACAATCCGGCGCAGTTCAAGGGGCATGTCATGTATAATTACAGGAATCCGGCGCTGGATTTTGCGGGGTTCGTCATCGACTACCGTGTCGGTGGAAAATACACATACCGTGTCACCTGTTCCGTCGGCCTTTATTCGGACAAGCTGCGGAATCCCCTTCCGCCGTGGGGCTGCGGCAGGGTGCAGGATCGCGCATACGATCTGGGGCAGCTTGTCGATGAACGCGCCGAACATGTGTTTTCGCTTGATCTTGCGCGTATGGCGCCGAAAAACTGGGACGGCACCGTGTTTTTCAGCGTCGGGACCAGCCGTTTGAATCCGAACCGTCTGCTGGATGTGAAGATTCTTTCTTTCAACCGGGCGGACGCCGGGAATTTTCTGGAACCGCTGGAGGGAAGAGCCGGACTGCCGGATATGCTTCATCTTCCGAAATTGCTTTACACGCCGCGCTCCCTGCAGAAACCGGTGCCGTCCGAATGGCGCAACTGGAGCAGAACCACGCCGCTGCGCGCCCTTTCCATGACGAAGAATCCCGTAACCCAGCAGACCTGGGGATATCTTGCCTACGATGACCGGTATTGCTATCTCGGCGTCATCGGAGAGGAACGGGCGCGCAAGGTGCTTGCGGATGACCCTTACAATATCTGGAAGAACGATTGCATTGAAGCATACTGGGAGCGTCCGGACGGTTCCGTTTACCAGCTTGTCGCCGATGTCCGCGGGGCAAAACGCGCCGGCGTCAACTACAAGGGTGTGAACTGCGATGAGGTGAAGGTATCTAGCCGGGTCATGCCCGGCAAAGGTTTTGTGATCTTCATCGCTGTTCCGTGGACGACATTGAAAGTCGACAGCCCGGATGCCGGAAAAAAGATCAAGTTCAATCTCTGCCGCTCGCGTCAGGGCAGGGAGCCGGAATACGGCAACTGGGGACTGGGCGAGAGACGTTACGCGGAACCGGAAAATTTCGGGACTCTCATGCTTGGGCTTTTCAATGCCGGGCAGGGACGTGCGGAAGAGATACTGCTTCGAAAATGACATGGAAATACTGCAAATTGAAAAGGAGTTTTTTTCAGTATGCTGAACGCTGTGATTGTGGGCGCAGGACATCGCGCCCTGGGGTATGCGAAATATGCGGAACTTCACCCGGACCGGCTCCGGGTGGTCGGGGTTGCCGATCTGTTCCCCGAACGCCGGCAGGCCGTGGCGCGGCTTTATTCCCTGCCGCCGGAACATTGCTTCGAGTCTCTCGACGCCATGCTGGCGCATGGCAGAATCGCCGATGTCGCCATCAACGGCACAATGGATCATCAGCATGTCGCCACGACCATTCCGCTGCTGGAAACAGGGTATGACGTCCTGCTGGAAAAACCGTTTGCCGTCAATGCCGGAGAACTGCGCAAACTCGCGGAGGGAGTGCATAAGACCGGGCACAAGGTCATGATCTGCCATGTCCTGCGCTATGCCCCGTTCTACCGGGAGATCAAGGCGCGGATCGCCGCCGGCGCTGTCGGGGAGATCATCGACATTCAGACAGCCGAGCATGTCAGTTACCATCACTTCAGCGCATGTTATGTGCGCGGGAAATGGGGACGGCAGGACGCCTGCAACGGGGCGACCTCCCTGCTGGCGAAGTGCAGCCACGACCTGGATCTGATCGCCTGGCTGAAGAGCGGCATCCGTCCTGTTTCCGTAGACAGCATGGGGAGTCTCCGGTATTTTACCCGGAAAAATGCGCCGGAGCATTCCGGGACACACTGTCTGCTGGACTGTCCGCTGGTCGATACCTGCGATTTCTCCGTGAAACGCCTGCATCTGGATCACCCTGTCCGCTGGGCGGCGTACATCTGGCCGGAGCTGGCTTACCTCCCGGAACGCAATACGCCGGAACAGCGGAGAGCCGCCTTGTGTGATCCTGCCCACCCTTATTCCCGCTGTGTCTGGAAGTGCGACAACGACCAGCCGGACCGCCAGAGCGTGATGATTGAGTTTGAGGATGGTTCTCTTGCAACGCACAGCATGATTGCCGACACGGCACGCCCGATGCGCAGGATTCATGTGATCGGCACGGAAGGGGAAATCGAGGGTGTTTTCGATGACAACCGTTTTGTGGTCCGCCATCGTGATCTGCGTCCCGGGCATGAATACGGCGAGGAGGTTGTCGATACCGGTGATCTCGGGGATACGACCGGAGCCTATGGAGACCACGGCGGCGGAGATTTGCGTCTGGTGGAGGATTTCGTCAATTATTCCGAGGGGAAACCCGCATCGCTTTCCTGTACGGCATTGACGGATTCGCTGACAGGGCATCTGCTGGTGTTTGCCGCCGATGAAGCGAGGCTCCGGAAGCGGCGCATTGATTTCACTGAGTTCTGCAAAGGTATAACGGCGATCAGATAACGCCTGTCGGTTGAAGAATTGATTTCATGCCGCATAAGGCAAACTGGAACTTTATAAAAAACAGGACTGGAAGACGAATGGGGCAGAACTCTCCTTTCCGCTCTTCCCGCCCTGCTTGCTTCCCCGCCCTTTTTGCTTTTCCAGTCTTTTGACTTTCCTGCCTTTTCAGTCCTTTTTGTCCTTTCTCCAGAACCTGGCAGTGATGCCCTATCCATGATTTCTCAGAAAAACCCTGTTTTTTTCGCTTTCCCCTCTTGACAATTATCGATTTTTGCTTATAATATATCCAAAGTTCTACATCGATGTAGAAAAATTATATGGATATAAGAGGTTGCGGAGCTGATGAGCAGAAATACGAAATATCAATTTGTCTATGTTGGTCTGAAGCAGATGCTGGCGGAGCTTCAGGATGGTGAACGGCTTCCTTCGTTCAATTCGCTTTGCAGCCGCTATGACATCAGCCAGGCAACCCTGAATTCCGCTTTGGATCTTCTGGAAAAGGATGGTTTGATCAGGCGGGTTCCCAAGGTGGGCGTTTATTCCGCAAAATCACAGGCAGCCAGACGCGAGAAGAAGATTACGCTGCTGATGCCGGGCGAACACGAACCGCTGTTTGCCGCGGTGATCTCGGTTTGCTGCCGCTTCTGCCGGGCGCATCATATTCAACTGTCGCTGGAGTTTTCCGACCTTGACCCCGATGTCGAGTGCCGGATTCTGGACAGGGTTCTGCACGATGAGAGTTGTGACGGGCTCCTGTTTCTGCCGCTGTTCCCGCTCTTTGAAACACGGGAATCCCTGGAGACATTGAAGAAGTTGGCGGAGGTGAAACCCGTGGTTCAGTTCGACCGGGAGCTGGGGAACGGGATTACGTCGTTTGTCGGATATGACTGCTATCATGACTGTTATGAGGCGGTCCGGTATCTGGTGGAGCTCGGGCACCGTTCGATCGGGCTGGTATGCGCGTCGAATGATGACGAGAAACGCCCTTCGGAACGTCTTCAGGGGTATTTCGATGCGCTCCGGGATTCCGGTCTCTCCTACGACCCGCGCCATACGATTGTCTATGACGCATTTCACCCGGACCTTGCCAATGACGTGGTTGAGATTCTGAGCCGGCCGGATTGTCCGCGGGCGTATTACTACATCAATTCGGTTTACATTCCCCGTTTTATGCGCAAAGCCCGTTTTCTCGGGAAATCCATTCCGCGTGATTTCAGCCTGATCTGTTATGATCTGGCTGATGTTTTCGCCAATCTTCCTTTGAATATGACGTTCTTCAACGAGCCGACCAGAGAGGCTGTGACTGCGGCATTGGAGCAGTTGCAGGCGGAAATGGAGTGTCCCGTCCCGTCTCCTGTTGTCCGGAAACTGCGCGGTTCTCTGGTGGAGGGGGAGAGCTGCATGCGTCTGGAAACGAAATCTTCGATCAATGAGACTATGAAAACCAAAACTTTATTGTGCTGGACAAATTAACG
>DPDG01000048.1 GCA_003526375.1 Lentisphaeria bacterium
GATCCGGGAAAGCTGTTCCGGATCGGCGGGAGCAGTGTCGATGTCCGTCTGCCGGTAATAATCGAACAGGCTTTTCTCCGTCAGCCAGCGGTTGTCCTCGGCACACCGGATGAGAAAATCCGCTTCAAACGCGGTCAAATCCTTGAAATCTTCCGGATGAAAACCGGGAAGCAATCCCTGCGCATGATAGGAGCGCAGCAGATTTTTACATTCCAGAGAAACCGGCGAATAAGTAAGCGGCGGTGTATTTCGAGCTTGTCGAATGAGCAGTTCTCGCTGCTTTCCGGTCAATACGTTCCATTCGGAAACGGGGATACAACGAAACTGCCCGTTCCGAACGAGCTGTTGCAATAATTCTTTTGTGGTGGACATAAGACCTTTCCACACACCCCGCAATTAATTTACAGGGTGTTTTTCATTTTTCAAGTTATTTGATTCGCAACGGCATCAGAATATAGTGAAATCCTTTGCCGTCCTCAATCATGACCGGGCTGCTCGCACCGGTCATTTTGAGGCGAAATTGGTTTTCTCTGACATACCGGAACGGCGCTTGCAGAAGCTGGTAATTGAACGTGATTTCCAACGGATCATCGTAGTCATAAGCGACCTCCAAACGATCTTTTCCTTCTCCGACAGTATCGTTGCGGGAGAAAAACTCCAATTCTCCCCGTTTAAATGTCAACTTAAGGTTGCTGATATCGGCAGTCAACGGAACCGCCAGCAAATCCAGCGTCTGCATGACGGCATCACGGGGAATATCCAGCATCTTCTGAAAACTTCCCGGAACGATCTGCCGGAAATTCGGATAGGTTCCTTCAATCAGTTTGGAGTAAAGGATCGCATCGTTGAACCGGATGCGAACATGGCGCTCGGAAATTTCCAATTCGACCGTTCCCTCCTCGCCGAGAAGCCGCCGAAGCTCCAAAGCGGTTCTTGACGGCAGGATCATGTCGCCGTCGCCGCTGCTTTCCTCCACTTCCTTTTCGACAAAGGCGAGACGCTTCCCGTCCGTGGCGACAGTCGTCAGAATGCTGCCCTTGACAGAGAACAGAATGCCCTGAAGCGTTTTGCGGGAAGTGTCCTGACTGACCGCGTAGGAAACATAGTCGATCATACGGCCCAATTCCGGCTGGGGCAGACGAATCTTCCGTTTGGATTCAAACAGCGGATCATCCGGGAAGTCGACCGGATCAAGACCTTTCAGCAGAAATTCCGCGCTGCCGCATTTGATCGTGGCATGATGATTGTCGCCGCAGTCGATTTCAACCTTGTCGCCATTGAGCTTGGAAACCAGTGCCAGCAGACTTCGCGCCGGAAGCGTGGTCACTCCGGAATATTCGACATCGGCACGGAGTTCCGTACTGATCGTGATGTCCAGATCGGTCGTCTTCAAATTCAAAACGTTATCATCAGCTTTCAGGCGGATGTTGCTGAGAATCGGCAGAACCGGTCGGCGACAGACGATATTGCAGACCTTCTGCAGATGTGTCAGCAATGCTTCTTTTCCAACGGTGCATTTCATTTTATGGCTTCCTTTCATTGTTTTTTACGTTCAAACACTTTGTTCGAACACCAAAACAGAGCGACCGAAAACAACATCGTTTTCGGGGAAAGCGAAGGTCGAACAAAGTATTATATTGTATCAATCAATCGGAACGGGATTCATGCGCCCGGTATCGAGATTGATGTAGAATCCGCGGTAGTCGAGGCCGCCCTTGCGGAAAAGCCGCCAGATCAATTCGAGTTCGGCGGTTGCGAGCCACTGATTCACGAACAGCTCCTGAACGGAAAGCGATTCGGCGAGGGAACAGCTCGGAAGATTCTGTTCCTTGATTTTTGTGTCAATGAGCGTCGGCAGTTCTTCGTAGGGATACGGCAACTCCTTACTTCCATTGCCGATGATAACTTGCCCGCAGGTAGCAAGGACGCCTCCGTCAAGGACGTATGGACCGTTCTTTTTCGGGAGCGTCTGAAAGATTTCCTTCCGGGACTTTCGGGAATCCACGCAGGCAATGAGGATATCAAAGATACGGGTGAAATGGTAACGTTCCGGATGTGCTTCCCAGTTCAAGGCGAAGCCGAGATTGTAGCGGTTCACGAGTGCCTCCGCCTTATTCAGGCCGATTTCCGAGGTGGCAAAAAGTTGTCGCCCGATGTTGGCGGGAGAAACTCTATCCGGGTCCCATACTTCGACGTCCAGTCCGTAAGGATGACCGAGGCTTTTCATTGCCAGATGAAGTCGGACCAGCCCGGAAAGCACCAGCGATCCGCCTCCGCCAACGCCGACCAGATTGATTTTGACGGGGTTCGTGTGAAATCCGTTTTTTACCGTATGTTTCATTTCAAAAGGTCTCCAAGAGTTTGGTTGGCTGATTTCAATAATTCAACCGGGAATCGGTCATGTTTTTTCTTTTTCAAGTATTCTCCCCAGAATCCGTCATGCCCGCCGGGATGTTCGATCTGTTGCATGGAGTGGGTCGCATGACCGAATTTTCCCTGATAGAACAGCTCGGATACCATACTCATATTTTCTTCCAGAGAGTTCCGGCGGTCGATCCGGAGACCTTCCGGCAGACAGACTGCTCCATCGGTTTCATTGATATGCGTCAAAGGCGCAATATAGAGCTTCGTTTTAGGGGTAGGACGGCGATTGCTTCTCAAGGCACGACAGCGGAGTGTCCCGTTTGCAATCATGAAAAGCAACGGCGGCCACATGACCTGCCGCCCCGACAGTTTGTTCAAAATCGCCCGTTTAGGCTCATTTTTCCGGTTAATTTGAAAATAAATCGGAGCCAGACGGCTTTTTTCATACCATACGATGCCGTCATAGGAACGGGCCAGAATTCTGGAATCCTGAAACTTCAACTTGTCGGCGCCGTTGGAGTTTCGGAAGAAATATTCCAGCGCCTTCATGTCGAGAGCCCGTCCGGGTGCCAGCGAACCATTTTCATTCACTTTATGGAGAACCGCCGCCGCATTATGCGCGGAATAGCTGTATCCATATTCCGACCAGCGGCGATAGAACAGAATCGCGCCGTCAAGCCGGAACTTCATTTCATTGGGGATCATTACTTCCATATTCTTCTTCCTCCGTATGGATTCGATTGAGAATCAGCAGCAGTCTGCCGAGCGAACTAACCGCATAACTGATTTCTTCCAAAGTTTCCGCAAGATGGGCGGTATCTTTCGGAAATATCCAGTAAAGTCCATTCAGAACGATGTCCCGCCCGTCGTTGGCCGCCTGATTGTAAATGTTGTCAAAACAATTGAAAATCATATCATTGTGCCAGATCAGTATTCCCGGCAGGCTGGTATTGCAGCAGGGATATTTCGTATGAGTGTATTTCCTGTCCGGCAGTTGGAATAACTCCTTCAGTTCCGGCGGA
>DPDG01000058.1:0-59252 GCA_003526375.1 Lentisphaeria bacterium
TTTATTTTATTTTGAAATTACCTCAGTTATCATATTTTCCGGGTTAATAATCCAGATAGAATTCCTGCGGGTCATACGACTTGTTGTACCACCATGCGCCATCCGCGCCTTCGGGAACTTCTTTGAGCTTCACCGTTTTCACGTGGCCGTCCACAAAGGCGATGTTGGTCTGCTTTTTGTGCCGCATGGAGAAATTGTTACGGCGGTATATGCTCCAGTATTCATTGGAGAATGCCTGAATGCCGTCATAACCGGTGTCGCCGAGGATGAAACGGTTTGCCGGGCGCCTGATCAGGTCAAATTTCTGAACGGCATAGTTTGACGGCCATACTGTTCCGGTTCCCGTCCCGCTGTTGATGATGAATGTATTTCCGCCGTAACTGGCATTCGGATTTCCTCCTTCAGTGAATTCCCTGTTGTTTTTATTTCTGCGTCCTTTGGGGCAGATGGCGATTTTTGGCGGAGCCGCCCATTTTCCCTTGCTTCCTGTATATCTGCCCAGACCGCCCAGTTCGAAGGAGTTGAACAGGTAATTGGCAATATCCGCTCCGCGCGGCGCATGTCCTTTATAATCGTCGGCATATAATCTTACCGCGAGAGCGCATTGCTTGATATTGTTGAGACAGGCTGTCGTCTGCGCCGTCTCTTTCGCCTGATTCAGCGCCGGCAGCAGCATCGCCGCGAGAATCGCGATGATCGCTATTACGATCAGAAGTTCGATCAATGTGAAAGTGACTCTTTTCCTTTTCATTCAGATGCCTCCTTGTTCATTTTCCGGGAACTTGATTCCCGTATGATCAATTTTGTATGGAACGTATAATTTTCCTGCGGCGTATTTCCCTTGAGCTGCTCCATCAGCAGCTCGAAGAATTTCCGTCCCGCCGCTTCGTCATTCTGGTCAATGGTCGAGAGAGAGGGATAATAGAATTCTGAAAAGTCATCATTGTCGTGCCCGATCAATGCCACATCTTCCGGAACGCGGATGCCGCGGCGCATGAGTTCCCGCGCCAACTGCGCCGCTTCACTGTCATTGGAGGCGATTACCGCATCCAGCTTTTTATCCCGTATTTCGTCGATGCAGCAGCGAAGCGGAAGCCCGTGGCAGAGGAATTCTTCTCCCTGGTTGCTTTTCCGGTATCCCGCGATTCTCTGGCGGTAACTGTAACAGTTGCTGTTGCGCGGCAGCCATAATCCGATCCGTTGCCTGCCGGTTTCCTGCAGGTGGCGCATCGCCTGCATCATACCGGTTTCCCTGTCGATCTTCACACAGGGCGCTTCCCATTCCGTGGGATCATGGAAAACCAGATTCTTCTTATCCTGGAAACAGGCGCGGACTTCCTCCTCGTGACCGGAATATTCATGTGCAAGGCAGATTACTCCGTCGATGCCGTGGCGCATGAAGTTATCATAACAGTCGAACAGGCTTTGCGGATCGTCATGTGCCTGGCCGATCATCAGGCGGTATCCCGCTTTGACTGCGGTTTCTTCGATGGACCATAAGATGCGGTAGGTGCAGCGCGGCGCATGGGAGTCGATCAGCACGCCGATCTTCATACCGCTCTTGCCTGCCAGAGCACGCGCCGTGATGTTCGGGACGTAATTCATCTCTCTTGCGACCCGAAGGATTTCCGCACGCTTGGCTTCACTGACCCGAATGACATTTTTCCCGACATTGCTCAGGACACTGGCGACGGCTCCTTTTGAGACTCCCACCCGTTCCGCAATATCAATCATACGGGGTTTTGTACTTTTTCTCTGGCTCATCCTGATCAATTCTTCTTTTTTTTTGATATACCGGTTTATTCTTTATATAATTATAAACAAAAAGTCCGAAGTGTCAAGAGGGAAAAGCCTGCTTTTCATCACTTTTTTTGGTTTTTGTCGCCGTCTTCCGGCTTTTTGCGAAAGTCCGGGGCGGAGCTTCTGCCATATCCGGGAACTCAAATCCGTTCAGATGAAACAGATTCGTGAAATACACTGGTCGAAGCTTTCCTGTCCGCTGAGAATGTCGATTTCGACCCGCAGGAAAAACACCTGAATGTCCCGCCGGTCCAGGCGCGGCATGCGGACCGCATCTTTTTCCGTTGTCATGATGAACTCCGCTCCTGCCGCCTTGGCATCGTTGACGAAGTCGATCATCTCCTGCTGCCGGTAGCGGTGGTGGTCCGCGAAGTGTTTCTCAAGGACGATCGTTCCGCCGAATTCGCAGAGGAACGCATTGAAACTTGCCGGATTCGCAATCGCCGAGATCGAGGCGATTTTTTTGCCTTTGAGCTCCGAGAGCGGAAGACGGCGCCCGCGGTCGAAGACATCCTCCAGATATTGCGGCCGGTGACAGCATTCGATGATTTCCGCACGGTGATTCTGACGCCGGAGAAACGCTTTCAGATGGCGCAGTTTCGGAGAGCCGTCCGATTTTGTCAGGAAGATATAATCGGCGCGCTTGATGTTCTTGATCGGTTCGCGCAGAAGCCCGCGCGGCAGAACATGATGGTTGTCGAACGGGGAAGTCGAGTCCACGAGCAGAATGTTGATGTGCGCCTTGAGACGCAGATATTGGAAGCCGTCATCAAGGATCAGGGTATCGGTGCCGAACTCGTCGATGGCGTACAGTCCCGATTTGACGCGGTCCTTGTCAACCAGAACGACAACGTTTTTCAGGTTGGAGGCGAGCATGAACGGTTCGTCGCCCGCCGTAATGGAGTCCAGCAGGAGATCTTTGCCGTCGGATACCACGCGCGGAGGGACTTCCATTTTTTTCGAGGAGAACTTTTTGCGCAGTTTTGCCCAGAGCGACCGTTTGTCACGGCTCCGGTATCCGCGGCTCAGGACGGCGACCTTGCGCCCCTTTTTGCTGAGGGTTTTCGCGAAAACTTCAACGACAGGCGTTTTTCCCGTTCCGCCGCAGGAGAGATTGCCGATGCTGACCACCAGACAGCCGATCGCACGGTTGCGGATCACGCGGTTGTCGTACATCCAGATACGGAACTGGACCAGCCGCCGGTAGATGCGGGAACCCATGAACAATGCGCCTTTGGCAAGGTTGCCGAGGCTGTCGTGACGGCGTTCGCGGATGATCTCGATAAACGCCTGTTCTATCTTTTCTCCGATTTCACGGATGGTCATATTCTTATTTCTCCCGTTGACTCCGAAATATAGCGCCGGAACATTCAAACATCAAACAAGTGTCAGCATATTCTGAGGAAAGTGCCGCTTCTTTTCCCCGTCCTGTCCAGACCGCATCCGCAGGAAAGGGTTCCGTTGACCCATACCATACGGATTCCGGAAGCCGGTTTATGCGGTTCCGTGAAGTCCGCGTTTGCATGGAAATCCGCTTCATCAAACAAAACGAGATCGGCAAATGCGCCCTCTCTGACGATGCCGCGATCTTTCAGCGAAAAGACGGATGCCGGAAGCGACGTGACGCGCCGGACCGCCTCGCTCATGCCGGACTCCGCCGCGACCCGTTTCATGAATTCGGGGAAAGAGCCGAAGCCGCGCGGATGGCTTCGCCCGATGGATTCATCGAAGGGGCGCGCCGACTCGTCGGTGCCGCAGCAGACCCACTCCTCCGCGAGAATGCGCTTCAGGTTGTTTTCCGACATCCCCGCAAATGCCGCCATTGTCCCCGGAGCGTCTTTCGCCATGAGATCGACACAGAAATCCTCCGGCTGCATTCCAAGTTGTTTTGATGCTTCCGCAATGGTTTTCCCGGACAGATGGGCATATTCCATGCAATTGGAAGCGGTCAGGAGAATGGAATCCCAGTCTCTGCCGGATTTTGCCAGTTCCCGTGCCGTTTTCTGCTGTTCCGCAGGATTTTCGCACAGCGTCCGGCGGATGGAAATATCATCCATCGCATCGTAGGGCGGCGGCAGGATCACACTGAGACTGGTCTGCGAACGGATATAGGGGTAACGATCCGCTGTGAGGCGGATCCCGCATGACTGGGCGTTCCGGATCAGTTCCAGCACCCGGTCCAGCTTGTCCCAGTTGCGCGGGAGCGCTGTCTTCAGATGGCTGACCTGAAGTTTGCGGGAGCCGTTTTTCGCCAGAAAAACAGCCTCTTCCAATGCTTCCGTCAACTGATCCCCCTCACTTCGCAGATGGGTGGCGTAAAGACGGTCGAATTTTTTCAGGACGGACATCAGATGAAGCAGTTCCGCCGTATCCGCAAATCTGCCGGGGGTGTAAAGGAGTCCCGTGGAAAGACCTGCCGCCCCCTGATGCAGAGCCTGCCCGAGCAGTTCCGCCATACGGTTCAACTCTGCGGCGGCGAGTGTTCTGCCGCCATATCCGCTGATGTTGGCGCGCAGGGTGTTGTGCCCGCAGAGAGAGGCGATGTTGATCGCAGGTTCGCGCCGGTTCAGTTCCGTTGCGTAATCGTCCAGAGTGCTCCAGGTGATCGGCACATGATAAGCGGCATAGAGGTTGTCCAGATGTTCCCTGACTTCATCTGTCAGGACCGGAAACGCAGAAAGTCCGCAGTTGCCTGTGATTTCCGTCGTGACTCCCTGCGAGATTTTGCCGGATGCTTCCGGCGCGGCAAGAATTGACACATCCGAGTGTCCGTGCGCATCAATGAAACCGGGGGAGAGCGAAAGCCCGTCTGCGCGGATTTCGCGAAAGCCCGTCCGGTGCAGCTTCCCCGCAGGCGCAACGGCGGCGACCCGGCTTTCTGTTACCGCGACATCCGCAGGGTAAGGCGGATGCCCTGTTCCGTCATAAAGAAGCGCGCCGCAGATCATGAAATCGTTCATTGGTCCAGAATCTCTTTTGCCGCGTCATCCGCCGCACTGTTGAAGCGTTTCGAGGTATCCTTGTAGATTTCCGAACCGGTATTACGCAGTTCTTCCTGAATACGTTTCGTCTTTTCTTCGATGTCGTCGGCGATCTCATCGGATTTCTGCTGATAGAACTTTTCACCCTTTTTTCTGGTGTCCCTGCCGAACTCGACGGCTTTTTCCCTGACCTCCTGACCGAACTGCACCGCCTGTTCCGAGAATTCTTCGGTTTTCAGACGTGCGCGCGCTTTGAGATCCTGTTCCCCGTATTTCGACTTGTCGCCGACCGCGGTAAACATGAGGCTGAAATGTTCGCGGCATTTGAACCATGAATAAGAAATTTTACTGCGTGCGCGTTCAAAAAAGCCGTCAACCTCCTGACCTGTCTGCCGGAATGCGCTGTACTTCGGCTGGCTTTCCGCCCTGGTGTCCGGTGTCTGTGCGGAGAGAAGAAAGAGATGCAACAGAAGCATCGTGACTGTCATTGTTTTTACCATCAACAGCGGCTCCTTTCTGCCATATCAGCCTGTCCGGAGAAACAAAAGCGGTGAACAGGCTCACCGCTTTCCGATTTCAAACATATTTCCGTGCAGGATTTTCCGTTCTGCCGTTTACCAGCGGATCAGCATGGCGCCCCATGTGAGACCGCCGCCGAAAGCGGTCAGCAGGATATAGTCGCCGCGTTTGATTTTGCCTGCGCGGCAGAGTTCGTCAAGACAGATTCCGATGGAAGCCGCCGAAGTGTTGCCGTATTTGTCGATATTGACATAGACCCGTTCTTCGGGGATCGTGAGACGCTGCGCGACGGCGCCGATAATACGCAGATTCGCCTGATGCGGGATGACCCATGCCACATCTTCGGATTTGACTCCGGATTCCTTCATGGTGTTGCGGCAGGCGCCGACCATTCCGTTGACCGCCAGTTTGAAAGTCTCCTGTCCATTCATTTTGATATAGTGCTGGCGCTGTTCCACGGTATCGTGAGACGCCGGCATTGCTGAACCGCCCGCGGGGAGATAAAGCAGTTCGGAGTAGATTCCCGCGGCGCCGAGTTCGGAGGCAATGAGGCAGTCTTCGGATTCGGGAAGCGCATCGTCGCGTTCAAGAATTACGGCGCTTGCACCGTCGCCGAACAGAACGCAGGTGCCGCGGTCCTGCCAGTCAACGATGGAGGAAAGTTTTTCGGCGCCGATCACGAGAGCGTATTTATATTTTTTGTAGGAACGGAGCATTCCCACTGCGATTTCAAGAGAGTAGAGCAGTCCGGAACAGGCTGCCACCACATCGTAGCATACCGCTTTATTGGCTTCGATCTTCTTCTGCACGAAACATGCGGTGCTCGGAAACGCCTTGTCGCCGGTAACGGTTGCCACGGAAATGAAATCAATCTGGTCCGGAGTAATCTTTGCCATTTCCATGGCGCGGCGGGCTGCCTGAACTGCCAGATCGGAAGTCGCGACACCGTCTGCGGCGATATGACGCTGCTTGATTCCTGTACGCGTCGTGATCCATTCGTCGGAAGTTTCAACCATTTTTTCCAGATCCGCATTCGTGAGAATCTTTTCCGGTGCGTAAGAACCTGTTCCTATTATTCTGATTGCCATTGGATACTCCGATTATTTTTTAATGGGCGAGCCCGGTTGTATGCTTGTCATCCGAAGATGAGGGATGTCCGTATTTTGCAGCAAAAGAGGCTTTGTCTACGCCGCACTCGTAAATACGCCTGCTGACCAACTGAGGCATTTTCAGGCGGGCGAACTCATTGGCTACGCGGATCGCATTCTTGACCGCCTTCGGAGTGGAGCCGCCGTGACCGATGATGCAGACACCGTTGAGTCCGAGAAGCGGAGCTCCGCCGTATTCATCGGAATCGCCATACTGTTTGAGTTCGCGAAAAGCGGACTGCGCCAGTGTCGCGCCGATTTTCCGCATGGCGTTTTTCATGAGAACCTCTTTCAGCCAGTGAATCGTCGCCGTGGCAAGGCTCTCCGAGGTCTTCAGCAGGACATTGCCGACAAAGCCGTCGCAGACCACAACATCACATTCTCCGGTAAAGGTGTCATGCCCTTCCACATTGCCGATGAAATTGATCGGCATCTTCGAAAGAATCTTGAAAGTCTCTTTGGTCAGTTCATTTCCTTTGATATCCTCGCCGCCTACGGAAAGAAGCCCGATCTTCGGATTCTCGATTCCAAGTCCGAGTTTCGCATAAAGCTCGCCCATGACGGCGAACTGAGCGAGGTTCAACGGGGTGCAGTCTGTATTGGCGCCGGCATCGGCAAGGATCCATTTACCCGTCAGATTCGGCATAATGGAACCGATACAGGGACGGTCAACGCCGTCCACCATGCGCATTTTGACTTTGGACGCCGCCACTGCCGCGCCGGTATGCCCGGCGGAAGCCACAGCATCCGCTTTGCCCTCCGCCACCAGAGTGGCGCAGACCGTGATGGACGAATTTTTCTTTGCCCGGATTGCCGCCGTGGACGGATCGGACATTTCAACAACAGTTTCTGCATGAACCAGTTCCAGACGGTCAGACGGGACAAGGTTCATTTTTTCCATGTAGTAAGAGAGTTTTTCCTTGTGTCCGACCAGAAGAATCTCCACATCCGGGATCTCTTTCAGGACACTCTGGATTGCCTCCATGACTACTGCGGGAGCATAGTCTCCTCCCATTGCATCAACTGCGATCTTCATCCTGGAGAGGCTCCGCTTATTCTACCGTTTTGATCTGTCTGCCTTTATAGGTTCCGCAGTGTTTGCAAACGGTGTGCGGCGCGGAAGGCTCTCCGCAGTTTGTGCAGAATGTCGCCTGAACGCCTTCGTAGCGGTTGTGAGCCTGACGCTGACGTCTTTTCATTTTCGATACTTTTCTCTTCGGAACTGCCATTTTTTTATCTCCTTATAAAAATAATTCTTGTCCGATTTCAACTTATGAACTATTAAATTTAGCATATTCTGCCGCTTTTTCAACCCCGCCGTTTCAGAAAGTATGAAAAATCCTTGCACCAAAACGGGGAAATGAGGAAAATAAAACGGCGCACTCCTGGGGGAAAAGAGATGCGCCGGGAAAAACGGGAAGGATGGTTATTTTCCGGGAACAGCCTCCAGTTTCAGGTTTCTGAACATCAGTCCGTTTCCGGCGGATTCCACCACCAGACCGGCTTTGGCTGTGCCTTTCCACCAGTTCCTGATCGAGGCGGACGGAACTTCTCCGGGTTCAATTATGACTTCGATCTTTGCCCATTCCGGCGTCAGGAGTTGTCTGGGCGTTCCCGCATAGATGACTGACCAACCCGCGCGGTGTTCCCGGACCGTTGTTCCCGCCGGAAAATTCTTGCCGCAGGGATGTTTCAGGGTAAGTTCCCAGATGCCGTTTTTATTGACCAGGGATTTTGCACCGGTTTTACTGACATTGAAGTTCGGAAGATCCGAGAGCCTGCCGGACGGGTCCGTGTCGAATGCCGCGACACACAGCGGCCCGCTTTTCCATTTCGAAGCGTCTTTCAGCTTGATGACCGTGTCGGCGGCGTTGCAGTCGGCGGCAAGTTCCGTATCGGTTCCCGGCACAATATTGATGCAGACTGCCTGTATCTGCGAGTTGTTTGTGGCGGGGTAGACGCCGAAGCGGAAGTAATCGCCGTTTCTGCTGCCGGCGCCCGCTTTGAATTCACCGGACAGACGGTAGCGTTTCTTTGTGTCAATATCGAGTTTCCGTTTGCTGTAAAGAACCGCGCGCCCGTTGACGGTTGTTTCGCCGTTGCTGATGCTCGCCTTGCCGCCGCCGATGAAATCGCCCGGTGCGGATGCCGTGATGAATTCACCGCCGGAAAGCAGGGCGGCGGTCAGAAGCATGGTTCCTGTCAGAATCATTCTTTTCATTATCTGTTTTCTCCTTTTTATTGTTCTTCGGCATTATGCCTGATTTCAAATCTGCGCAGCAGCCCCGAATAGAAGTTTGCATTCGGCGGCAGCCCGAATTCCTGTTTGGTATGTCCGCCGAAGATCGCCGGCTTGAAATAGAGCGGAACCAGCGGGGAGGCGATCTTGTAACTCCGGCTTTTCCCGTTGACGCGGAATGTCAGTTTCTTCTGATCGAATGCAATCGTGACATTTGACCATTCTCCGGGTTTCAATTCAAATCCGGATGCGAAGGAATGCACTTTGAGATCCCTGTCCGCGAATGCCGCATAAAGACGGTCGTATTTCACATAAACCGTAACGGAGCCCAGAATCCAGCTGAAATGGCGGAACAGGACATATGGTTTTTCCTGTGCGTCCGGCTTGATCTCGAAATTCAGAGTGAAACTGCCGCGGGGAAATGCTTCCAGCGGGAAATTGATGTAGGAAATGCCGCTGAACCGGAGCGCCGGTTTTCCTTCTTCATCTTTGGTATAGACCGGGGCATAGGACCGGTTTTTCGGCAGGGGCATGGTGTGTGCGGGTTCATCGTAGACGAATCCTCCGCCGAGCTGGGCATCGAAGACGGGGTCGAAACTGTTTTTCAGCAGGGCGCCGCATTCCGGGCGGACTGCATAACGCAGAGCGGGGATCAGTGCCGAGGGGACGTCGACCGTCACGATTCCGCCGCTTGTTTCGGAATGGATGTTCAGCTTTTCCGATGCCGGTGGCACCGGCTCGGGAAGCACTGCCTGTCCGCGCCAGATTTTTCCGCTTATTGTAACGGCGCGGAGCTGGAACAGCGGGTATTTGTGAAGACTTTTTGCCTGAGTATGAAACGATGCCGTGTTTTTCCCGATCTGCGGTGGAATGTCGGGAAGCTCATGACAGATTTCCCAGTCGATGCGGCAGCTCTGGTAGAGCTGTGCATATTTTTGCAGGTTCAGCAGGTCTTTGATTTTCAGAGTATGCCGTTCGCCGTTGACCGAGCAATGAATTTCGGAGCGGTCCGCACTGCGGGGGATTGTCAGGAGCATCTGATTTCTTGCCGCCCAGATGTGGGTATTGCTGTTGACGGTATCGCCGTTCTGCGACCAACTGCCGAAGCTGATATTTGCCTGTTCCCACGGGCGGAATTTCCATCCGGGGGCATTGGCAACCTGAATTTGCAGATTTCTCATTCCCGGAGTTCTGGTGGAAATGGTGCCGCAGATGACCAGATTTTTCGTCCGGTCAAATTCATTCGACGGGTCAACGGCAAAGATTTCACGTCCGTGATCCGTGACTTCCAGCGATGCGAGCACTTCGCCTGCATCGAATGATCCGCTGATTTCATAGGTGTTGCCGCCGAGTCTTTTCACGTTGAATTCCGCTTTCGCCGGTAAGATCAGGTCGCGCAGGGGCTGTCTGGTTTCTTTATAATTTGTGCAGACTGTGGGGTGAATGCGGAGAGTCTGTAATTGCCTGAATTCCATTTTCTTCCCATTCGGGGGTGTGACTTTCAGAACGGGGCGGATGACGGTCTGCATGGAGAATTGTTCGGTCGGAATCTGGTAAGTGACGGCGCGGAGTTTGGAACGGTCGAATGTTTCAACCGGAAAACTGCCGATTTCCTGATTTCCGGCGTCAAGAAGTGTCAGAGCCGCCTGATAGTGCTCCGTGTTTTGCGTATCAGGGACATTGAGCAGTTCGAAGCGGATTGGCTCCCCGGTGCGGTATGCTTCCCGCGAAGAAAAAATCAGCGGCGGAATCTCCGTGTTGTCGCCCGGATTCGGGCACGGCGGATTGCCTTTCAGGAGGTTGGAATAGTAACGGATCAGGCGTTGAAGGGCAAGGGAGTTGCAGAGAGTCGGCTGGAAGCATGTGTTTTCGTTGAATTCGTTCCATTCGAAGAACACGATGAAATCCGGATCAAGTTTGATCAGACGGTCCAGCTGGAGGCGCAGCCTTGCCGTACCGAACTCGCCGTGTGTGACACCGGACATATGATTGACGTAGGCGTGTCTGACTACGGAGCCGAAAAGCTTCTCCTTGAACTCTTTTTTCCGCATGGCTTCCTTGATCATCGGGAGCAGGTGCCGGTCGTAGATTCTGAAATCAGGTTCCGTCATATAGTTGTTTCTGCGGGTGTCGATTGCAAGGGGAATCTGGACTCCGTCGAACAGGGTCAGGACTTCCGTGAGCCGTCTGCGGTATTTCTCCTGTGTTTCAGGTGTCCATTTGCCTGTTTTTGTCATCTGAATCCGATCCTGCCAGTCGATCAGGAGTTCTCCGGTGACGGCGAAGGTGTTGCCGAACTCTTTGCGGAGTGCGTCCAGAAACTTCTTCATGGCTTCCGGTTTGATCTGTCCGGAGTTGTAGGTCGTGACGGGAATGCGTCCGTTGATTTTCGGCGCATAAGGGGATTTCAGGGCAATATTCAGGATTTTTCTTGCCGTGTCCAGTTGTTTTTCACTGGCGGCGAATGAGCCCGTTTCACCGAATGCGAACTGCGGGAATTCAAGATGTCCCTTCGCCCGTGCCGGGTCATTTTCCAGAAACCGGTTGACCGTCTGATAGAGTCCGAAGATGGGAAGGGCAAGGCTTCCCGCGCCGTCGAACCCATACTGTTTCATGATTGCGATGTCACGGAAATAGGATTCCTGAGTGTTGTATGCGAATTTTCCTGCCGGATAGCGGAGTGCGCGGTTGAAAAACAGCGGACGGTCGATGTATGTGCCGAGAAAATTCTGGAACAGCGCATATTTATACTGGACTTCAGGATACATCATGACCTGCGGAGCGGTTTTTCCGCGTTTTTCAAAGGCGAGGTCCGGCGTATAGTCTTCCCGTGTAAAGGTGACTGCATCGGCGGAGAGCGAACAGAGAAGCAATGCTGTCAGAATGCAGCACATTGATGGAAATTGTTTCATGAGCGGATTCCTTGTTTATTTGATGTTGAAGTAAATATTGTCGGTATTCCATGTATTCAGGTTGTCGCTGCCGGCGGCATTTTTCACGCAATATAAGTAATAGTCCGGCTTTTTGAACGTGGATGCGTGTCCGTCCGCCCAGCAGATGTTGCCGCTGCTGCGCGAGCGGTGGCGTTTTCCGGGAGAGGCGGTCGGAGCCTGCTGCGGCGTGATCCAGTGGCATGTCGCCAGCGATCTTATATTATCGGCATCTCCGAGCAGAAGTTTGGCGGACGGATTTCTGATATCGGCATTTCTGACTGGTGTTCCGGCTGTGCCGAATTTTGAGTTCATTCCATACCCGCTGTACTGATAGAGATAGATGCTTGCCGGATATACGAAACAATTGATCGCGCTGTAAGGTGTTGCAAACTGTGTATATTTCGTCGTTCCGCTATCGGCGGTATTGATTGCCGCCAATGGGCAGAACAGGATTTTGCTGTTTTTCAGATATCCGTTTTTATAAAGATCATACGACCACACTCCGGTGGAGGAATTGCCTGTGGAGGAAATCAGCGGAAATTGATTGTAATCCATCTCATACGCAAAAAGAGATACTCCGACCTGTTTGATGTTATTGAGGCATCTTGCGGTATTTGCCTGATCCTTTGCCTTGTTCAGCGCCGGCAGCAGCATTCCCGCGAGAATCGCGATGATCGCAATCACGATGAGGAGCTCGATCAAGGTGAAAATTTGTATTTTCACCCTGCGAAGTAAGAATCTCGAACAGAGAACAGGGAAGGAAGAAGTGGAAAAACATTGGAACAATCGAACAATGGAGCAATTCAACAATGGAAGGAAGAAAGAAGAAGCAGGATCAGGGGACTGGCAACGTCCTGCCCAGCCTTGCTGCCGGACTGAAATACCACTTCTACAACATTCTCTCATGAGGAGCTCGATCAGTGTGAAAACTCTTGTTTTCACCCTGCGAAGTAAGAATCTCGAACAGGAAACACGGAAGGAAGAAGGAGCGGGAAAACATTTGAACAATTGAACATTAAAACAATTCAATAATTGAATGAAGAAAGGAGAAGCGAGGTTGGGCAGGGAGTGATTGCGTTCTCTTTGGGAGATCGTTCCCGGTTGCGAATTACGGCAGATTTCGACATTGGAAACAAAATCATAACGGGGGACTTGCTCCGCGAGGTCCTGAAAACCATTTTCATCATGACAGAATTCCGAATTCAGGTTCAGACTTATTCTTTGCGTTATGTTCTTCTTACAAATTTTCCTTATGAAGAACTCAATCAGAGTGAAAATAATTGATTTACCGGCTGGAAAACGGGGAAACGACAGGAGAGAAATAATACATTTCAGCATCCGGAACCTGTATTCAGACGTAGCATTCTTTTTCATTTTCATCATCCTTGTGATTCTGAAGTTTCTGTTAAAATAATTTTGCTGCTGACCGGAGTTTTCCTTATTTTCTGACAAATCAATAAGTTTTTCTGTTATTATTATATGAATTATAGTTTTAAATACAAGATGCAAACGGTGTATATTCACATGAAAACGTTGAATATTTCTGCTTTTTTTGAAAAAACTCTGCTGACCGGCATGGCGCATCATCCTGTTTTATGTCGAGTTATTGGCAGGAAGATATTGTGCAGATGAATCAGGAAAACATGAATCTGCCTGTTATCCGAGTTCAATCTGATGGCGCACATTACCGGTGGCGCTGTTTTCCCGTTGAAACAACATGATTTCTGTATTTCTGCGGAGTTACATTATAACGTTTTTTGAATTCCCTGGAAAAAATATGCATATCCGAATAACCGATATCAGCCGCGATTTCTTTGATTTGTTTTCCGGTTTCTTTCAGCAGAGCGCATGCCTTAAGCAGTTTCTGCTGCATCAGATACTGTTTCGGGGACATATTATAATATTTGAAAAAAAGCCGGTTCAGTTGATAGGATGAAAAATTGCATTCTCTGGCAACATCGCTGATTTTTATCTTGCGCCCCGAATTGTAATTCAGTATCTGCACCGCTTTGGACAGTTCGGCAGGCATCATCTTATTCACATGGGAAGCCAGATAAAACAACAGTTCCAGCCCGATTCCGTTCATGGCGGGGATATTTTGTCTTTTGCCCGACTTGATCAATGGTGAAATCCGGTTGTAAAAAGTCTGGATTGCCATTGGATCAATTCCGGAAATCAGAAGATTGTCACCGAACAGGGAATAGATCAACGGTGCCGCAAGTGACCCCTTGAGCCCGAACGCGAATTTATCCAGGGAGGCATCCGGGGTTGTCAGGCGATTCTCTTCGCCTTCCGGCAGTATCATTGCCATTCCGGGCGTCAGGTTGTGGACGTTGTTGTTCCGGATGATTTGCAGGCAGCCGGAGAAAGGGATCTCAATGCTGTTGATTGTCGTATTGGAATGTTTGAAATACCATCCGTTCCGGCAGATCGAGTGCAGCGACCAGCCAAACCAGAGCGGATAACCGCCATCCATTTCGTAATAATTTTCAGAATGAACCGCAAGCGGGCTTCTGTCTGTTTCAAATTCGGAAAATGAATAGCCGTCATTTCCTTTGATCCGCATCTTTTTTCTCCCTGGCTGAACTCCGGTTATTATAACGCTCTTTTTTCTCAATCCAATCCGATATTGAAAAAATGTTCCTTTTTTTCTTTTTTTTGTCACACCATAGGCTTTGTTTCCGTATTGTTTTTATTACGGTTTCGAGTATAATAATATAGTAATCATTCGTTATATAAATCAGAAAGGAAATAAAATGAAAAGAAAAATGAATCTAGCGGAAGTATCCAGAGATACCGGCAGCAGGGTATCTGAAGGTTTATCCGTTTTTCCCATGTTTTTTCTTCTTTTTCATACCGGAGAGAAAAGAATTTTCACCCTGATGAAGCTCCTCATTAGGGAAAGTTGTAAAAGTGGTATTTTATTCCGGCAGCAAGGCAAGGCAGGGCGTTGCCAGTCCCCTGATCTTACTTCTTCTTTCTTCCTTCCATTGTTGAATTGCTCCATTGTTCGATTGTTCCAATGTTTTTCCACTTCTTCCTTCCCTGTTCTCTGTTCGAGATTCTTACTTCGCAGGGTGAAAATGAGAATTTTCACCCTTATAGAGCTCCTCATCGTGATTGCAATCATCGCGATTCTCGCGGGAATGCTGCTGCCGGCGCTGAATGCCGCGCGGGAAAAAGCGCATGGAATCAGCTGTGTCTCCCAGGCGAAACAGATCGCTCTTGCCGGCAACATGTACAGCAATGACTTTCAGGGACGTGTTCCGCTCGGCATGTGGTCTGACTCATCCGGCAGCACCAATTATTTCCGTCTGCTGCGTGACAACAATTACGTCACAGGCAAAGTCATGGCATGCAAGTCCTCCCTGCGTGACATCTATCACGACACCAACGCAAGCCGCCCTCCGGTCGGAACTCTGCTGAGCTATCAGGTCAATGCCCTGCTTGCCGGCGGCATTACCCCGTCATGGGCGGTCGGGACCAAATCCAATAAAAAACGCGACAGCATCAAAGAGCCTTCCCGCACCATTGAATTCCGTGAATCAAACTGGGACAACAGCAAGATGATCCACAAACTCGACAGTGTGGAAAACATCTGGTATCTCTGTTACGTTAAAGGCGGCAATGAAAGAGGACTGCTGTTCACCACTGCCAGCCGACGGCATTCCAAAGCAGGAAGCGTCGCCATGGTGGACGGCAGCGCGGCACTGCTGAAACCCCAGCAGTTCATCCCGGAGATGGTGAAAGGCAGAGGCGCCTGTCTCTGGTATTGAACAGGAAACAAGAACCATAAACAGAAGAAAGATCAGCAAAATGAAGTATTTTTTATTATCCGCCGCAACTCTTTTCTGCGGTTTTGCAGTCATGGGCGATCAGACATTCACGCAGGATAAGATGAATGTCCGCTACATGCGCGGCGCTTCGGTGGCAGACGACCCCACCGCGCCCTCCGGCAAAGTTGCCAGAGTTGGACGCGACTGGAGCATACAGTGGTTTCTGGAACCCCGGAAACCGGTTACGATGGATTATACCAGGACTTACGATGTGCTTGCGCTCTGCAAAGGAGACTTCAGAATGGGTATTTACGGCGTTCAGCGTTCCGGCTACGTTGCACCCTATCGAATGATTTCGACTCCGGCATGGAAGCAGATCCGTCTGGTTCGTGACCGGATTCATCCCCGCGATTACCTGACCACCGACGGGATCGGCAAACCCGGCAGCGTTGCCGCTGTCACCTTTGTCGAACATCCGCTGAGCCCGGAAGAACTTGCGGTTCAGAAGGAAAATCTCCCTGCCGTTCATATTGATGCGGAACAGTCTGCACAAATCTGTTTCCGGGGAGTTTTCGAACAGCCGGTGGAACTGCTGACCGGTATGGGCAAAGACAAATTCTGCCCTGAACCCGAATTGATCGTGGAATCCGTCAGCAAATCCGGAAAGATCCGTTCCGGCAGAGTTGCACCGGGCATCGGCAATCTGGTCATCCAGCCGGGAACAGAAGCCGATCCGGTGGTGCAGCTGGTCTTCCGCACAACCGGAAAAACGGGACGTACCATCGCGGATATCGCTTTCCGCACACCGGAAAATCCGAAGTTCCGCATTTTCAGTCATTCTGTGAAACTCGGCGAGATCAACTGCTATGACATCATCCGCACGAACGAACAGATGCGTCTGCTGTATAACCGCAGCAACTTCAACGCCGCACGGGAAAAACTGTTTGCCGGTTACACGGGAAACTTTGCGGTCATACCGGAATCCACCATGCGGAAAGTCTTCGAATATGACATACGTCCGGAATGGTCCGGCAGAACAACTGGCGGAGAACTGAATCTCTCGCTGGCGGGACGCGAAGCCGAACATCTCCAGCTGGTGATCGTTCCCCGGACGGACAAACCGGAAAAACTGAAGATCCGCTGGATTCCGCAGGACGGTGCTTTTCCGGACGTGAAGTTTGAAACAGTCGCCTACATCCGTTCCGACCGCCGTGCCTATCCGCAGGTCAATGAGCGGACGGCGTCTTATCCTGATCCCCTGCTTCCGCTGCAAAATTCGGAAATACGGCTGGACGGAAAGAACCTGCCTCTCTGGGTCACGATCGAAGCGGACAGCAAGATGAAAGCCGGGACATACCGCGGACAACTGTTCATTTCCGGCGAAACCGGCAATCCGGTTTCCATCGCATTGAACATCACGGTCCGGAAATTTTCTCTGCCGGAACGTTCGCGGTTCCGCACCTGTTTCTTCCTGAACCGCGTCTTCATGCTGGAATATTTCAACATCAAAGACTGGCAGGGCGAAAAAGACATGTCCCGCAAGATCATCGAGATTTCCGCGAAAAACCGTCTGACACTGATGCCCATGCTGGAACATCGCCCGACCTGGCTTCAGCCGAACTGGACCGCGACCAGAGACGCGCAGGGCAAGTATCATTTTGACTTTACCAGAGAAAACGAAATCACCCGGATGATTCTTGACGAATTTCATGGAACCGGTTACAATGTTTCTCCCAGCCCGACCTGGGATCGCTATTTCGGATACATGTGGCTGACCGATCCCGGAACCGGCAAGGCAAAACGTCTGCCCTACAATATGAACCACCCGGAATTTGAGAAGATCTACCGTGATTTCCTGGAAGCCGCATGGCAGAATGCCCGGAAAAACAACTGGGAGAAATATGCCTACCATTACATCTGGGATGAATCCAGCGGTGAAAACTGGAACCGTTTGCACCTGCTCAGCAGGAAGTTTGCTCCGGAACTGAAAAATCTTGCCGTCGGCTACAATCTGGATAAAATGCCGGAGAACGTGCGGGATGCGGTTGATCTCTGGTGCCCGCTGACTTCCAATCTGGATACAGAATTTGCCGGAGAACGTGTCCGGAAGGGAGATGAGTCCTGGTGCTATGTCTGTGTCGTCCCGAAGCATCGCTACAATCTGTTTGTCGATCATGAGGCATTCACGCACCGTGCATTGCTCTGGTGGTGCCGGACACGCCGGATTCAGGGGCTTTTATACTGGGGAGTCTGCTTCTGGCATAGAGCGGTCGAGGACAGCCGGAAGACCGGCAGATACTGGCCCGAAGCTGAATGGCATGCCAACCAGTTCCCCGATGGAAACGGAGATGGATATCTGATTTATCCGGATGTGAAGAATCATTGCGTCTATGGTTCGCTGCGACTGTCGGTACTGCGTGACGGCCTGGAGGATATGGAATACTTTCTCCTGCTTGACAGCAGAAAAAACAAGGCGCGCAAGCGGAATTTGCCGCAGGACCGTGAATGGCTCCGCAAAGCGGAAGAACTGGAAAAAGAAATTCCGCAGGTAATTGCGAATGAAACGAAGGAGAAAGGCAGGTATGTCTCCCGTGACTATAACGGTGACTTGCTGGAAGCCGTCCGTGAACGTCTCGGCGATCTGCTGGACGATTTTCCTGTAAATCCGTAAAGTACCGGGAATCCGGCAGGAACATTTTTCTTTTTCTCATGGAATCACTTCAGTTGACGCGGGGTGATTCCATATTTTTTTTTGAATTCGGTAGCGAAATACTGCGGTGAAGAATATTTCATTTCTGCCGCGATTTCCTTGACCGAATAAATATGGGAGCGCAGAAGACCTGCCGCTTTTTCCATTTTCTGGTCCAGATAGTAGCCGATCGGGGAGGTTTGCAGATATTTTTGAAACTGGCGGTGCAGTGTGGCTGTGCTGATCCCCGTATGATGGACAAGTTTTTCCAGCGTCAGGTGTTCGGACAGATTTTCATGAATATATTCCAGCGCCCGCTGGAGCTCCGGCGGACGGTGCATCGCCGTGGACTGTGCGGAGAGTTCCAGAAGCAGTGCGTAACATTCGGAACACGCGTCCCGGTAGTTCGCCAGAGTTTCTTTCCTGCTCAGTTCATAGATTCTGTCGAACATGGCGTCAAGCCGTTCCCGGTCGCCGGGAATGATCAGGTTGATGCGGTCAAGCCCGATCTGTTCCAGAATGCGGCGGAGCAGGGTGCCGCACAGGATGACGGTCCGTTTCTGCGCTGTTTCCGTTTCACACTGCATGGAGCTGTCCGCTCCCAGGCGGACCAGGAAAATCTCTCCGGGATTGGCCCGCAGAGTCGTGTTGTTCTGTCGGAAGAGAAAGGTTCCTTTCTGAACATACTCCACGGAAAAAACATCGGAATTGATTCTCTGGCGGAAACATTCTCTGTGCCATTCATCGTAACCGGAAGACAGAAGCTGGACCGGATAAGCGGAGCCCTCTTTTCCCGCATAGCTGAAACTTAAGAAACTGTGCCGCGGGTATTCTCCGTAATTATATCCGAAGAGGCGTGACATTCCCGTGGAAAGACTGACATAGCGTCGTTTCATTTATTTTCTCACTGTTGAAATTCTTGACTTTATTGATAAGATAACATACATATTAAAAAAAGAAACCCCTTGCGGAAAAAGATTTTTTATTTATAATATATATCAGAAAAGTAAGAAAGAGGTTTGATGAAAATGAACAGATATCCAACTGTATGGGGCGGCGGGCAGCTCCTTGCTTTTTCCGGAATTGACGGCGTTACCGATTATGAAAACGGACTGCGTCTGCGGACAGCTTTCGACGGTTATGTATTTGAATTGAAACAGGACGGTTACACCCCGCCGGATCCGGTGATCCGCTATACCGGCAGTGCGCCCGAGAAAGTTGAACTGACCGGTGATTTCTTCCGTTTTCACACGGCGGGCGGAGTATCTTCCGGCGTGCTGGTCGATGCGCGGCATCTTCTATTGGAAGGAGACTTCGAACTTGAACTGCTGAACCGGTATGATTCCGTGGCGTCCGGAAACCGGAAGCTTGTGGCGGCAAAAGGGTTCCTGAAAAAAGAACTGCTGGAACTGGATATTGCCGATGAAATTGCGAAACGCGGAAAATTCCTGTTGTCCGCGCCGCTTCCGGAGGATGTATCCGAAACGGCGCGCCGGACTGCCCTCAAGGCTTTATCCCAGCTCAAGACGCAGATTTATTCTCCGGAGGGACGGATCAGGCATTTCTGGAGCACGCCGGACCGCTGGCCGCATAAGCAGATGTGGCTCTGGGATTCTGTTTTCCATGCGCTTGGAATGCGGCACTGCAATCCGGAGCTTGCCCGTGATATGATCAGCGCGATGTTCGATCTCCAGCAGGAAAACGGTTTTATCCCGCTTTGCGGAAATCCTCACGGAGTGCATCGGCTGACCCAGCCGCCGGTTCTGGCGCTGGCGATGAAACTGGTCAATGAAAGCGAACCAGCGCCGGAATGGATTGCGGAACTTGCCCCGAAGCTGGAACGGTATCTGGAATGGATCATGGCGAACCGCGACTCCGACGGCGCGGGGCTGGTCGAGTGGGCGATTGAAGCCTATGAACACTGTCGCAGCGGAGAGAGCGGCATGGATAATTCTCCGCGTTTTGACTGCGCTCTCCAGCTGGATGCCCCCGATTTCAACGCATATCTTGCGTTCGAGTGCGAACAGCTCGCCGGTTTCCTGCCGGAAAGGCGAGATTACTGGATGGGGCATTACAAGCGCCTCTGCCGTCTCATGAACGAACGTCTGTGGAGTGATCCTGTCGGGCTTTACGTGGATTATGACGTGGTGAACGGCTGCCGGACGGAGATCATGTCGAGCGCCGGTTTCCTCCCGCTTTACTGCGGGGCGGCGACAAAGGTGCAGGCGGAACGCATGGCACGTCATCTGACTGACCCGGAAACCTTCGGAACTCCTCTCCGGGTGCCGTCGATCGCGAAAGGCAATACCGCCGCCTACCGGAAAGATATGTGGTGCGGCCCGGTCTGGACGAACATCAATTACCTGATTGCGCTCGGATTGGAGCGTTACGGTTATCATGAACTTGCGCGCGGCATTGTCTGTGATACATTACGCGAACAGGAAAAGTGGTATCTGGAATGCGGCACATTCTTTGAATTCTACGATGATCGCAAAGAAGTGGAGCCGCGCAAACTGGAACGCAAGGGGATTTCTCCGGACGGCAGCTATCATCCGTTCCATCAGGTGTTCCACGATTACGGCTGGTCTGCGACTTTATATCTGGAAATGATCAACAGAAAAGAGTGGAGGTGAATATGAAAAAGAAAGAAGGAGGTTTGATGAGGCAAAGGAAATATGAACTTGAGAATGGTGTGGCTGGGACAATGAGACCTGTCGTAAGAAAAATAAGATTTTTTACCTTGATAAAGCTTCTCATGAGGAGAAGTTGCAAAAAGAATGTTTCATTCCGGCGGCGTCAATTCACGCCCTGCCTTATTTTTCCTTTCTTCCTTCCATTGTTGAATTGTTTTAATGTTCAATTGTTCAAATGTTTTCCCGCTCCTTCTTCTTTCCGTGTTCCCTGTTCGAGATTCTTACTTCGCAGGGTGAAATTACGGATTTTCACCCTGATAGAGCTCCTCATCGTCGTGGCGATCATCGCGATTCTCGCTGCGATGTTATTGCCGGCTTTGAGCAAGGCGAGGGCGATGGCGCAGAGAATTACGTGCACTTCACAGCAAAGGCAGATCGGGCTGGCTCATGCGAATTATCAGTCTGACAGCCAGGACCATTTCATACTGAAAGACTATGAAGCGTTCACTCCGAAAATTTCCCGCGACGAGTGGACATGGGCGTATTATCTGTCACAGAATTATCTGGTGAGCAAAGGCGCTTTGTTTGTCTGTCCGACTGCGGAAAGTGCATTCAGAGATATTAATGCCTGGTCCGCAAGCGGTCTGCGGCGCAATGTCAAAAAATATTATCAGGCAAGTCACTACGGATACAACTATTTGAATCTGGGGTCCACATATCATACGTTCCGGGGAATTACCGGCTCCTATCTGATGACGCCGAAGAATACGCAGATCAAGAGACCTTCGGAGATCATGATGTTTGCGGATGCACGCTACGGAACCAGTCCCAAAGGCACTTATCTTTTCATCGATAAAGACCTGTCCGGTTATACGACCAATGCTTATGCCGTGAATGACCGTCATGAAAACGGGATGAACGTTACATGGGTGGACGGACATGTGACATACGAGAAAAACGGAAAATACCGTCTCTTCCTGCTGACAAGCAAGTTTATGCGCCCATTGTGAGAAAAACGGTAACAGAGGTGGAGAAACCATGAAGTATTTTTTGAGTATTGCATTGTATCTTGTTTTTTGTGCCCTGCTTCACGGCGGAGAAAATCTCTCCTTGAAAACCTGCGGTCTGAAACATGCCGGGGTGGAGGAACAGTTGAAGCAGTTGTTTACGGATGCGGGCTTTTCGGTGAACGCGGAAAAAGGGAGGAACTCTGTCTGTATTTTTGCCGGACGCCTCAATCAGCCGGAGCTTGCCGCCGCATTCTGGAAATATCTGCCGGGCGGTGAGTTGAAATATGACGGCTTTGCTGTCGTGGTCGATGGCAATCAGGTCTATCTGATCGGAGGGGAGGAGCGTTCCCTGATTTATGCCGCGGCTGATTTTCTGGAGAAACAGTGCGGATATTACCGTTCCGTCCGTCCGGTGGAGGGGGGAACCCCGGAAAAGCAGCGGAAACTTGCCAATGCCGCATGGATATCCAATCCGGCATTTGCTCTGCGCGGAGTTTCTCCTCTGGGGTATTCCGGGCTGAATGGGATGTTTATGAACTGGGAACTTGCCAATGCCTATAATTTCCGGCTGATACCGCAGTCCCGCTATGCCTCGGATTTGAAGTCTGTGGAACGGAGAGGGTATCCTCTTTATTTCGGAGGGCACACTTTTTATTTCTGGATTCCGGGAACCTTGTTCAAGGAGCATCCGGAATATTTTCCGCTGATCAAAGGAAAGCGGACCAATTATGAGAAACCAAATTATTCGGTGAAAGTCCAGACGAATGTCGGAAGCAAAGAGGTTCAGGAACTGGTTGCGCAGAAGATGATCCGGATTCTCCGCGAACATCCGGATATCAAAATGATCGGACTCGGCATGAATGACGGCGCCGGATGGGGGGATTCCCCCGAGGAACGGGCGATGGATGATGAGGAGGAATACCGTCGCGGCGTTTACTCCACACGCTATTTCCGTTTTGCCAATATTGTCGCGGAAAAGGTCGCAAAGGTATTTCCCGATGTGAAGATTCACACTTATGCCTATTTTTCATGTGAGGAGCCTCCGAAACTTGAAAAGCTGCACCCGAACCTCATCATTGAATTCTGCACTTACCGGCGGGATTACAAACGGACTTTGGATGATCCTTCATCGCCGGTCAATGCTTATTGGAACAAACTGCTCCTGAAGTGGCTGAAATTCGGCAATGCCCTGTATATTCGTGATTATCTTGTTTTCGGAGGTTTTCCGGCGTTTGACGTGCCTGTCCTTAAGATCATCCAGCGCGATTTGCAGTATTACAGAAAGATCGGTGTGACAGGGTATTATACCGAATGCATGGTGGACGGCTGCGCTCCCGATGCGCCGGAGAAAGTCCGGAAAGGGTATTACAGAAGAGATATGAACCCTGAAAAACAACTGCTGTATTGGACGGGCATGAAAATGGAGTTTCATCTGCTCGGCAGACTGCTGTGGAATCCCGATGCGGATCTTGAGACTCTGAAAAAGGAGTATTTCAAGAACTATTATGGCGCAGCCGCGGAAGCCGTGGAGAAGATTTACCGCCGTATTGAACAGCGTTGGGACAATGATTCCGCTCCTTATGTCTGGAACAAATTTGACACGAATTTTCCTGCCATGCTGTTTCAGGACGGAGATATGGATTTTCTGGAAAAGGAACTTGCAAAAGCTGTTGCGATCGCTGAAAAATCAAAAGACCCTGTTCTCGCGGAGCGTCTGAAACGGGAAGAAAAGCTGATTCTCGGCGAATACAGGAAACGTGCCGGCATACAGAGAAAAACACTGTCCGTCGGGAAGCTTGCCGGAGATGCCACGGTGGAGAATGTGAAACGTACAGCAGAGAAGAATCAATCTGTGATCCGAGGGCTGGTAAAACGGGAGCGGGGCGGAAAGATTTTTCCTTCGGGCAGCCCCGCCGATATTTATTGTGCCGTACAGGGAGACAGACTGATTATTCTCGGAGAATTCATACAGAAAAAGGTGTCGGCGGTTCCGCGGGAGCGGGATGGACAGGTATGGAAAGGCAATGACACGTTTGAGCTGTTTCTTGCCGCCGGGCCGGAAAATGCCGCGGACGGTTATTATCAGCTGGTCATTAATCCGCTCGGTGATTTTTACGATTCCCGCTTAAATCGGAAGCAGTGGAACTGCAATGCAAAGGTGAATGCCGGGATTCTGGCGGACCGCTGGTTTGCCCTGATCTCAATTCCCTTGAGTGAACTGGGGTATCCCCGGGATAAGGCAGCCTTTTCCCTGCGCATGAACTTCGGCAGGAATATTTCCGGGAAAGAGGTTTCCAGTTGGACGGATGGCTCTTTTGCGAATGAATCCGCTTTCGGAATCCTCAAAATTCAGAGGTGATTCTTATGAGACTATGGTGGAGTTTGTTTCTTGTTTCCGCTGCCTGGAATTTGTCTGCTGTGGAGCTGGATGGAGTCAGGGATTTTGTCCGGATTCAATGGAAGACGGAAATGCCGCGTCCGGTCTTTTCCGTCAGTTTCAGAGTGAAAGTGAATGCCGCAGATCTGAGGGTTCCGGAAGGGAAAAAGGAGGATAACTCCATTTGTTTTGAAATGCGCTCGGTTCCGTTTGAGTCCGATGGTTTCAGAGAATTCAAGCTGTTTTTTGTTTCACTGGCGAATCCGGCAAAAAGTTATGCCGGGTTTCAGGCAACTGCGTCCTGCCGCGGGAAAACGGAAAGAATCCGTTATAATGCCGCTTGGCGTAGTGTCGGCGGAAGCGTGCCTGTGGATGAGTTTGTAACAGTAGTTGTCGCTTTCGATGGTATGGCTTTGGATGCGTATGTGAATCATGAGAATCTTGCGAATACGCATAGAAAGCAGAGATTGTCTCTGGGAGAGAGTGCGGGAGAGTATTCTCTTTGTTTCGGGATGAATAAGAACCGGAGATATCCGTTGAAATGCGAGATTCAGGATGTCGCGGTCTATGATAAGGTGTTGAGTTCTGCCGAAGTTCAGTCGCTGCTGAACGGGAGGTCGCCGGCGGAAATAACGGGAGCGCTTGTTTACCTGCCTCTGGAAAATGATCTGGCGGATCGCTTGAAGTCGCCGGATATCCGGATTATGGTATCGCCCGGAGTGAGGAAACAATTGAGTAAGTGAGGTTCGCTATGGATTTTTGTGTGAAAGATGTTCCCGTCAGCCATGAATATGATGTGCTGGTCGCCGGATCGGGAATGGGAGGGATTTCTGCGGCGGTTGCGGCGGCGGAGGATGGATTGAAAGTCGGAATGATCGAATATTTCGGGGAACCCGGCGGAATTCCCGTGAACGGGCGCCTCGGTTCGATTTCCGGTTACAGCCGCAAGGGAGTTGTTGCCGTCGGCGGTTTCGCGAGGCAGTTTGCGGATGAACTGCTCCGGCGCGGCAAGGCGTTTGAACAGGGCGGCGGAAGCAATATCAACATGACTCCCCCGGCGCTGACCGCTTTTCTGCTGGAACTGATTGATTTTTACAGAATAGACCTGCATCTGTATACGCAGCTGATCGGCTCCGTCGTTGCGGACGGAAAAATTGCCCATGCCGCAGTCGCCGGCAAAAGCGGGATCTCCATGATGAAGGCGAAGCTGTTCGTGGACGCAACCGGTGACGGTGATCTTGCAGTGATGTCGGGGTGTCCTTATGAGAAAGGGCGCAAGCCGGACGGCAAGGTGCAGTCTTCCACGCTGGTTTTCGTGATCGGTGGAATTGATCTTGCGCGGATGCCGGATTATATGGAGGTCCGCAGAATCTGGCAGAGCAGGCCGCGTCCGGTGCCGATCGACCACAGCGTGTTTCAGTTTGTGCCGCATGGCGCGGGAACCAATGAGATTGCCGTCAATATGACCCATATCCTGAATTGCGACTGCACGAAAACGGAGGATCTGACCCGCATCCGCAAGGAGGGTGTCAGGCAGGCGGAATATCTTCTGAATGAGTTTTTCCGCAAGGAGATTCCAGGGTATGAGCACGCATGGATCAGTCATTATGCGCCCCAGATCGGCTGCCGCGAGACGCGCCGGATTCTCGGCGACTATGTGCTTACGGAGGACGATGTCATCAGTTCGCGCCGCTTTGAGGATGAGATCGCCTGCGGAATCTGGGGGATTGATGTGCATACGCCTGACGGAGTTCATACCCGGATCGCCCGTTATATTGAGAAACCCTACGGTATTCCCTACCGCTGTGTCACCCCCCGGAACATCGGCAATCTTTATATTGCGGGGCGCCCGATTTCCGCAGATCACATTGCGCATTCTTCATCGCGGATCAACGGCACGTGCATGGCGATCGGCGAAGCGGTCGGATGCGCCTCGGCAGGTGCGATTCAGAACGGTTCGACGCGGAAAGTCGATGTCAGGCAGCTTCAGGAAAAAATCCGCCGTATGAAATACCGGTTCTTCTCCTGAGCCCGTTGCCCGTGACTTTTTTCACGGTTTCAATACGTGGTTTCGCTTGAGCGCGATCTGCTTTGCGCGATAGGCGAGAGGGGTCATGTTGATCTTTTCACGGAACGCGCGGCTGAATGCCTGAATGGAGGAGTAGCCGCAAAGTTCCGCGATTTCGCCGATGTTTTTTTCTTTCTGATTGAGGTGGTACATTGCTTTGGTGATTCGGCTCCGGCGGATATATTCTCCGAGGCTGATTCCGGTTTCCTCCTGAAAACGGCGGCGCAGATGGCTTCTTGAAATGTGGAACTGTTTTGCCAGAATGTTCAACCCCAGCTCCTGATCCAGATGGTTCATGATGTATCTGACGACGCGTGCCGCAAAAGAGGAACTTTCCGGAAATGCCGATGGTGTGGAATCTTTTTCCGTATCCTGCTGGATCCGGCTCAGAAGGAGTGTCAGGAGCAGTGTTTGGTCCCATCTCCGCGCCTGATTCTGATACGCTTTCAGCAGGTTGGAAACCAGCGTGAAGGATTCCGGGTTCAGCATGGCGGAGGAGTGGCGTTCCGGCAGAATATCGCTGCGTTTGACCTCGAATGTGATCATCAGGCGGAAGATCTGTTCATCCGTATGCATGAACAGGTGGTTTTCATAGGGATAGATCAGGAATACGCTGCCGGTTTCGAGCAGGAAACGGCGCCCGTCCAGAAGCAGTTGGCAGGGAGCGCCGAGATTCAGGTTCAGCAGATGCCGGTGGTGAATGGCTCCCTGGCCGAGCACGGGAGAGAGTCCGCCGCGCGCAAAGACCAGGATATTGTCCGGCAGATCGAAATCGTATCCGTTGGGATGATTTACGAATAAAGCCGAAGGAGTTTTCAGTGTTTTTGCCTGTCTGATCAGTTTTTTGAGCATATCTGTTAAAAAAAAGAGCTATGTGGTGATTGTTTTAACCTTTTATCTGCGGTATAATATAGCGATGAAACCGGAAAAGGCAACCAGTGAAAAGGAACTTTCAGAATGTCTGTGGTCAGAATCGGAATTATCGGTGTCGGCGTGATGGGAAGCGCTCACGTCAACAGTGTCAAACAACTGAAAAACTGTGAACTGACGGCTCTCTGCGACATCGACCCGAAGGTTTTGGAACGTTACAGGGAGAGCGGTGTGGAGCTGTTTTCCGACAGTGAGGCGCTTTTTGCATCGGGAAAGGTGGATGGCGTCATTATTTCCACGCCTCATTATTTCCATGTTCCGCTTGCTTTGAGGGCGATGGAGCATGGAATTCATGTTCTTGTGGAAAAACCGATTGCGGTCCAGAAATCCGAGGCGGAACGTCTTGTCGCGGCTTCCAAAGCGCATCCTGAACTCAAACTCAGCGCCATGTTCTGCCTGCGCCGCATTCCGACGAATATCAAAATCAAGCAGCTGATCGAATCCGGCGAACTCGGTGCGATCCGCCGGATCAACTGGATCATCACCGACTGGTTCCGCACGCAGACGTATTATGATTCGGGCACATGGCGGGCGACGTGGGCAGGCGAGGGCGGAGGCGTACTCCTGAATCAGTGTCCGCACCAGCTCGACCTGATGCAGTGGTTTTTCGGGATGCCGGAGAAAGTGACCGCGCGGGTGTTTTTCGGGAAATATCATGATATTGAGGTGGAGGATGAGGTCAGCGCGATTCTGGAATATCCGGACGGCAGAACCGGCATGTTTGTGACTTCCACGGGGGAGGCTCCCGGCACGAACCGTCTTGAAATTGCCGCGGAACGCGGTCGGCTCGTTCTTGAAAACGGCAGGCTTTCTTTTATTCGCAATGAGATTCCCATGTCCGAATTCTGCCGGACGACGAAGAGCACCATGAGTTTGCCGGATCGCTGGAACATTGACATTCCTGTGAACGGTGCGAATCCGACGATGCATCGCGACATCATTGAGAATTTTGCGGATGCGATTCTGCATGGCGCTCCGCTTTATGCTCCGGCGACGGAGGGAATCAACAGCCTGGAACTCGGAAACGCGATGCTTCTGTCACAGTTGAAAGGCGCTCCCGTCTCTCTGCCTCTGAATGCCGGGGAATTCGATGTTGAACTTGAAAAATTGATTGCAAACAGCAGGAAAGGAAAAAAGAAATGAAATTGAAAATTGCATTTGCGGGTCTTCGCCACGGACACATCTTCTCACTATATGATAAAGTATTACAGAATCCCGCGCTGGAACTGGTCGGAGTCTGCGAGGAGGACGAAGCGGCGTCTTTGCTGGCGACGCGCCCGGACATCAAACTGACGGATTGCGATTTTGATGAAATGCTCCGCCGTTCCGGCTGTGATATCGTGGCTGTGGGCGATTATTATGCAAAGCGCGGCAGCCTTGCGATCCGCGCCCTGAAAGCCGGAAAGCATGTGATTGCGGACAAGCCGCTCTGCACTTCGCTTGAGGAACTGGACGAGATCGAAACCCTTGCGAAACAGACGGGACTCAAAGTCGGGTGTATGTATGAACTGCGTGGGGTTCCGAACTTTGCCGCTGCCCGTGAACTGATCCTGAGCGGAACTCTCGGCAAAATTACGCAGATTCAGTTCGGCGGGCAGCATCCTCTGATGCGGGGAAGCCGTCCGGCGTGGTATTTCGAGCCGGGGAAACATGGCGGAACGATCAACGACATCGCAAGCCATGCGATCGACATTATCCCGTGGCTGACCGGTCTGGAGATTCAGAAGACTGTTGCCGCGCGCACATGGCAGGCGTTCGATTCGCAGTGTGATTGTTTCAACGATGCCGCCCAGTTCATGCTGACGCTGAGCAACGGCTGCGGCGTGCTTGGCGATGTCTCTTATTCCGCGCCTGATTCCATCGGATTTGCCATGCCGACTTACTGGCGCTTCGACATTTGGGGAACGGAGGGCATGATTGAATTCAACTGTTCTGAGAAACATGTGAAAGCCTATCTGAAGAGCAGAAAAGATGTTTCTCTGATTGCCCCGCCGTCTCAGGCTCCGGTGGATTATCTGGAAAGTTTCCTCCGTGACATTGCCGGAAAGCCGACGGATTTGACGACCTCTGTTGTCCTGAAGAGTACAAGACAGACACTTGAAATCCAGAAAGTTGCGGATCAGGCGTAATGTCATCCCGCAGACCTTGCTTTTTTGCCGGGATGCGGATGTTTTTATGTCCGCTGAAGTGAAGTTTGGCTTCAGCGGACAATGTTTTGTATTCGGATTGGAACATAAAAGTTGTTCTGCATTGCACTGAACTGAAAATATTGCGGAAAAAATTCATTGCAGACTTTCTTTTTCAGGAAAGAGAGCTATTTTAATGGGACTCCGTCCGGGGCATAGCGCAGTTGGTAGCGCGTCTGCTTTGGGAGCAGAAGGTCGCGAGTTCGAATCTCGCTGCCCCGACCAGTTTTTCTTTCTGCACTCATGTCGTTTTTCAATAAGAGCGGATCAGTTCTTCCGCATCAGAATTGGAGGGATGACTCCGGAGGATTCCCTGTTCAGGGCGGAACGGAGGTATTTATAGTCGCGGCAAAAGGTCGCGACGAGACGCCAGAAGTTTGCGGAATGATTCATTTCCCGTGTATGGCAGAGTTCATGGATCATTACATAACGCACATATTCCGGCGGAAAGAAAAGCAGCAATGCATTCAATGAAATATGTTTCCTGCCGGAACAGCTTCCCCATCGGCGCTGCTGAAGGCGGAAATTCACTTCACCGTATGGAATGCCGCATTCGGCGGAAGTCTGTTTCATGAGAGGTTCCAGAAGTTCACGCGCACGCCGCAGAAGATAATCACGGAGTGCCTGATGCACCTGTTCCGCATTCAGAACAGCGCCGGTGACAAGCAGACTGTCCGCCGTCTCTCTGACACCAACCCAGCAGACATCTTTCCATTCGTAGAAAAGCGGTAGATCTCTGCCGGAAAAACGCAGATTGAAATGCGTCGGATAGTATTCCGGTTCCGCTTTGCGGGGGACTGCCGGGCGGTTCACGAATTTACGCAGAGTCCGTTCCAGCCATAACGAATTTTTTTCAACGAAACTCTGTGCTTCGGAATAGGATGTGAAATAAGGGATTACGACCTCCACCGCACCGGCAGGCGAAACCTTCAGAGTGAGTCTGGACGCCCTTGCCGAACGGCGGATGGAATATTCTCTCTTTGTGCGGCTCAGGGGCAGAATTACGGAAAAAGACGCATCGGATTTCATTTTATAAAATCTGCCGGGCAAGTCTTTTGGCTGTTGCGGCGGTGTAGTTCAAAATGGAACGCTCCATATTCGTATCCGCCTGCCACGCGATGGAGAGGTAAAGCGAACCGAAAAGTTCCTCCTGCGGCAGGACAACTACGTTATGGTCTTTGGTGAGACTTTGCGGCGGATATGCCATCAGTGCGATTCCGAGTCCCATTTCCACGTAATCCAAAGCCGCTTCAATGGAGTTGGTCGAGGCGGAAAACTCCGGCGTGATTCCGAACTGTGAGAGTCCGGCGAGCAGTTCCATGGTGCCTCCGCTGGTCTCCTGAATCGCAATCCAGCGCTCCGAGGCAAAGTCCGATTTCGGCCAGAATCCTTTCTGCGCAAAACGATGCCCCACGGGCACGACCAGAGCCATGGGGAACTTTGCCAGATTCGTGATTTCCAGAGATTTGGATTTATACTGAACGGAAAATGCAATGGCGGCATCGACTTCTTTCCTGTTCAGGCGCGCAAGACATTGAACGCCGTCCGCTTCAAAGACATTCGGGCGCAGCTTCGGAAATTTCGCCGTCAATTCCCCGATCAGTTTCGGCAGGTATTTCGCGCTGATGATGGAAGGGCACGCAATCCGGAAACGGATCGGCGCGTCCTCGCCGAGCATCGCCAGCTCGCTTTCAATGTTGTCGAAAAAACGCGAGAGGAAACGGTAAAGACGCTCTCCCGCGGGAGTCAGCGCAAATGGTTTACGCTCGAACAGCCTGGTTCCCGCCTCCTCTTCGAGCTTCATCAACTGCTGGCTGATTGCGGGCTGCCGGATGCCGTAAGGAATGATCTTCACGGCATTGCTGATCCCTTTCGCCTTGGCTGTGTAGTAGAAAAGCTCAAGATGATGCAGGTTCACATTCATAGCAGAGTCTCTCCGAACTGAAGGAACGTGCCGTTTGCAATCGACTCGCGGATCGCCTTCATCAACCCCATGAAGTAAGCGATGTTGTGGATGGAGAGCAGACGCACTCCGAGGATTTCGTTGACATTCAGCAGGTGGCGGATATAGGCTTTCGTGAAGTTCCGGCAGGCATAGCAGGAACAGTTTTCATCGACCGGAGTGAAGTCCTCGCGGTATTTCGCCGCTTTGACGGGGATTGTTCCGCCGCCGGTTATGAACGCGGTTCCGTGGCGCGCCAGCCTTGTCGGCATGACGCAGTCGAACATGTCAATCCCGCGCTTGACGCCCTCGTAGATCTGGCGCGGTGTGCCGACGCCCATCAGATAGCGCGGCTTATGCTCCGGGAGCAGGTGTGTGGTCCAGTCCATCGCCTTGATCATCTCCTCCTCGCTTTCGCCTACACTGACTCCGCCGATCGCATAACCGTTGAAGTCCATTTCGGAGAGGATTTTCGCGGATTTTTCACGCAGGTCCCGGAAGACGGAACCCTGCACGATACCGAACATCTGCTGTCCGTCCTTGAGCGGCTGGCGGCGCGAAATCTCCTCCCAGCGGAGTGTGATTTCCAGTGATTTTTCCGCTTCCTCGTGCGTGCACGGGTAATGGGTGCACTCATCAAACGCCATCACGATGTCGGAACCGAGCGCACGCTGAATCGCCGCCGATTCCACGGGTCCGAGGAAGAACTTCGTTCCGTCGATATGGGAGGCGAACTCCACGCCGTTGTATTTCATCTTGCGCAGTTTCGCGAGGCTGAACACCTGAAAACCGCCGCTGTCCGTGAGAATCGGGTGGTTCCAGGCGGCGAACCTGTGAAGCCCTCCCGCTTTTTCGATCAGTTCGGGGCCCGGTTTTAAAAACAGATGATAGGTATTGCCGAGAATGATCTGCGCACCGAGTTCTTCCAGCTCCAGCGGAGACATTGCCTTGACCGTGCCGCGTGTTCCGACCGGCATGAATACCGGAGTCTGAATCGTTCCGTGCGGTGTTTCCAGCGAACCGAGGCGCGCGGAACATTCCGTGGATTTCTGCCGTATGGTGAAATGTGAATTGTTCATCGCAGTACAAACATTCCGTCGAATACTTTATCTATATCTTCCTGCGGTTTGCCGAGCGCCTTTGCGATCTGCGCCGCAAAATCAAAAGAGGCTCCCGGTCCTTTGCCTGTCACGAGATTACCGTCCTGTTCCGCCCGGTTTCCTGTGTAAATCAGGTCTTCGAGCCCCGCATTCGTCCCCGGATAGCCGGTGACTGTTTTGCCGCGGACAAGTCCCGCCCGTTCCAACGCGATCGGAGCCGCGCAGATCGCCGCAACGACTTTGCCGTCCGCATTCATTTTCCGGAGAACTTCCATGACTTCCGAACTGTCGCGCAGATTCTCCGCGCCGGGAAGCCCGCCGGGGAGAATGACCGCGTCTTTTGTGCTCCAGTCAACATCGGCAAGCAGAGTATGCGCCTTGATCGTGACTCCGGCGGTGCTGGTGACATATTCCGTATTGACTCCGGCGAACTGCACTGCGATTCCGAGACGCTTCAGCACGTCTCCGGTCGCAACCGCTTCGGTTTCCTCAAATCCGTCCGCAAGAAGAATGACAGCCTGTTTCCGATTCATTTATTTTTCTCCTCTCTGAGCTTCTCGTAATATTCCTTTGTCGCGTTTTTGAGATAACGCACGACATTCTGATCCGTGGCGAGATCGTAGGGGGAATCGCCGTTCTCGTCTTCCTGTCCGGGATTTGCTCCACGCTCGACCAGCAGTTTCACCATTTCCAGATTATTCTCGATTGCCGCCCAGATAAGCGGTGTGCGGCGGAGAGAAAACACGCCGTTGCGTGCCAGTATCCGGTAGGCGCCGTGGACTTGAATGCGCCTTGTCTCCCGCAGGGCAATGGAGAGATCCCAGTTCAGCGGGACCTGCTTGTCGACAAGCGCGGAGGCAACCTTGAGGTCGCCTCCCTTGACCGCGTGATACATAATGATGAGTCCAAGCGCCGGATTGTTGACGAAGTTCGGATAGAGATCCAGAAGGAGCAGCGCCGCATCCGTGTGTTTCAACGCCGCGGCGTGCATGACGGCGGACATGGAATCCTGGTCAATCAGCTCGGGGGCGGCGCCCTTTTCCAGCAGAAGACTGACCGCTTCCCGGGAATTTTGATTGGCACGTGCGGCGTGCATGAGCGGTGTGCGTTCCATTTCATCGCGTGCGTTGACGTCCGCGCCTTTGCCGATCAGCAGCTCCATCGCCTTGACATTGCCGAGACGTGCAGCTTCCATAAGCGGCGTGCGCCCGAAAGAGCCGTGCGCCTCCAGATTGACCGGATACTCCAGCAGTGTGATCAGGGTGTCCGGATACCGCTTGCCTGCGGCGACGTGAAGCGGCGTATTGCCTTTGAGGTCCGCGGCATTGACATCCGCGCCTCGTTTGATCAGATCACGGATGTAGAACGGTTTGTCGGCTATCGCCGCCATGAGAATCGGCGTCATGCCTTCGGCGTTGCGCGCATTGACGTTGGCGCCGGTGGAAAGAGCCGCCTCGTATTCCTTCTGCCCGGCATTGCGGAGAGAATGAATCAGCAGGGCGTCGCTTTGCGTGAATTCCGGCTGGGACGCACATCCTGCGAGAAGAAGCACGGTTCCGGAAAGAAAAACTGTGCTGGATAAGATGCGAAGAATCATGATTGTTTCCTTTTTCTTGCCTCCGCCGATGAACGGAGCTGTCCGCATGCGGCGCTGGAGTCAAATCCTTTTTCCACTCTTACTGTTACAGGGATTCTGGCGGCTTTCAAGTTGTTTTCAAACTTTTTTATCGCTTCTTTCGAGGGGCGCTCGAATGCGCCGTTCGCCTTGTTGTAGGGGATGAGGTTGATCTTGGCGTCCGCTTCCGCGGCAAGTCTGGAGAGACGCACCGCCTGTTCCGGGAAATCATTGATTCCGGCAAGCATGACGTATTCAAAAGTAAGCAGCCGTCCGGTCGCCTGACGGTGAAGCTTGCATGCGGCGATGATATCCTTGATATCGCGGCGGTACTTGCTTGGAATCAGGAGGGAACGCACCTTGTCATCCGGCGCGTGAAGCGAAACGGCGAGATTCCACTGCCTGCCGTGTTCCGCCAGATTGCGGATGCCCGGCGTCCAGCCGCTGGTTGAGATTGTGACGCGGCGCGCGGCAAGCCCGATCCCATCGGGGGTGCAGATCGTTTCGAGCGCCTCGACCAGATTATTGTAATTGAGCAGAGGCTCGCCTACGCCCATAATGACCACATTGTCCGGCGCCTTGCCGGTCAGGCGGCAGCAGAGCAGATACTCTTCGATGATCTCTCCGGCATGAAGATTGCGCACAAATCCTGCGGAACCGCTGGCGCAGAACGCACAGGCGACGGGACAGCCGACCTGTGTGCTGAGGCAGAAAGTCATGCGTCCGTCCTGTGCCGGAATCAGAGCACATTCCACGGTCTCGCCGTCAAACAGCGAAAGCAGAAGCTTGCGGGAACCGTCCGCACACTCGCTGTCCTGCTCGATTTTGACTGCGGCGCAGAGGAAGTTTTCTTTGATTTTTTCTTTCAGCGACGCGGGCAGATTGGTCATGGACGCGGGGTCCGTAATCCACTTTTTGGCGACCCAGTCATAAAGTTGTTTCGCCCGGTAGGTATTTTCCCCCGCCCTTCCGATGAAATCCATCGCCTGCGCCGGAGTGATGGTTGCGAGAAACTGTCTGGGCGCACGATTAGAATCTGATATTCCGGAAGTCGCTGTTTTCGAGTTCGTCTTTTCTGTCATTGAGTCTGCCTTTCCATAGATAGATATTCTGATTTTTGTAAATTACATCAAGGATGCGTGTCCATGTGCGGGTGGTGTCCGCCGGCTGGACACTGCTGGTGGTGATGATGAAAAGTTCCGGCGCGCTGATGTCCTCCGTATCGTTGAGGTTCAGGCTTCTGATTCCGGTGCCGAGATAGTGGCACTCCGCATAGAGCCCCCCGATCGCGGCGTCCTTGTAAACGGTCATTGCCGGAGAATAAGATTCTCCGATTGCCTTGCGGAACATTTGCCCCAGATCCGTCCTGAAGTGTTCCGAAGCGCGGTAGGGGTTGATTATGGACCAGAAAAACAGCATCATGCCGCAGAAAAACAGAACCAGTATGACCCAGACCTGTTTTCTTTTGACCGCCATGACATAGGCGGCAAGCGCCAGCAGAGGAATGAGGCAGGCTTCGTAAAATGCGGGAGTAAAACGGATTCCGGACGGTTGATAGGAGAGATCATAGGTGTTTCCGACGACCTGCAGGATGATCTCTTTCGGTGCGGTATGGAACAGGATCGCGCAGACACCCGCCAGAAAGAGCGCGATGCAGAAGAAAGAAAGAATCCGGCAGAGATTTTTCCCGTGGCGCCTTGCCACGATCCAGTAGTTCAGCCCGATCAAAGTCGCCGCAAGAGGTGCGAGGAAAAGAATATCGCGCCCTTTGCTGAAAGGATTCAGGCAAAGCAGAATCAGCAGAACATACGAGAGCATCCGCAGGTATTTCGAAAACAGCGGTGTTTCATCAATTACCATGAGCGCCACGCAGAAAGGCGCATACAGGAAAAAAGTCCACGGCAGGAAACGCAGGAGAATGTCGAAAGGCGTGTAAATCACATGCCACAGATATCCGAGAATATCGCCATCCCCGAACGGCGCCGTCTGGAGACCGCTGTTCCAACGGGGGATCAGCCACAGGAATATGAAGAACAGGATCGTGGCGCAGGCGGTATAAAAACCCGGTTTGTTCAGTTTCGTCCAGACGGTAAAGGGGCGGTGCAGGAATGCCATCGGAACGAAGAAATAGATCAGAGCCGTCCAGCCGCTGTTGTAAAAGGCGAGTCCCGCAAAAATCCCGGCGAAAATCCATGCCCGGTTCCATGAACCCCGGACCTGCCCGAAGTAGAACCAGAGGAGCCAGCCTGAAAAAATCAGGAGCACCGTCAGCATATGCGGATACCCTTCGACGGCTTTTTCCGCAACGAGAATCGTGGTGAACATAGCTCCCGCTCCTGCTGCCGCCGCCTGAATTCCCCGCATACTGTAACACGCGATTCCGACAACTACCGTCAGGATCGCCAGCGAAAAGACAGAGAGGAAGCGAAGCGAAAATTCCATTGTGAATCCGAGCATGGAAAGCCCTTTTGCCAGAAGCGGATACAGAGGATAGGTGTAGGGCATCAGTTCCCCGTGCGCAAGCGTGGACGGAGGAAAAGAGGCAATCTCATTCGCAATCGCGGCGTAATCCCTTTCTTCACGGAAGAGCTCGCGCAATCCGAGATCCCAGAACGGATAGGCGATGATGAATGCCGCCGCCAGAATCAGGACCGTCAGCCAGGGAGAGATCACTTTTTCTTCATGAATCGCCATCCGGAATTCACAGCTCCTGTTGTTCCATAATCAGATGATTGTATTCCTTTTCCGCGAAACGGTCCGTCATGCCGGCGATGTAATCCGCCGCCGCGCGGGCGACTCCATCCTTCCGGATGCGGGTCTGCGCCGTCTCTCCCATGAGTTCGGGGTGCGCCAGATAGATGCGGAACATATTGTCCATCCTGTTGAAAGACAGTTCATTCAATTTTTTCAGTTCAGGGTGGAAATAGAGATTGTGATAGAGAAAATCGCGCAGTTCCTTGGTCTGCGGTTCAAATTCAGGGCTGAACGAAATGAGTTTTACGTCCAGATTTTCGACTTCCGCAGCCGATTCCGGCGCAATCTTTTCAAGATTTGCATTGGAGTGGCGGATGACATCTCCGACCATTGCGTCAATCAGGCAGCGCACCGTGAATGCGGCGAAACGCTCCTCGCCTTTTTTAAGCCCGTAGGCATAGGCTTTTTCCGAGACCCTGCGCCAGAGTTCGACTTCTTCGAGCATGTCGGGAGTAATCAGCCCTGAGTCCAGACCGTCGTCCACGTCATGTCCGTAGTAAGTCAGATCGTCGGCGACGTCCGCCACCTGTGCCTCAAGTGCGGGCATCAGCGGCAGAGTTTCACCGTCCAGTTCGGCACGTTTCCCCTCATGATCGATTCTGTGTTTGATCAGACCGGAACGCACCTCCCATGTCAGGTTGATTCCATCGTATTCCGGATATTTGACCTCCAGTTCGTCCACGATGCGGAGCGCCTGCAGATTGTGGTCGAATCCGCCGTAGTCGAACATGATCCGGTGCAGAGCGCGTTCTCCCGCATGACCGAATGGAGTATGCCCGAGGTCGTGGGCGAGGGAAATGGTTTCGGTGAGGTCCTCGTTGAGATTCAGCGAACGTGCGATGGTGCGTGCGATCGCGGCGACTTCGATGGTATGTGTGAGGCGTGTCCGGTAATGGTCGCCGCTTCCGCTCAGGAAGACCTGGGTTTTGTATTCCAGGCGGCGGAACGCATGACTGTGCAGAATCCGGTCGCGGTCGCGCTGGAAATCGGTGCGGAACGGATGTGTTTTTTCAGGGTGGCGTCTTCCCCGCGTGCTGATATTGTGAGTGGCATAAGGCGCCAGTTCCGTTTTTTCCAGATTGTGCTGATCTTCCAGTTCCCTTATCATGGCACTCCATTGCATCCTGTTTTGATTTGTTCGGGAATATTTCAAAGGACACAGAAAACAGATTTCCGTGCGGATTCCGTTCCGCCTCTTTTCCGTTTTCTGCTCCCTTGGAAGCCTGCCGTCAGAACAGCTCCGGCATGTATTCCCTGACCAGTTTGAACATTTCTTCTTCGCTGATCGTGGTTGTCCTGCCCTTCCTGTATTCCTCGTCGATCCAGTTCTTGATCGTGACGATTCCCGGATTGTCCTTGCGGATGTCGATCCCTTTCGGAATGTTCGACTGAATCCAGTAGGCGACGCCGGCAAGTCCGGATGTATTGGAGATCGCGACTTTGCAGGGGCGCTTCAAATATTTTTCCGTGTCGAAGATGTTGTAAATTTCCTCGTTTTTCGTCAGGCCGTCCGCATGAATTCCCGCACGTGTGGTATTGAAGTCCATTCCGACGAAAGGATAGTTCGCCGGGATCGGATAATTGATTTCTTTGCGGAAGAACTCTGCCATATCGGTAATGGCAGTCGTGTCGATTCCGTCATGGATTCCGGTAATTCCCATCCAGTCGAAAACGAGTCCTTCCACGGGCGGATTGCCGGTACGCTCTCCGAAACCGAGGAATGTGCCGTTGACAGCGGAACATCCGTAAAGCCATGCGCAGACGCCGTTTGCAAGCACCTTGTGGAAGTCGTTGTGCCCATGCCATTCGAGGTCTTCGGAACGGGTGTCCGTTTCATCCAGAATTGCCCTGATGATTGCGGGGACCCCGCGCGGCGGTTCCGCATTCGGGAACGGAAGCCCGTAACCCATGGTGTCGCAGAGGCGGATCTTGACCGTCTTTCCGCTGCCTTTGCAGAGTTCGTTCAGTTCATTGATCATGGGCAGGACGAATCCGTAAAGATCGGCGCGGGTAAGATCCTCCAGATGACAGCGCGGGCGGACGCCGTTTTCCAGCGCGGCGGCGACGATTTCCTTATAGGAATCAAGTGTCTGCCTGCGGTTTTTCTTGAGTTTCAGGAAAATATGATAGTCGGAACAGGAGGTCAGAATACCGGTCTCCTTGAGTCCGAATGATTTCACCAGTTCAAAATCCGTTTTCGCGGCGCGGATCCACGCCGTTATTTCCGGGAATTCGTAACCGAGTTCCAGACATGCTTCGACGGCGGCACGGTCGTTGGGGCTGTACAGGAAGAATTCACTTTGCCGGATAAGTCCGTGTTTCCCGCTGATCCTGTGCATGAATTTGAAAATCCGGACGATCTGCTCCACGGTATAGGGTGGCCTTGACTGCTGTCCGTCGCGGAATGTGGTATCCGTAATCCAGATTTTTTCCGGAATGCGCATGGGTACGGTTTCGTTGCCAAGTCTGATGCTTGGAATTCTGTCATAGGAAAACGTATCCCTGAACAGGTTCGGCTCCGATACATTTTGCAATGTTGCTTTCATAAGATTTACCTCCCGACTCATGAGCGATTTCAGTTAAACTGAATAATATACAGCAAAAATCCTTTTTTTTCAAGGATTTCCGGTGAAATAATTGCCGTAGGAGACCGGAGCATAAAGCATACACAGGTAGAACTGGCGCGGCGGCAGAATATCGTTCCGTCTCCATGCAGACGGAAGCGCATGGAATGTTTCGTTCGCAGGAGCGGCAATGCAGGCTTTTTCCGCATTGTTGCAGGAGAGACGGGTTGAGAAGGCAAAATATTTCCTGAACGGCACGGAATTGTCTCTTCACGAAATTGCAGAACTCTGCGGTTTTTCCAGCGAATTTCATTTTAGCAGGGTTTTCAAACAGTTGAATGGCATCCCGCCCGGACAATACCTGTGGAAAAAGAGAAATATGAAAAATAAAAGCTGATTTAACTGATATCAAAAATAGAAAAAATACAGAGTCGTTTTATACGAATATATTTTTGACTGTTAAATATTATAACATTCTTGTAAACAAGGAATTATATGTCTTGAAAAAACTGAATAAGATGACTGGAAAATAATTGAGATTTTCTTTTTTCTCCCCCTTGAAATCTAAAACTTCAGGGGTATTTTCTTTATATGGGGAAAATTAAACAAGGATGGCTCCGCTGCATCAGCAGTTCCGGAGAGTCCTGCCAGAAACAACAAAACAATGGGGGGGAATCATGGCAGATGATTCAACAAAAAAATTAGGTGTCATTCCTTTGGCGGCACTGGTCGTCAGCGCAATGATCGGCGGAGGTATTTTCAGCCTGCCGCAGAATATGGCGCAGGGCGCGGGAGTGATTGCAGTCATTATCGCGTGGATCGTAACCGGCGTGGGAATGTATTTTATCGCCAACACGTTCCGGGTTCTTGCGGATGCGAGGCCGGACGCCACAACGGGCATTTATGCGTATGCCAGACTCGGCTTCGGGAGGTTCGCCGGTTTCCAGATGGCATGGGCATACTGGCTGTGCAACATTTTCGGCAACGTCGGATTCGCGGTTCTGCTGATGGATGCGTTCAACTACTTCTTCCCGGGATACTTTACCGGCGGCAATAATTTCGCGTCCATCGTCGGCGGTTCCGTGGTGATCTGGCTGATGAACTATGCGGTTCTGCGCGGAATGAAGCAGGCGGCGTTTATGAACGTCGTCGGAACGGTCTTTAAACTGGTGCCGATCCTTCTGTTCATCGTCATTATGATCGTCGGGTTCCACTGGGCGTATTTCACAACGGATATGCTTGGGAACGAGACGGTCCTTGCGGACAAGCTCAAGCCGCTCGGTTCGATGATGACGCAGGTCAAATCCACAATGCTGGTGACTCTGTGGGCATTCATCGGAATCGAAGGCGCGGTGGTTGTTTCCGGGCGTGCCAAGAACCAGAGCTGCGTCGGCAAAGCCACGCTTCTGGGGTTCCTGAGCTGTCTGCTCATTTACGCACTGCTTTCGATCCTTCCGTTCGGGCGCATGTATCAGTCTCAGCTTGCCGCGCTTCAGAATCCGTCCACGGCTCCGCTTCTCAGCGATGTCGCGGGGGCATGGGGCGGCTGGGTGATGAATCTCGGCGTGATCGTCGCGCTTCTCACAAGCTGGCTGGCGTTCACGATCATGATCGCGCAGATTCCGTATGCGGCTGCCAATGACGGCACGTTCCCGCGGATTTTCAAGAAGGAAAACAAGAATGAGATGCCCAATGTTTCACTCTGGGTGACAAGCGGCGTGATGCAGCTTACCATGATCCTGGTGTATTTCGCCACGAACGCATGGAACACCATGCTTTCCGTGACAGCGGTCATGATCCTGCCGCCGTATCTTGCCTGCACCGCATATCTCTGGAAAATCTGCGCGACGAAGCAGTATCCCGAAGGCATGCCGGTGAGAGCGTGGTTCGCCTGCTTCTGCGGTGTTGCGGGGTCGTTCTACGCATTGTGGATGATTTATGCCGCGGGTTTCACCTACCTGCTGATGGCATTCGTATTCCTGATGATCGGGATTCCGGTCTATGTCTGGGCGCGCAGAAATGCGGCGGAGGACGCCACGGATGAAAAGGAGAAACATCTTCCGGTCTTTACAAAATATGAGCTCATCGGAGCCGTAGTCATAGTTGTCGTTGCAATCGGCGCGATCATCGCGTTTGCGACCGGCAAAATCAATCTCTAAATTTCCAAGGGGGGAAACATGAACACAGAACTTCAAACGAGACAGGTCCTGATCGTAGAGGACAAGGAAAGCGCCGCAAGCGAGACGATCGCTTCCGCCATCGACCGGCTGATTCAGGCGCTGGAGGACAAGGATATTTCAGTACAGATCGCGGAATCCTACTGCGAGGCGTTCCCGGTCGTGGAAACCAATATGGACATCGACTGCTTCCTGGTCGCCAGCGATATGGATTATGACAAAGCAAGCGAGAGCAGAGCCGCAAAGCTTCTGAAGCAGATCAAGGAAAGACAGGCGAAAGCCCCGGTTTTTCTGCTTGCGGACCGCGCTAAAACATCGCAGAAGATGTCTGCCGAACTCATGGAGCAGGCAACGGAATTCGCCTGGATTTTCGAGGACAGCCCGCAGTTTATCGCGGGACGGATCGAAGGCGCAATCCGCCGTTACCGCGACAATCTCCTGCCGCCTCTCATGAAGGCGATCTGGGAATACAACGAACAGAATCATGAATATTCCTGGGCGGCTCCCGGGCATCAGGGCGGCGTCGGATTCACCAAGAGCCCCGTCGGCAAGAAATTCTATGATTTCTACGGCGAGAATCTGTTCCGCACCGATACCGGTATCGAGCGTGCCTCCATCGGTTCATTGCTCGATCATGAAGGCGCATTCGGAGTCAGCGAGAAATTCACTGCGAAGACTTTCGGCTCCGACGACTCCTATTCGGTCGTCGTCGGCACATCCGGCTCGAACCGTACGGTGTTTCAGGCGTGCATGACCGAAGGCGACATCGCCGTCTGCGACCGCAACTGCCACAAGTCCATTGAACAGGGACTCATCCTGACGGGTGCGGTTCCTGTGTATATGGTTCCGACAAGAAACCGTTACGGCATCATCGGTCCGATTCACCGCAGCGAAATGACGCCGGAAGCCATTGCCGCAAAGATCAGCGACAGTCCGATCAGGAAAGGCAAGGACAAGCCCGCCTATGCGGTCGTCACGAACTGCACCTATGACGGACTTTGCTACAATGCGGCGAAGGTCGAGGCGGAACTCGATAAAAGCGTGGACCGCATCCACTTCGACGAGGCATGGTACGGCTATGCGCGTTTCAACCCGATGTATGAAGATCACTTCGCCATGCGCGGCGATCCGGAAAAGCACAAGGGCGCGACCATCTTTGCCACGCACTCCACGCACAAACTGCTGAACGCGCTTTCGCAGGCGTCGTATATCCATGTCAGAAACGGGCGCAATCCGGTTGATTTCGACCGGTTCAACCAGGCTTATATGATGCACGCGACCACATCGCCGCTTTATGCGATCTGCGCCTCGAACGACATCTCCACCGCCATGATGCACAACAACGGCGAGTCCCTGACACGGGAAGTCATTGCCGAAGCGGTCGATTTCCGTCAGGCAATGGCGAAACTCTACCGCGAATTCACGAAAAAAGGTTCCTGGTTCTTCAAACCGTGGAACGCCGATCAGGTCAAGGATCACGCGACGGGCAAGGTGTACGACTTTGCCGATGCCCCGCGCGAACTTCTCATCACCGACCAGCGCTGCTGGCGCATGGAGGAGGGCGACACATGGCACGGATTCACCGGCCTTGAAGACAACTGGGTCATGCTCGATCCGATCAAGGTCAGTATCCTCGGCCCCGGCATGGGCGACGACGGCAATCTGCTGGATCACGGCGTTCCCGCGTCCCTCGTTTCCTACTACATTTATCAGGAGGGAATCGTCCCGACCCGCACCACGGATTTCCAGTTGATGTTCCTGTTCTCGATGGGCATTACCAAAGGCAAGTGGGGCACGCTGCTGAACGCATTGCTGAACTTCAAGAAGTTCTATGACGCCAATGCGCCCGTCAGCGAAGTTCTTCCGGGACTTGCGGAGAGCTATCCGGAGGTTTACGGCGAAATCGGCGTCCGCGATCTTTCCGACAAGATGTTTGAATACATCCGCACGGAAAAGCCGGGCGAGGCTCTGAATGCGGCGTTCGCATCCATCCCGAAAGCGGAAATGACTCCGCGCGAAGCCTATGAGAAGATCGTCACGAACGATATCGAATTCGTGCCGTCCGATCAACTGATGGGCAGAGTCAGTGCAAACTCGGTCATTCCGTATCCGCCGGGAATTCCGATGCTGATGTCCGGTGAGAACTTCGGCGATGAGAACAGCCCTCAGATTCAGTATCTGAAGTCTCTTGAAACCTGGGATCATCAGTTCCCCGGATTCGAGCATGTCACCGAGGGCGCGAAGGTCATCGACGGCAAATACTGCGTGATGTGCGTTAAGAAGTAAATGCGGAAAGACTGGAAGGACTTGCGAAATCATGTCCTTCCAGTCTTTTTCCATATTTCCGGCGATCAGAGTTCGGAAATGTATTTCAGGCAATATCCTTTGGAATTTCTGACAAAAGACATCTGCAGCTTATTTTCATCGGAAATTTTTCCGGTGATAAAGAAGCAGTGTTTTGAGTTTGGCGGAGCCGTGTAAGTCAGTTCCTGAAATTTGATGTTCTTCCCGTATTGCCTGAGAACTTCAAGGCTGGCATCGACCGGATTGATTTCATCCCTGCATTGAAATTCGATCAATTCTTCTTCGGTATAGCCGAAAAGCCTTCTGATGCCTTTTTCTCCATGTCTCCGGTAAATTTTCATTGTTGCATCCAGTAACTTTTTCAATTCCTTTTGTTGTTCGGCAGAGACTGGAACATTTTGCGGCAGTTCCGGTACAGTGGAACTGGTTCCGGCATACAGCCAGATTGCGGAAACTCCAAGGATAAGCAAGAGAACTATGAGAATTTTTCTTTGTTTCATGGTGTGAATTTTCCCGGTTGAAGTTTATTTCATATCGGCTGTGCATCCGTAACGGTTCTGTGCTTTGAGAGCGGGATCGGGATTTGCTGCCGTTCCTGTATTGCATATATCCTTACTGGCATTCAGGCATCCCAGATTCATGCCCGGCACGGGACCGGAACTGTTATAACTGCTTCCGGTGCAATTGTAATATCCCGTTTCGGCACTGACATGACCGTCTGCCCATGTAATGTTGGCACGTGATGAGTGACGAAAATGGACACCGTTGCATGAGAGCGTATCATAAACCGCAAGTGTCCCTGATAAGTTCTGGGCGGCATCTCCAAAGCTTGCTATTGAAGACGGCTGCTTTACTTTTGTGTCCTTTTTAGGAAGATAGGTGGCGCTGGCGGCCATATTTGCATTTACCATGAAATACATGCCGTGCAGGTATTTATTAGGGCCGTAACCGGTTCCCCTTGCACTGGTGACTTCATCATCTCCCAGCATTTTGTCTACGGAAGAATGCGGACAGATAAAGATATTGGACGCACGCTCCTCCTGCACCTTTTTTCCGACTCCGGCTTTTTTCAGATAGGCACTGAGATACCCCTGTTCCGAAGTCAAGTCAATTTGCGGATCGCTCAAACCCGTGCCATTTTGATAGCCGTGCCATGAAGGTCCCGGAACCGCTCCCGACATGGATTCTCTGGATGGGGAGAAGTATCCCCAGTCTGCCTGATAGAACGCATCTGCCGTTCCTATCTGTTTCAGTCTTGACGAGCAATTGACGGCAACAGCTTTTTCCCTTGCCTGACTTAACGCAGGCATCAGCATTCCGGCAAGAATTGCGATGATCGAAACTACGACCAGAAGTTCTATTAATGTGAAATTTACCCTTTTCATTTCCATAAATCCTTCCCATCTATGATTTTTTGAAATAAAACCCTCTTCCTAATTTTTTCAATCCGCCGTCCGGAAACATGACCCCGGACGGCGCTCCTGCCATTGAAATCAGCTGCTGTTTATTTCCCGGCTGTCAGAGCGTCAAGACGTTTCTGAATGACGGCTTCGGGATCTTCGAGCAGAGCATCAAGATGCTTTTGAAGTCTGTCCGCATCCTGTTCCATTTTTGTGATCTTTGCAGACATGGCGGCAATTCCGCCGACAACCTGTTTTGTCACCTCCTTTTTGAGAGCGGCGAGAACCTGCGGATTTTTTGTGTTCCGGTAGACTTCGGCAAGTTTCTCGATCTTTTCCTGCTGTGCCTGTGCTTCCGGGGAACGGAACTTCATGTGCGGATCTTTTTCCGCCCTGCTCTTTTCCTGTGCATTTTCTCCGAGTTTCTTTTTCAGAACCTCAATACGCGCCTGAGATGCTTTCATGGCTTTTGCATGTTCCTCGTTGTGCGGAGGAACCCTCAGCAGCATGCCTTCATAATCTGCGAGAATTGCATCCTTGAGCATCTTGAGATCGGCTTCAGACTTGGATGCTTTGTATTTTTCCGCCAGAAGTTCCGTTTTGCTCTTTTTCGCGGGCCCGCGGCGGGGATGGTTGAAATACATCATATTGTGTTTCTTTGCGAATTCGGCGGCGGCGTCTTTGCCTTCCACGGCGGCAAGAAAACGAAGTTGAAGCTCATCATCCTTGCGTGTCTGAAGCTGCTTCAGGAGCCGTTCACTGGATGCGTAGATGCGTTCATGCATTTTCACTTTGCGTTCCAGCTGGATGATTTCGCGTTCGATCGCAGTCCGTTCCGCTTTTGTCAGTGCTTTCGGGGGCGTTTTCTCATCTTTGGAGAGATAGCTTTCCGCCAGTTTTCTGACGCCGTGTTTGATTGCTTCGGAACTGTAAGTCGCTCCGCTGACGGCATCCACTTCCTGATTTGGAATTTCGCTCATTTTGAGCCGATTCCATTGCTGAAGGAATTTTGCGGCGCGTACCCGGTTGAGAAACGATGGAGTTTCCTGGTTCTTCCCGATCAGGACTCCTGCGACTTTGTCGTCGTTTCCGAAAAGGACGGCGATCTCAATGGTTCCGGCATATCCCATCTTCCGGTCGTCATTGGAAATGCGCTCCAGATAAAGCTTTCCGAGTTTTGCACTTTTCCCATTCAGCACATGGTAGATTCCCCTGCCTGCCGGCTCGACTTTTGCCGCCTCCGGCATGGCTTTTGCCATGTCCCTTGAAAAATGCTTTATATTGTCCGGCAGGTTTTTGACCTCCGCGGCAAGAGCGCTTCCGAGGATGACTCCGCATGTGATAAGCAGCTTTTTCATACTTCCTTCCTTGTTTTGAAATAGCTTCAATTTGATTTTGTGTATATAATATAATTAGTTGCAACTAATTTTCAAATAGAAAATATGATTTTTTCTCTCTTTTTTTATTTATGAGGCTAAAAGTTTAAACTCAATAATTAGTTTTAGCTAATTTATGACACGGAAACAAACGCATGGCGCGATATATGCCTGCGGGAACCGCGTCTTCGGCAACCGGAGAACTCAGTTGCCGAAGAATGCAATGCCGGTATTTGGGGAGTGCGGTTCCGCATTCGGACCGGATTCATGCCCTGACCGGAATGCGGAGCCTTGGCAGTGTGCCTTAACGCAGGAGCAGATGGTATACCGTCTTCAGCGTAATGGATTCACCGGGGGCGAGTTTCAATTCACGGGTGATGAACTCCGCCGTATAACTGTCGCCCTCGTTCCACCAGGAGTAGACGGCATCGACCGCGGGATCGGGCGTGATGGCGAGATTGGTGAAGGCTTTGCCTTTTGCGGCGCGCATCAGGAGGGGGGAGCCGTCCCAATCCTGCGCTTTCATGGTGCGTGTCGCCGCCCAGTTGCAGTTTCCTCCGGGGCGGAGGAAAAGGTTGCTTGCCGGACTGCCGGAAGAAACGGTATGGGCGCCGACTTTGACCGAACCGACCGAAGTGATCGGTTCGGCATGAGCCATTCTCCATCCGAGGCGGGGGTAATTTTGAATCCGGACCGAGGTTGTGATGATGCGTTTTGTCGGATTGCTCAATGTGGTTTCCAGTTCCGCGGCGTCGCCTTTCAGGAGAGTCCAGCGCTGTGTGATCCTGAGTCCTTCCAGCGGGCGCACGATCACATCGGCTCCTTCGTAGGCTGGATAGGTATATTCGAATATGGCGGAGGGGTTGCCGTTCCTGATCTCCGATCCGGCGGGTTTGAACGCATTGGCGGGAATCATGATACCGTTTTCCTCGCAGCTGATTCCGCCGAGAATCCCGCGGGCTGTGCGGCGGCGCATGACGTCGACTTTCGCAGGATTGATCCATGCGCTGACTCCGCCCAGTTCCTTGTTGATCGTGAAGACCCATTTGTCGCGTGTCAGGGTCGGCTGCATCTGGCCGTCCAATGCACGCCACTGCGCGGAAACGCCGTCTTTTTCCAGTGACTGGAAATTGGTGGAGGCGCGCAGTTCCGCAAGGCGGCGGTTCAGTTTCGCCTGAAGTTCCTGCTGCCCGGAGACCGAATGCACGATTTTTGCCGTGCCCGGCATGACCTCCGCGAGGATATCCCTGTAAAATCCGGGAACATTGATTTTGACGATGACAGGCTCTTTTTCATAATAGTTCAGCAGAGTTACTGCGCAGCGTTTTCCCAGACGGTGCACTCTGCAACGGAGCTTTGAATTCAGTTCCGGGAGTTTCACTTTCGCCGGTTTGCCGTCCGCCCCGGTCATTTCAAGTGTGATCACGTTCACTGGTTCAATCCGTGACTGAGCGGTAATATCCTCGCCTTTCATCAGGATATCTTCCACCGGGAGCAGGTCGGCATATCCGTCCGCAATGCCCTGAAGATAGGTTCCGTCATAACTTTCGTAAGGATAAAAGCCGATTCCCTTCGCCCCCATTGCCGCGGCGGCGACGATGCTCTGACGAAGGCTCCGCGGTGTGTAAAGCCGGTAGAAGTCCTTGCGGATCTCGTTCGGATCGACAAGCACGAGAACAGGTTTCTTCGTGTATTTCACTGTGGCGGCGGTCTGATCGAAGAACGCGGTTGTCTGATTGTAGGACATCGGCACATGCCAGTCGATGTATCTGTCATAATCGCGCGGGTCCGTGGAACAGTAGAGGTCGCGCATATCCGGTTGTTCCGGGCGCACATTCCCGGCGCAGACCATCAATTTCACTTCCGGCCAGTATTTGCGGAATGCCTCACTGACAAGACGGATTGTTTCCGTGCTCTGGTCGAAGGAGAACGCCTTCCATTGAGCGTGATAGGAGCGCCGGATTTCCTCGGCGGAAAGGTTGCGCGGCAGTTTCAGTTTTTCGCAGAACTTTTTCCGGTCATAGGCGCCTGTGAAATTTACGCCCGGCTCGAAGTTCCAGAACACATATTTTGCAGTCGGATAACTTTTCCGGTAGAGTTCGACGCCGTCTTTCAGATATTTCGCAAACACTCCCTCGGGGTCTTCGTGCATGTATGCCGGACTCAGCGCGCGGTTGGTGTACGGCGGCAGGACATCGGTATGCGGATATTTGCCGAGCAGTTTCCCTGTGCGCACCTGCCGCTCGAATTCCAACGGGCGGAACGCCGGCATTCCCGCCTGTGACGGCAGGGAGACCCAGCCCTCATACCGGTCGTCTTTCAGATCGCGGCAGTAAGCATGAAGACTGGTCGGAACCGGAGATGAGCTCAATGACGGCCAGAAATCGGAGAGTTTCCGGGCAATTTCCGGCGTCGGTGCTCCGATTGCGGAGTAACGCATTGTGATGCAGGCTTTGAATTCGCGGAGAGGCGCCCGCGGCATGTTCAGGGGCGGAATGACGTTGAATTTGAGCTTCTGCTCCGGCATGGATATTCCGTCGGCGGTCAGCTGCCAGATTGCCGTTCCGCTTTTGCCGGCACTGTCGGGAAGCGCGGAAAAATAAAGACGGTCGAACTGGTGCGCCAGCATACGTTGCCCCGCCATTCTCATCATTTCCCCGGACAGTTTGATGCGGTAGCGGGTGCCGCCGGGAATCTTCTCCGCGGTGAACGGGTCCTGAAATGCTTCGGAGGTGCCGTCCGCTTTCAGTTTTGTGCTCCAGAGATAGGACGAGCCGTCAAGGCGCAGGAAATCCGGCAGGTCAATCCGCAGTTCCCCCTCTTTCCATGGCCCGTTCCATGCAAGGAAATAAAGGACTCCGGGGAAATTTTCGCAGATATTGAACTGATGATTCTGGAACTCCGCAGGGTGCATGATCGCCTGCGGAATTTTTTGTGCGCCGGAGGCGAACAGGGAATTCAGGCATAGAGCCAGGATAAGGACAGACAGTTTTTTCATTGATGGAACTCCATATGATTGATGGTTGGATTTTGATTAAAAACCTGTATAAAATTTTTGCCCCGGCAGAACGGCGCAGCGAATCTGCGATACGACATGACCGCCGTAGCCGGTTTCATAATTCGGGAAATAGTATTTGCGCTGAAGCAAATCGTTGTAACCAATTTGCGCGACATGTCCGTCCAGCATGGTTCCGTTCGCCCGTTTCGAGTGGAACAGATAAAGCGCCGACATGCCCCATGTGTTGGTCGATCCCGTTGCCATGTATCCCAGATAGGATGCGTTGTACTGGCTGTCCAGCTCGGCACAGACGGTACGTGAACAGGTGACGAGCAGAATGTCGGTCGGCGCGATTTTCTTGTTCCCCTGGTACCGGAGACTGCTTTCCTTGAGACGCATATTCAGTGGTTTGCCGTCCGCGCCGTCGCCCATGGAATTCGCCCCGAAAGTACGGTCCTGGTCCTTGCGTATCTGGGTTTCCGGAAAGTTGCAGCGGAATGCCTTGTAGTCCGGGGCATACTTGTTGTTGACAAGAAGATATCCCCAGGTTCCGTCATTTGTGCGCTTATTGATGAACCAGTCGTCGTTGTCATTGCGGTAACCGGCGAGGGCGATCCCCGTCTGGCGGTGATTGCCGATGCAGGAAACGGCGCGCGCCTTTTCTTTCGCCTTGTTCAATGCAGGCAGCAGCATTGAGGCTAAAATTGCGATGATCGCTATCACGATGAGGAGCTCTATCAGGGTGAAAATCCGTATTTTCACCCTGTGAAGTAAGAATCTCGAATAAAGAACACGGAAGTAAGAAGTGGAAAAACATTGGAACAATTGAACATTGGAACAATTCAACAATGGAAGGAAGAAAGGAAAAATAGGGCAGGGCGCGAATTGACACCGCCGGAATGAAATACCACTTTTACAACTTTTCTTTCTGAGGAACTCTATCAGGGTGAAAATCCGTATTTTCACCCTGCGAAGTAAGAATCTCGAACAGGGAACAGGGAAGTAAGAAGTGGAAAAACATTGGAACAATTGAACATTGGAACAATTCAACAATGGAAGGAAGAAAGAAGAAGCAGGAACAGGGGACTGGCAACGTCCTGTCCAGCCTTGCTGCCGGAATGAGAATCTCGGACAGGGAATCCTGAAATAAAAACAGGGTGGAGATTCATGTTGTAACCATGATGATATCCGGGACAGTGTTGAATCGTGTTTTCTGCTCTTGCTTTCCGCTGTTTGTATTTTTTGTTTCACAATTGACCTCCGTGGCTTTTTCTCCAAAAATCAAGTAATATCTTGAATATTTATTGATATTATATGCAAAAAATCATTTGCATCAATAGGAACTGAATGTAATATATATGGAAGTATTATAAAAAATATACGGAAAACAGTCAGTGAGTTGAAACATGTCGGACATCAGAAAGCGGAAACACACCTGCCGGACGCCTCTGCCGCTTCAGAATCCGGATTTTGCCAGACATGAAATCTGGAACATGCCCATGACGGATGAACTTCCGCTTTATCCGTTCTGCGTGGAGGAGATCGAGCGCAGCAGCCGGACCTGGTTTTCCGAAACGCTCTGCCGTTTCATGATCGTCACCATCGTGACCGAAGGCGACGTCGTCTACCGTTTTGAGGAAAAAGAGCATCTGATTACGCCGGGAAAAATTCTCATCGTTCCGCAGAATGCTTCTTATTTTTTCAAGAACGGTCCTTCGGGAGGCTACAAGAAGGTTGTTGCGGAATTCATGGGCAAGAACCTGCAATCCATTATGGAAACGCTTGGGCTGAACCGTTTCCTGATCCTCGAAGCCGGAAACTGCGAATTTCTTGCAGGCGAGGTCAGGAAGATCGGCGAGCTTCTCCAGAACCAGACGCGGGAGGCGATTCCGGAGCTCCTGGGGCTGTGCCACCGTTTTCTGACGGAACTTTCCATGCTGGCGCCGCAGAAAGAGGATTCGCCGGGGCTGCTCGCCAGAGCGCAAATGATTCTTGAAAGTGCGCTGGACCGTAAAACACCGGTTCAGGAGGTTGCCGCCGGTCTGGGGATCAGTGTCTCCACTCTGAACCGCCTGTTTCAGGAACGGCTGGGAGTCTCCCCGATGCGCTACCGTCTGGAGAGCCGTATCGCCAGGGCACAGTATCTGCTGGGCAACACCTCGCTGTCGGTCAAGGAGATTGCTTATAAGCTGGGATACTGCAATCAGTTCTATTTTTCGCAGGAGTTCCGCAGGATTACGGGAATGACGCCGCGCGAATCCCGGAGACAGAAGAACCAGTGAGAACGGAGTGAAAGTCACGGGTGTTTTCCGCTCTTTTCTTTCTGCGGGACGATTTTCCCGATTTTTGCCCGGTCCGGTTGGAAAAACTTTTGTCGTATGCTAGATTACACACTGCGAAGTGTTTGCGGAAAATTAAATTCAGGATTTTGTAATGGCTCTTATACTGGGAATTGAAAGCAGTTGCGATGAAACTGCGGTCGCCGTTGTCGAAAACGGGAAAAAAGTGATTTCCAATGCCGTCTCATCGCAGATGGCGAAACATGCAGTCTACGGCGGCATCGTGCCGGAACTGGCGGCGCGCGAACATCTGACCGCGATTGAAAAGGTCTGCAATGAGGCGATGACGACTGCCGGCGTCTCTTTCGATGAGATCGATGCGATCGCCGTGACGCACGCCCCCGGGCTTGTCCCCGCACTGCTGGTGGGGCTGAATTTCGCCAAGGGGCTTGTTTCCGCCTATGGAAAGCCGCTGATCGGGATCAACCATTTTCTCGCCCACATGTACGGGGTGTTCATCGATTCCGAACAGTATGAATTCGATGATCCGGCGCTTTACCCGATGGCTGCGCTCGTGGTCTCCGGCGGGCATACTTCGATTGTCATCATCACGGAAGACGGCAGGGCGCGGGTGGTCGGGAGCACGATCGACGACGCCGCGGGAGAGTGTCTCGACAAGGGCGCGAAGATGCTGAATCTCGGTTATCCGGGCGGACCCGTCATCGAAAAACTGGCGGCTTCCGGCGACATCCGCAAATATAATTTCCCCCGCTCCCTGACCGGCACGGCAGGCAAGGCGCTGGCTCCTGAAAACCGTTTCAATTTCAGTTTCAGCGGGCTTAAAACTGCACTGTTATATCATGCGCGCAATCTTTCTCCGGACGGCAATGCGGAGCATCTGGAGGGGCAGGTTCTGACTGATACGCTCGCATCCTATCAGGAAGCCGTGGTGGATGTTCTCTGCACAAAGGCGTTTGACGCCGTGAAGCATTTTCATTGCAGGTCCGCGATTCTGAGCGGCGGCGTCGCCTGCAATACGCCTCTGCGCAAACGTTTTGAGTCGACGGTTCCCCGCGGCGTGATTCCGCTGATCGCCCCGAAAAAATTCTGCACGGACAACGCCGCGATGGTCGCGGGGCTGGCATATCATTACTACGCCGCCGGAAAGTTCAGCGATCTGACGCTGGACACCTTCGCCCGCCTGCCTCATATTACGGAAGTCCCGTTCCGCAGGAGGAGCGCATGAAGAACCGGTGTGTGATCTTCGATCTCGACGGAACCCTGATTGATTCGCGCGAGGATATTGCGAATGCGGTGAACGCCACGAGACGTGATTTCAATCTGCCACCGCTGTCGCTGGAGACCGTTGTTTCCTATGTGGGAGACGGCGTGCGCAAACTGATTTATCGCTCTTTTGCGGGGACGGATGCGGATCTGGAGGAGGCGATTCGCGTGATGGGCAGGCATTATGCCGAACATGCGGTCGTGAAAACGACTCTGTATCCCGGAGTCGCGGACGGAATCCGGGTGTTGTCCGAAAACGGCTGGAAGCTGGGGCTTGTCAGCAACAAGCCGACGGAACTCTGCCGGATGATTTTCCGTCATTTCGGACTGGACGCTTTTTTCTGCGTGATCATCGGAGGCAGTTCCGGTTTTCCGCTGAAACCCGCTCCCGAGGCTCTGTTTCATATTTTGAAGGAATCCGGATCGGATGCCTCGCTGTCCTGGTTCTGCGGCGACAATCATACGGATATGAATGCCGCGAGGAACGGCGGCATGAGAAGCGCCTATGCCGCGTACGGCTTCGGCACGCTCGGCGATGCGGAATATGATTTGAAACTCAATTGTTTTTCCGAACTGGTGGATCATCTGGTTCCCCGCGATGGACGCGCCGGATAGATTTTCCGTTTTCAAATATGAAAGGTGCTGCTGTGAATTCCAGTCTTCCATTTGCTTCCGAAGCCGCCTCCGCAGTGAGAAAGGTTTCCGATTTCATCCATGACAATCCCGAACTCGGCTACAAGGAGTTTCAGGCGTCCGCGAAGTTGAAGGAACTGCTCCGTTCGTGGGGGTTCCGCATTGAGGAGAATGTCTGCGGGCTCGAAACCGCATTCAAGGCCTACTGGGAATCGACGGATGACAAAAACATCCCGGTCTTCTGCTTCATGGGAGAATATGATGCTCTGGCGGGGCTCGGGCACGGCTGCGGGCATAACCTGATCGCCGCCGCTTCGCTTTTTGCCGCGTATGCCGCAAAACGGATGATCGAAACGGACAGAATTCCTGCGCGAATCTGTTACATCGGGACTCCGGCGGAGGAGGGGCTCGGCGGCAAGGTGAAGCTGGTTGCGGGCGGTGCGTTTCAGGATATTGCCGCGGGAGTGATTGCGCATCCGCTGGATCATACCTCGCCCGACTTCGGGTGTCTGAGCGTTGCGCGGGCTTATATCGACTTCCACGGGCGCGCTTCCCATGCGGCGTTTGCGCCGGAAGAGGGGATCAATGCGCTGGACGCCCTGGTCGCTTTCTATGACGGCATTCTTGAGTGGAAAAAGACGATTACGGAGCGTCAGCGCGTCCACGGCATTTTCACGAAAGGCGGAGACGCGGCGAACATCATTCCGGATCACACACAGGCGTTTTTCTATATCCGCGCCGGAAATGAATCGGAGATCGGGCTTATGAAGCAGCGGCTCGAATCCATTGCCTCCGGCGCCGCCGCGAAAACCGGATGCAGAACTGCGGTGAACTGGGTTTCGGCATACAAGGGAATGGTCTTCAACAAATCGCTGAATGACGAATTCATCCGCGGCTGGCGCGAATACGGCGTGGAGCTCAAAGAGACGAACGGGACGGAGGGCAGGGGCTCGACCGACACCGGCGACGTTTCGTATGTGATTCCCTGCGCCCATTATTATTTCGGCGTCACGGGCGGGATTCCCGCCGCGCTCCATACGGTCGAGTTCCGTGAATTCGCGAAAACGGACGAAGCGTTCGAGGCGGCAATGAAGACCGGTTCGATCATGGCGCAGGTTTGTCTGCGTTATTTTACCGACAAGACTTTCCGCGAGGCGGTTCATCGCGACTTTGAGACTGCGGAAAAATAAGTCCGCTCAAGTCAAAGCCCTTGCCGAGGATCAGCGGCGAACCGCGAAATCCCGGCTTGGAGCTTTCGAAGTTTCGCTTCTTGTCCCTGAGCGGCTGGAAGCTCCGGGGGGATTTCAACCGCTGCGGTCAACTTATGCAGTCTGGACCGCAGCAGGTCAGCGACTGTTTCCCCGTTATCAGGGACGTTCCACTGCGTTGTTTTACTCGCTGAAAAGCACATCCGAGGAGATGTCTTTCCCGGTGAAACGGTATTTCTCGCCGCCGAGATTCTGCGTTGCTCCATAATGCGATTTCAGATTGTCCCTGCCGGGGATCGTGAATTCGGCGATGCTTTCCCCCGGTCCGATTCCGACGACGGCGACCGCAGTTTTGCCGTTTGCATTCCACGCCTTGAGCTGTGCTTTCTGCATTTTTCCGGTTTTGACTTCCGGCGCTTTCTCAATACTCAGAATGAACGGCGCCAGTTCTTTCAGCGGCTTGACTGCGGCAATGACCTTCGGCCAGTTTTCCGCCGCACTGCCGGGGACTCTCTTTTCCCCGGTACCGAAAATATCCGAATAGTTGTAAAGTAGGAAACCCTTCGCGCCGTTTACGGCTCCGGCAAGATACATGGAACGCATTTCCTGTTCCGTCGGGAAACGGTATTTTTTGTATTCATTCGGGTCTTTCGTCTTGTAATTGCCCCAGTTGAACGCCTGCGGGACCAGCCAGGGGGAAATTCCGGCGGCTCCGGCGGCGGAAAGCAGATCCGGGATTCCCTCCATGCTTCTGCTGGCGCCGGTTTCCACCGGGTAAGTATCGACGGCAAGCACATCCCCCGTTTCCGCGAAGAACGGAAAATGGCGTCCGATGTAAGTCAGTGTCACGGTGAAATGATCCGGGTCCGCTTCATTGAGCAGTTCACGCACCTTGCGCATGTAGGGGACTTCCTCCACCGGATTTTCGTCGGAAACATAATATCCCAGAAGCGCCGGATGGTCTTTCAGTTTCCGTGCCCATGCCTGAAGAACGGGTTCGATGCCTTTCACTCCTTCAAACTCCATTGTCGGCCATGCCTGCGCCATTCCTTTCGGACGCTGGTACATGACGTTCATGAAAAGTTTGATTCCGTATTTCTGTGCAAGATCGAAACGTCCCGTCAATGTGGAACCGCCGCCGTGATACGGCATGGCGCAGTTGAACCCGCCTTCCTTGAGATTTTTCAGGACGGATTCATCAATTCTGCTGCAGTAGAATCCGATGGGAAGGAACGGTTTTCCGTTTACAATCGCCCTGCCGTGTTCATCGATATAGCTGGAATTCCCGCCGGGTTCCCCCTTTTTCACGAACAGATGAAACGTCTTTTCCGCAAGAATCGTTTTATTTTTCAGGTTCAGGAGTTTTACATCGACTTTCACTTTTCCGTCGGGCAGATTGCCGAGCCTGCCGCTATAGACCTGATCCCTGCCTTTCCAGAGTCGGCTTTTGCCGTTGACCGTAACCCAGGCGGCGAGATCGGAGTCGGGAATCCCTTTCAGGAACACTTTGCTCTTCAGCGTAACTTTGCCTTCGGTATCGCGGATGGTCAGGTTGGACGGGCGGATGTCATAGATGGTTGCCGGCAGTGCGCCTATGGGTTCAATATTCAGATTGTCCCACCAGACTTTCCCGGTGGCGTTTTTGCACAGGTAAAAGCCGACGATCGTCTGATCGAATTCCGCGGGCGGCTGGAACTCCAGGATAATTTCCGCCCACTTGTTTTCCTCAATCTTTTTATAAAAATAACTTCCTCCCGCATGTTTTCCCTTTTTGGTAAACTCAACGCAGAAAAGGCGTGATGTTGCGCCCGGAGCATTTTTGATATTTTCCGCTTTATATTTTACTGTTGCCCTGTATTTGAATTCCGGGCTCAACTTGATCCTGTAACCGGCAATCCGGTATGCTTTGGGATCTGTTTTATGATAAAAGAGAGCTCCGGTTCCGCTTTCTCCGCCGCTGGGATCTATGGAAAATCCTTTCGGCAGGCTGAGCTTCCGGATCGTTTCGCTATTGAAATCCTGTGAAATACTTGCCTGGGAACCGGATGTTACTGCCAATGGTTTGAATTGTGAAATATCCACATTGTTCTGTGCGGACAGAATGCCGCCGGTGAGGAGGAATGCTGCCATGAGTGATTTTTTCATTTCTTTCCTTTCTATTCTTTTTCAATGAGAGAAAATCTGATTTATTTCCAATGGATACCTGAAGGGGAAGCTGTGCCGCTCCAGACTGACTGATAACCGTACTGGACTTCAAGAATGTGATCTCCTGAACTCATTGTCCGGAATTTTTTGCTCTCACTGTGTCCGTCTGCATAAAGACCGTTGTCGAGTCCGCCATGCCTCCACGAGATGCATTGATTTGCGAATGTATTTTGAACTCCGGAGTAAAAATAATAGGCTCCGCCCCAGAACGTCTTAGGTCTGCCGTCAATCATGACCAGTGCTTTGGACGGTTGTCTGGCGTTGGAGAGTTTTCTCCAGTAACCTCCCTTTGCTCCGCCGTCAATGGGTTCCCATGTTCCGGTGTTGCCGTTATAAAATCCCAGAAGATTGTTCCAAAGGTAATTGGTCCCGAGATAACCGGCGGTCAGGACTTCATCAGGTTTTGCGGATTGAGTTGTCATTTCCGGGCATACCAGGACTTTCCGTTTTGCCGCCAGCGACGGGTCTTCCGGGTCAACCGGTTTGCCGTCCGAAAGATAGGGGAAAACCGTGTAATGCCAATTACCGTCATTCGGTTTCATGTGCTTTTTCCTGACCGGGATCATCCAGTCATTGTAATCGCCGGCATACATGGTGAATGCCGTTCCAATGTGTTTCTGCTGATTGATGCAGGATATTGTTTTGGCTTTCTGTTTTGCCTTGTTCAGGGCGGGCAGAAGCATCCCCGCCAGAATGGCGATGATCGCTATTACGACGAGAAGTTCTATGAGGGTGAATAACGCTCTTGCCGTCTTCCGTTTTTTCTGTTTATGCTTCATTTTCATTGAAAAACCTCCTTTGTTTCATTTTTTCTGTTGATTCTCGTATGATCAGTTGCGGCACAACTGTCGCAAAACAGCCTTTCATCTCCTTTTCCGGGTGATTGATCTTCTCCAGCAGGAGATCGACGATCATTTTGGATTGAAGTTCATAGTTTTCATCCACCGTTGTCAATGCGGGAGCGGTATATCGGGAAAATTTTTCATTGTCATATCCCACAAGCATAACATCCCGCGGACAGGATTTGCCTGCCGCTTCCAGCGCTTTGATGAATGCAAGCGAGACAAGGTCGTTCATTCCGATGATTCCGTCTATTTTTTCCGGGATGACGTCATGTTCGATAAAACGGGAGATGCTTTCCTCCGAAACTTCCCTTTGCTGAATGAAGTCTTTCCGGGTGGTGATGATATGCAGTTCCCTTTCCGGGTATCCCAGCTCTTCCATGGCGCGGCGGTAGCCTGCTTCATGCTGAAGGGTTGTTTTCCATAAACTCTGCCCTCGCACAAAGGCGATTTTCCTGGCACCCTGCTCATGAAGATGCCTGACCGCCTGATATGTTGATGCAGCCCGGTCGATGTTGATGTAAGAAGCATCGGGATGGTTTGGAGCGTCGATAAAAACAACCTTGTCGAGAGTGTCGGAGAAAAGCCTTTTGAACTCCTCCTCCATTCCCGGATAATCGTGGGAAAGGCAGACCACGCCGTCCACGCCGTGCTGCATGAAGATATCATAGTTCCGGCGTAGATTTTCCAGCGAATCGTGAGCCTCCCCGATCATGCAGCGGTACCCGCGGAGAGTCGCTTCATGCTCAATTCCCTCCAGAATGCGGAATCGCGGAATCGCGGCGTGGCTGTCTATGAGAATGCCGATCACCTTGCTGGCGCGTCCTGCGAGAGTCTTGGCGCTGATGTTCGGCTGATAATCCATTTCCCTGGCTGTCCTGCGGATTTTTTCCGCAATCTCCTCACTGAAACGGACCGTACCGCTTCCGCCTGCGGAAAGCACTGCCGCCACCGTAGCCTTGGAGACTCCCAGTCTATGTGCAATATCTATCAGCCTTGTTTTTTTTGCATGCCTGATCATCGTTTCTCTCTTTTTAGTGATTGACCGGTCAATCGGGTTCTGTCTTTAATTATAATCAAATCCTTTGTTTTGTCAAGAGGGGGAAAGGAAAAAATGGAGAAAATTTTCTTCCGGAGTGACGCGATCTGCGAAACGTTGAGAAACGGCAGGCTGGTCCGCCGGGAGCAGGTGATTCTCTCCTGCCGCGGAGTATGAGGGTGCGCTGCCCTCATGTTCTTTCCCGTCCGTGGCGGTTCCACCGCTAACGGACGAGGAACGAAG
>DPDG01000058.1:59487-100833 GCA_003526375.1 Lentisphaeria bacterium
GGGGATTTCGTGCTATGCACGACCAGCCTGCGCGGCTGGACTGCGGCAGATGCGAGGCACCTGCACCATGATATCAAAAAAAATACGGCAAACTTGTTTGCCAGGGTGCAGGTGATTCTCTCCTGCCGCGGAGTATGAGGGTGCGCAGCCCTCATGTTCTTTCTTCCGGCGACCTGCAGCCATCTTCCTCTGAGTCTGTGCGCATCACGGTTCATGCGCTGCATGACTTCACAGAAAATTTGAATTTACGGTGGAAATCGGATTTGACATCAAGTTTGAGTGATGCTATAGTCAAAATCAAACCATTCGGTGATTTGGTTCTTTGGTTGAATTTTTTCGGAAACAACGGCGGATTTTTCGTTTTTCCGTCAGAGTTTCTTTAACCCTAAATAAACGGGAGACCAAGTATGAAGTTCGAGTCATCCAAGATCAGAAATTTCGTTGTGGCAGGCCACAGCGGCAGCGGTAAAACCTCTCTTTGCGACCTGATGCTTTACAAGGCGAAAGCCGTGGAGCGGCTGGGGTCCGTCGATTCCAGGACCAGTGTGTCGGATTTTACACCGGATGAACAGGAAAAAGGTTCCAGTATTTATACTTCATACATGAGTTGCGAATGGAACGGTTTCCGTTTCTTCTTCTCGGATACTCCCGGATACGGGCCTTTTATTGGTGAAGTGATTCCCGCGTATCGCGCCAGCGGCGCCGCACTGGTCGTGCTCGACGCCGCGAACGGACTTGAAATCGGCGCCGTCCGCGCATTCAAACTGGGGAAAGCGTTCGATATTCCGAAACTTGCTTTTGTGAACCGGATGGATCGTGATAATGCCGACTTTTTCAAGGTGGTTCAGCAGCTTCAGGATGCTTACGGTAAAAATGTCGCCGTTCCCATGACCCTGCCGGTCGGCAGCGGTGCGAAGCTGGAACGTGTGGTAAGCGTGCTCGGAGATCCCGCGCAGATTCCGGACGACCTGAAAGACATTGCCGCAAAGTGCAAAGAGGTTCTGCTTGATACCGTAGCCGAGGCGGATGAGGCTTTGATGGAACGTTATCTCGGCGGAGAACAGCTTACCGAGGCGGAAATCCTGCGCGGACTCCATGATGCGCTCAAGAGCGGTGCCCTGATTCCGATTTTCGCCGGCAGTGTCGCAAAGGATATCGGCGTCAGCGAGGTGATGGACGGAATCATCAATATCAGCCAGAGTCCGCTGGAACGCACGCGTGTCGCCAGCGACGGCACGATCGTGAAACCGTCCGAAGACGGTCCCGCGGCGGCATTTGTATTCAAAACCGTGATTGACCCGCATGTGGGGCAGTTTGCTTTCTTCCGTGTCCTGACCGGGAAAATCAAGGCGAACAGCGATATCCTGAACCTGAATAACGGCACAAAAGAACGTCTTGGGCACCTGATTTTCCTGAACGGGAAAACTCAGATTCAGATTGAGGAAGCGTGTCCCGGATGCATTTGCGGTGTGGCGAAACTGCGTGCGACGAAAACCGGGGATACACTCGGAGAGAACAATCAATGCCATGTGATGTCACCGATGGAATTTCCGGCTCCGGTGATCTCTTACGCGATCACCGCGGCAAAAAGCGGTGAGGAGGAAAAGATCATGTCCGGATTGCAGAAGCTCTGCGAATGCGACCCGACGCTTCATATTTCCACGAATCATGAGACTCATGAATCCATTTTCAGCGGCATGGGGGAGCAACATCTCCAGATCGCCCTGCGCCGCCTGAAAGAACTGACCAGAACCGATGTGGTCGTCTCGACGCCCAGGGTGCCTTACCGCGAGGCGATCAACGGCAGGGCGGAGGGGCATTACCGCCATAAGAAGCAGTCCGGCGGACACGGGCAGTTCGCGGAAGTTTACCTGCGGATCGAACCCTGCGAAGAAAAATTCCAGTTCGCAAATGAGGTTGTCGGCGGGGCTATCCCGAAGAACTTCATTCCCGCGGTTGAAAAAGGCGTAATTGAAGCCATGGAGAGCGGCCCTCTTGCCGGATGTATGGTGGAAAATGTCAAGGTAACGGTCTATGACGGCAAGTTTCATGACGTCGATTCTTCCGAAATGGCGTTCAAGATTGCCGCGCGGCGCGCGTTCAATGAGGCGATGGGCAAGGCGAACCCGATCCTGCTTGAACCGGTAATGTCGGTCAAGATCATCGTTCCAGGCGTATATATGGGGGACATCACCGGACATCTGACCCATAAGCGCGGACGCATCCTCGGCATGGATACTGAGGACGGCATGCAGGTGCTGCTGACGGAGATTCCACAGGCGGAACTGGCGAAATATGCCACGGAACTGCGCTCCATGACACAGGGGCAGGGCACTTTCGAAATGTCTTTTGCACGTTACGAAATGGTTCCGCCGAATGTGGCGAATGAGATCATTGCGAAGTTCAAAGCCGAACACGGGGAAGAAGAGGACTGATTCCCTCATTTACGACGGCTGTCCATGCGGCATTCCGGTATTCCGGGGTGCCGCTTTTTCATTATATTCCGTATCTCTGTCGGGGCAGTTCATTTTTCATGGTTTGGCAGTGTGACGCTTTGCATCCGGGAATGTTTCCGTGCGGAAATTTCGTATTCCGCCTTGCGCCGGTCCATTGCCGGTGCCAATGCATCATTATCATTATTCTTTGCATCAGAAGTGTCATAAAATTATATTTTATACCTGATAAATTCTCTTGTTTTGATTCTTTTTTAATATTATAATATGGGAGAGAACGAAAAACGGAAATAACAAAATGGAGAAATCTATGTTCTTTACAACACGGTTTGTGAGTTCGCTAGAGAAAGTGTTCTGTCAGCCGGAATTGTCCGCGGAAAGAATTGACGGGGTCAGCGGAGCCGGAGGCGAAACCATCGCTTTCCAGCTAGCCTGCAAGAGCGATGGAAATCATATCATTGAGTTTCATATGGAATCCGAAATCGCAGACTTGATTTCTCTGCGGGAAGTCGGGCTGGTGCCCTGCCTGATGCCGGCAATGCCGCAGGACCCGTTCATCATCACGAGCAAGGCGGGGATTTTTCCCGATCCGCTTCTGCCTCTGGAAAGGAACCGTATCCGCCTGACCCGCGAAAACTGGCATGCCGTCTGGTGCACAGTCCGCATTCCGGAAAACATGAAACCGGGTGAATATGAAGTCCGTTTTTCCATTTCGACGCCGGAAACACCGCTCTGGCCTCAACCGGAACTGAATTACGAAACGTCGATCAGGGTAAAGGTGCTTCCGTTCAACCTGCCGAAACAGAAACTGCTGTCAATCAACTGGTTCTATGCAGACTGCATTCAGGCATATTACAATGTTCCATGCTGGAGTGAAAAGCACTGGGAACTTCTTGAGAAATACTTCGTGAATATGGTTCAGCATGGCAACAATGTCATCCTCACGCCGCTTTGGAGTGTCCCGCTGGATACGGCTGTCGGGTATGAGCGCCCAACGGCACAGCTTCTGGATATTACATATGAAACCGGGAGATATCAGTTTGACTTCTCGCTTCTGGAACGTTGGATCGACACGGCGAAACGGGCAGGCTTTGAGCATTTTGAAATGTCACATGCCTTCACGCAGTGGGGTGCGAAAGCGACTCCGAAGATTATCGTAAAAGAGAACGGCGTCGAACAGAAACGTTTCGGCTGGCATGTCGCCGCAAACTCCCCTGAATACAAAGAGTTCCTGACGCAGTTGACGGCTGTCCTGATTCCGTTCTTCAGGAAGAAAGGGCTCAATGAAGACAATACCTTTTTTCATGTTTCGGATGAACCGACGCCTGCCGTTGCGGATTCGTATGAATATGCTTCGAAGCTTCTGGGGGGGCTGATCGGGGACTATCCCGTGATCGACGCTCTTTCCAGCGTGGAGTTCTTCCGCAAAGGCCTGATCAAACGTCCGGTTCCCACAACGACCCATTTGAAGGATTTTCTGAACGAGACTCTGGAACAGCGCTGGGTCTACTACTGCGGCACCTGGGAGAACGGAGTTCCGAACCGGCAGTTCGGAATGCCGTCCGCGCGGAACCGTGTGCTCGGCGTTCTGCTTTATCTGTATGATCTCGACGGCTTCCTGAACTGGGGATACAACTTCTGGTTTACCCAGCACTCTCTGAACTGGCATATTGACCCCTATCAGGTCGTGGATGCGGGACGCGCTTTCTGCGGCGGCGGTGCTTTCATGGTCTATCCGGGAAAAGAGGATGCTGTGGATTCTCTCCATTACGAAGTGTTTGCCGAAGGATTGCAGGATTTGCGCGCCTTGCGTCTGCTGGAGGAAAAGATCGGACGCGAAGAAACGCTCAAACTGATTCAGGAGGGTGTGGAATATCCGATTACGATCAACACCTATCCGCGTGAAGCGGAGTGGCTCTTGAACCTCCGCGACCGCATCAACCGCCGCATCTGCGGCTGACAAATCCGCAATGGCAATACTTGCCGTATCAGACAGATGGCTTGGAGATAACTTTTCTTTCCGCCTGAAAACGGGAAGAAAAGTTCTTCAGAAAGGAAAACCGAATGCCCCTATGGACTCGGTGTCCGCAGGTTTTGCCTTGGAACGGAACAGCCACGGCTTGCAGCCGTATTTTCCGATTACCTCCACAGGCACCCACTCCCGTTTGTTTTCCGAAGCAAGAGTTGAGGCGTCGGACAACAATGTTTTCACTTTCCCGTCCCTGCCTGTAATGCGGAGCGCATACAAAAGTCCGCAGGGAGCCATGCCGCCGTCTCCGGCTTTGATCAGCAGAGTATTTTTTCCCGTCCGCAGAAATTCTGCAATGTCCCGGACGGAGACTTCCGTATAACCGCGGCTGTGGTAGTGCTCCATCACAGCCTTGTCATTGATATATGCGCGGAAGAAGTCATCTGCTGTGACAAAGAGTTCGGCTTTGACCGGCATTTCACAGAGCTCAAATTCATATTTGAAATATGACTGATGTTTCGGGATTCTGTTTTTGCCGGGGAACCAGATCCAGCTTGCCTCTTTGAAGTCGTCCGTGGAGGAGAAGGCTTTACCGAACATCCGTCTGGTCGCAGGCTGTTTCAGGGGAGCGGGAAGCTCTGCGGCATCACTGTAAACATGAACCGCATAGGGGGTAAACTCATCGGAAAAAGTTCCGTCGGCACACGCAATTCCGCGGTTTTCAAAGAATACATTCAGTTTTTCCGTCCTGTCCAGTTTGAAATCGGCGTTGAAAGATTTCGGGCTTTCATTCAGTACGATATACCAGTTTTTCCCGTTGCATCTTTTGTGCAGGATATTCAACTCCGGATTTGCCGTGGTAAGTTTCGCAGGCCGGACCGTGGCGGAGACAAGAACCGGCGTCATGGCACGTATTTCCCGGACAGTTTTTCCCAGTTCCCGCACAAAATCCCAGTTCTCGTAGCCGTTGCAGTTGATTCCCCACCAGAAAAGTCCCGTGGCCCCGTGCGCAACGGCATTGTATGCCATGAAACGATTCTGCTCATGCGCCGGATAGACAAACGGCTTTTTATGCGTCACCATTCCCCATGCAAATCCCTGAAGCGTCATCCAGACCGGTTTCCGGTCCCGCACGACCTCACGGCAGAGATCGGCATACCTGCCTACGCAGGTCATCGTCTTGTCATCCAGTCCCGAATGCGGATTCGGTGACGGAACAGGGTAAATATCCACTCCATACGTATCGCAGGCTGCGGCGTAAGAACGCAGATCCGCGATTTTCCCGCGTGGCGCCTCATTGAGCATCACCGGGCGGTAGGGATCAATTTTCCGGATATATTCATAGGCTTCCACAACCGGCGCACTTGCGACTCCGCGCCAGGCAGGTTCATCCGTATTGCAGTAGCCGATCAGGGAAGGGTGCTTCAGATATTTCTGCATTCCTTTCCGGTACATCCTGTCCCAGCGTTCGAAATGCGCGCTGTCCGTAAACTTCGGCAGACTCTCCGGCACTTTCATGAGAACCATCAGCCCGGCGGATGCAAAATCGTCGATCTGGTCTGCGGCGCAACGAGCCGTATTGAATCCGGCATCCGCAAGGATTTCCGCCTTTTCCGCCGTTGTTTTCCTGCCGTCCACTCCCCATACGCCAAGCGGGAAAAAAGGTTCTCCGTCAATCAGCATGACATGATCTTTACGGAAAGAAACCTCGCGTTCTGCTGGCGCATTCACCCGGAATTTACGGGTTATTTCCGCGATCTTTTTTCCCTGCCGGTCCAGGGCGCGGACAACAATCGGGTATTCCCCGATACGGGAGGGCACGTCAAGTATAAACGGATAAGCCGCGCCGTGTTTTTTCAGCGGATATTCCCTGTCCTGAAAAGTGAGAATCAACTGCATTGCCTCCGGAACACCGTTATTCAAAAGCTCTCCGGAAAAAGTTTTTTCGCCGCGGTTGGAGGAATAAACTCCATCCCGGAAGGAAAAAGGAGCATTCAAAAGCAGTTCCAGTGGCGGCACAGGCTCTTTTACCGTGTCAAGTGCAATATGATCGAACTGGACACATCCCGGCGCTTTCACTTCGCAGAGTATGTCGATTTCACCATCCTGCTCCGGCTTGAATGTCACGGTCTTCGTCTGCCATGCATCGAAAGAATCATGCCATGAGCCGGTTCCGGGAATTACCTTGCCGTTCATCAGGGGAATTACGCGGAACCAGATTGCCCCCTGTGCATCACGATGAGTCCGGTCGCTTCCTCCGCGCGCTTCATACCGAAGCTGATAATACTGTCCGCCTTTGATTGTAATTCCACTTTGCCGCGCTGATGCGTTCTTTGTTACGCAGGTGAGTTCCAGCACCTTACCGTAGGAACTTTTCGTCTCTGCAATCTTTCCTGACTCGACTTCCCATTCCTTTGCGCCGGCGGAAAAATCACCATTTTCAAGCGTCCTGCCCTCTGCTGTAATTTCCGGTTCACAGAAAACAACCTCTCCGACACCTTTCAGGCGAAAGACCAGATAAGGACGCTTCCGGAAATCCGTAAATTTGAATTTCCATTTCAGATTCTGCCATTCCCCGTTACATTTCACCATCGGGGAAGCATGGGTCTGCCATGGCGCATTGGTTTCCAGATAAGCGCCGAAAAGAGTGTCTTTCCTGCCTTTGAACCTGACGGATAATTGATATTCAGTCCCTGCTTTGACTGGGATATCGCCCTGCATGAAATGAACCGTCTTCCCCGGTCCTGCGCCTGTCATCTGAAGACCATATTTCCCGCCGGAGACATCCGCCGCCCGTTTCCCCTCCGCTCCTTTGCTCAAATGCCAGTGCATAGGGGTGCCGTCTTTCCCGGTCCGGGAAAAATCCGGATTTTTCACAAGATTTTCCGGCGGGCGCTTTGCCTTTGCAAGAGTCAAATCCGCAAACAGGGCTTTGCCGGGAGCTGTCATGCGCAATACCAGATAAGGCGGACGGTTCAGTTTTGGAAATTCTATGGCAAGAGAAATTTCCTGCCATTCCCCATTGCAGACAATCGGGCCGCTTGAAATGGTTTTCCACGGGTTGCTGCATTCCACATAAACAGCCGTCTGCATTCCGGCAGGTCCCTTCACCTTTCCGGTCAAACGGTAGAAATGCCCCGGAACGATCTGGTTCAAAGATTGCAGCCACCAGTATCTTTTGCCGTCTTCCGCACCTGAAACCTGCAAGGCATTCTTTCCGGAGATTCCTTCCACGATTTCTCCGACCGCCCCTTTGCTGAGGGTCCACATTTTCGGGAGCCCCGTTGCCGGATTCATTTCAAATCCGGGATTCCCGATCAGATTTTCAGCCGCCGAACAGACGGCAAGGCAGGCAAGCGCCAGTGAGAAAATCAGTTTCATTTCTGTCTCCTTATGGTAAATATTGTTTCAGAATTTCTGCCAGCCGCCGGAATTGCCCATGTAAATTCGGGTAGAAGCCAATCCGGAAACAAATTGATATACTTCAGATACTTTTTTCGGCTCCTGAGGAGCCGCATGCCCATCGAAAAACCACATATTGCAGCGGCGGTTATGACGTGCGGCAAAGTGTTTTGAATTGTCTGCGGGTTCATAAAAACAGGCACCTGATTCGGGAGCGGTGAGACTCCATCTGGAATCCGCGAGCCCCCAGGCATATTTGATCTCGCCGCGAATGCTCTTCAGATTCAGGAAATACATCGGTTTGTCCGATTCCAGCGTATTGGGTATGCTGACGCTCCATTCTGTTTTTCCTCCATAGTGCGGATGCCGCGGATAAGGAGCAGCATAGATGTAATACATTGCTCCCGAAGAGGTGTCGCCGGGATCTTTTGTCGAGGGACATACATCGGTCTTGATACTGTAATATTTCATCCCGTAGGCAGGAGAAACGGCATTGTTCTGCTTTTGCCAGTAGCTGCTGTCGGAAAGAAGCGTACGATAACTTCTGGCGTCAGAAGTGTAAAACAGAAACACATATTCATTGAAATCATTGGAATAATTGATGAACCCGAGTCCGGTCTGCTTCTGGTTGTTCAGGCACTGAACTCCTCGCGCTGCTTCTTTCGCTTTATTCAGCGCCGGAAGCAACATGGCAGCAAGAATGGCAATGATTGAAATTACGATCAGAAGCTCTATCAATGTGAAAACAGGACTTCGCTTCATTTGCAAATACCTCCCTTTGTTTTATTCTTTTTTGTGTCGGATGATATGATCTTTCCCGGAGGACAGAAATACCAGGAGCCGGTTGCGCATTTGCCGGAGCGGAAACGATCCTCCAGAATGTCAAGAGCACATGCAAAATGCCCTTCAAAATTGTTGTCCAGAAAGCCGAACTGCGGATAAGCCGTGACAAGTTTATCCTCACGCCCGATGAAAACGATTGACAGCTGTTCGGGGACAGTAACTCTCCGTGCGGCGCACGCTTCGGCGAAAGTACGGCAGTAACAGGGAAGAATTACGGCATCCGCATCTTTCAACGGACCCTCCAGCCATGTGCAGAAAACTTTGAATACCTGATCTTCCGCATCGCTGTTGTTTTCCAGATCAAGGGAGAGACAGTGGCTGCGCACCCATTCCTGCGACAATCCCGCATCCAGAACGGCATTTCTCCATGCGGCAATACGCAGCAGTTCCAGCTCGCTCCTGGGGCGGGCACAGACCAGTGCCACTTTTTTTCTGCCTGTGCTTGCAAAGTGTTCCATGCAGAGACGGACCGTTTCATATTCATCCGCCACAATGCTGGTGATCTCCGGATTTCCGGAGAGTTTTCCCAATACGACCACACGTTTCACGATGTGCCCGAACGTGGCGGTGAATCTCTCCCAGTTCACGTTGAATGCGCAGAGGATGGAGTAGGCTTCGGGAGAATTGATATGGGAAACCAGAGAATAGAGTTCTTCCGGCCTGATCCGCAGGAGATTCACTTCCCAGCCTTTTCCGCGGAACAGGCGCGCTCCTTCGGTAAAAAAGTGCCTGTAAACATGGTAATAGGCGGTTCCTACAATGAAATTGACAACTTTTTCCGTTGTGACCTGATCCGGCTTCACATAGCAGACAAAATGCCCGATGCCCTTCTGGCAGCGCAGATATCCTTCACTTTCCAGCAGTTTCACGGCTTTGCTGACCGTTACATAACTGACCGAATATTCCCGGCTGAGATCATGCAGTCCCGGAAAACGTTCCCCGAACGAGAATTCCCCGTTCACGATCCGCCTGGCGAGCTCTTCCTTGATTCGTGTTCTTTTGATGTTTTCCGAGATCTGTATCATCTGCCTCTCCTTGTTATATATTTTATTCTATATATCTTCTTTTGTCAAGAGGGAAAACGGAAAAATTCTGAATTAATATGAAAAACGGAAAAATGTTTGAGTATTTTTCCCGTGGCAAGGGTATTGCCCTTATCGAAGTCAGGCGGCGATGCGTCGGCCGTGTCTTGCTCGAAATCCCCGTCAGGGGGGCTCTGCCGCATCTTGTCGCCGCAAAAAGACTGCCCATGCTCGGCTGGGAGTCTGGAGATGAAAAAGTTGGAGGGAAACTCAACGCACTGTCAACGCCTGCCGAAAATGGCGGTGCCGATACGGACGATCGTCGCGCCTTCGGCAATCGCTTCGGGAAAGTCGGAACTCATCCCCATCGAAAGTTCGGGAAGGGTGATATGCAGCTCCTTTTCCAGCCGGTCACGCATTGCACGCAGCCCGGCGAAAGTTTCATGCAGGCGCTTTTCATCGGCATCAATTTCCGCCATGGTCATGAGTCCCCGAAGGCGGATATACGGCATCTCCTGCGCGGCTTTCGCTATTTCAAGAATCTCAGTATCATCGCGCAGCCCGAATTTCGATTCTTCGCCGGAAATATTCACTTCCAGCAGGATATTCATAGTTTTATTACGCTTTTCCGCCGCCTTTTCAATCAGGGAAAGCAGTTTGGCTGAATCCACGGAGTGAATCCATGAAGCATGTTCCACGGCTTTGGCGGCTTTATTGGATTGAAGATGCCCGATCAGGTGCCATTCGATATCCTGCGGCAGAACGGGAGCCTTGACTTCCAGTTCCTGCACACGGTTTTCTCCGAACATGCGCTGCCCGGCATCGTAAGCGCTTTTCACATCTTCCGCCGGAAAGGTTTTGGAGACAGCCAGCAGGCGCACCGACTCCGGCGCCCGCCCGGCTTTCCGCGCGGCATTCGCGATTTCCGTCCTGATTTCATTCAGATTTTCCTCGACCGCAGACATTTTCAGATCCTCCAGTTGCCTTCTTCCATCACTTTGCGCCCGTCAACATACACATCGGGATTGCGGACCATGCAGTCAATATGAACCGGTGCGTCGTTATCTCCGCCCATGCCCCTGCTGTTGCCGAAAGCGAGATGGATTGTGCCTTTGACTTTTTCATCTTCCAGCAGATTGCCGCTGATTTTCAGAAACGGATTCGTGCCGATTCCGAATTCGGCAAGGATGAAGCCTTTCTCTCCGACGGAGGCAAGCATCTTTTCCAGAGCCTTGCCGCGCTCGCCCTCGAATTCACAGGCGGAACCGTTTTTCACCATGACGGTACAGGGGGAGTCCCCTTCCGTCCACGGAAAACTGCCGATGGAGGCGTCCACTACAATTTTCCCATTTGCCGTTCCGGGATTCGGAACTCCATAGGCCTCGCCGGCGGGGATGTTGCCGACATTACCCGCATCGGAATACATGGCGTCGTCGTTCTTATAAGGGACAAGCCCGACCTCGAATTCGATATCGGTTCCGAGCTTCGTCACGACTCTTACCTTGTGATGCCTGTCCGGAAAACAGGCGATCCACTTGTTGCCGTCGGCATGAAGCTGTTCCGGCTCCACTTTCATGGCGCGCGCGAAAATATCGTCCGTAATGCCGGGCAGAGTGCAGCCGCGCGTGCCGTTCTTCCGGGCACGGGTCATCGCGGCGCAATGCGTGAGGGAATTGCCTGTCGCGCCGATCACCACATTGTGATGCATCATCATTTCGATTGTTTCCGCGTCCGGATCAGCTCCGTTGCGGGCGGTGATCCCGATCATGCGCGGCGTCAGGAGCAAGCCGAGCTTTTCCGCCGCCTCCATGAACGCATGGGCAATGTTGACCGTAGTCCTGTCATAAATCAGGAGAGTCGTTTCATTTTTCTTCACGCGGATGGATTTCGCCAGAACCGCTTCCGCGGAATCGAGCATTTCCTGTTTCATCGCTCCGGGGAGCAGGTCCCAGGAGGAAACGGCATTTTTCGGATTCGGCCTTGAGATCGTAAGTTGAGGCGGAGAGATGGAAATCTTCGTGCCCGGCTCCACATTGTCCGTAATCCAGACATTGCCGCCGATGATCGCATCGTGCCCGACCGTTACCGCGCCCAGAATCGTGGCGCCTGCGTAGATCGTCACGTTGTCCTCGATTGTCGGATGGCGCTTGTTGCCTTTGATGATCTTGCCGCAGGCGTCTTTCGGGAAGGAAAGCGCACCGAGAGTGACCCCCTGATAAATCTTCACGCCGGAACCGATTTCGGCGGTTTCGCCGATCACGACGCCGGTTCCGTGGTCAATGAAAATACCGCGCCCCAGACGCGCTCCGGGGTGAATGTCGATTCCGGTGATACGGTGTGCATACTCGCCCAGCATACGGGGAATCAGCGGCACTTTCTTCTCATACAGGCGATGCGCAATACGCTGGATTGTGATCGCTTTGATTCCGGGGTAGCTCAGGACGATTTCATCCAGTGTTTTCGCCGCGGGATCGCCGTCGAATGCCGCCTGAATGTCAAGTTTCATGCGCACGCGGATCTCCGGGAGCGAGGACAGCAGGTAGAGCGCCGCCTCCTCCGCCTCGCGCTGACAGTCGCAGCCGGGTTTGGTGAAAATATCGCAGTTGTAGCGGAATGAACGGAAAATCACATCGCGCAGTTCATGATAACAGCGGGAGACGATCTCGCCGACGGAATATCTCAGGTTGTTGAGGGACTGCGGCTCCCGCTCTCCGAAACCGGGGAACACGATTTCGAAAAGGTCGCGGAGAATCGCGAGAATCTCCGACTCGCGCGGCAGATTGTTGCCCTCACTGTGATTCACGCCGTTGCCGTCTGAATAGGTCTGGCATATTTTTTCCACCAGATCATCAATATATTCTGTGGAAATGCGGCTGCCGCACAGGGCATTTCCTTTATTGCAGTCTGTCATGAGAAACTCCTATTCTATATTCTGTATCTGCTCGCGGATCTGCTCCACCTCGGTCTTGAGCTGGACGATCAGGGGCGAAACCTCCACGGACGCCGCTTTGTTTCCGAGGGTGTTGATCTCGCGGAAAATTTCCTGCGTCAGGAAGTCCATGTTCCTGCCGAGGGAATCCCCCTTGTTGTTCAGGAAGGAAAGGTAGTGGCTGAAGTGGCTGCGCAGACGTGTGATCTCTTCGGAAACATCGCATTTGTCGGCAAAAATCACCAGCTCGCGCAGGACCCGGTCATCGTTCAAGTCGATCTCAAGCCCGGCGTCTTTCAGTTTCTGCATCAGCCTGTCACGCTGCTGAATGGGAAGTTCCTTCACCAGCGGTTCGATCTGGTTGACGGTTTCCGAAAGATGCTCTATCTTGGAAACCAGCGTTTTCCTGAGATTCTCCCCTTCGGTTTCACGCATTTCGATCAGTTTGTCCAGCGCATTCGAACATGCCTGAAGCAGCACCGCCGTATTTTCCGGCAGCGAGAAATCAATGGAAGCCTGATCCACGATTCCCGGAACGAGAAGCATTTCGGAAAGGCTCAGAGCACCGCCGAGATCGAATTCCGCATTGAGGTCCAGCGCCTGATCCACCAACGCCCGCACATTCGCGCGGTTGATGCTCAATGCAGCGCCCGCAGGCGCATTTTTCGCAGAAACGACCTCGACGCGGAGAGTCAGGGCGCCGCGGCTGATCCGCGCCGCAACCGCCTGCCGGATCAATCCCTCACAGGAGACCATGTCGCGCGGCAGATTGAATTTCAGCTCAAACTGCTTGCGGTTCACAGAGGATATTTCGACACGGAACGCAAGGGTTCCATCCGCATTGGACGCTTCTCCGCGTCCGAAACCAGTCATGCTTCTCATTTTTTCTCCGTTTCTGTTTTTTCCGCGGGCGGAGCCGCTTTTTCTTCTCCGTTTCCGGCTGTCAGGTCTTTTTCTTTGTTGTCCGAAACAGGCGCGTTCTTTACGATGAAACGGTCAAGATGTGCCTTGTCCAGATACATTCCGCTCATGGGATACCAGCCGGCAAGTGTTTCTCCGCCGAAACCGGTGATCACGATGAAATGATCGGAGTCATCCCCTTTCCAGATCAGGGAATATTGAATTTTTCCGGTATCCTGTGAAAGGCTCTTCAGATAGGACTCCCATGCCGAATCATCGATGTTGTCGCGCTTCTGCATATATTTCATATTGAAATCGGTTCTGACGACTTCCGCTTCGGAAAAACGCACCCGGTTCCGTTCCGCTTCGGAAAGATAAAGCATATTGTTCATTACATACATCACAGCCGTCTGCCGTGCATTTTCATACGCTTTGTCAACAGGTACGGTTGTCTTGTAAACCAGTTTCAGCGGTTCCCAGAACTGCATGGAACGTTCTCCGGACCCGATGACCACCACGGAATAACCGAGTCCCGGAGGGTTCCAGACGAAAGAGGACGCCATGAAATCATGGTATGGGGCTTTGACCGGCTCCTTGTCCTGCAGATTGCGCGGCAGGTGTGCATACTCTTCGAAAGCCATCGGCTGATACGGGAAAATCTCATCCTCCCATATTTCCGGCGTGGCGTAGCGGATGAAATTACGCTGCGGTTCCGTCAGGTCTTTGGTGCGCTCCAGCGCATAAGCCCGCGCCTTTTCGACGGCGTCATCGGTATAATCGGTGCGGCACGCGGCACCGGCGGTCAGCAATAAAAAGGCAAGTGCCGCCATCGCAGCCCTGAATCTCTGCATACTCTCATCCTTTCCTGTCGAAGTTAATGATGCACAGCCATAATATAATCCCAAACAACGAGGAAACAAACCGTATGGGAAATGATTCATGAAAAAACATCAGAGACGGGCATTGCAGCTCATCAGCCGGACTTCCTGTCTGTATTATTATTCACCCGGTCTTTTGCAGAAGGATTGCTCTGTCTTTTATTCCATACGGGTTCCATGCCCGGACTTTTGAGTCGAGGGCTTTGCCCTTGTCGCCCGGAGTTCTCGCGTTTCCGGCAACCAACTTATGCCGTTGGATTGCGGCAACGTTTTTGATTTTTTTCATTAATTTTGTCTTTCACCACTTGACAAAATTAACTTTTTATTTATAATATATCAAAACATGAATGATAATATTATTATCTTTGGTTTGATATTATCAAAAAAGAGAGAAGTCTGCGGAATGAACGGTAATTTATTATATCAGAAGATCATAGATGAGCTTCGTGCGGAGATTGAGAGCGGGGCATTGAAAACGGGCGACAGGATTCCGACCGTCAATGAGCTCCGCGGAAGATATGAGGTCAGTCACATTACCGTTCTGCGTGCTTATAGAGAGCTTCAGGATGCGGGCTTCATCGTGCAGCAGGGGAAACGCTATGTCGTCAATACCCGTGAAAACCGGCAGATGAAAAAGAACCATAACTGCATCGGGCTTCTGGTGCGTCCGCTCTGGCCTTACAATGACAAAGACATTTATTTCAACGAAATCAATTACGGCATTCAGGACGAGTGCTGCATCAGCGGAATCAACTATCTGACTCCCGCTGCCGTGCGTCTCCTGAATCAGCATGTCATGGTTCCCCTGCGTGTCTTCGAAGATATCGGGCGCAGCGCCCGCGAAATCGCAGGCATGGTGGACGGGTTCCTGATTGATGAACGCCTTCCGGATTCTTTCGTTGCCGGACTGATGGAGGACACCGGCAAGCCTTGTACCGTCATTGACCGCCTGACCACTCTACCCATTGATTCCGTCACACCGCCGAACAGGGAAGCGGTCCGGCTTCTCTGCTCCACTGCACTGCGCTACGGATACCGGAAATTCATTTTTGTGGAAAACGGTCATCGGACTTCCAATATGGTCGCGAGAAAAGAGGCGTTTCTGGATTTCATAGAGAACAATGCGGTTCCGTCTTCAGATTTCCGGCTCATTGAGGACTGGAGCGTAAAGACGGCGCAGGAAAGTCTCGGCGAACTTGATGCAGCGTTCAGCTCTCTTGCCAAAGGAGAAAAGACCGCGGTCATTTCAAGTAACGATTCTTATGCGAGGGAGGCATACGGTTTTCTTTTCGGCAAGGGACTGCGCCCTCATTTGGATTTCGGAGTCACCGGCATTGACGGACTGGGAACGGCATATCATCCCCGTCCCATACTGACAACTGTCCGGACCAATACGGAGGAAATGGGGCGCATGGCGGTAAAAAGCCTGCTGGAAAGGATCATGAAAAGCCCCGGCGCTCCCGCAACCAGCCTTTCTCCGTCGCCCATCTTTGAATGCGGAGAAACATTATGAAGATCAGCCCAAATACAAACCTAACCTATATGAAGGAGGCCGGCAGATGAAATGTAAACTGAACATTTTCACATTGATCGAGCTGCTTATCGTAATAGCGATCATCGCGGTTCTTGCGGGGATGCTTCTGCCCGCATTGAATATCGCAAAGGAAAAGGCCCGGGCTATCCGATGCACCGCCAATCTGAAGCAGATCGGAGTTCTTGTCGCCGGTTATCAGGTTGACTGCAAAGGCTATCTTCCGGGAACCTGGGGGGATGCATGGAACCTTTCGTTCCGGGCACTGACGTATAATCTGATAAATCATTGCGGTCTGGGGCAGAGCTGGGATGACGAGGCCGGACTCTGGGGAATCAAAAATTATAAAATACTGAACTGCCCTTCCGATCAAATCCGTCAAAAAGCCTCGCTCGCTTATAAATTCCGCAGTTATGCCACCAATTATTATGCCGGCTGGGCGCATAATGATCCGAAGATTATCAGACCGGAACGCTTTTCCGGAGCCTCCTCTTTCATTTACATGACGGACGGATATCATAAAGATGCCGATTATTTCGACTTTTCAATCAATTACTACCCGTTCACGGTTCCTTCCTTTACCGATATGAATACTATGCGTATAGATACCCGTCATGCCAATGCAGCCAATGCACTTTTTCTGGATTTGCACGTGGCACCCTTATTGCTGAAGTCGCTCTATAAGTCCGGAGCAAAATATATTTATGTTGCAAAATAAAATTACCCACAAATAGGAGAAACGAATATGAAGAAAATTTTTTGTGCACTGATTCTGACGGCATTTTCAGCCGTTGCGGCAGAAATACCCGTAAAGAACGGAACTGTCACTGCAATGCTTAATACGCGCGGCGCCTCCGTGAGCGAACTGAAATTCAAAGGCAAATCATTGGTCCAGGCAAAGCTGTCTTTCACAGACCGTCTGCTTGCCAACAAATCAGAAAACGGTGTGAAGAAAGAAATTTCCGAATTGTTTGAGAATTTGGAATATCGGGTTGATAAACTGGAGGCGGATTACACAAAAACGATTGTACAGTTTTCTGTCCGCGGCATTGGAGCATTTGACTGGCTCAGACTTATCAAGACCTACCGCTTTGCAAAAAACAATCCGGAATTCCTGATTGATTATAAACTGGAGAATCTGGACTCACAGGAACATCATGCGGGGCTTTGGACGAAAACGTTTCTCCGTCGCGGTGAGAGTGGCTTGGAACTGATCAATAATATTTATCAGCCGCATGAAAAAGGAATTAAAACACTGGCTCATCCGGGAGCCGGAATCGCAAGCGATGAATGGAGCCTTGCTCCCATGTATGCATGGCTGGCGGCCTGCGGACGCGATGACAAGACCGGAGCGATGGTCATTTTGCCGCAAAACCTCGTCAGTGCGTTTTACAGTTGGTTTGACCTTGCAAAAAGCATTTCCACGCTGGAATGGTTTATCCGAGATCAAAAGATTCCAGCAAAGGGAGCCATAGCATTCACAGTCAAAGTAAAGGTCTCTGAAAAGATTCCGGAACTGGTCAACTTCATGAAATATTACAGAACAGCGGCACCGGAGGGTGAAGCACTCTGGCTTCCATTGCTTTACGCGGGAAGGGAGAAAAATATTGAACTTGTCCAGAATGCCGCCGGCAATCTGCGTAAAAGTGAAAAATACATGGATGTAAGCGTCGCCAGACAATATTGCGCGTCAATTCGCGCTGTCCGCCTTCCTGCATCAGCCGATCCGGAAAAAGTATCGGTTTTTGAAATTGCCAATGGACAGGCGGATGACACACGACCGGTCCCGTTTCACCTGAAAAAGCTGAATTCAGGAGAATATCAGGTGATGTTTAAAGTGCCCGGATTGAATCCGCACGGATATCATGAAACAAGATTTGAGAAAGACGGTTCCGCGTTTGATCTCAACGGAAAGTATGCGGGACAGGCAGACTATCCGGTCAGGGTCATGCTGGACCGCGCTCCGGAAAGACGGTATGATGCGGCGGATTTCGCCGGAGGGCCGGACATTATTTACAACGGAAGTTTTACGAAAAAAGCTCCCTACGGTGACTGGCCGGACGGATATTACTGGAGCTGGTGTATTCGCGGGCGCAAATGGTACCGGTATGAAGATGGAAGCATTACGCTGACACGGCCGAGTAATAAAGACTGGACGCAGTTCCCAGTACATTTCAGGGTCGAAGGCGGAAGAAAATACTCGGTTTCGCTCAAAATCCGTAATGACAACCGGACCAATCGGGTTTTTGCCAGCGGAATCACATTTCTGGATGCGGACGGAAAAGAGATCAAGGGCAGCGGCGGCAGGATCGGCGAAAAATCGGAACCGCATGATTGGACGGAATATCAGCAGACTTACTTTGCTCCGGCAAATGCTGTCACCGGTAAATTCAACATTCTGGTGTTTGGCGTCAAAGATCAGAATGTGTCCATCAAGGATCTGAAGATCGTTCCGGAAGATACGCCTTATATTCAAAAAAATAAAATCGACCTGATGCGTGAACAACTCAAATGTTCCTGGTACAAACCGTTGGACAATCTGGAGAGCATCTCTCACGACTATGTCACTCCTCATGAAAAATGGATGAAGCCATCATCATTTACTCCGGCAGAGATTCTGTATCTGCCATATCTCAAAGGCGAACTGGAATCTCCGAAACGCCGCTTGATCGTGGAGCTGGCTCAGAGGATGGATTTGAAATACAAATACATTCCCCTCCTTGCAAAAATCACACATCTCGGCAGGGGAGCGCTGGGAGTCATTTCGCCGACCTGCGCGCCGGAGCTTGAACCTTATACACTGGAGTGTCTCCGGCAAATCAAGAAAGCTCCGAAGGTCATTCTTGTGCAGGGGTTGAACTTTGACAAGGATGTGCAGAAAGAGTTCACAGAGATTCTTGCGGATTTTCAAAGGCGGGGAGCTTCCCTTCTCTTTGTCAACTGCGCCGGTATCCCGCAGGATTTCCTCGGTCCCAGAGTTCCAAGATCAGAAAGCGTGATGCTTCTGCCGCAGATGCGTAAACTCTCTGCAAATGCATTGGATGAATTCCTTTCGCATTATCAGCAGAACAGCCGCAGAAGCGCCGTATTCAAGTTCAGCAATGACAATTACTATTTTGCGGCAAGACTTCTGCCAAGCACCATGGAAGAACAGAAAAACGAAGTTTCTCCATCATATGCCGGCAAGGATTTTCCCTATTGGGAATATATGTACCTGCCTCTTATGAAAACAATCCGCTGGCTTGCGGATGTGGCTCCGGAAGCAGAATTTCAGGCGTTCCGGCAGGAAAATGACATGCTTGCATTCCGCATTGCTGCAAAGCAGGCAGGCTGTGCCAAACTTACTGTCCGTTTCAAGGACTTGCACCGCCAGACAAATGCAACAGTCAATGAGACAATTCAACTGAATGCGGGGCAGAACAGAATTGCATTGAAAGTTCCTGCCATCCCCGGCGGAGTTCATATTGCAGAATATCATCTGGCAAAATCCGATGGAAGAATTTCCGATGCCGGCGCCTCCCGGATTGAAACGCCGCAAACTGCTCCTTTGAGTATAGATTTTATCAATCAGGATCGTATTTATCCATTCGACAAACCGGTTAATTTTACAATCCATGCACAGAATGTTCCGGCGGGAAGTCTGCTCAAGACAATCATTGAGGATACCAGCGGACGCGAAGTGTTTTCGCAAACCGCCAAAGCCGAAGAAATCAATTCCTTCTCCGTACGTCTCAAGCATCCCTATACAACGCTTTACCGTATCATCAGCAGACTTGAAAAGAATGGCGGAATATTATCTTCGCAGTTCGGGGAATTTTCACTTTCCGGGCGCAAATTCGATACAAAAGACCTGACCGCAGTGATCTGGCTGCTGCGCCCCGAACTCCATCAGAGGGTCCGTGAACTCGGATATGACATGCTGATTCTGTGGCACTCTCATGACAACCATAAACGGGGAACATTCCGCAATCTCCGCAATCTTGATCTTGCTCCGGTCATTGTCGGCAGCGGCTATGAACTCAATGACATGGGATTGAACTACCGGCATGATAAGGTGAGCGATCCTGTCAGAAAGCCATGTTATTCCGATGGAAAACGCCAGGAGGCGGTCCGGGATGTTCTCCGGAAACGGGCGGTGGACGATCATTACAATTATTATAACGTCCGTCATAATTTTCTCGGTGATGAATTGTATCTCGGCAGTACAGTGTGCTATTCGCCGGATTGTCTGAAGGGTTTCCGTGAATCTCTGAAGAAACAATATGAGAATCTCGACGCCCTCAATAAAGAATGGAATACAGCATTCAAGAACTGGGATGAAGTTGTTCCCTGTCAACTGAATGAACTCAAAGATAAAAACAATCTTTCCCGCTGGCTTGATCACAAGATGTTTATGGCGGGCGTATTCGCACATCAGTATGCCGGTAAAACGCGGGAGTATCTTAATGAAGCCGTTCCCGGCACGCGTTTCGGGCTGTCGGGGACGCAGCTTCCCGGATACAGCTATGACTGGGCGCAATTGATGAAGCACATCAATTTCATTGCCTACTACGGCGGAGTCCAGGCAAAGTTGGTCCATGATTTCGGAGGAGCGGATTTAATCAGCGGGCAGTGGGGATGCGGATATGTTGATACTTCAGTCCCGCATGATCAGTATCAGCATGCGTCTCTCTGGCGTAACCTGTTCAACGGAGCTAATCTTGCAGCAAACTACGGCGCAGGAAGTACAATCAATGGAGACATGAGCCTGAACTCCAATATCCGGGTTTACAGTGAAGTCATGCGGGAAATGAAACGGGGAATCGCAAAACTTGTCCTGACCTCGAAACCAGCCGGCGAAAATGTTGCCGTTCTCTATTCTCAGCCGTCGCTTTTTGCCGCAATGGGAAGCATCGGGATCAATGAGTGGCAGAATGCGTATTCCGGCTGGAACGCGCTTCTGGAGGATTTGAACATCAACTTCCGTTTTATCTCCTATGAAGACCTGGCAGAGGGACTTGAGGGCACCCGCTGCAAGGTTTTGATACTGCCGGCCTCAGTTGCTCTCTCCCCGGCGCAGGCGAAAAGTATGGAACAGTTTGTCAGGAGCGGCGGCACCGTAATTGCGGATTTCGCGCCGGGATATTTCAACGGACATGGAAGAAAAGGCAACAATGCGGAACTTGCCGCACTGTTCGGAATCTCAGCCACAGATACCGCGCTTTCACTTTCCGGCAGAGAAATCAAGTTGGAGGAAAACTCAAAAGAGGGAATTCCTGCAATCCGCGGCAGCTTCCGTATCGGCAGCGTTTCCCTGCCGGTCATGCATGTAAACCATGTCGGAAAAGGACGGGCAATCCTGATGAACCTGCTCGTCAACGGCTACCAGACCACGACACTCGGCGGAGTCGGCGGCGAGCTTTCCAGTCAGACTTCCGGCGCAGAGATATTCTGCCGGAATCTGCGGCATCTGGTTGGCGGTCTCCTGAAAAGCTCCGGCGTTCATGAACGATGCACAGTCACGGCGGCAGATGAACTGCCGTATCCCTGCCAGACAATGCTCAGGAGCAGCGGAGACAACTATGTTTTCGGTATCATGAAGTTCACGCAGGAAGGCAATACATTCGATATGAGCAAAGGAACTGAAGTCAATGTAAAGCTTCCGGTCAAGGGACATCTCTACAACGTCCGCGAAAAAAAATATCTTGCTTACGGGGATTCTTTCAGAATGAAACTTGTTCCTGCATGGGGCTATCTCTATACCGTTCTGCAGAACAGAATCGAAAGAGTTGAAGTCACGGCGCCGTTAAAGCTCAAACGCGGCACCATGCTGAAAACCGGATTCCGTGCTGTTGCGGAAAAAGGTTCCGCCGGACCGCAGGTGTTCCATGTGGAGTTTCTGCGCCCTGACGGAACCGCAGATAAAGTCTACAGTAAAAACATCGCAACGGAGGATGGTTCCGGAGAATACGCATTGCAGACTGCATACAATGATGTTCCGGGAAAATGGATTCTCCGCGTCACAAATGTCAATACGGGGCTTACGGGAGAAAAGAGTATTGAGTTTCAATAAAGGAGCCACACTGTTTTTTCATAGAAATTCCAGCCCGGCGCCGATGAACAGCATTCCGCCGAGCACTCCGGCAAGTGCAATATGATGCTTGCCGTAAGTCTCCGCCATCGGAAGCAGTTCATCGAACGAGATGTAGATCATGACTCCGGCGACAACCGCAAACAGGACGGCAAGCAGAACCGGAGTCAGGAACGGCAGGAGGAAGAAAAATCCGATCAATGCCCCCGCAGGCTCGGCAAGCCCGGAAAGCAGGGAGTAAAGCAATGCCTTTTTCCGGCTGCCCGTGGCATAAAGAATCGGAACCGCGACGGCGATTCCTTCAGGAATGTTATGAAGGGCAATGGCAATGGCGATCGGAATTCCCAGCTCAGTTCCGGAAAGTCCGGCGGCAAAGGTCGCGAGCCCTTCCGGAAAGTTGTGGATTCCGATGGCGAGGGCGAACAGCATTCCGGCGCGTCCGAATTTCGCGCGCTCGTTCTGTTCAGCATGTTCGGCATGTTCCACTTCATGATTGCTGCGGACATGGTGCGGATTCTCGACTTCCGGTATCATTTTGTCGATGATGAATGTCACAAGAATGCCGAATGCGAAAGCGCCGAGGGCGAACAGTCCGCCGCCGAGCTGCCCATACCCTGCCGCCAGTCCGTTCCGCGCCTGCGCCATGAGCTCCACAAGCGAAATATAGACCATGACTCCGGCGGAAAATCCAAGCGATGCGGAAAGAAAAGTCCCTGAATCGCTGTCTTTTCCGGTGAAAAAAGCAATGAACCCGCCGATCCCCGTGGACAATCCGGCAAACAGAGTCAGCCCGAATACAAATAAAAATTGTTCCAATGTCACTGTCATCATCGTCCCCCTTTTTTCTGCAATATATCCTCCCCTGCAAAAAAAGCAAGCGGTAAAAACGCCGGAGACACTCTGTGCAAGCCGTTGGACGGCAAAACGGCGTCTCAAATACTGTATCCGCCGGGTTTTTCATCTCCTCCGGTTTTCGGAGGGGAAATTCCATGTCCGGAAGTATGGCGATATGGAGAATTAAAATGATACTTTCCCATTGAAAAAATCCTGACAAGCTGTATCTTATATAGTTTATCTAAATTTTTGGAAAGGATATTTGAGAATGAGCGAAGAAAACGTTCAGAATACTCCCGAGCAGAAGCCCGAGGATATTTTCGCGCAACGCGCGGCAAAAGTTCAGGATCTCGCTGCCGCAGGCATTCTGCCCTTTGGAAGACGCTTCGACAATGTGCAGATGACCGCAGATGTCAGGAAGAACTTCAAACCGGAAGCGGAAAAGCAGGAGGAAGTCACGATCGCAGGCCGCATGACGGCATTCCGCGCCATGGGAAAATCCATTTTCGCGGATATCAAAGACTCTTCCGGCAGAATGCAGATTTACGTTCAGCGCGACCAGATCGGGGAAGATGATTTCAAGGTCTTCAAGAAACTTGATCTCGGCGACATCATCGGCGTGACCGGCGAACCTTTCACGACGCGCACCGGCGAGCTTACGGTCAAAGTGCACAAGTTCACTCTCCTCAGCAAATCTCTGCGTCCCCTGCCGGAAAAATTCCACGGACTCACCGACATCGAGCAGAGATACCGTCAGCGCTATCTCGATCTGATCACGAACGACGACAGCCGCAAGGTATTCATGCAGCGTTTCGCAATTCTTTCCGAAATACGCAAGTTTCTCGCATCCAAAGGATTCCTTGAAGTCGAGACACCGATGCTCCAGCCGATTCCCGGCGGTGCAAACGCAAATCCGTTCAAGACATTCTATGAAGCGCTCAACAGCCCGATGTACATGCGTATCGCTCCCGAACTTTACCTCAAGCGGCTGCTGGTCGGCGGCTTTGAGAGAGTATTCGAGCTCAACCGCAACTTCCGCAACGAAGGGATCGACCGCAGGCACAATCCCGAGTTCACCATGCTGGAAATCTATCAGGCATACGGCGACTGCCGTTCCATGATGGATCTCATTGAGGAGATGGTCACGACGATTGCCATGAATCTGTTTGGAACGCTGGAAATTCAGCATCCCGGCGGCAAAGTCATCAATCTGGCGCGCCCCTGGCGCCGCGCTCCCTATCGCGACCTCATCAAAGAGCGCGCGGGTGCGGACTGGTTTGATCTGGACAAAGAGCAGAAAGCCGCAAAAGCCAGGGAAATGGGGCTTACGATCACGACCGAAATGGAAGAACGCGACATCACGCATGAAATCTATGAAAAACTGATCGAACAGACTCTGATCCAGCCGACCTTTGTAACGCGTCTGCCTGCGTATCTTGTCCCGCTGGCAAAAGCCTGCGAGGACGATCCGACTGTGGTCGATGTCTATGAGCTTGAGATCAACGGGCAGGAGATTTCCCCCGGATATTCCGAACTCAACGATCCGATCGAACAGCGCAAGCGTTTTGTCGAGCAGGCGGTTCACGACGGAAAGGATCTTGCAATGGCGATTGACGAGGACTTCCTTACCGCGATGGAACACGGAATGCCTCCCGCGGGCGGTCTCGGACTCGGCGTTGACCGTCTGATCATGCTTCTTACGGGTGCGGAATCCATCCGCGATGTTCTGCTTTTCCCGCAAATGCGTCTGAAGCAGTGACAAATATCATAAGATTGTAAAAAAAACGGGTCTCCGGCTTTGTTTCGGAGACCCGTTTTTATATTTTACAGGCGGAACTTTATTCCCACAGCAGGAGGAGCGGCCATTTGTGGGGACGGTTGAAGCAGCCTTTGCTGTCCTCGTCAAGAGTCAGTGCCGAGGTCATGCGTTTTTCTTTTTTTGCGGCAGGATCGTCGACATTCGGCGCGAAAAGCCCGAATCCCATGACATAACCTTTCTGCATTCTCGCCGGAAGCAGATATTTTGCAGGGAAGAATACACGGTAAGTGTACCCGTCCGCATTTCTTGTGAATGTCGATGGAATATCTTCCGCGACTGTATTTTTCTGCGGCGCCGCGGTTCCGAGTCCGAGCTGCTGATCTACAAGATGGGCGCGATATACGCAGGCGGAGGTTCCCGCGTGATTCGGGAAGATTCCGTATTCGTAATCGTTTTCATCATAGCCCTGTTTCTGCTTGGAGCGTGCATCGGCGAATGTGTCGATGTAAACCTGCAGGCAGTCGTTGTTCCAGCGTTCCGCCATGCGGGGATATTCTTCATGCACGAACTTCCGGTCTTTGACATTGACTTCGAGGAAAAGCCCCTGTGTATTCCACGCCATACGGAAAGAACCGTCTGTTTCTTTCTGCTTCCCCGTGTACTTTGTGAAAGTGACGGCGGGGAGCTTTGCCCAGTCGATTTCGGAAAGCGTGAGCCCGTCTTTGACCTTCCGGCAGCAGAATCCGTCGAAAGAACTGTCCGCCTTGAACTGCGATTGTCCGGTTTTGAATTCAACAGGGATCTGCTGATGTGTGATTTCCGTATCTTTCAGCGGAATGGGAAGGGGCAGAGACAGGGAGCCGGAAGAACTTCCTTTCACCGTGATGCCGTGTCCGTTCAGGGTGCCGGCAAGATCACGGGAAACGAGATTTTCCACAGTGATTTTCATTTCCGCCGGAGAGACCGGACGGGATGAAACCAGAACCGGGGTGATGCCGTCTCCCGATACGAGAGAGGCGTTTTCGAGCGCTTTGATCATGTCCGCAAGTGTGCCGGGTTTTCCTCGGAGGAAAAGCGGAAAGGATGTAACGGGGAATGTGATTTTTCCCTGCGGAACGGCTCTCGGGTGGTTCATCAGATCGAAGGCTCCTTCGAGCGCTGCGCCGAAATCCGCTTCCGCAACGGGAGCGTCGACTTTGCCGGAATCAACCCGCTCCTGATGGCACCAGAGTGCCGCGACGGGGCGTTTCCGTTCATCCTCGAAGATGTAGCAGCGTATGAACGGAGCGAACCGCACTTCTTTTCTGAACCGCGAGTTTCCGAGCAGGTTGCCGAGCGTGTTGGAGACGATCTGCGATGCAAACGGCGTCAGGTAAAGATCCATGTCGAAATTGTTCATCGCGCCGGATTGAACCGAGAAGATGCGGTCCGAGTATTTCAGTGCCATGAGCCAGCTCCGGGCGCGCCATGCCGCCGAAAGCTTTTCGGTCCATCCCATATCGTAAGAGATTGCACCGTTGTGCCAGCTCCGCGGAGTGCCCTGCCAGCTTGAGGATTCCGTTCCCCACTGGGGGATGTTGTAGGCTCCCCAGTGCATCATTTCCGGGAAAAAGACGGGAGTGTCTTTGTATCCGTTTCTGTCCAGCATGGCAAGGAAAGTCCGGATATCGGCATCCAGATCGGGATTTTCCGGTGAGAAGCGGTAGGGGTGAATTCCTATGACATCGAATTTCACGCCGATGCGGTTGCACTCTTTCAGCAGGAGCTCCGTTTCGGCAATGCCCCCGCCGGGATTCATGTTGCACGGCGCATCCTGATAGACTTTTGCCTGCGGATTGCCCTGCCTGACTCCGTCCGCACATGCCTTCAATAGACGGGCGAATACCTTTACCGTTGCTTCCGGCGATGCGTCTTTGCTCCACCATTCGTCAGGAAATTTCGCCTTGATTTCTCCATAGAAACACCAGAGTTTAATCCACGGGTGGGCTTTTGCCACTGTTTTTGCCGCTTCGGTCAGTTTTGCGAGATATGCGTCCGTCAGAACGCCGCCGGCATCCAGCTTGAAGTCGCGGATCAGATATTCCGGATCGTCCGGAAATTTCCCATAGCCGACTGATCCTGTCGGCAGAATTCCGAATCCGATCAGTTTGCGCGTATCGGGATCGCTGATTAATGTCCCCACGGAACTGTCAGTGGGTTCCACTCCGTAGGAGCGGTAGGTGTCCGATATGATTTTCGACCAGTTGAACAGGTGATTTTTGGCGCCGAGTCCAACTTTGCGGTAGCGTTCGAGGTAATCAAGCAGATTGTAACGTTGTTCCAAATGTCCGTAATCTTCAGCGAAGAAGTTCTTTAAAGCATGTTTGTTTTCCAGAAAATCGCAGACGGTCAGACGGTGGAAATCAAAACTTTTCCTGCCGTCGGCGAGTTCATAATCCGTACGGATGACGAAAATGCCTTTGCCGAGTTTTCCATCAAAAGGCAGGGAAATGACTGCGCTGCCGGTGTGATCTGCGGTAAAGGTAAGTTCCGTCCGCAGGATTTCCTCATTATAGAAATTTTTTACCTTTACGACTGCCTTTCCTTTTGCGCCGGGAATAGTGACAAGTTTCATCTTTGCATTGATTTTTTCTTTTGCGGAGATGAAATTGTCGGGTGCCGAGGTCAAGAGCCGACCTTCCACGGGTTTTGTTTCAAACGGTGTCGCCTGGTTTCCGGATTCAAGCTGGAGACCGTCCAGCCAGACGTAACCGGTCCCGTCCGGACTGTCTGCATTGATGTTAAGATTGACCGGCATGGAAACCTTCGTTTCAAAGGTGAAATGATAACGCCGCCAATCTTTTCCCGGTGAGACGGTCAGATGCGCCAGCCCGGCATACATGCTTCCGGTGGAAAAGTGGGGAATCCAGACATTGACCCTCTGTCCCGCGCGCGTTCCTTTCGCATAAAAGCTGCAGGTATAGATTCCGGGCGGTACGATGACGGGTGGTCCGGTGAGATTCCCCGCATTCGTCAGGGCGCGATAATCGGTATCCGGTTTGTAAAGAGTGTGAATTCTGAGAGAGGATTTTCCGAACAGGGCATTTCCCTCGTCAATCACATACGGTTTTGTCCGCCATTTTTCGGGAGAATAGCCGGTTCCGTATACGTGGGCACTCCGGTAGCCATGAAAGCCCTGTTCAAAAGACGGATTTCCCTGCAGGTTTTTTGAGGACCGGTCCGGCAGGGAGAGATTTTCCAGTGCCTTGAAATCAATTCCCGCCGCCGTATCCGTGGTTACTTTTTTTTTATGCCCTGCCGGATGTCGAGAAAAACCGTCAGATGACGGGTCTTCTTATTGTCCACGAAATTGAAGCGCAGTCCGTCTTTGATCGCCCATGAATTGAACAGGTCGATATCAGGTTTTACCGCAGTAATGGAAAAAGTCTTGCCCGGATCGTCCGGCAGAAAAACGACTTTGAATTCTTTCGGGCGGTATTCTCCGCAGATGATGCCGGAAACCGCTTCCGTGGGAAGCATTGTTTTTTTGCCGTTCAGCGTGATGCTTTTTCCTCCGCCTGTCTTATAGGGCATCATGAAGAACAGGGAGTGCCCTTCCAGAGCCAGGTTCTGATCTTCCGACGGAGTCCATTGAATGTCGATTTTGATCAGGCCGTCCGGCAGGAGTTCGACCTGCTGTTTGCACGCTTCCCACGAGGGGTAATCACCGATCTTCATGAAAGTATCGGCATAAAACGTATTGCCCGATTTCCTGAAAGATGACTTTTCCTGGTCCGCGAACCAGCGGCCGCATTCAATCCAGTATGGTTTCTTTATTGCTTTGTCTTCGCCTGTGAAATAGTAGAAAAAGCGTCCCAGCATCTCGCCGTCGCAGGTCAGAGTCATGCCGCTGTTGTTCTGCAGATCCAGCCTCTTGTTGCCGCAGACGATCGCATTGCCTTCAATTCTGGGAACCAGCGTCTGTATCTGGTCGGCAGATGCTTTTTCTGTCGGGGCGAATTCCGCTTTTCCCGATGGCAGCGGCATTTGTTCTGCCGCTCCGAGCGACAGCGCCGCAACTGACAGCAGGGTTAACATTTTCTTCATAATACCTCCTGTGGTTAATTATGTTTTTGTTTGGAAATGAATTCCGTTTCAATTCAATGATTATCCTGGAAAACCTGTCCGTTATCCTCCGGGTTTTCACTTCGCTTTTCCAGATCGGCAAAAAGACGATAGGTGTCATACGCGCCGCCGATCATGAACCAGACCGTGGAAATGATTCCGACGATTCCCGGGATGAGCAGCGATGTGATGTAGAATTTGATCGTCCACCATTCCTTTGGCCAGGGACTGACCGCATTCCAGATGACGATCATTAAAAATGCGATGCCGATCTGGTATATGATCGAATATCCGAAGACCGAATAGGCGATGATCTTGTCGCCGCGGGTGTATTCCGGCGTGATGCCGATCAACTTGCTGAAAATATTTCTTGGCGTCCACGGTTCCGCCGGCACTTCCGGGGTGTCCGCATATGCGCCGCGATGCAGAAGCCGTTCCAGATTGTAAGGTTTGTAAGTCAGGTAAGAACCGGCAATATATCCGCCGACGGACAGAACCATGGAGATGAAATAAATTTCAAAGGAGTTGATCGGGAATTTCACCGGATCCATGGACCAGGCGATCCACGGGTGGAAGGGAGCGGAAATTGTTTCCAGAAAACTGTTCAGGGTTTCTACTGTTCCCCACTGTTCCAGTACCGGGTAAATGCTTTTTGCCCAGTTGCGCTGAAAAATCAGTCCGAGCATGGAAAATCCGGAGCCGAAGAAAATGGCACACCATGCACCGGTCAGGTTTCCAAAACGGCTGTAAAGTCCGAAGACCATGATCGGGCCCGCGCCGCCGAGCCAGATTGCGCACATGATCGTTGTAAACATATTGATGTAATCCAGCTGTGCGAAAAAGATGGAAACGATCAGGAAAAAGAGGGCAACGCCTACGGAGGCGAGACGCAGATACAGCAGGTGTTTTTCCTGCGGAAGACGCCCTTTGAACATAGGCAGCACCACGTCCTGCATCAAAGTCGAAGACGCATTGAAAATACGGCTGTCGTCCGAGGAAATCAGCAGCATGATCATCAGGAGGCAGAACAGCCCGAGCATTCCCACCGGGAAGATTTTGCTGACCACGGACGGCATCATCATCTGCTGATAAAGCGAGCGGTACTTCTGGAACTGGTAACGTCCTTCGGGAGTGTCGCCGAGCGTGTCTCTCACCGCATTGAAATAGGGGGTGTCGAGGTTCTGCTGCTGAGACATGGGGGTCTGGAACATTTCCGGTGTCACCGCGGCGGGGATTTTGCGTATTTCCGCAAGCACCTTCTCCCGGACGGCCGCATCGGGCACGGCTTCCTGCAGGACTTTTGCCGAAAGACTTTGCCGGATAGCCGTATTGGAGATTCCGAACCGGTTGTTCGTATTGGAGAAATGGGAACTTGTCATGAAGGTGATGACGATGATCGCCAGCAGGAGGATCATGACCCATGCCATGCCGTTCCGCCATGCGCCGAGCACGCCGGCCATTTTCTGTTCATGCGGGGTTCTTCCGGCTCCGCTGGTGTCATTGCCGATCCAGCCGGCCCGGTTCAGGATGGAGCCGAGAAGTGTGACGATCAAAGCGAATACGTTGAAATCCCGCAGTTGTGAAATATCATACGGATTCATGAAACTCTGTCCGGGAGCCCGGTTCCACATGACCGGTGCGATATCGCCCGACCAGGAGAAATTCAGGATGATGTAACCTACGATGATGACGAAGATCGGATAGCAGAGAAGCCCCTGGAAGCAGTCCGTCACCAGCAGGGAAATGCGTCCGCCTGGCCAGATGATGACCAGTGCCAGAAACAGACAGAGTGAAACAATGATGACATAGCAGGGCAGGTTGATGCCGCAGATCATAATTCTGTGCGGAAGTCCGAGATAGTAGATGAAGAAGTTTGCTGCGACAGCGGGTCCGATGGCATTGGTGACCATTTCAGCAAAAGTCCGGAGCGACGCACAGAATATGCGGAAGAACTTGCTGCCGTAACGCAGTTCAAGGAACTGCCCCAGAGAGAGGCAGCGTGTTTCGCGCCAGCGATACATACAGAAACCGGTCAGTGCCATGAAGATTCCCACGGGCGCCGTCATGGCTGCCCAGAATCCGACTGCAAAACCCGTCTGGTAATTTTGTTCTGCTCCCGCAACCAGAGTGATGACCGACAACGCCGCTGCCAAGTCTCCGACAGATAGCACATACCGCCCTGCAACGCGCCCCGCCGCAAGAAAATCTGCCACGCTTCTCGCATATTTACGCGAATAGACTGCCATGCCTATGACAAAGCATAATGGAATAATTACAATTATCCAGTCAATCCAGCTCATTTCTGTTATCCGCCCTTAAAGGTTTTGAAATACGGTCCATTTTGCCGCAGCAGAATCTACTGTCGGGTCAATCATGAACATGGCGCCCCGCACATCCTTGTATTGCACACTGTTTACGTGTCCGTCGGCATAGAGAAGATTGCTGGCGTTACCGTGAGCGTTCAGTAAAATGGCAGTTCCCTGAATATCGGTGTTTCCGGCAGGTTTGATATGAAGCGCGAATCCGGTATAGTCTTTGAAATAATTGTGTACGGCACGCTCTGTAAGCCACTGCCTTTCCGCAAGTGCAACTAAAACGGAAGGCCGTTTGATTTCGGAGACATTGCAGCCGAGATATTGGTCTGTTGTTCCTCCGAGGCCGCCGCCGCACCACCATGCGTTGGCGTTGATATTGTAGGACTGGGAATCTCTCCCCGTCTGATGAATTCCCGATGTCAACGGTTGATAGGTCGGGCAGCGCAGCTGATGAAGACGCGGATTGTAGGAGCCCACGGAAACGCTTTTGTATTTTGTGTAACCCAGCTCATCAAGCAGGTCGCTCCACTGCCCGACACTCAGATTGACATTTCCTTTGGTGTTCAAATCGCCGCCTCTCATATACCATCCCCCGTAATCATCGGTGTAACTATGGAAAACAAGCCCGTACTGTTTCTCCATATTGACGCATGAAATGCGTTTTGCCGTCTCTCTTGCCTTGTTCAACGCAGGCAGGAGCATTCCCGCAAGAATTGCAATAATAGCAATAACGACGAGGAGTTCTATTAATGTAAAAAGATGTTTATGCCTGCTGATTGTTTTACTTTTACTGCCCATGATGCATCCTCCTGTTGTTTTCAATTGATGTTCCTTATTGTTTGTCCGGGAAGCAATGCCGGAAAAAGTTCCTCCCGGAAAGTCCCTGATGTTCCTTTACTGAAAATACGTTGTTCAAACCAGTTTCCGATCAGGTCTTCCATCGGCTGCCTGAAGTCGATGGAATCCGGTTCGAGCCCGTGGAAGAAGCGGGGATCGCTTTTGCCGTAAACAAGACACGAGACATCTTCCGGAACACGGACTCCGTGCTGATCCAGAGCTTCCATCACGTTGCGTGCAAGGGTGAAGGAAAAATAGAGCATGGTATATTGGAACGGGGTTTTCTTGCTCAGCATTTCCGTGAAGTCATGGAAAGTGCAGATGTCGCATACCGAGTCGCTTGCCGGAGAAAGGAGCTCTTCCCGGACATGATAATAGGTGAATCCGGGATTTTTGTGCACGTGCAGTCTTTCTTTCGAATCCCGGTGGACAAACAGGATTTTCCGGTGTCCAGCGCCGGATGCCGCACGGACAACCTGATGCGCTTCATTCCGTTTATTCAGAAAGATACTGTCCTGCTCCTGCTCTTTTTCTCTCGTCAGGAGCAAAAGCGGGATCTTGCTTCCGGCAAACGCCTCCGCATATTTCCTGCTGTCTTTTCCTGCGTAATTCTCCCAGATGACGCCGTCCAGATTGCGCGCCTGTTCCACCAGACGGCGCGGCTGTCTGGAATCCGGGCGGAAGAGCAGTTCAAGATACATTCCGTATTTTTCCACGGCATCCGCTATCATGACGGAAAACTGATTCAACGCCGGTTCACCGCTTTCGCGTATTGTCCCGATGGTCTTCTGCGGATAAGAGAATCCGGCAATATACTTGGGGTTGACATAAGTGCCCATGCCGCGGCGGGTTACCAGAATCCGGTCGTCCACAAGCGCCTTGAGTGCGCCGCGGACAGTCACCCTGCTGACGCTGAACAGTTCGCAGAGTTCATTTTCAGAAAGAATCCTGACATTCCCGCCGTCTGATTTGAAGACAAGATTGTAGATATAAGATCTGACCTTGATATATTCCGGAACCGGTTTCATTGTTTCTCCAATAATACAACATAAACATGTCTTTGTCTTAATAATACAATATAAACATGTTATTGTCAAGAGGGAAAAACAGAAAAAAGAGATTTTTCTTGAAAAATATACAGCCCGGCGCTTCTGCCGGAATCCGGAATCAGGCAAATAAGGTCTTTATCATAAAAAAGAGCAACAGCGATTGTATTTTTCCATTTCAGACATTATCTTATGGAAGCCGCTTTTTTTCACAACATCATGGATGGGAGACAGTCATGACGGGGAAAACCATACTTCTGCTTTCTGCGGCAGCGGCGGGAGTCCTTGCACTGTTCATTGCGGTTCGTATTTACGATCCTGTGCATGAGATTCCGGTCTCGCTGAAAATCAAGAACGATACGGATGGCACGATCCGCGACTGTCTGCTGATTTGTAATCAGCGGGAAAGGATGCCGCTGGGGGAAATCGGCAATGGGAAAAGCGTCAGGATCGCCTATGTCCCGGATGGAAAATCCGAACTCGAATTTGAATATTTCCTGCACCATAAACGTTACTTCGTGAAGTGGCAGTATCCGCGTCCCATGCCCGGATGCTGCACTTTGGATGTCTGCAACAGTCGGACGCATATCCGATACTCGGAGAACAATCTCCGGAAACAGAAAGAAAACGGGAGAAAATCCGTCATCTGGATGACGCTCAATATGTAAAACAAAGAAAAGGAGTCCGGTTGTGAAAGGGAAAATCCTCTGTCTGGTTCTGATAGCATTGAGTTTTGTACTGTGCTGTTCCTGTGCGATGCAGGAAAAAGGTCAATGTCTGACGGAAAAGCGCTGGCGTCAGGGAGACATCGCAGTTATTGATCAGGGAATCGAAAAGCCCGGAACATATTTAATTGAAATCAAATTGACGGAATCTGTTGTGGGGAGTGCAAGCAGTCAGAGAATTTCCTTTTTCCCAAGAATATTCGCAGTTCCGGAGCAATGGGCGGGTGTGCATATCGGTAAAGACGTTCCGGACAGTAGAATCAGGCTGACAGTCAGGCTGGGCGATGAGAATATCACGATTGACAGGGGGGTGGGAAATTTTTGCAAAATCAAGATCAGATTGCTGGAAAAACGGAAAGTCCATGTAAGCGGAATCATAGCCGTCTGCAACCGGCCGGATCAGTTCGCGCAAATCTATCCGGTCAATCTGATCTGCAATCTGAATGAAAAACAGATGTTCCTGTCGGAGGAGATCATTCCGGCTCCGGCAGAAAAGTGATATCGGGACAGGACCGGAAGAATGAGTTCTCCGGCCCTTCCGTCAGTCAATGTTCATGATGAATCGCGGCGGGCGGATATGCCTTTTCAAAGGCTTTCAGCGTGGCGCGCATACGGACGGTAATCGCGGGGTCCACACTCTGCTTGGCTTTCATGGCATCAATCAGAAGACTGTGCAGAAGCGTGATCTGCGTCACATATTCCGCATAGCCTTTTTCTCCCGGTTTGACCGGAACAATGCGCTGCGTCATAAAGTATTCCGATACGACAGTTTGGATTTTCTGCGCGTGCAGGTCTTTATTGTTGATCCAGCGGACAAGCTGGTTATAGTCGATTGTTTTTTCCCCGGACAGTTTTCTGATTGCGGCGACACTCTTGTCGATCGTGTTCAGATCCTCGTAAATCATGGATGTCCTGAGCGGATCATTGTAGATTCCGCACGGAATCTGGCAATGTGCGTAAAGATGAATGGAGCCTGCGAGAAGCAGACAGACGGCGGCGGAAATCATTTTCTTCATAAGTCCCCCCTTGAAGTTTGTTTTGTGGTTGAAAATCCCCGTATCCCTTAATATTGCCGCGGAAATTGGAATGTCAAACCGAAAACTCCTTTTTCTTTCTGAAAACAAAGCCGTATGCCATGCACTTGTGGGTATCGGACGGTCCGTTCAGATGGAAGATCAATTTTTCTTTGTCAATCCTTGTCAAATCTGTCATTCGTTTATTTTTTATGAAAAATGGGGGTTGACAGCAGGAATGATTTGATTATAATAACAAACAAGGAGTTGATGATGCTTTTGAAGCCGAGAAAAAAAGTTTTTACAATGAATGAAATTGCGGCGGCATGCCAGGTTTCGCTTTCGACCGTCTACCGGATTCTGCGGAAACCGGAACGTGCCGCGACGCCTGTTCAGATTCAGTTGCGCGGGCTTCTTGTGCAGAACGGGTATTTGAGTGATTTTCATTATCCGGCAAAAATAAATCTGTTGTGTGTGACGGTTCCCGGTGAATATATGCATTCCTCCGCCATGTTTTTTGAACTCCAGAAGATTTGTATGGAACAGAATATCGGGCTTTCTCTCTGCAATTACGCTCAGTTGGAATCCATGGTCCGGATGACGGACGCCAAAGGGATTCTTTTCAATATCTGCCCTGCCGAGTGGAAGAATTTCCCGCTTCCCTGCGTCGTCTTGAAACCGACTTATTCGACGGGGACTTATACCTCTGTCGGCGAGGATGATGTCGGAGGTTTGCTGATGCTGTTTCATCACCTGAAGTCATTGGGGCACCGGCGAATTTTCTATTTTGTTCCTGTGGAGTATAACGAGAAGATTCATCTTCAGGAGCGTTTTTGCCTGGATAAGATCAAAAGTCTTTATACTTTGAACGGGTTGTCCTATGAGGAGGATTTGATCTGCTGCAGGCAGGTGACGCCGCAGACACACCACAGAATGCTGAATGAAGCTGTGGATTATTTTCTCCGGCTGAAGAACCGTCCGACGGCAGTTGTTCTTTCCGGTGATATTTATGCGGGTGATTTCTACCGGTATCTACGCGCAGCGGGGCTCAGGATTCCTGAAGATGTCAGCATTGCCGGAATTGACAATCTGCGGCGCTATTGCAGTTTCATTGATCAGAGTGTTGACACTTTTGCCGAGGTCTGCCATTTGGACCCTCCTTTGACAACCGTTGATTATCCTCTGGAGGAAATTGCTTCTGCTGCGGTGGAATTGCTTCTGAAGCAGATTGAAAATCCGCTTCAGCCCCGCAGACGGATTCTTTTACAGCCGGAACTGATTTTAACCAATTCAATAACCAAAGCGAAAGGGAAAAGATGAATTCAGAGTACGAAATTTTCACTCCGGTCGGTTTTTTATGGAAAAAGTCTGCCGGATATACTGTGGGAGACAGGGGGGAACAAGCGGAATTTACGCCCTGCCCCGTCCGGTATATGCCTTTTACGCATTTCTTTATGCGTAAACCGGCAGGTTTTACTATGATAGAGCTTCTGATTGTTATTGCGATCATCGCAATTCTTGCGGCAATGCTTTTGCCGGCGCTGAACAAGGCAAAGGGAAAGGCACAGCAGATCGGCTGCATGAGCAATATGCGCCAGATGTATCAGGTATTTCACAACTATTCGGATTCCAATAAAGATGAGATTTTTCCCTGGGTCTACTATACTGTGTGGTGGGGAGATCTGCTTTTGACTGGCGGTGCATTTGAGGGAATTCACAAAGGAAATTCTGCTTCTTTCCCGAAGATCATGAGATGTCCTGCTGATCCGGGAACGGACAGCCGTCTGAATAACGGGAAATATCACTGCGGTGTTTCCCAGCGCGTATCCCGCTATTGGAGTGCGGCATGGTGGCAGGGGAGCATCAAGATGCGTTCCATAAAACGTCCGACACAGGTTGGTTGGTATGCGGATACTAGGAGAAATTCTAGTTTTACCTACAACACATCTGAATTCAACTTGGATTTCCGTCACGGGAACGGCGCAAATGTCCTTTATGTGGCGGGGCAGGTGGAATATCGGAAGAAAGGAACGATTCCTTACGCAGGCAACAGTACCAATTATTCTGCCAATGTCTTCTGGAATCCGTAATTGCATTCAATAATTAAAATATGAGGAAAAATCATGGGTTGGAAAAAGAGTGTCTGTACATTGTTTGCCGGAGCAGCCATATCAGCGGGGGCGGCTGAATATACGGTGCCTGAAATGCGGACGGCGCCTGTCATTGACGGGAGGATCAATGAAAAAGAGTGGAAAAACGCGTTGAAGATCGGAGGCGCCGGAAATCCGGTCGATCCCCGGAAAGCGGAAGTGTTTCTGACATGGGATACTGCGAACCTGTATATTGCGGTCCGTTCGGAGACTCCCCCGCGCGGCAGGCTGGTCACGGCTCCGAAAGCGATCAATATCGTCATGGACGATTCTGTTGAATTCTGGTTCGATCCGCCCAAAGCGTCAAGAACGGTTGAACAGGCGAAGTTCGGAGAATTTCAGTTGATTGCCAGCCATACCGGAGCGCTTTTTCAGCAGCATCACAATCCCGGCTACGGACTGCCGGCTCGCAAATGGCTTGCGGATATCAAAGCTGCGAATTCAGTTCATGACGGAGTTTGGGAAATTGAAATCGCAATTCCTGCACAGGCGTTCGGATACGAGAAATTAAGCGAAGGCGACTGGAAAATTCTGCCGGTCCGGAATTTTCGTACAGAACCCGGCAGGCAGGCGCCATTTACACCGTGCTCAAGTTTCATGGATTCGCAGTCCTACGCAAACTTCAAACTGCGGCGAAATGCTCCCGCTGTGAGTTGTTCCTATGCCGGGGGGCGTCTGCCGCTCCGGGTCGAGGCGGTGTCTCCGAAAAATGAAAATTATGAGTTTGAGTTCCGGTCTGGAAATACCGTTGATTCGGGGAAAATAGCGGGGACGGAAGCGAGCAGAATCTTTGCCCTGCCTGCCCCGGAGAAGGCGGGCAGGATTAAAATTACGCTCCGGAATTCGAAGAAAGAGATTCTGCTGAACCGTGAATTCGATTATAAGCCGGTTCCTGAACGGATCTGGTTCACGCCGGAGTCTCATATTACAGTCGAACAGGATTTCGAGAACGGCGCCGGAACCTTATCCTGTCCGCAGGGAATGAAAGGAATTTGCAGAAAAGAAATCGCTTCCGTTCCCGGAAGAACGGGACACACCAGCGCAGGGCATTTCAAGAACGGGAGCGTTGAATACCGCGATGCAAAGCTTGCCGTTCCCGGCAACCTCTCTTTCTGGGTCAGAACAGATGAACCGCTTAAAACCGGTTACCGCAGATTTTTTGCCAGCGCATTCCGTTCAAGCGGATATCTGGGACTTCAGGAGCATCAGGGATATATGCTGCTGTTCCTGCATCATTTCAAGGGCGGCAATCAGAATCTGATCATCAACAGGAAGCCCGTTCCCGGGCAGTGGACGCATCTTTCCGTCAACCTGAACCCGAAGCGCGTGGAATATTATCTGAACGGAGTCAAATACGCGGAACTGGATCTGAAATTCGAACTGGAACCGGAGAAACTGGGCGGCCTCGTGCTTGGCGGCGGGACATTTGCGATGGATGATCTTGTTGTTTATGACCGCACTCTTGCGCCGAATGAGATCAAGGCGATGGCGCAGGGGGAATCGAAGTTGTCCGGTGAACTTTCATGGTATCCTTCTCTGAATTCGATGGTGTTGGATATTACATGCAATCCTGAAAAACTGGGCGGCAGCGGGATGCTTCTCAGGATTACGGATTCCCAAGGGAAACAGCATTTTTCCACCGGAGTTTCCATGAAAAAGGCATTTGACATTTCCGCGGGGAAAAAGAACATGAAGGTGATCCATGAAAAAATACCGCTGGGCAGAGTCTTGGCGGAAGGACGTTATTTCGTTTCGCTTTCCGATCGCGGAACAAAGGAAATCCTGCTGGAAAAGGAGTTCCATGTCAAACATTATCCGTGGCTCGGAAACCGGCTTGGACGGAAAGACAGGATTCTGCCTCCATTTACACCGCTCAAGGCGGAGGGACAGACTCTCTCCTGCATCCTGCGCGATTATAAAATCGGAAACAACGGCATGCCGGAAGAGGTCTTTGCCAAAGGCAGGCAGATTCTTGCTTCCCCTGTGGCGCTCCATGCAGTAAAGGACGGTAAAACGACTCCGTATCCTGCCGGAAAAATCCGTATCACGAAACAGACTCCGACCGTGATAGAATATTTTGCGGAGACAAGCGCGGCGGATGTGAAAGGGCGTTTGGAACAGGATGGATTGTTGCGGCTGGATATCAGATTTAAACCGGGCGAAATGACACCGGACCGGGTTTATTTGGACATTCCGGTGAAGAAAGAGTTTGCGACGTTGTTCCATGCGGTCGGTGAACATATTCGCGCCAATCCAGCGGGATTTATTCCATCGGGAACGGGAACCGTATTCAAGAGCCGTTCGATTCCGCAGATTCATATCAGCAATTTCATTCCTTATCTCTGGATCGGCGATGATGAGTGCGGAATATCCTATGCAGCGGACTGGGACAAAGGCTGGATTCATTCGAAAGAGCGTGACGCGGTGGAACTGTTCCGGCACAAAAACGGCGATGTGAGCATCCGGCTGAATTTGATCAATGCGTCGTTTCCGCAGACAAAAGACCGTGAGATTACAATTGCCCTGATGGCGTCTCCGGTCAAGCCTATGCCGGAAGGATGGCGCGGCTGGTCGGATGGTTACGGGTTCAAGGGAACGCGTGTTGCACTCTGCCTGATGAGTCCGCCTTACTGGGGATCCCATACCGGCTGGTGTTCCCGGTATCCGGCATTTCACGATTTTACCTATATCCGGAAGCTTGCCGAAGCGCGTGATACGGGTAGGGTCGATTCCGCTTTCATCAGGGAATGGCTTGCACGTGTGGACAACGCTCCGAAAGCGGAAGTGCCGTGGGTGAAATCCTATGGACTGGAGTATGCAAGCAGGCACGTCAACGCGGCGTTTCAGCGTGCAAAAGCCCTGTATCCTTACAAAGACCATTCAGTTCTGTACTTTTACACCTGTGATTCGGACGGAGCGCAGGGGCTTGCGGAATATCCCGTGTTTCAGGACGAATGGAATACGGGGGTCGGCGTATTCAATTCCTATCAGGATTACGCGATCTGGTATCTGGATAAAATGCTGGACGCCGGCATGACGGGTGTGTATGACGACAATACGTTTTTCCGTTCTTCCTATTCTTGGGCAACAGGAAACGCCTATATCGACAACAATGGCATGATTCAGCCTGGATTCGGGCTCTGGAGCAACCGGGAATACCGCAAACGGCAGCTTACACTCATGACTGAACGCGGTCTCGAACCTTGGATCACGGTTCATCATACCAATGCCAATATTCTGCCGACACTCGGCTTTGCGACCAATGCCATGGGCATGGAATGGAAATACGGGATCCATGATTTCCAGTCCCGTTTCACGCCGGATTACATCCGCGCGGTCTGCCAGGGGCTTCAGGGAGGCTTTTTCCCGACGGTGCTCGACGGCATCATCGGCGGCGACAGGGAGAAACGACTCTGGGCGACCCGTACCATGCTGGCGTGTCTGCTCCCGCACGAGATTCGTCCGACTGCTCCGCGCGGCGCAGACAGCGTTTTGCTCCGCAAGGTTCATGATACCCTGTATGATTTCGGCATCGGACGGAATGATTGTGTTTATACTGCCTACTGGAATCCGGAAAATCCGGTGAAATCTTCCGACTCCGGACTTCTTGTCAGCACTTATCGGCGCGGGCGGAAACTGATGATTGTCTGCGGCAGTTATACGGGAGATATCCTTGCGGAACTGAAATGTCGGGGGAGAATCGTCTCTGCAAAAAATGCGGAGACCGGAACCGTCCTCAGAATTGACGGCGACAGGATCATCTTCCCGGTGAAGAAACATGATTTCGCCTTGATTGAAGCGGAAATGGAATAAATGTTTTTCATTGGATGCGGAGTCATGGAAGCCTTGCCGCTTCCTGGCTTCCGTATTGCATCGGTTCTGCAACTCTTTGCTTTTGTTTTTTTACATTGCTTGAATTTATTTTTTTGCAAGTTATTGTATTGAACTTATTGAGGTGGAGATATGAGAAGGAAAATGACTGTTTTGTTCAGTGTGACAATTGTTCTGTTTCTGATTATATTTTTCTTTATCTTGTATCCATTTTTTGTTGCCGGACCTGTTTCGGGAGTATGGTATTCCAGAGAACTGGATTGTCTGTGTGGTGAAAACAACCGAGGTTATGTTATTATAGCGGAAGGAAATGTCTTCCTCTGCCATGTGGCGCATGGTACTTATCGTTTTCTCGGGACCTGCTATCCGGAGGATGATCATTCTTATCTGTTTACACAAGATGTACATCGGGAAAATCAGGAATCGGGGCAAGTGATGTTCCGTTTGTTTCCACGCATGAACAGGATGCTATTCCAATACAGAGAAGGCGGTTATGGTCCGATGACAGTGACATTGAAACGGGTTACGACGACTCCAGAAGGACGTGCCTTATTTGCTTCATTTTGCCGCTTCCGGCAGGAGAAGACCGAATGAAAACCCTGATTCATTTTTACAGCCTGCCGTATCTTTGGGCAAATCTGGCGGGAATACTTTGGTTTTCTCTGTTACTTGTTTTGTTGTTGAAAGAATCAGAGAGCCTTTATCGTTTCACACTTAGAACTTATCCCTAAATAA
>DPDG01000093.1 GCA_003526375.1 Lentisphaeria bacterium
AAAAAAACAGGAAAACTTGAATATGATAAAATCTCCTATTAAATCAGAACTTTCTTTAAAATCAAATTGATTTTATTCCATAGAGTCCTTCAAGAATCTGATATAAAAATCGAGCAACCTGGCAATCGGTAAAAGATTAATTCTTTCCTGTCGGTGCGGCGTTCGCATTTGCTTTTCCCGCCTTCCTCTTGCTTTGTGGAAAGAATAACTTTCCAGAGAGGGGTGAATATGAGCAAAGAAAAGAAAACAATTGTGCTGTTGGTTACGACAGAGAAGCGGCAAAGTGGAACGCAGAGTCTGACGGAATATTCCGGGATCTTTGCAGCAGAGGACGGGGTTCTCAATGAAACCGAGAGGAATGTCTTTGGCATGGTTCGTGAACGTCCCGACTGCTGGAGTTCGGGGGATGTGACCGGTTATCCTGAATCTCTTTTTACGGAGGTTGAACGGGAGGCTCTCCGGCATCATGGGCTCGATAAACGGTTTTCAATGTAAGGCAGGAGGTTGTCATGTCATTGAACTGGGACATCAGCAAGGTCAGGAATTGGCAGATGAAGCAGGAAAAAGACGGTCATACATTGGAGTGTCTGATCTGGGCGAGTCTTGCCATCGGAATGGGGGAACTGAATGAGAAAACGGTCAAGGAGTTTCTTTATCGCCTGAATCGGTATTCCCGTGAAGTCGGAGCGATCGCGACTTATCCAAACGGCAGAATTGTCGTCTGGACGCTTGCCAAAGTAAAACCGTGGTTCGGACTGCACACCAATGTCCGGACGATTTCAAACAGCGCATTCGACAAACTTGTCCGGGAATGCTCCGGACGCTGAAAATGGAGGATCATATCATGCAGGTTATGCACATGAACAGGAAAACCGGGCAGATGGAGCCGTGCGTGGAGCATCGTTTGGAACGGGGACAGGTTGTTATGGGAATTGATGGTCCATCCCATGAATACGACGGCGTTGTTCTTGAGCGTGTGGAAAATGGCAAATGGGGTACTTCCTGCCGGATTCTCTGGATTGATGATCTGCGGGTATCCCGTCATCAGTTCATCAAACCGATTACGGAACGCTTCGGAATCGGCGTCTATTTTTATCCCGGCAGACTGATGCCGGAAGAGAAGATCGCTGAACTTGAAAAACGGTTTCTGGAAAAAGAGAGAGCCGAAGCATTTGAAGCCGAAAAGCGCCGGATCGAAAATGAACGCCTGGCTGCAATCGGCAAGGAACATTTTGCTGATGCGATCAAAAAACATGGAAAGCCTGTGGCATTGATTTTAGCCGTAGAGCATGAAGACGTTTCGGATTTGCAAACCGATTACTTCGATTATCGAACAGTCCGGACTGTGGTGTTGGCGTTTTCAAGGCACAAGCGGAATTTATTTCCGGAAATGCGCAAGGCTGCGTTGAACAGCGATATTCCGGAAATCCGGAAGCTGGCGACGGCTCCAGCCGACTGGGAGAATCGTGAGGACTATTCCGGTGGACACGGTTACTATCTTGCGGAAAGCAAATACAGCGGCTGGTCTATTGAAAAAATTCCGCTTTATAATGATGAACAGTTGGAACGTTTCTACTGCAATGCGGGGAAGCCGGGAGGCTTCTGCGTAAAATAAGTGGTTCTTGTTTGTTTTGCCGGATTGTCCCGACGAAATGCCGTCTGGAACAATCCGGCTTTTTTGTGCCCAAACAAGAACAGAAAGGAGCTGAAAATGGGAATGATTGAAATAGAAATTGAGTTCAATGAATTACGGAAACGCAACATTGTGCGATTCGACAGAAATGACGATTGGCATCCGTATCTGCTTGTCAATACGGATCGTGCGTATTTCGATCTGAACGGGAACAAAATCTCTGTTCTCAGCCGGGATTTCAGCCTGTGCCGGGATATGGCGCATGTCAAGCGGGAACAGAACTACTGGAGCCGGCTACACCGGAAAAAAGAATATGCCGATCAGCGGAAAATCTACCGGATTCTTCTTGAACGGTGCGGTCAGCTTGATCGCGATTGGCACTCCACCGAAGTTTCGGAGGCAGAATTTATTGTGGAATTTAAAAGAAGAAATCGGAGGTGAAAGATGAAGGTATGCAAAGCCTATCAGAAGGCCCGCGCCGCATGGAAACGCCGGTATGCCGAACTGGAGCAGCGTTATGAGGAAGCGGAACGCACGGAACAATGGGATCGCGCGGAACACATCGGGGAAGCATTGGCTGAGATGGAGCAGCATTCCGGCTTCAAAAAATGTTTTTCCTGCGGCAGAAAAGGCTGTCCAGCGCACTTCGACGGCTTCGTGTCATGGGAACCGATGGATGAAAACTGCCGCATAATTGAAACTGCCTGAAAGGAGGTTCTGAGATGAAATTCATCTGTCCGAAATGCAATAAAGAGACGAAAATTGAAGTCGTTATGATCGACTGCACTGTCACCGAAACCATCGAATATAACGATAATGGTGACCTCGAATACGGAACGCCGGAGATTCACGAAAGTGTGAATTCTCATTATCAATGCAAAAACTGCGGCTGGAAACTTCCAATTGAACCGAATCAGGTCGATGATGACGTATTGCTGGAGTGGCTACATGATCAGCCGCAGAATTCCGAATGGATTTTGGGGTGAACAAACACGAAAAGGAGGCTGAAGAAGATGAAAAACGATCAGGAAAGAGAAAACAAATTGAAGGAGGCCATCAGGGATGCTCTGTCCACAGTTTGCTGGAAAGATGAAAACGGCGTGTTTTATGAGGAAATCTATGCGGATTACCGGGACACGCTGGATGACCGCACGCTCAAGAAGATCTGCAACGACGACCATCCGCACGAGAAGTTGTGGGAACTGCTCGACGAGTGGTATCGTGACTGCGAGTGGGAATATGCGGACAATGTCATCAAGCGGATTCTCGAAGACGAGGATGTGGCGGAGCTTATTGAAAATCTGGATGAGGATGAAGTCCGGGAGCTGATCCGCGACCAGTTCTATGTGAAATACCCGGCAAAGCACTATCTTGCCCAGGATGTGCTGATTGATCTGATTGTCGATACCGGCGATCTGAATTATGACTTTACTTCCAATTCTATTGGCGGGCATTACAATGCCAGTGATGATTCGATCCAGGAGGAGGCCAGCCTGCTCTGGCTGACGCGGCAGCAGGGATATAAGAAATCCGAACTCAAAAAGGCACTGGCTGACAAGGGGAACGCCCAGTCGCCTTTGCTCAAGTCGATTTACCGTGAAACATTAAATTGCAGCACACATATGAACGCATTGGTTTTTCTGGTTAAAATGACTTTGGAAGAATATTTCACTCTTCATGATGGCATCAATAAGGAAAGAGAACGGAATAAAAGCTGCTACCTTTCCGAACGTACCGGTCGCGGCTATCTGGTTCTCTCCAAAGATACGACCTGCGGTCTTTATGATTCTTGGAACGGCTCCGGCAGTATCTTGGAAATCAAACTGGAAAAGGATGTCCGTCTGCCGTTCCGTTGTATTGCTTCGGCAGACCATGATGGTTGTCATGGTTACGGTATCCGGGAAATTTACGGCTGCGGTTCTGATTTATGGAGTGATAATGCCGTTAAACTGATCCGCCCGATGAAAAAAGCAGCATAAGACGGTGAAACCATGCCGACAAACAACCAACCGTTATCATGACCCGTAAGGAACTGCGGCAGCTCATTGAGTGCGCCGAAAGACAGGAAAAAGTTCTGCGGAAAAAGCGGAACATCAGAGAGAAATGTCCGATCCGTTCCGGCCATTTACCTGGCGGCGGAAGGAGGAGGCAGAGAGGGCATTGCATTACTGCCAATCCGTTCTGAAACATCTGCGTTTCTATGAGGAACATTGGGACAATCTGCCGCAGGAATATCAGTGAACAAAAGGAGATCATGCCATGGAAAACAGTAAATTCAAACCGGATTATTTCAAAGTCAGTTACAGTATCCGCACGCCAAGCTATTATCGTCCGGAAGACAGCGGACTCGGTTTTCAGAGCGAAGCGGAAAGTATGGCGTTTCATGCGGATTGCGAACGGATATTCCGAAATGGCGGTTGGAAAATTGAACATGGTTATGCCGTCAACGGCAAATCCAGCCTGCATCTGCACCCGCAGCAGCTCCTCGGAATCGTCCATGCGGAACTGGTCGATGCGGTACCGGAACTCATTGCTCAGGCAACGTTGTTTTATTTTCAGCAGAATGGCAAACGGATTATTGAGGAAATCTATGACATCACAGCGGAGCAGCAGCGGGAGTACATTGCAGCAAAACGTCCGGAAATTGAGGCGGAACTTCTCAAGGCATTCCGGACTTCACAGCGGAAGTTGTATCATGATCCGGGCGGTCTGCTGTGGTGGAATATCGAGTTGCCGATTGGACGGAAATACGGACTTCCGGCAGTTGACGAGCAGGTCAACAATACGGCCGGTCACTATGTTTCCGAAGTGTTCGCCTCTCTGATTACAAGCGGTCAGATTATTCAGAAGACGATCAACGGCAAGCAGGTCTATCGAACCGTCAAGAAATGTGAACTTCCGGCACCCCGGAGAAAGCATGTGATATCTTCTCCGGACACCCCGGAACTGTTTTGAATTTATCCACCCCAAAAATCAAGGAGGTCGCAAACATGAGCGAAACATCGAAAATCTTTGGACATTTCAATGTCCGCATCCTGCGCAAAGGTGAGAAATACGGTCTTGAAGACTGCCTCACCCACAAGGAACGCAAACCACTGGTCGAATTCTACGATTACCGGCATCGGGACGACAAGGAGTGGAAACGCGGTCAGTTCGTTTCACGTTATTATGCGGAAACGCTTCTGAAACACAATCTGAACTTCGGTCTCTTGTTGTATGGTGATTCTCCGGAATGGACAGTTTCTGCTGATCATATGCGGGAAATTCTCGCATGGCTCCGGCAGGAACTCCGGGCGGACGAGCTGCCGAAACTGTCCGATCAGCTGGCAGAGAATAATTTAAGTCAGTATGCGTTGCAGATTGAGGCAAATAGACTCTGCAATCAATATGCCCGCGCACTGATTCGCGTCATGCACAATGAAAACAACGGTGTCTGCTGGCTTGGTAAATTAAATCCGGATTTCGGCGAACAGCGTCCCGGACTGCAAAAATATACGCACGGCATGGTCTATAACTTTGCCTGCGATCTGGTTCTTCCGGAATTTGATATTGAAATCGACCGGATGCTTCGGGAATATCGCACCCGTCCGGAAAAAGTTCATCTGATTGAAAAGATCAGGAACCGTGTCAAGGAACTCCAGGGACATTGGGTTTACTGGAGTTGATATAACGTTTTGTTTTGTTCGATTTGCCGCACTTTCGGAAGTTCATTCTAACTTCCGGCGCGGCTTTTTTGTGCTCGAACAAACCATTAAAAGGAGTTGAAAAAAATGGAAACGTATCAGGACTTGAAAGCGCGTCATGAAAAGGAAGTGAACGCCCTGCCATTGGGCTTTGCTTTTTCGGAAGAGCAGTTTGAGGAGATGAAACTCAAACTTGGCGTCAAAGAAAACAGCGAACTCTATCGTCTTGGCGACACAGGAGGCTTCTACCGGAAAGTGGATTCGGAACTGATTCACGGCACGTTCAAACGTCACATGGAAGAACGCAGAAAGGCGATTTTCACCGAGTCCGGAATCAATGCCAAGTATGTTCAGAGCATGTTTTATTATGAAATGTGCAATCATGAATTTGGCATCAACTGGGATGGAAAGGCAGATGTCTTATCCGCTTGCGACCTCACCGAAAAGCAACTGGATTCCATCCCTGAACTGAAACAGGCATGGAATGCCGCAAAAAAACAGTATGATACCGCCGCCGAGAAAAACGGCTGGTTTTAATTATAAAACATCAAAAAGAAAGACAAAATCATGAGAACCGTATCTGAGTTGCTCGTCCGCGTGATTGAAGACCATGCGGAAATCCGTCATGACTATTCCGGACGCGGAATGTTCGGTGAAAAATGTTTCGGATTTGTCGTAGAAAATCCGGAAGCCGCCATTGCCGAGATTCAAGCCGACATTAACGGCATTTACGAACCGGAGGAACTGCGGCAGGAGTTTTCTGAACTGCTTCAGCATGGTCGTCGCGACAGTATGGGATTTGACACGATTCTCTACTTTCCCGGCTATC
>DPDG01000006.1:0-132810 GCA_003526375.1 Lentisphaeria bacterium
GCGTTATTTAGGGATAAATTCTTACTTTTTTTCTGCTTTCCACGTTTCAGTTTTTACCGATTCCGCTTTATCTCCTGCTGGAACAACTTTTTGCCGATTATGATTTCATGATTTTCAACAGATTTCTTTATACCGTCTGTTTTCTGCTGAACATTATCCTTGCAATTGTCCTGTTCTTTGCTTCTTTCCGTTGTCTGTTTCTTTTGAAACGGCAGGTTGTCAATCAGGATATGCGCTATCTCCTGCTACAGATATTATTTGCTTTTGGGATCAATATTTTCCAGTTATTCGGATTGTTTTCTCTTTTGCCTCGGTTATGAAAGAACGTGAATCATATTTTTATCTACGTTACTGGCAGGGGAACTGAAAGGCGCTGGCGTGATGATTCAGGTCAGGAAAGATGGGAATGGAATACAGGGTGCGGCATCCTCGTGTAGCAGGGCTGTGAACTGCTACGATCAGAAGGAAAGAAGACTTTTTCCATGCTTGACTTTTCCTGTTTTCCGTTGTAATGTATCTTCAATTTAATACTAAATGGCTTTAGTAAATACAGGAGAAAATCGTCATGAACCTTTCAGCGTATGTGCAGCGTTATGAAAATGAACTGATTGACAATGTGATTCCGTTCTGGGAAACGCATTGTGTCGATCAGGAATACGGCGGATATTTTACCTCGCTGGACCGTGACGGTTCGGTTTACGACACGGAAAAATACATGTGGATGCAATGGCGCATCGTTTACATGTTCGCGACATTTTATATGAGTCCCTACCGCCAGGAACGCTGGTTGGAAATCGCGAGGCAGGGATTTGATTTTCTCACGAAACACGGCAAATCCGGGGACGGGACCTACTATTTTGCCCTGAACCGGCAGGGGACTCCGACGATGGCGCCGTCCAATATCTTTTCCGACTGTTTCGCCGCGATGGGCGCCGCGGCGATGTACAAGGCGACAGGAGAGGCACGCTACAAGCGGGAGGCGGACAGCGCCATGCACAACTATATCCGCCGGATGGACAATCCGAAAGGACGCTGGGAAAAAGCGATGCCCGGCAAGCCGAAGCGTTTGTCACATGGGCATTTCATGATTCTGGCAAATCTCGGAAGCGTGATGAAGGATTGTCTCGGAACCGACGAATATGATGCGGAAACCGAGCGTGCCGTGAACACTGTGCTCGGCAAATTCTGGAATGAGGAATATCACGTTCTTTTTGAGAACGTCAACCCGGATGGAACTTTTGACCTGGACTCCTGCGAGGGTCGTTTCATCAACCCGGGGCACGGGCTGGAATCCATGTGGTTCGTGATGAACTATGCGGAGCGCCGGAAGGATCAGGCGATGATCCGCAGGGCCGCCGATATTGTTAAAGCCCTGCTTGAGTTCGGGACGGACAGGGAATACGGCGGAATTTATTATTTCATGGATGTTCTGGGAAAACCTCATCTTGAATTGCAGTGGGACATGAAACTCTGGTGGCCCCATAATGAAGCGACGCTGGCGACGCTGTTTGCCTGTCGGCTGACCGGAGACAAGTATTACTGGGAGCGTTTCAAGGAGATCGATCGGTGGTCGTGGTCACACTTCAAGGATCCCGAGTATCCCGAGTGGTTTGCATATCTGAACCGCCGCGGGGAACCGACGCATATGCTGAAAGGCGGAAAATGGAAAACGATGTTCCACCTTCCGCGCTGTCTCTATACCGCCGTCAATCAGATGAAGCTCATGAAGGCGGAATAAAGAATCTGCCGGAATCCTGCCGCCGCGGGATATGAGGCTTGAATTGTCTGATATGCCCGACGGCGGCAGATATCCGGTTCAGTAGTCTTCGCCGTCCTCGCCACCTTCGAAAAAAGACAACAGGGATTCTGGGGAATCCTCGCCGTCTTTCCGCCGGTTGTCCGGGCGCTTGCCGGCAACGACCGCGCGGTGCAGCGTGGCGAGAGCGCGGATTTTGTCGGCTGCCTTGTCGGCGTTCATGATAATATCAATGAAATTTTCCCGGATCCACGCATCGTCGGCGATGGACTGGTCCGCAAGACATTCCCGCAGGAATCGGATTCTTGCCCTGATATCTGGATTTTCGAACAGATCGCGTATTGTTTTCTGGCTTGGCTTGTAGCCGGCTTTTTCCGCCGCTTCGGCGGGGCGTCCCCAAAGTTCATGAGCATAGACATTGCAGAACAGCTCATGCCGCTTGTTTTTCAGCGGTTTTTCCGGCCGGGACTCCGTTTTTCTGTCTTTTTTACTGTACATAACGACACTCCTCTCTATACCATACGGGGAGCGTCAAACAAAAATGGTGAAAAAATCCTCTTTTCCGGGGAAATCAGATACAAAAAAACTTGAAAAAGCGGTAAATGAAAATGACCGCTTTTCCAAGTTTTTCCCGTTGGCGCGGATGTTTCAGGAGACCGGATGCGGATGATGTCCGGGATCCACCTGATACTGATTCCAGCCGGTTTTCTCATAATCGACGACATCCATATCCCAGCCGATCTGCCGCATGTGCATGGCAACGCTCAAGCGTGTGGCAAGGCTCGTCATCGGATTGACCGCGGGATTCCATGCCGCATAGGCCGCCGTCGCATGGACATACGGATAGTGGACCCCGTGATAGATGTGCCATGTCGTCTCCAGCATCCCCATGAGTTTTTCTTTTCCCGCGAATTCGCCGAGGCTCTTTGTCCCCTGCTCGTTGATCCACGGGCAGACCAGGACATCGAATTTCTCTTTCCTGAAGAATTTCGTGGTGGGCCATGTCGGCTCCGGATCGTCTTCCTTTGCCTTGTAGCCGTACTGCCAGTCGGCAATGACGATATCTTTGGGAAGTTCTCTGTAAAGCCGATCCAGTTTATGTTCGGGGAGTCCGCATACGATATACCCTTTCCAGCGTTCGTCTCCCCGCTGCAGAAGCATGTCGTGCCACATGATGATTCTTGCCCCGTGCTTTTTGAACAGATCATGGTAATAGACGATATGATCGCGCACAAGGTCTTTCAGAACGTGTTTGCGGCAGTCGCGGCAGGTGCCGATATTGTCCGCTTCATCGCAGCCGATGTGGAAGAACGGCGGGCAGTCATAGAACTCATACATTTCCATGACGAGATCAGTCTGGATGCGGCGCACTTCGGGATTGCTGAGACACCAGGTCCAGCCTTCCGGCTCAAAGAGCGGCTGGAGCGAGGGATTGTAGTCCAGAACCGCATGTTTGCCTGTCATGGAGCGGGCGGCTGCGGCATGTCCGAGCAGGTTGAACTGCGGGATCAGCGTAATGCCGAGTTCTCTGCCGAGCAGGATCAGTTTTTTCAGTTCTGTCTTGCTGATTTTTCTGTCCGCCCAGCAGAATTCCGGGTGCGAATCGAACGGGAATACGCCCCATGTTTCAATAACGGCATAATTGAATTTGTGATATGCCGCGAGGCGAATCTGTTTTTCGATGTCCCAGAGCGGCGTTTCCGGAAAGATGCAGAGATGAATTCCGCGGAATTCCATTGCAGGAGCGTCATTGATTTCACATTGGACGAGGAAATATCCCGTGACTTTTTCCGTTCCGCGTTGAACCTCTGCAAGCTGTCGCAGCGTTTTGAATGCATTCAGGAGCCCCGCCATGCCTTTCACGGTGATGGAAAGCTGTTTTTCCGCAACCTTGATCTTGTAGGCGTCCGTTCCGAGTTTCTTTGCGGATGCATCCTGTTTCAGGGTGATTTCCGCTTCCGCGTTCCAGTAATCCTTGAACAGTTTTTCCGCTTTTTCAGAGATCCCTCCGGTTTCTGCGGCATGGATCGCGACTTTGCATTTTCCGGCAATCGGATATTCCCTGCCGTCCCTGAATTTGATCTCTTTCGGAACGGGAATCAGGCGGTCGGTCAGAATTTTGATCTCGTGGGAGTCCATAACGATTTTCCTTTTCTTATTGGGAAAGAGTGAAGGGAAGGGAAAAGAATCCTTACGCAGGATCTTTCTTTCCCTTCCCCGTGCTTTCAGGTTCAGACCTTCGCGGGCATTTTCGATTCGATGCTCTTGTAACATGCGTTCATGCAGTCGATGGTCTGACGGTGCCAGCGGAGATTGATCTTCGGCTGTTTGTGATTGCGGATGCAGTCGACGAACTCGTCGATCAGCCCGACCCACTCGTCGAAGTAGGTGTATTGAACCGTGTAGCGGTCGTTCGGCGCGCCGTTATGATAGACATTGGGCCCGAAACAGTCGCAGACAATGGTTCCCTTTTCCCCGGTCACGGTGACATTGACCTCCATGCGTTTCGGGAAGACTTCCCAGCCGGGAGCCGGCACTTTGAGGCGTTCCTCCATGCGCGACCACGAGGGATCGAACAGAAATGAGGTGCCGTCTTTCATTTTGCCGTTGACCAGAAGCATGTCTTCCACCGGGATGTCGGGACGGAGATTCGGAGCGACTTCGGAATAGACGAAATCGAAGTCGGACTTCGTGAGCCAGCGGATCAGGTCGAAGATATGGGGATGGTCGCAGAGGGCGCCGCCGCGGAAACGGTTGTCCGCCGCTTTGAGCGGGACGCGTCTCCCGTAGCTGGCTTCCGGCACGCCCTGCCACGGGAATGCCCAGACCGGCGACAGCGTGATATTGGTCGCCTGAACGGAAAGAATTTTGCCGATTTCACCGTCCGCGATCAGCTTCTGAAGACGTTTCACCACGGGGTTGTAGTGCATTTCGAGTTCGATCTGGCAGATGATGTCCGCTTTTTCGACGACCTCGATCATTTCGTCATATTCCTTCGGATCGAAAGTCGGAATTTTCATGGAAAGGATGTGAACGCCTCGGCGTGCGCAATCCTTGACCTGTTCCAGATGTTTGTCATTGGCGGAGGCGAGCACGACGGCTTCGATGTCGGGATGTTTCTCGAACATCTCCTCCGTGCTGAGATAGCAGGGGACGCCGTTGTCGTAGAGGTCATAAACATCTTTTGCGGTCTGATCTTCCGCGCAGGAGGCAACCCAGTCGAGCTTGGAGTTCTCGCGCAGGGTCTGATAATATTTGCGTGTGTGGCCGTGGGTCAGGGACATCATTGCGATTTTTACAGGTTTCATGCTTATTTCTCCTCCGCAAAAATTGCCGGTTTGCCGTTTTTCTCGCTTTCGAGTGCGGCTCTGGTGATTTCGGTCAGCTTCGCGTCGGCTTCGTTCCAGATTTCTGCAAGCTCCGGATGCTGAAGAACTTCGAAGGCGGCGCGGATCAGGGTGATTTCATCGGCGGAGAACCCGAACAGTTCCGTATCCGTATCGGTGTAGCGTTTCTCTCCGTCTCTGGTGAACTGGTAGATCGAGGACTGCGGAACCTGAGTATCGACGGTGCGGTCGCAGGCGACTCCCCGGCGCGCGATGATCTCATGGCGGTCCATTTCCCCGGTGCCTGCGGGGAGGGCGGCGGAACATTCGATGCTGCAGCTCTTGTCATCCGCGAGTTTGACGATGGCATTGGCTGTTTTTCCGTTTGTGACCGCGAATACGGACACAATCGGCGACTCTCCGAGAAAGGCGCAGAGATCGAGTTCACGATAGAGCAGTTTTTCAAGAGATTTTTCCGCGCTCATTGCTGCGAAGCGGAGTGTGGAAACATCCTCCAGAGTTTTGCCGTCCACGAGTTTTTTGAGCTCGACGAAACGGCGTTCCTGTCTCCACGGGAGGAGTTTTGCGACCGTGCCGTCCGCGAGTTTGAGTTCCGCACCCGCGCCGATGAAATCGGGAGCGGTTGCCGTGAGCGTGCCGTCGGCTTTGACGGCATACTTGTCACGAAGCCACTGGAGAGCTTCATTCATTTCTTTGATTTTCATTTGATTCTCCTTGTTAGAGATGATTCTGCATTTCTTTAAAACGTGTCCGCGATCGGAAAGAGAAGCGCTTTCCGTCCGATTGTGTCCGCCAGTTTGCCCGTGCATCCTTGAAGATTCAGCATGAGTTTGTTGGAATCATGACCGCCCTGAACCGGGATGAATTGGCAGACCGGATGCTTCGGATCGGCGGAATAGGCTTCCAGAAGACGGTCTTTCCGGTAAAGAAAATAGGTCCGGTCTTCCAGTCTCCATTCATGCTCCGGCTCGGCAAAGAGCTCCAGCCATGTCTTGGCGGAGCGCACGCATTTGCCGTTGAACTCTCTGCCCTGCATGTAGATATGCTGAATTGCATACATGACTTCATCTTCCGGGGTTTCCGTTTTGCACCTGCGCAGAAATTCTCTGCTCAGTTTTGAGGCGTCCAGACGGAATGTATCTTTTTTCGGAAAATCTTCCGTCCGGATTTCTTCGCTCCGGTCCGGCTCATAGAGCTGCCAGCCGCAGGAGGCATATACGGGCGGCTTGTCTGTATAAAGCGGCATCATGGGACAGTATTGATAATGCGTGCGGCAGTATTCCAGTGCAAATTCCTGAAGCTTCCGCGCATATCCGTGCCCGCGGAAATCCGGATCGACTCCGACATCGCAAAGCCCTCCGCAGGGGGTCACGATCCCGTCAAACAGGAATTGGTAGTCGTGAATCCCGACTGTTCCGATACGTTGTCCTTCCAGATTCGCACAGAAGAGTTCGAGATCGTAGGGGAACGAGCGCATTCCGCGTTTCAGCCGCGGCTCCCAGAAATCGGGAAAGCAGCGCATCAGCAGCGGAACCAGCTCGTCAAAATGCGAAAGCGGAAATTTTGTGATGAACTTCGGCATTGCCTTACAGACTCTTGATCAGGGGTTTGTATTTCTTGAGATAAGCCGCGTTCTTTTCATCGCCTCCGGGGGCGTTGGCGCTGTTCCAGACCGGCGGAACGATACCGCGCTCAATGCAGATCCTGACCGTTTCAATTTCCAGCAGGTGCGCGATGGTGAAATCGACTACATTGGAAACCGGAGCAATCGGCGTGTCGAGCCCGGGGACATTCACGATTGCGTCCCCGACAGGATTGTAGTCGTCGATGCAGACATCCGCAAAATCGAACAGGTTTTTGCCGGACGGGTGGCGGATAAAGTGATCCGCCGGCATTTCATTCTGCCAGTAAGAGCTTGCCACGGCAATGATTTTCACGCCGCGCTTCTTTGCCTCCATCGCCGCGTCGATTGTTGCCGGATTGATGCCGATATTGTGGAAAATGATCAGCAGGTCGTCTTTCCGGAGGTCGTAATATTTTACGATGGAACTGCCGAAGTTCACGGTGCGTTCCAGCTCCAGATATTTCAGCGCCTGATTGAAGACGGAGAGCGCCGTCTCCATGATCGGATTGATGTTGGCGAGTCCGCCTGCGCGGAAGAACATCTCCCCCATGGCAAGGGTGGTGTGCCCGCCGCCCGCATAAACGTTGATGAGCTTGTCATTTTGAATTGCGTCCGCCATCATGGAGGCCGCCTTGTGAAGATGATCTCCCTGCTTTTCGACGACTTCCTGAATGTTGGCGAATGCCTTTGCGACGTAACCGAAATCATTGAACTTAGCCATATTTCAACTCCTTTACCTGATGATTTTTTCCGTAGTTCCTGCAAGTTTTTCCAGCGTGGCGGAGAGATTTCTGAATGCTTTCGCATGATCCGGCGCCAGCTTTTTGAGAGGCGTTTCATAGAACTTGTCCTGAATCGCTTTTTCCTGTGCATCGAATTCTGCGGGACGCTCCCATGCCGAACGGTCGTCCGCATTGATCTTTGCCGTGACCCACTCCGTATAGACTTTCATTTCCGGCTGATAAATTCCGCTGAAAAGTTCGCTGATGTAGGAGCGGCAGTAAGTGTTTTCCGCATTTCCTTTGAGCGTCTTTTCAAAATCGGGATTTGTCTCATGTTTTTTCTCAAGAAGCTTCAGCGCGTCATAGAGGGAATAGTCCTCGTGAGCCGCGAGAAGATCAGCCTCGAGCCGCACCGTTTCTCCGATGCTTCCGAGCAAAGCAAGCACTGTCCCGGCCTCGCATTTTCCGTTGCGCCACTCTTCCATTGAGAGCGCAAGGCGGGCGAACCCGTAGCTCTGCACTCTGGAGACCGTTGTCCTGGCGAGGTCGATGATATCCCTGCGCATAAAGTCGTCGAGGTCATTCAGATTCAATGCGGCGATCATCCGGAAGACTTCCGGTGCGGCGGGGATCTTTCCTTCAAAGTGTTTCAGTTGAATTTGAAGTCTGCCGAGGTTCTTCACGTTCAGCGTGGAAAGATTCTCATTCAGCAGATGAAAAAGCATATCCGAGAAAGAGCAGTATAACGCGGACATATCCTGGGGACCGGACCAGCCGGTCAGTTTCGCCAGCGGGAGGGCTTTGCGCCAGACTTCGTACATCTCATCTGGATATTTCATGTAGCGGCGGTCGCAGAGACCGGGGAGGAATTCGTCGATTTTGACATTGGACGGGTCCCAGGCGTTTGCCGGCATGTAGTCCAGCATGAGTGTGTCCGTGTGCGAACATTCCGGCCAGTAGATCAGCCCTCTGCACATCGGGTCTTCCGCCGCAAGGGGCAGACGGCGTTCGATGATGTCGTAGTTGCCGCGTATTTCGTTTGCCGGTTCGTATGCGTGGAAAATTCCGAAAATCCACGGGAATTTGCCGAGGAGCCCCCAGTTGGTGAAGTTGTTGACCTCGTCCGTGGTATCGGAGGTATATTCAAAGATCATGGTGCGGGCGGGATCAAGCTCCGCCACAAGTTCCTGCACCTCTCTTGTATTCCAATACATGCAGAAATCCCAGCTTCCGATCAGCAGCGGTGCATTCGGATACTTTTCACGCAGTCTGCTGATGATGCGGCGGTAGGTGTAGAGCTTCATCTGGTGATTGGAAGCATGATCCGCATAGCACCTGCGCTCCGCCAGCCCGATCGTGTGGAACAGTTCCGGCGCACCGTATTCCCGGATGTGGGTTTCGGTCAGTTTGAAGTAGTTGTCAAGATTTCTGTCGTCGCGGATATCCCATACCAGCCCTGTTTTCTGGTTGTAGCCTTCGGTTGCCTGCGGCATGAATTCCGGCTTGACCCGGTTCAGGAAATCATACGGAGTCCGGCTGTACCAGTGAGTCATGGTTCCCACGTCTTCCGGATGGAGGAGATCGCGCTCTCTGGCATAGGCGAGAATCTTTTTACGGAGTTCTCCGCGGTATTTCAGAGACCAGAAAAGATTGCGGTCGTCATAAGAGCGCGCTTCGGATTCCGGCACCTCGTATCCGGGGTAGTTGACGAATTCCGGGAACGCTTTCTGAAACAGATCGTCGAGCCCGATCCGCAGCATGAACAGATTGAGGCGTTTCTTGAGAATCCAGTCGATTTCCCGTTTCCACTCGTCAAAATCCCAGTGTTCCGCCTGGAAACGGTTCAGGCTCCGGTGCGCGAAATAACGCAGACCGCGGTATTCGAAGCGGGGGCTTTCGAAGATGTCGATTTCCTCAATGCCGATTGTCTTCTGCGCGGGGATAATATCACCGTCCCAGAAATAACGGCAGTCCGCTTCGGATTCAAAAAAGTGATAGACTCCATAGAGAAGCGCGCGGGGGCGTCCGCCCGCAATGAAAAGCAGGCGCCTGCCGTGGTCCTCAGCGGAAATCAGCTGGTAATCGTCCGTATTGGTCCGTATTTCAAACTGCGGAATGACTTTTTCGATGATCTTGCCGTGCGTGAAGGCGTTGACCGCATCGGAACCCATTACGACAAGGTCGCTTTTGCGGTCGTCCTTTGTTGTGACGGCGAGCTGTTTACCGGTGGCTTTCCGCCAGATTGCCGCGAATTCCTCCGCCGCGATTCTGCAGATGCCTTCGTTTTTCGGAACTAGAATCCTGAGCATGAATCAGACTCCTGCTTATTTTTTCAGGACACGCTTGTAGTTTTCTCCGATGGTGTCCCAGAGTTTGAGCGCATCAGGTGCGCCTACGACAGTCCCGTAACCGCCGCGGTAGGTCCATGCGGCAATGCGGTCCACGCCCGCTTCTTCTGCGATATCCGTCCATCTGGCAACCTGCGCCCAGTCTTTCGGCTGTTTGTAGTAGCCCATGAGCCAGCGTTCGGATTTCTTGTTGTATTTTTTTGCGATGGCGACTGTGCGTTCGGTGATGTCCCGGTAGAAATCCTCCGGCAGCGCCCAGTTCACGATGGTCGTGGAGAACACGTCGAAGTACGGGCACGCCGCGACCATGTCCCAGTTGTCGTAGCCGCGGTATTCGGATACGTAATAACCGTTCTGCGTCGCGTGGACGCAGCAGGTGATTTCCAGTTCCGGATTGATCTCCTTGAGCGCTTTCGAGGTTTCGGAAAGCACGACGAGCGCTTCGCGCCAGCGGAACAGTTTGACGTCGTTGGTCATATAGCGCGGCATGGGATAGCCGTAATAATCCTCGAACCGTTTGCGGCAGACCGGACAGTAACAGGTCCAGTCATCCGCCACGCCGCCGGTGATGGAGGCGATGCCTTTCGGGAAGGCGTAATGCGGCTCATCCCAGAAAAAGCCGTCGGGATTGGTCTCGCGCGCCAGCGTCACGCAGAAGTTCCTGAAGTAGTCGCGGTAGCTGTTCGTGTTGAAACATGCATACGGGAGTTTCTCGCCGGTGAGTGCGGAAATCTGACGGTTTTCGACATTGTCCTGCAGAAATTTGCTGACCTGTTCCCCGCCGAAGTATTTGCCGTTGCCCCACGGGTCGATCAGGACGCGCAGCCCCATCTCGTGCGCCTTCGCCACGATTTTCGGAATATTCGGGCGCCAGAAGTCGAAATCGAATTCCGTGACCGCCAGAATGACGGTGGTGCATCCGTGGTCAAGCATTTCCTGAAAATCTTTTTCCGCGTGCTCCACATAGTTGAGCCCGTAATAACTGATTGCCGTCTGTGTGATTGCCATTTCCGTTTTCCTTTTTTTATTATTTCTTATACGATTGTATTGAATATTTCCTGTGCGGCTGCCAGGCGTCCTCTCCATGATTCAATGGAATCCCCGAAACGGTTCGTCAGGAGAATGAGGAAACGCTGTTTCGCCGGATCGATCCAGACCGCCTGTCCGGTCCAGCCCGTATGGTGGATTGTCGATGCGGAACAGCCTTCCGGAATGAAATCCGGCGCCATGTTCCAGCCGATGGAACGCGGCGTCATGCCGGGCGGCGCCTGATTGGTGAAAAAGAGCTCCGCGATGTCCGTTTTGAAAAATCCCCTGCCGCGATTCAGCATCATCCGGCAGAATTTCGCAAGGTCGGATGCTGTGGAGAAAATTCCCGCATTTCCAATCCGGTGCGGGGCGATTGCCCGTGCGCCGTGATCGGAAATCACACCGGGAGCCGCGTTGATTGTGCGGATTGTCCGCGACAGAGCGCCGTCAACGGGAGCGCCCCATTTCGTATCGTTCATGCCCAGCGGATGGAATATCCGTTCTTCGGCGAGCTGTTCGAGCGGTTTCTTCATTACTCTTTCGATCAGGAGCCCGAGCAGGATATAATTTGTACAGGTGTATTCATATTCCGTCATCGGAGGGCGCACGAAATCCAGAGAAAGAATCGCTTCGATCATTTTCTTTTCCTCGCCGGGGAAATACGGGTAATTGATTTGAATCCCTGAATAGTGCGTTGCGAGCTGTCTTACCGTGACCGGGGAAAAAAGCCTGCCGTGATACGGCAGATATTCCGTGAACGGCGCATCGAGGTCAATGATTCCTTCTTCCACGCAGAATGCCAGCAGAACCGCCGTTCCTGTGACTTTCGTGAGACTGGCAATGTCGAATACGGAGTCGAATTGCATCGGAGCCTGTTTCATGCGGTCCGCAATGCCGTATGCGCCGCGGCGGAAGTCTTCCGTTCCGGTTCCGCCCAGAACGACCGCCCCGTCAATCAGTCCCGCATGAATCTGCTCCGGAATCTTCATTTCTGCATCCCTTTCTGTGGCATGACGGAACTTTTTCTGATGATCAGCGTTGAATCCAGGTAACGGCAGACTCCGGTATTGAGCGAGTGAAATTTTATACGTGTGTACAGTGTCTCAAACGCGAGCCGCGCAATGTCTCTGACCGGATAGGAAACGGTTGTCAGCGGCGGGTAGATTTCCGATGCGATGGGCAGATCGTCAAATCCGGCGATCGCCACCTCCTCCGGGACCCTGATTTCCAGTTCATGGCAGAGATTGATGGCGCGTGTGGCAAAAAGATCGTGATAACAGAAGACGCCGAGCCGCCCGCCGTGTTTTTTCCTGAGAAGCCTTGCCATGTCCGCGCGGCATTGTTCAGGAGAATTGTAGTCTGCCTGGACAATCCGGTCCTGCGGCAGGAGAATTCCATGTTCGAGCAGTCCCGCTCGAAAACCGAGGAGACGCTGATCATGCTGTTTGCCTGCCTGTCCGATATACGCGAATTCTTTGATTCCCTGTTCGATCAGATGCTCCGCCATCTGCTGCGCGGCTTTCTGGTTATTGACCAGAACCGCATCGCAGTCCACGGATTCGAGCCGTCGCCCGAGCATGACATAAGGGACGTCCAGCGTGTTGTAAAAACTTTCCTCTTCCGGCGTTGACGCCCACGGGCAGATCATGATACCCGAAACACCCTGCCGGCAGAACATTTTCAGGCGTTCGCATTCCGTCTTGAAATCGTAGTTGCTGGAGGCGATGATCAGGCTTGCGCCGATGGAGTGTGCAAATTCCTCCGCATGACATGCGAGTTTGGCGAAATAGGGGCTTTCCAGACAGGTTGCCATGAATCCGAGGAGCATCCGGCTGTTTTCCTGTCTCTGCGGCGGTGTCAGGCGGACAATCCTGTAATCTCTGCCTGTTTTCTGAATGACGCCGGACTCCTTGAGTTCTCCGATAATGTGGAATGCGGTTTTCAGGGAGACGTCTTTCAGAGTGGTGAGTTCACGTGTGGTGAGGAAACGGTCTCCCGGCACACCGAGTTTTCCGGCTGCGAGATCGGTCAGAAGCTCCCGCAGAATTTTATCTGTTTTCGTGACGGGCATTTCTTTTGTTATCCCTTTTGTTATACTAAAAATATCTTTTATAGTATAATTATAGTCAAACAAAATGATTTGTCAAGGGCATGAAAAGAGAAAACGGAAAATTATTCCCTGTTTGCCGTTTTCCGTAAGTCCGGAGATGGGGGAAGGGGATGATAAGAAAATTTTATATTGATTTTTTACAGAGATTTTTTCGAATGATAAACACAAGTATGCATCCTGCGGTCATCTCAGAAAGATCAGGGTGGCTCCTGTGATCGAATAGACAATCAGGATCAGCCATGCGTAGTAAATGTCACGGATGTCATAAGTCAATTCCAGCCAGACGCATACGGCGAGACCGGAGAGGACGGAAAGAATAAACAGGATCAGGAACAGAGGGCGCAAGCTCATTTTTCCTGTTTTTTCCGCATTCGTTTTTTTGCGCGGTCTGCCGCCCATCGACTCATCATAAATGGTTCTCAGATTGTTTTTCATGATTATGTATCCGTAATTCATGGCATATCTATTAGCACGAAATGGTAAGATAATCCGGTTCATGCTGTTTTACAAGCGATAAGAAATATTTTTATCTGAAATAATCATTGATTAAAAGCCGGATTGTCCGGGCGATATAAGGAAAAAGCTGTCGTCCGTTTTCGCAGGATTGCGCTTATGGAGTATTGCGTTGGCAGAGTATGAAAATATGTTGCTGCTGATATTCTGCATTTGCCGCAGTCCTTTGCATAAGCTGGTTGCCGGAGATGAAAATCCCGTCGTCGGAGTTCCGGCCGTTCATGGAGGGAAATCCGGCGTCTTTCCCGATGTGCAGAGGCGGCGTCTCCCGGAACTTTGTTCCTCGTCTGTTGGCGTTGGGAGCCGCCGCAGAGGATTAGGGGAGAACAGTGTTCCCTTACAGTCTGCGGCAGGCGAACTTGCCGCCTTTGAATGCTTTGCAGGGCATTATCTCGGAAAAGTTGTTTTCCAGATTTATTTTGAAGAAATTTATGTTTTCCCCCCTTGACTCTTTTATGAAAATGCTTATAATAAAAGAAAAAGGAGTGTTACATGTAAATAATAGCATGTAATATGGAAAGATGAGGAAAAACAGTTCGGAACAGCTTTATGAAGACTTGAAGGCACGGATCACTCGGGGAGAGCTGGCGGTTGGAATGGCAATTCCCTCTGAGAATGTACTTTGCGGACAGTACCGGATCAGCCGTCCGACAGTCCGGCGCGTGCTGGATAAACTCTGCAGCCGGAATCTGCTGGAAAAGCGTCCCGGCATCGGAACTTTTGTGAAAGATCCGGAACAGGAAACAAAGTCTTATATGTATGCTGATTTCCGAATCGGGACGGATCACCTGGCCGATTACAGTCCCCATTATTCCATATTGATCATCAATGGTTTCAATGACTCGCCCTATGGACGAAACTATTATCTGAAACCCTTGGATTCAAGAAAACTGGAGAAGGGGATTCTGGATGTTGATGTGGATGCACTGATCCTGAAGAATTATCCGGATTCCGTTTATGAAAAACTGCTCCGGTACAAAAAGCCGATTCTGGTGAATAATCACCGGAGTGCGCTGAAAGAGATTGCCTCAATCAGCGTAGACGATTATCTGGAGGCAAAGCGTGCCGTGGATTATCTGATCCGTTACGGGTATCATGATATTGCCTGCATCGGCAGTGTATCTTCTTCGAAAGAGGGGGAGAGTTCATATTGGAGAATGCGGGGATGGGAGGATGCTTTTCTGGAGACCGGTCTGAAAGTCCCGGAGCATTTGAAACTTCCCGGAGCTTCCGTGCTCGGTTATGACATGTCGGCTGTTTCAAAGTTTATCGCCTCGCGGAAATTCAATGCCGCTTTTTTCGTAAACGGAAGCAACTTCACCCGTTTTGTCCCCTGCTGCAACAGTGCGGGAGGGCATGATATTCACAGATTGAAATTGCTTGTATTCGATAATATCGAACCATATCATGAATACGATACGCTGGCATGTGCTTATATCAAGATGCCTTTGGAGAGATTCGGTTTGCTGGCATTGGAGTATCTGCGACGCAAGGCTCATGATCCGGCGTATTCCGTTATGAATGCCGTTTTGCCGTGCAATATGATCGTCCGTTATTAATTTTTAACATAAATGGAGGTGGAAAATGAAAAAGATTGTGATTGCAGCAGCCGCTCTGACCGTTATGACGGTTTCCGCGGTCGAGGTGGATGTAAAAGGTGATTTTGCGCAGATTCAGAAAAATGGAATCCCGGTCGGCTGGTATGCAAATGCCTGGGAGGGATATAAGCCGGCTCCCAGGTATGAAGTGATTACGGAAGATGGAATAAGAGCTTTGCACTTTACCGAAATTAAGGGAAAATATGGTTTCAGCTGGGGGACTTCTCTCCGTTTTGCGGCAAAATCCGGCGACAAGGTGACGGTGACGGCGAAAGTAAAAGGCTCCGGAAGTGTCTGTTTTGGGCTTCAGGCCTTTCTTGTCAACGGTGACTGGACGGGTGTCCTTCCGGCAAGCAGCATCACTCTGACGAAAGAATGGAAGGATGTGAAAGTCGAACTGAGCGTTGCGGATGTTAAGAATAAAGTTACCGGAAAAGTCATGCTGACGTTTGGAGCACAGCAGGACTCCGAGCTTTATATTGCCGATGTCAAGGTGGACTGTTCCGGCAAATGAAGCGAATTTCTTCAAGGAAGGCTTATGAAAGGATACGGAAATGAGAGGATGTGACAGAAATGGAAATATTGAGGCATATATTCGACGTTCAGTTGAATTCACATTGATAGAACTCCTCATTGTAATTTCTGTTATTGCCATTCTTGCAGCGATGCTTCTTCCGACGCTTGGCGTTGCAAGGGGAAAGGCGAAAACAACTCGCTGTCTTTCCAATATGAAGCAGCTCGGATTGTGCGTCAATCTTTATCTTGGCGACAATAAAGACTGGTTTGCTCCTTTGCAGTGGGGAAATGGCGCTGATGTGATTAATTGGATTGATCTTTATGTGTTTGATTATATTCCGAATTCAAGAGTGGCGCTTGTGCCTCCGAATCATCTGCTGATCTGCCCGGAGCAGCGGATGTTGAGACCTTCGGCATCCGACAGCCGCACAGGAGTTTATACGGGAAGCGTCAGTTACGGTTATAATCATTTTGCTTTCGGCGGCGAGAACTATAAACAGGATGTCGGATGGCTTCCGGCGGCGGGGAGACCGGCAGCAGTCAGGCTTTCCCTGATCGCACGTCCTTCGGAGCAGATGGTATTCATCGAATCCTGCCGGGGACACGGGAATGCAGAGACACACGGCACGGGTTATTATGATTACAGTTATGAGACTTACACCGCATTCCGGCATAATAAAAAGTGCAATTTGCTGTATCTCGCCGGACACTCCAAACCGGAGCATTACACCTATCTTTCCAATACCCATCCGGGAGGGTATCCGATCAACAGCTATATAAATAATACTCCGCGCATTGTGTATGCATGGTATACCATGACAAGTTTTGCACCTTATTAATCAACATCATAAAACAGGATTAGAATGCCATGAAAAAAATCGTTACCTTTCTCTTTCTCCTTCCGCTGGCGCTTTGCGCAAGCATCAGCCTTTTCGACGGCAAGGAAACTGTGCCGGTTGTTGTGCCTTCCGTCCAGACTCCGGCACAGAAAACCGCAACTGCGGAACTGACGGAATATCTTGCGAAAATAACCGGGAAGCAGTTTCAGGTTGTACAAGAGGGGTGTTCATCGCCGACATCCGCAATCTATCTCGGCAATACGAATTTTGCACTCAGACAGGGGCTTGATCTCGGGAAATTCGGCGATGAGGAATGGATCATTAAAAGTTATGGCAGTCATCTGGTGATTGCCGGTGGAGAGCCGCGCGGAACGCTTTACGGCGTCTATCATTTTCTTGAAGATGTACTGGGTGTCCACTGGCTTACTCCATCTGTGGAATATGTGCCGGAAAAGACAAAAATTGAGCTTGAAGAATTGAATCTGTCAGGCAGACCGCCCATGCTTTACAGAGATGTCTATCTGGTGCCGGGGATATCCGGACGTATTTTCCTTGCGCGCAACCGTATGAACATAAGCGACTCCAATTACGGCGGACGTATGCTGTTCAGCCGGTTCAGCGGCCGGGAGGCGCAGGGAAGTGCGCATACGATGTATACGGTGCTGGGGGATGCGGATTGTCTCCGGAAACTGTTCAGGGAACATCCTGAATATTTTCCGCTGATCGACGGTGTTCGGACTTTCGACTCTGTCCGTGCAAACGGCGCGGCGCAGAGTCAGTTCTGCCTGACCAGCCTTGGGCTGCGCAAGCTCTGGGTGGAGGCTCTGCGCGGACATATCCGCCATGACCGTGAGTTTGCCGGGAAGAGAGGGATACAGCCTCCGATGTTTTATGCGATTGACCAGAACGACTGTTATGACGGCTTTTGCACTTGCCCTTCCTGCGATGCGGTTGTGACACGGGAAGGATCGAAATCAGGGGTCATGCTGGATTTTGTCAATCATGTGGCGGATCAGCTGAAAGAGGAGGCTCCCGATGCCGTGTTCCTGATGATGGCGATTCATTCGACGGAACCGCCGCCAAAATTTATGAAAGCTCTGCCGAATGTCGGGATCCGCCTTTGCGATACCACCAGCAATATTCTCAGACCGTGGAGTGACCCTGCCAATGCCGGACACCGGAAAAATCTGGAGGGATGGGCAAAAATCTGCAATAATATTGTAATGTGGGATTATTCCATTACCTATGGTTCACCGGTCTGCATCAATTATCCTACGCCGACTCTGCGGACTTTTGCACCTGACTTGCGGATGCTGGCAGCCAATCACGGCGGTGGTGTGTTTTTCGAGCATGAACAGGTGATTGGTGCCGATATGCGCGACCTGAAAGTCTGGATTGAAATCAAGCTGGCAGAGAATCCGGGGCTTGACTATGATACTTTACTGAAGACTTTTACGGATTTGTATTATGGCCAGGCGGGAGGAAAAATCCGCGAGTATCTCGATCTTCTGGAACGTGCATCGGAAAAAGGAGGTGGCAATATCAGCTGGTTCCCTGCCTTGAGTGCCTATAATTTCATTGATGCGGAAACAATGAGTCGTGCATCCCGCATTCTGGATGAGGCGGAAAGAATGGTTGCAAAGGAGCCTGAACTGGTTCGGCGTGTGGAACATGCCCGGCTCTCATTGGATCGCCTTTATCTGATTCGGTCCGGCGCTTATCGGAAATCCCTGGATATGGCGGGCAGGAAAGATGTCGTGCTGCCGGATTATGCGAAAACGGCGGAGCGCTATCAACGGGTATGGAATCATGAAATGGATGCACGCGAAGTGGACCGAAACAATAAATTTTATATTTCGGAATACGAGAATAACGTTACGAAGTTTCTTGATATGGCGGCGAAGCGCAAGGAGCTTCCGGTTCCAGAGCAGTTCAAACGGGTAGAACCGGATGCACTCTATCTTTTTGGAACCGGACTGGCACAGATTTATATTGATTACCTGAAACTTGTGAAAGATCCGGAAAGCCCTGCCGGAGAGGCTCTTTGTGCAAAAATGAGCGACATTGTAAAAACTCCGCATAAGGACTTCCGGGAGGATAAATATCAGTATCCGTTTTCATGGACGGTCTGGCCGTCAATGGCGGGGACGATCCGTGGGAAAATACAGAATTTCCCAGAGGCCATGCCGAAAGGCTATCACTGGTACAAACTGGGAGAAGGGATTAAACTTACTCAGACTTCGGTTGTCTCGATGTTTGCCGGATTTCTTATCGCACTGGACGGTGTTGTCAGCGATAATAGCGAACTCGGGCAGAAATATGAAATATGGGTCAGTATAAAAGTCCTCGGGCCGGATTTTTACCGGATGGGAAAGCCCGGTCTTGAGAATGTTTTTTATATTGATCAGTTCGCGGTCGTCAGGCAGACACGCAATATGCAGGGAACTTCGGAGTAACGCGGAGGAGGAAAATACCGTGACTGTCTGAAGCCTTTTTATTTTTCCCGGATTCCGCCTTGAAAAGCGGAATTGAAACAGTAATGTATCGGAGTTGGGGGGAAGATTGATTGCAACAGGATGAGAAAGGCGGTTCATGGCGTTGTTTCCGGGTTTTTTCAGAAAAGGATGGTATGTGCCGGCGGGATTGTCTGCCGCGGCTCTCTTTTACAATCCCGAATTGCTGTTGCATTCCGTCAAACCGCAATATATGCTGGCGGTCTCCGCCGGCAGTGTGGGGTTCCTTGCTCTGGCATTGATGCTTTTCGATTTCAGAAGACTTGCCGGAGCCGTGGCGTCCATGAAGCGGGAGGCGCAGTTGGCGCTCGGCGGATTTTTCTGTATTGCCGCCGGGCACTTTTTCCTGAACGGACGCTACCCTTTTGATGCGTTGGGAGAGAGCCTGGTCTGGATTCTTCTGCCGCTGGCGGCATACGTTTACTATGATGCATTCCGTTTTTTTCTGCCGCGCGCCCTTGCACTGCTCGGATTGTGGGATCTGGCCGTATCCGGCATTCAGTATCATTCCGGCGCCATGATTTTCGGAATTGCCGGCAATACGAACTGGAATGCAGTTCTTCTTCTGGTTTCCCTGCCGTTTCTCGCATGGCATCTGTCGGGATTGCTGCGCAGGTTCCGCTTTCCCGCGCTGGCGTCGCTTCCGGCTGTGGGGGCTGTTCTCGGATACGGGCTCTGGATATTCGCCGCATGCGCTTCGCGCGGAGCCGCAGTTGCCCTGGGGTTGACCGGACTGATTTTTCTTGCCATGCATCTGACTTCCCGCGGACAGCGGTATCTGCGTTATGCTCTGCTTGCCGTTCTTTTGCTCGGGACACTTTATATGATCGGTCCCGGTTCCGGTTTTGCCCGCAGGATCGCGGAGCAGGAGGATCGTCTTGTCTTTTATCGTGCGACTCTTGGGCTGATCGCTGAAAATCCGGTTTTCGGTGTCGGAGGCGTCTCTTTCGAAAATGAGTTCGTCCGTTTCAAACCGGAGGATTATTTTACCCGAATGCAGAATGCGCCGCGGACCAATCACCCTCACAACGATGTATTGTTCATGATGGCTTCCTTCGGTATTCTCGGCTGGCTTGCATGGGCATGGCTTGTTCTGTATCCTTTGTATGGAATCTTCCGAGGCGGCGCAGGGAGGCTTTCCGGGGAAAGGAAGCTTCTGCTTTTCGCATTTCTGTGCCTGCTGTTTCATGCCCAACTGGACCTGATTTTTGTCGCCTGGCCCATGAATCTGATTGCCTTGTGGCTCCTCGGACTTTTCTGGAGAGACGCGTTCCGGGAGGAACAGGTTCCAGCCGGGTTGCGGCATCCGGCGATCTGCCGTATGATTGCATGTACCGCCGGTATCGTGATCCTGTTCTGGACTGCGCTTTCCGTTGCCCGTTCCGCTTATGCGTCCAGTACGGCAAATGCGATTCATGATCCTGCAATGAGAGTGTCGGAGAAACTTGAGCGGATCAGCCGTTCTCTCCGTTTTGCGCCGCATGAATATAAACCGAATTATGCGTTGATGATCGCGGCAGGCAAACTGGGAGCGCCGGAACTGGCTCTTGCCGCGGCGGACGCCCTGATCGGCTCTTATATTGAGAACTATGCGCATGTTTACGGATACCGCGGCGGCGCGCTGGTGAAACTCGGACGCTATGACGAGGCATTCGAAGCATATCTGAAAGAGGCGGAAAATTATCCGTTGAGCATGATTCCTGTCTACAATCTTGCGAGTATTTCCAAATTGACCGGGCATCCTGAACGGATTCCGAAAATAGAGGAGGAACTGTTCCGGCGGATGAAGATCCAGAACGTGACTCCGGCGCAGATTCCGTTGATTCTGAAAAATCCGGATTACGACCGGGCGCCCTGGGATATTCCCGTCAAATACGGCGGTTCCGGCGGTTATCCGAAAAAACGGTGAATTCGAATGCGGGTAAAAAAACAGGGCCCGGGATGAGCCCTGTTTTCAGATGGAATCTTTATTCAAAAAATTGGTTTGGCACCGCGATGCTTTGCACCGGGGCAGTTTATTTTCGGAACAGCCTGTCCGCCAGCTCCCAGTAGTGGAGCCAGTCTTCCAGAGTCTGGTCATGCTTTCCGGTTCTCAAGTGATAACTGATCTCGCCTGTGACGGGCCGGTCGGGCGGCGGCATGACATCTGTGCCGAGTCCTTCCGCCCCGAAGAGACGGTAGACTTCCGCCGCATGGACTCCGGAAAGGAACTCGCCTTTGGGGTCCGCCCACAAATCTTCCGTCGCACTCGCGATGCAGACGGGGCGCGGGGCGATCAGCGAGATCAGCCAGTGCTGGTCGAACGGCATTCCCGCCTCGTTCCTGATATAGTTCGCAAACGGAGTGACGAACCAGTAGGGGAACGAGGAGAGTATGGCTTCGACATTTTCCCCGATACAGCGTTTGAACAGAGCCGCTCCGCCGCAGCCGGAATCGTTGGACATCACCAGCCGGAAACGCGGATCGGTCGCCCCCGTCCAGAGGGCGGTCTTGCCCAAGCGGGAATGACCGTGGACCATTGCTTTCGCACTGTCGATCATGGGTTCGCGCTCCAGGCAGTCCAGCATACGGCTGAGTCCCCACGCCCATGCGCCGATCGCGGAATACCGTGCATGAATCTCCTCCGGCGTTTTATCAGGATAGAACAGTCCGTAAATGCTGTGATGCCAGCTTGCTTCGTCGTTGCGGTCCGGGAAAATATCGTGGTAGCAGACTGTCGCGGACGCATAACCGCGCCGGATGGTTTCCCTGAACTGCCAGCGGTGAACCTGCGAGGCATGACCGTCCGGATGCACGATTCCGCCGGAGAGATCTTTCCCCGTCATCATGACGTCTTTTTCATCCGTTGCGGCATGATTGCCCTTGAAATTGAGTCCGAGAAACACCGGCGACGACATTTTGGCGTTTTTCGGGATGTAAAGCAGCATTACAAAGGAATGGCTCTTTCCATTGTCCATGGCAAAGTGGAGACGGATCTCTTTCCGGATTGCGGCGCCGTCAAGAGCGTCTTCCCTGACGGAAAGGGTTTCAAACCACATCCTGTCCGGGCGCGGCGGAATCTGCCCGTAGACTTCCTTTTGATACAGGGCAAGCACTTCCGGACGCCGGCGGTTCACCCATTCATAAGCAGTTGCAATACGTCCTCCGTCCTTTCTATCCAACGGGGATGGCAGGGTGCAGGCGGGAATCCTGGACTCATCGTAATTGATATCTTTCATGATTTCCTCACGGGACCTCGGCATTTTTCTCTCCTGATTCTTGTGTTGTATTGTTTGAGATGGCTGTAAAGATACATGCTTATCCCGTGAAATTCCAGCGGCGGACATGCCGTTTTTTTCTTTTTCCTGTCCGTTCAGATTCAATAGGAAGACGGCGGACAGAATAAAACAAATGCAATGTTTCATGTATGACTCCTGTTTTTGCAGACGGGAATTGCCTGCACCGCGGCGGATCTGCCGCGGTTTTGATTGTTTTGCCGGAACAGCCAGCGCCAGCACTCTTTTGTGCAGGCAGCCTGTGCTCCGTCAACATGCCCTTTTCCCGGAAGGCTTTTGAATATAACCTGATTCTCCTTGCAGATGAATTCCCCGGACGGGGGCGCGGGTGTGGAATATACGGTTGAAAACGGGAGTCGTTTTCAACCGGCAATCCCTTTCAGGATTTGCTGTCCGGCGTAACCTGATTGTCCGCCAGGATTTCCGGCTTGTTGCGCATGCTGTCCGCCTCCGTGATTTCACGGATGACCCGGCATGGGCTCCCTGCGGCGAATGACATCGGCGGAATGTCGCGCGTGACCACACTTCCGGCGCCGATTACACAGCCGTCGCCGATCGTGACACCGGGGCAGACCACGACATTGGCTCCGAACCAGCAGTCATTGCCGATCACGACCGGCTTTGCGTAGCAGAGATGTCTGGGATTTCCGTCCTTGTCGAACAGAATGCGCCGTTCCTCCGGAAGCATGGGATGGACAGGAGTCACGATCGTCACATTCGGGCCGAAGTTGTTGTCGTCTCCTATTGTGACCGGGGCGTCATCCTGAATGGTCAGGTTATAGTTGAAAAAGCAGCGTTTGCCGATTTTTGTATGTTTTCCGTAGTGGAAGAATACGGGTCCCTGCATAAAACTGCCCTCTCCGAATTCATGGAGAATCAGTTGCGCCAGACTCTGGCGCAGTTCCGCGTCGTCTTCGACAGTCCGGCTGTACTGGGCGCTCAACTTGTGAGAACGCAGTTTGATTGCTCTCAGTTCCGGATCGCCCGGATTGAAAAGAATACCTTTGAAAATTTTTTCTTCTTCTTTCATGAAAACCTCCTGAAAAAATGTTGATCAAGTTTTTTTGCTGTAAACTGTCTGAAGCCGTTTTCCTGAGAATTTTTCAATGGAAATCAGGATACGGGATCAGCCAGACGGTCTTTCAATCCGGACTGCCGGATGGTAAGGCGTTCCAGAGCGGTTGCGACAATCGCCGGATTCGCCCACAGAACGACCCGTTCCTCCGCCCGCGTGACCGCCGTGTAGAGCAGTTCCCGCGTAAGGACCGGCGTATCGTGATCGGGCAGTATGATGAGCACATTCTGGAAACCCGAACCTTGCGATTTGTGAACCGTCATGGCGAAAACCGCTTCATGTTCAGGCAGTTCCACCGGGAGGAACGAGCGGAAGCGTCCCGGTTCCCGCGGATCGGGGAAGTAAACGCGAAGCTGTCCTGCGGACGACCGCCAGACCATGCCGATATCGCCGTTGTAAAGTCCGCTTTCCGGGTGGTTGCGCGTAATCATCAGCGGCAGCCCGCAGGAAAACGCATCGGTCATGCGCAGGCGCGAACGGATCATGGCATTGACTGCGACGGTTCCATGCGGTCCGTTCCTGAGTGCGCAGAGAATCTTGAACCGGTCGATGATGCCGAATGCCCTGCGCATGGCGTCGTCTCCGCCGCGGTCGGCAAGAGCGCGCAGATCGGAAAGCGCATAATACCGTTCCTCGTTTCCGAACCGGATGCAGGGCGCTGTAATCTCACGGGCAAGCGCGTGCTCGAATGCGGAACGGGGCAGGGGAACTGTTCTGAAATCCGGTGCGTCGCAGTGAACGACTGCCGCCGTGACTTCCCGCAGTTCCCGTTCCGAAGCGATGTTGCGGATTGCCGCGCTGAGCGTGCTGATCGCCGGCGCATTGGCGGAACGGTGGTTCCTGACGAGTTCCGCGATGTTCCCCGAAAGAGGACGCGAGTCGGAAATTACGGGAAATTCCCATGAAGTCTGGCTGCGGAAAGCTTCCGCGACAGGCGGGGGCATGACATTGCGGGCGCCGCAGGCGCAGATGTCCGCGAGAACCGCGCCTGCGTCCACCGAGGCGAGCTGGTCCTTGTCGCCGAGCAGGATTACTTTGGCATCGGGGCGGACCGCTTTCATAAGTTTTGCCATCAGGGAAAGCGAGACCATGGAGGCTTCATCGACGACGATCAGACCGGCGCGCAGGGGATTTTTTTCATTGTGCCGGAATTGCGTCGTGCCGGGCAGGGGACGCAGAAGCGAGTGGATCGTGCCGCACGGGATCAGCGCAAGTTTGTCCTTGATTCCCTGACTGCAGGACAGTCCGGCGATACCCCGTGTGACCGATTCGCGCAACCGCGCCTGCGCTTTGCCGGTCGGCGCGCAAAGTGCGATTTCAAGCTCCGGGTTGCGTTCCAGTTCCAGTGCGAGAAGCGCCGCCGCGACCGTGGTTTTCCCGGTTCCGGGTCCACCGGTAATGATGGAAAACAGGTTGTGGAACGCAAGAAATACGGCGGACTGCTGATAATCGATTTCTGCTTTTCCCGCGTTTTTCTTGAAATAGGGGGAAAGTTCCGCGAGCCTTCCCGGAGGCAGCGGAGTGACTTCCGGCGGTTCCGCACAGCGTCTGCGGATTTCCTCCGCAAGCTGTTTTTCATACTGAAAATAGCGGTTGAGGTAAAGCCGGTGCGCATTGTCCATGACAAGCGGCGTTGTCGGGGATTCCGTTTCGGGATGGAATGCCATGACTTTTTCGAGAGTGTCCTTGCGCAGAACCTCCAGCCATGTGTCCAGTTGCGGCAGGACGACGCAAGGCTGTTCCTCCTGCGGATCGGGATCGGAATATTCGGGAAAGGTTTTCCCCGCATAAAGACTGAGGTCGCAGCAGCTGTTTCCCGCGCGGACGGCGAACGATGCAAGCGCCGCCGCGGCAAAGAGTTCCGGACTCTGTGAACGTGTCCTGCGGAGAATGAAGTCCGCAAAGACAAGGTCAATGGGGGAAAAGGCATTCCCGGAAGTCAGTTTTTTCAGTTCGCCGAGTGTCATATCTGTCATCCTATCAGTTGTTCGAGCTGCATGAGAAGTGCAAACGGCGGACGGTCCCGGTAGATGCCGTTTCCGGGGGCTTCCGGTGTAATTCCGCGCAGAAACAGATAGTAGACCCCGCCGAAATATTTTTCATGGTCCTGCTCCGTGAAAGAACCGTTTTTCAGCCGGAGGAATTTGACCAGTGCAACGGAATAAATCAGGTATTGGAGAAAATAGAAATGTTTCAGCATGGCGGACCGGATGCCATCCTGCCGGAAGCTCTGCGGAGAGCCGCCGAGACGGTTGGATTTCCAGTCGATGATGTAAAAACGTCCTCGGAGGCGGAATACGAGGTCGATGAACCCGTTCAGGAATCCGCCGGAAATGAACCCGTGCAGGGAGTCCCATGCCGCCCCGCCGAATTTTTCCCCGATATACGGTTCCAGTACCGTGCGGAGCTGATCGACGCGGAAGCCTTTGCGGAACCTGTAATGGAATTCCATTTCGCTGATCCTGTCCGCGCGCGGGATTTCCGAAAGCGTGAAACTTTGTCCGTCCGCATCTGTAAGCGGTGAAGCAAGTACCTTGCCGATCATTTCCGCAGTGAGGGCGATTCGTTCCTCTTTCCGGGCATCGTTTTTCAGGAGCCCGTAGAGGGAAAGCTTTTCTTCGATCAGTCCGGGCAGTCTCCTTTCATGATCGGTGAAATCCAGCTTTTCAAGAATTTCATGCCATGCGTTGCCGGTCTGCGCGCCGCCGGGGATCGAGAAGATTCCGGTCATTCTGCGCTCGACCGGAGCTTCATCGTCCTCGCTGTCGTAGTCGGAGGGGGCATCGCCGCCGTGGGGTGTCAGTCCTGAGTAGCTGGTGATGTGCCATGCGTAATCGATCTTTCCGTTCCAGTGCGGCGGATTCAGTGTTTCCGCCTCTGTCTGTTCCACGGTGTAAGGCGGCAGGATTTCCGTTTCCGGGACCGGCTCCGCCAACCAGTCCGCAGGGATGGCGTTCAGGGCGGATTCCTGTGATGAATTCAGGAGATTCCGCATATCCTTGAGTTCCGGCAGCGAGGTCAGGGTGCGCATACGGAACAGCCAGTCCAGTGCGGAGGTTCTGTTCCGGCAGGCGCCCCAGTAGATATGGCAGTAGTATTTTGCCCGTGTGATTGCAACATAGGCGAGGCGCAGGAGCTCCTGCAGGCGTTCCGCGGACGCCAGCGCCTCCGATTCCGCCGAACCCGTGAAATCCCGTTCGATGCTGCCGTCCGGCAGATGATAGTTCTCGGCAAACTTCTCGGCGTTCCATGTGAACAGCGTCGGCAGCAGTACCAGCGGGTATTCCAGCCCCTTGCTCTTGTGAACGGTCATGATCGTGACTGCCGCGCGGTCGGTTTCCAGGAGAATTTCATACTCCTCCTTTTTATCGCGCATCCGCTCGGAACGCTGGCGTTTCAGGAAACTGAGGGTGCCGGAGACCGAAAGGCGGCGCGTGCTGATTTCATTGTGGAGGATTTCGCGCAGTTGAAGCAGGTCCGTCAATTTGCGCTCTCCGAGATTCTTCTTTAAAATGCGTTCGCGCACATTGAATTCCGCCAACAGGTCGTGGAACATTTCGATGAATGAGGCGTTTTCCCAGCGTCTCAACAGCGATTCCAACTTTTCCTGAACTCCGTTCAGAGGCACATCGTTCTGAGTGTCGCCGTCGTCAAGATGCATTTCGACCAGTTCGGGGATCTCATATCCGATCAATTCCGTGTTCATTGCGCGTACCGCGAGCCGGGCATCGGCAGGCGCGGCAACCGCATTGAGAACCGTTTCCAGCTCCTCCGCCGCGACGGAATCGAAGACGTTGCCTGATTTTGCAATGACCGACGGAATATGGTATTCCGCCAGCGCCTCCTGAACCCGTTCGCTTTCAAAAGCCGTGAAGACCAGTACCGCGAAGTCTCCGGGCATGACTCCCGGCGATTCCCGGTCAGGCAGGCGGATCGCGGGATCGTCGAGCATTTTCCGGATCTGTTTTGCGCAGAGCCGGATGGTGCGGTCTGCCAGCTGTGCGGCGGTCGGATCTCTGGTTTCAGGAGGGAGCCAGGTGAATTTGAGTGGCGCGGGCTCCTCCCTGCCGTGAAACTGAATTCCGGCGCGCTGTTTTCCGGAGTCGTCCGCCGGCGCCTGGATTTCTGAGAATGTGATATCGGGATCGGCGAACGGAAAAGGATGATCGTGGAAAATCGCGTTGACGGCGCGGATGACCGGCGCGGATGACCGGAAGTTCTGGACCAGCCCGTATTTCCTGCCGTTGTGGAGCTCAAGACACTCCCGCTCCGCTTTGCGGTAAGTCGCCATGTCGCCGCCTCGGAATGCGTAGATCGCCTGCCGGGGGTCTCCGACCATAAAGAGTGCAGGGTCCTGACGGCACGCGAAAAGACGGTGGAAGATATCATACTGAACCGGATCGGTGTCCTGAAATTCGTCCACGACGGCGGCTCTGTATTTTTTCCGGATCGCCGGTGCGAGGAGCCCGTTTTCGTCGAGAATGCCGTCGCGGACTCTCCGCAGGAGATCGTCGAATGTCTGGAAATTTTCTCTGCGTTTTTTCAGTGCGAATTCATGTTTCACGTATTTCAGCGCCGCAAACAGAATCGTGTCGGAGTATGCCTGAAACTCCGTTTGCAGGAGATCGTTTTTCGCGAAGAACGGATGGTTCAGGTGATCTTCAATCCGGATGCGGAATTTGACTTTGGCATTCTGCCGGATCTGTTCCGTCGTAAAGCGTGACAAGGTATTCGGCACCTGGTAAAGAGTGCCTTCCTTTTTCCATGAAAGCAGGAGTCCTTCAGCCTCGGCGCAATCTTCGGGATAATATCCTTTCTTCATGAGAGCCCCGAATCCGGTGAGGAGCCCCGGCTCAAACAATGCGGCGGTTTCGTCAAGCAGTCCGGAAATCCGCTCCATGATGGGGCGTGTGTCATAAGGTTTTCGCGCACGGGTTCGGATCCGCAGATCGGGACGCGCGAGCAGCGCGCATATGGTCCTGAAATGAAAATCGGGCGTGAAGCGGGTGTAATCCTGCAACGCTGCGCGCAGTTCTCCGCGGTCGGGCGCATAGAATTCCCGCCGGTAGAAATCCGTCAGCAGATCAAGAATTATTTCGTCCTGATCTTTCTGTATGACCGTATTGAACAGCACTCCGCTTTCAAATGCGTTTTCCGTCAGCATACGTTGGCAGAAACCGTGAATCGTGGAGATCGTGCTGCTGTCGAAATCAATGAAAGCGTTCCGGAGGCGTCGGACCAGCGTTTCGCCGGGCGTATTCTGTGCCGCATGTTCCATAATCGCCTTGATGCGTGGACGTTCCTTTTCCGGTATCGCGGAACCCGCCGCATAGTTCAGGGCATTGCGGAGCATGTCACGGATTCTTGTCCGCAGTTCGGCGGTCGCCGCTTCGGTGAAAGTGACGACAAGGATGCCGCTGATCGGGATGTCCTGTTCCAGTATGAGGCGCAGGACGAGGTTCTGGATATTGTAAGTCTTGCCCGTTCCCGCCGCCGCCTCGATCATGCAGACGCCGCTCAGGGGGCAGGACGTGGAATCCAGCATGGGGATGTCAGGATTCATATTTCACCTCCCGGAGCAGGAACGGGCGGAAGACCGTCCGGGCAAGCGCCGCGAATTCCGCCGTAAACTCCGGCGAATCGAAATCGGAGGGCGTGAACAGCAGTGCAACCGCCTTGTCGTTTGCGCAGTCCCCGATGGAAATGCCCTGCTGGGGGACGACCGTATAAAATGCCTTGCGCGCGAGATCGGGGTTTCCGTCATGCGACGCGTATGCAAATGCGGCTTCCTTGAAGAACGGCAGGATTCTGCTCTGCCCCTCGCGGTAAAGCTCCAGCAGCTCCATGAGACGCTTCGAGGCTTCCGCCTCCTCCATGCCGCTCAGCAGAAGCGTCCGCCGATCCTTCTGGTCCCATGCGAATGAGCGTGCATTCACACCCCTGTATGCGGCGAGAAGCAGATGGCGCAGATACCAGCGGACCGCATCGCCGCCGTTGAAGTTCGCATAACGGCAGTAGGAATGCGTGATACCGTCCGGTGCGAGCGGGATCTCGCCGGTGATTTCGGTTTGGCACAGACGGATTTTCAGCGGCACAGGTTCCGCCGATTGCAGGTACTTTTGCCATGTTTCGGGCAGAAGACGGATTTTCTCCAATACGGCGCGGAATGTTTTCCTGCCGAGTGAACTGACCGGAAGACGGTTCGTCCTGCTCAGGATGTGATACTGCTCCTCCGGCGGAATGCCCGCCTGCGTCCACCTGCCGACATCCTGTCCGAGCTTGTAGGCGTCCAACCCCTCCAGTGCGAGCGGTTCGTCGTCCTCCTGTTCCCCCGGAACGGCGGAGAGTTCCTCCCTGAGATACAGCCCCGCCATGTTTTTCAGGTAATATGCCTGCGGCGCACAGAAGAAATCCTCCAGTTCGCGCAAGGGCAGAGATTCCGGCAGAGGCGGTGCTTCGCATGGTTTCAGGCGGTCCAGCAGCCTCGGCGGTTCTTCGATCCCGCGGATTGCCTCCGCCAACGCTTTCGCCGCTTTGAAACCGGATTCGGAAAAGGAATATTTTTCAGGGTCCTTTCCGTTGAAATAGTCGAAATCGAACGCTTGGAGCTTGTGATCGGTTTCTATGAATTTCCGGTCGATTTCAAATGCGGACAGCAGACAGTCGATCAGTTCCCCCAGCGGGACCGCCGGCGGGAATTCATCGTCGCCGCGGCTGTTCCTGCCCTGATAGAAAAAAAGAAGCCGTTCCCGCGCGGCAAGAATGGATTCCAGAAACAGATAACGGTCCTCCTGATTCGGGGAACGGTCAAGGCGGCGCATTTCTCTGGTGATGAGGTTGAATCCGAGTGTGACATCCCTGCGGGGAAACGCGCCGTCGTTCAGTCCGAGAATCGCCACGATTTTCATGGGAATGCTCCGCATCGGCACCAGCGAGCAGAACGTGATCTTGCCCCGCAGGAACGGTTCGGAGGCGTTCAGCTCCCCGAAACCGTTTTCGAGCAGATGCAGAATCAGTTCCGGCGAAAGTGTTTCCGGCAGATCCAACTGATTTGCATAGTTTGCGAATCTGTCGAGTGTACTGCGGATTGCGGCAAGTTCCAGATAGAAATCATTGTCATTGAGAAAAAATTCGTCGAGGATGCCGTTGAGCAGTTCGCACCACCCGGCAAGCGTCCGTTTTCCGCCGAACCGTTCCCGCAGAGAGAAAAGCGCCTGGGCAAACTGAATGAATGCGCCCAGAATTTCCGCATCGCCGCCCTCCGCGGCGTCCAGTGAAATGATTTCCTCGCGCCCCTGTTCCGTTTCCTCGCGGAGAACCGCATAGCCGAGCAGAAGGCGGTCCAGCCCCTGTTCCCATGAATATTCCTCGAAACCGACGGAACATAGTTCCTCGCGGTTTTCCGCATTGATTCCCCAGCGGATTCCCGCCTGCGCGGTCCATTGCCGCAGACGGCTGAGATCGGCGGTTTCGAGATTCCATTTGCGCCGGATCGCGGGGTGTTCCAGAAGATCGAATACGGCGGAGACCTCATACTTGCTTTTCCAGAGTTTGAGCAGAGAGAGAAAGACTTCCGCAGTCCGGTTGCTGTTCCTGATGCTGCGGTCGGAAAATGCATAACAGTTCCTGAGCGCCCCCGTGCCGAAAACCGCATTGACATAGGGTTCATACACGGAAATGTCCGGCGCCATTACAATGATGTCATGCGGCTGGATCGAACGGTCCTGAAGCAGCGCCATCAGCCGGTCGTGCAGAACCTCGACTTCGCGCAGCGGGCTGTGACAGTTGTGAACCGTGACGGAACGGTCATCCGGCGTCACGGAGAGGGGCGGTTCCGCAAAGTCATTTTTGATGCCGCGCCCCCGTACCGTATTGTCCAGAATATCCTGCTGAAGCGCGGTCAGCATTGTATAGCTGTCTTCCCGGAACGGCTCAAAACAGGCAGTTTCCTGCGTTACCTTCAATTCGGGCAGCTCCATCATCAGACGGAAGAAATCACGTCCCTGCGTACCCATGGAGGCGAGCAGGGGATTGCCGTCCATCAGGGATTCCCGTTCGACTCCCGTTTTCCTTGAGAGCGAGCCTGCCTGCCGGCTGCTGAGAATCTCGCTCCAATAGCCGGAACAGGGATTCAGGTAGAAGAAATGAACGTCGCGGAATTCCGCGAGTTTGACGAAGAACTGGAGGAATACCGGCGCCATTGTGCTGATTCCGAAGACGGAGATCCGTTTCGGCGCGGCATCCTCCGGAATTGAGGTCAAGGAGAGAAAGTCGTTGAAGTAACGGTCGATGCTTTTCCGGCTTTCCGCAAGTTCAAGGTAAAGACGCTCCTGCCAGCCGTTTCCACCATTCCGCCGCCAGTTTCCGAGCATGTCTCCGTGGTAAATCTGATACTGGTCAAACAGGCCGGCGACTTTGACCGCCAACTGATATTTTTTGAGATCCTGTTCCCCCGTGTCGCGCGAAAAATAACCGTTGAGTTCGGGAAATGTCTCCGGATGATCTGAAAAGATATGGAAAATACGCCACGCCATCACCTCTTTCGAGAGATACCGCAGCGATTCATGAAAATCGGGAAAGGCTTTTTCCAGTACGGATTCGATGAATTTATTCAGGAACGGGAAGTTCAGATTCGCCGCCAGCGGAGCCGATTTCGCGAGTTCCAGCTTGAGCCATGCACCCATGCCCTGTGTCTGGATCACGACCGTTTCCGGCGTCAGCCATGCCGTCTCGTCCGCCTGCCGCGCATAGACCTGTTCCCGGAAAAGTTCCGCGAGTTTTTCCAGCTTGTTTCCAGTGTAAAGATAAAATCCCATTTCATTTCCCGTCGATTGATTCCGGACTGGTATAATTAAACGGGCTTTCGGATAAAATCAAGTTCTTTTGCAGTGGTTTTTCCGTTTTTATTCCCTTTCGGAACTGGCAATTCGGGCGCGGGGTGATACAATATAGAAAAATCAATTGAAAACCGGAATTTTGAGGCATATTATGGATCAGATTTTTTATATCGCGGCGCGCTCCCAGGAGAAAAACGGAGGCATTTACGGTTACGGACAGGATGACGGCCATTCCTGCGAACAGGTATTTTTCACCCCGTTGAAAGGTGTTTCCTATCTGGCGTATTCCCCGAAACGGCGTTATCTGTATGCGGTATATAAAGAGGGAACAGCCAACAAGGTTGCGTCCTACGATCTTTCCGACGATTCGACTCTGGTTTTCATGAACAGCGTCGAGACACATGGCGAATCAAGCTGCCACATCACAACCGATCCCGCTTGCCGCTATCTCTACTGCGCCAACTACATCAGCGGCAATCTGAACGAATTCAAACTGGAAAACGGCTCTTTCACCGGCGAGGGGCGCATGATCACGTATTCAGGTAAACTGGGACCGAACAGGAGGCGTCAGGAGCATACACACGCCCACTGTGTCCGTTTCACGCCGGATTACAATTACCTGTGTCTGGTGGATCTCGGACTGGATGAAGTCCTGCTGTTCCGTTTCACGCCGGAAAAGGGGATTGAGAACACGCCGGCGTTCCGGTATCGCGGAATTGCCGGATCGGGTCCGCGGCATATCCTTTTCTCCCCGGACGGCAGACACGCATGGCTTGCGAACGAGGTGGACAATACGGTGTCCGTTCTGGAATATGCCGATGGAACCTTGAAACATGTTTCCACGCTGTCCACGCTTCCGGAAGGCTTGAAATTCGAGGGGGAGACGAAAGTTGCGGCGCTGAGGCTTTCCCCGAACGGGAAACATCTGCTTGTCAGCAACCGCGGGTATGATTCCATTGCCTGCTATCATGTGGCTCCGGATGCCTCGCTGACGCTTTACGATATTGTCAACAGTTACGGGTCGGGTCCGCGCGACATCAATTTTCTGCCGTGCGGATGCATGGTTGCCGCATGCAACGAGCTTTCCGGCAACGTAACCTTTTTCCGGTATGATCCTGACAGCGGAAAGCTGACTTATCTGCTGGGAGAGGATGTCAAGATCCCCGGGCCTTTGTGCGTGATTTGAAGATGAGTAATGCTGAAACTTTATGAATCGTCGTTAATAATTTCCTTGGACGGTTTTTCTGAATCATGTTGGAAGCTGATTGGTGGGCATCATGATATGGCATAACCATGGTATTTTCCATAGCTCTCGAGCTTGATGGATCAAGTTCTTGCCACTGGTGAGGTTGGAGCAGCGTTCCGGCAGGGACTTCCGGCTTTGGACCGGTGCAGATGCAAAGCCACTGCACCATGATATTTTAGAAAACGGCAAACCTGTTTGCCGAGATGCAGTGACTCTCATCTGCCGGGGAGGTTTCCCTGTCGTTTTTTTCTTGAAAAGCTTCCATTCCGACCTTCAGACATTGCGGTACATTACTTTTGTACAAAAAAAACAGGCAAAAAGATATTTTATCATTTGACATTTTGCAAAAGTGCTTGTAATAATAAGGTTCAACCAAAGAGACAACAATATTTCTTAGCATAGGAATCAATCTGAAGATGTTCATCCCATCTGCTCGAACTGCCGGGCAATTTGCGGCTGTGTTGTTTTGCACATTCGCATTTGTCGCCGCCGGACAGGATAAAAAAACGTCGGAACAGCCCGCACAGAAACCGGTGCTTTCTCCGAATGAGACGGCTGCCGTAACGGCTGTTGAAACTCCCAGCAGTCTTCTCGGCAGTGATCTGGACCAGGTGGCTTCCGGTTTTGCCGGTTCCACCGGAAAAATGGCTGTGATCAAACGCCTGGAGGCTCTGTTCAAAGGGTCCGCGAAGCCGATTGTCCAGACAAAGCCGTTTGACCCGGCTCCGCCCTATATTGCAATGCATGAGATTCCTGCGAAGGATGAACTGACTCCCGCCCGCATGATTATCGTTTACCGCCTGCGTTTCGTCAATGCGAAAAAGGCGCAGGACGCAATCGAGGGAATTGTGGGGGAAAGCGGAACCGTGGAGGTATCCGAAAACCAGAATTCCGTCATCATCAATACGGAAAAGGACAAGGCGGACGCGATCCGGGGGGCTCTGCTTTCACTGGACCAGCCTCAGCCGCAGATTCTCGTCGAGGCACAGATCATTGAAGTGCAGTTGGAACAGGGGGAGGAGCGCGATGTCCAGCTCCAGTATTCCCAATACGACGCGAAGACCGGAACGACCGATACCTACGGGTTCCGGCTGGACAGCCCCGGACAGAAAAATAATGCGGACCAGAGTTCCGGTTTCGACTTTTTCCCGATTTCCTCCAAAGACAGCAGCGGCAACACAAAGAAGTTGCAGGCTGCATTGAAGTGGCTGAGCACAAGCACGGACGCCAAGGTGCTGGCTTCCCCGAATATCATTGCCGACCTCGGCTCGGAAGCGAAGATGACCACCGGTGAAGAGCTTCCCTATATGGAGACCGCAATGACCAGCGCAGGTGTGGCGCAGAATATCAAATTCAAGAAAACCGGTGTGAATCTGCGGATCAAGCCGGTCATCATCAATAAAGATACGGTGAGGCTTGAGATCAAGCCGGAAATCATTCTGGCGGTCCGTTACCAGACATTTACGCAGAAAGACAGCGAGGGCAATGTCACCAGCGAAAGCGGAATTCCCGTTGTCTCCGTCCGTAATATCGAAACGACGCTGACCGCCGCCGACGGCGAGATCATCATGCTCGGCGGACTGTACTCCAGTGAGGCGACGGAGCGTCTGCGCAAGACGCCGATTTTAAGTGAACTGCCGGTGATCGGCGATCTTTTCACCGCGAAAGATGCCACGATCTATGATAAACAACTGCTGTTTTTTATGAAGATTCATATCCTTCAGTCTCCATACTCGGTCTTGCTTGACCCGGAAACGACTGCCGCCCAGATTCAGGATATCGGCCGCGCCGTCCGCGATTCCGGCACGCTGTTCCGTGAAAAGAGCAAACCGGAAGTCAAGGACCAGGAGACTCTGTTCAAGATTGATTCTCTCTGGAATCCTAAGCCTGTCATCCTGAAGAATCTGGGAAATGAAGCGGGGATGGAGAAACGGGTGCCTCCGCGTCCGCTCTCGAATCAGCAGCCGGTGATTCTGAAAAAGGATTCCGGCGCTTCCGGGAAACTTTCTCCGGAAAATGCTGTCTCTGGGAATGGTGTCAAAGTTGAGAAAAACGGACAGAAGTAAAAGATGAATATCAGGAAACGCTGGAAAAAGATTCTGCTGATCGTTCTCTGTGTTCTTGCGGCTGTCGGTGCGGTGCTTTATCTTGCCATGCCGGAATTGTTCCGAAGTAAAAAGAGCGCAAAAAACGAGTCTAAAGCACCGGACAGGATTTATCCGGTCAAGCGGGGCGACATGGTGATCGGGATCATGCTCAAAGGCAGCGTGAACGCGAAAACCAAGCACAAGCTTGCGCTGGAGGCTCCGTGGGGCACAAAACTGATCCGTGTCGTTGATGAAAACAAGCGCGTGAAGAAAGGGGATATCGTTGCCGAATTCGAGGCGTCGGACTTGATTTTAAGGGTCGATGACTACAAACTGACGATTGAACAGACGAAGAAAGACCTTGCGATTGCGCTGGAAGAACGCGCCGTGCTGATCAGTACCAACAAAGCCGATATCCGTTCCGCGCGCGACAAGGTGACGGACTGTGAGGATGCATACAGCAAATATGTGCGTCTGGAGGGACCGCGCGACCGTGACAGTGTGGAGCTGAAGGTTTCCGATGCCGAAACCGAGCTCTCCGAAGCGGAAGAAGGCGTCACGACGGCAAAGAACGATTATGAATCGACGGTTTTTGCCGACGAAGCCTCGGAGAAAAAGGCGAAACAGGCGATCACCGATGCCGAAAAGAAGCGTGAAAGCGCCGAAACGAAACTGAATTCCGCCATGCTGGAGCGGAAGCTGTTCAAACGCTACACATACCCGAATAAGCTCAAAACACTGCGGAACAATCTGGCTCAGGCGAAACTGGACTATGAGAAAACGAAAGTACGGACGCAGTCCCTGCTGACACAGAAGAACAACCAGATCTACCGTTACGAAATTACGATTCGCAATAATGAGCGCCAGTTGAAACGCCACAGTTCCTGGCTTCCGATGCTGACGCTGATCGCGCCGGTCGATGGAATCGTGACTTACGGAGACCCCGACCGTCTGTGGGGCAATCCCGAGGTCAAAGTCGGTATGGACGGACGCCGGAAACAGGTCATCATCACGATTCCCGACATGAGCAAGATGATTGTTGACGTGAACCTGCCGGAGCAGTACCGCTCGAAAGTCACGGTCGGGGACCCCGTCATCATTACGCCGGAGTCGATCCAGACCATCAAGATCAAAGGCAAGATCGCTTCCATTGCATCCCTGCCTGTCAACATAATCCCGTGGGACAAGAGCACGCCGAAAATCTACCGCACGGTGGTGGATTTTTCCGATGAGAACCCGAAGATCGTCAGCGGCATGAGTGTCCAGGTGGAAGTGGTGTCCAAGATACTGAAGGATGTGATTTCAATTCCGATTGAGGCTGTATTTGAAGAAGGCGGGCAGCTTCTGGTCTACCGCAAGGCGCTTTCGGGACCGGAAAAGGTCAATGTCAAGATCGGTTCGACCAGCGACAGTGCCGTGGAAGTGACCGAGGGACTTGAGGAAGGCGATGAAGTCTATCTTTACCGCCCGTTCCAGACCACGAAGAAGTGAGTCCGGCGAAAGGCGGTGTGCATGACTCAAACGACGGAACAACGTGCGGAGGCGCTTCATCTCGGCGATATTCGCAAGACATACCATACCGGTACATTCGATGTGCCGGTTCTCAAGGGCGTGAATTTCGACGTCATGCGCGGCGAGTTCATCGGCATCATGGGGTCTTCCGGTTCGGGCAAATCCACGCTCCTGAATATTCTCGGAATGCTGGACAAGCCTTCCTCCGGGGAATACCGTCTTGACGGTATCAACGTGGAAACCCTTTCCGACCGGGAACTTACGACGATCCGCAATATCAAGATCGGGTTTGTTTTCCAGGCGTTCAACCTGTTCCCGCACCTGACCGTTCAGGAGAATATCGAGGTGCCGATGCTCTATGCCGGCGTGGCAAAGCATATCCGGCGCAAGGTCGCCGCGGAAATGGCGGAAAAAGTCAAACTCGCGCACCGTCTGGACCATCGCCCCACCCAGCTTTCCGGCGGAGAATGCCAGCGTGTCGCCGTCGCGCGTTCGCTGGTAAACAATCCGACCTTCATCCTGGCGGATGAGCCGACCGGAAACCTGGACGAGAAAACCGGTATCGAGATCATGAAGCTGTTCCATGACCTTCATGCCGCGGGGACGACTCTGGTGATGGTGACGCACAACCCGCAGTATGAGCCGGAATATGACCGCGTGATCTATCTCCGCAACGGGCGCAAATGGCGCGTCGTCGATAACATCAACCACAAGACCGAGGAGTTTGAAACATGAAGCTCAGCGACCAGCTATGGCTCTCTTTCCACAACCTGATGCTTCATAAGATCAGGTCTGTGCTGACTTCGCTGGGCATCATCTTCGGCGTCGGCAGCGTGATTGCGATGCTTTCCATTTCCGAGGGGGCGAAACGGGAAGCGCTGGCGCAGATCGAATCCATGGGCGTGGACAAGATCATTGTTTCGACAAGGAAACCGCCGCCGACCGGCAAGGATGTATCCGAGAATACGACGAACAGCAATCTGGAGACATTCGGGCTGACGCAGGCGGATCATGACCATATTCTGCATATGGACAATGTGAAATCCATTGCCACGGCGCGCAATTCGAGGAAAAGCATTCTGCGGGGGACGACTCAGCTTGACCTGTCTCTGTTCGGAGTGACGCTGGATTTTCTGGAGGAGAGCCGTTCCGAGATTACGCAGGGACGCTGGCTGTCGCCTCTGGACAAGGACCGCAATGTCTGTGTGCTCGGAATTGATGCGAAGCGTGCGCTTTTTTCCCTTGCCGAGCGGGATATCATCGGAAAAGTGATTTCAGTCGGCGACGATGCGTTCCGGATTGTCGGCGTTCTGGAAAACCAGAAAGGAACGACGATCGAAGGCGTCGGCAGTCCGAATACCGCCATTTTCATCAGCAAGGAGGCTTCGGAGTCGATCTACGGCAGAACCTCCGTGACGCGGGTCAGCGGCAGGACTTCCATCGAAGTCGTCGATTATGATTGTTTCATCGTGAAAGTGCTGGACGTGAGTTATATTGATTTCACTTCCAAAAGAATTGCGGCGTATCTTTCCAAGACGCATAACGATGTGAAGGACTGGGAAATGGTGGTGCCGCTGGATCTCCTGAAGCAGAGGGAGCAGACGCAGAACATCTTTACGGTTGTCATGAGTTCGATTGCCGGAATATCCCTGCTGGTCGGCGGTATCGGCATCATGAACATCATGCTGGCGAATGTCTACGAACGCCGGAAAGAGATCGGCACGCGGCGTGCTCTCGGCGCCCAGAAAGGGGATATCATCCGCCAGTTCCTGTTCGAGACGATCTTCCTGACTTCGATCGGCGGTTCGATCGGGGTCGGGCTGGGATTGTGCATTGCGAAAATCGTGACGAAGTATGCGAACTGGCCCGTGGCGTTTTCGATCTGGTTCATCATTCTCGCTCTTGTGATTTCCGCCGTGATCGGCATCATCTTCGGCACGTATCCCGCATGGAAAGCCGCCCAGCAGAATCCCATCGACGTGCTCCGCGCGGAATAAGGCGGACTGCCTTGCCGTGTTGCGCGGCAAGGTGTTTCCCCGTTGATTAATTCCTTTGTTTCATCAGTTGTTTCATCCGGACTGTGTCGCAGGATTTCAGGGCTTCTTCAAAACTTGTGCGGAATATGGTCTGCTGCTTGAATTTTTTCATCAGTTCCCGCTTGTTTCCGGAGTTTTTGAACTCTTTCCGGAGCGTGGACAGTTCCGCATTGATTTTTTTCAGATACTTCCGGTAGACTTCCAGTTCTTCTTTTCCGGTCAACCGCAGGGGGACGCTGCCCGTCAGCAGTTGTTTTCCCTGTTCCAGAAGCCGCAGATGCAGGACATATTCACCGGAGGGGATGTTTCTGACCGGATATGGGAATGCAATCTGTCCGGAAAAACCGGCAGACAGTTTTTTCAGGCGTATTTCTTTTGAATCAATACTTTCTCCGGCGGCATCGCAGAGATTCAGTTTCAGAACGGGGGCTGTCAGGGAAATGGCGCTTCCGTATGTGAATTCAAGAGGAATTTCCGTTCCCGTGAGCCCGGTCAACATTTTTCCCGGAAGCATGGCTGCCGTATTGTCTCCTATGAAATCGGCGCGGGCCATACCGTGAATGATGAAGTAGTTTGCAGTCAGCGACGGCATGAGATTTACCGGTTTTCTGGCTCCGAAGGCTTCGGCGGCGAAATAATCGCGGTCGCACCACACATACAGTTGTTCCGCATTTTCATAGCGGATTCCGATCAGGATTCCGCTGTCCTTGTCTGAAAACGCATAAGCGTTTTCCTTTGTTTCGTATGCGGAACCTGTTTCTATCGGGACAGATTTCAGGCGTCCCTTTTCCGGAAGCATCAGATTCAGCGCCGGTGTGCCGTGCTGTCCCGGCATTCTGAACTCCGGCCGGTGTTTCAGAGTCAGTTCCGTGCGTGAAACTTTCCCGGCCGGGCGCACCGCCGTCCGGATTTTTACTGCAAATGAATCGGGTTCCAGAGTGACCGTCCGATCCAGTATGACATCATTTTTTGCCATGCTGGCGCCGGAAAGGACAAGGGTATTTCCCTTTCTGCTCCATGTCATGGCAGCTTCGGGAGTTTTGCCGAAACTGTCGAAGAGTTCGATAAAGCCGACCCGCTGGGAAGTTTTCAGGTCAATCGACGTATTCACAGCGTTGGCATGAAAAAGCTCTTTCCCTGATGCTTCATCCCGGAAAGAAGATAAAATGCCGTTGAATCCGGGAATGCATTCAAAGGTAAGATGACCGTTGGAAAACGTGACAGATGTTTTCCCGTTCCTCACTGTCGCCTCCGCTTTCACGGCGGAGGCGGCGGACACTTCCTCCGGTGTGAGGCTCCTTATCTCGTAGTCTCCGATTGTTTCCGCCATGATATTCCAGATTTCATTCCGCGGTATGTTCCAGTTGCGTATTTCCAGAATGAGACCGGGAAACCAGACGTGATCGGTTCCGCCGCGTGTCACGGCAACTTTTCTTGTCTCTGCGCCTCTGCGTGCGTGAATGGTCCATTTGGAGGGACTGCTGTCATCGCGGTCAACGGTGATGTTCACGTCCCCGATCCGGATGGAGTTGGAACGCGGAAGCGCCTGACGGGAAAGCTTGATTTCCGAGCCGGAGAGCAGCCACGCAGAAAACAATAGGAAAAACATATACCGTTTCATTTGGATTTTTCTCCTTTGCCGATACGGACTGCAATCATGCGACCTCCGGCGGGAAACAGCGGCACGTTGATTTCAGATTCCTTGTGATTGAGCCTGACTCCTGTTTCAATGTCATAAGCCTCCTGAACCGCTCCGGCAAGAGTTACGGATGCACTTCTCCAATTGCCGGAGCGGTTGAGAACGGCGAGATAAAGGAAACCGTTCTGCCCTTTCCACGGGAAGATTCTCACTCCGGTGTCATCGGAGTGCGCTTCCCTGTTGTGCAAGCTCTTTTCCAGAATTTTTTTCACAACCTTTTCTTCCGTAACTCCCGTCAGAGAGAAGCCGGTGCAGATGACTTTCCCTTTTCCGTAATTCATCGAAACCGCGGCAGGCTTTGAGTCCGTATAACGGCAGATGATTTTTGTTTTTTCCGGTTCCAGCATTTCAAATGTGAGATATGCCGGCCCTACTTCTTCCTGGGTCAGGAGCGCCTGAGATTCCGCTCCGCCGGAAAGCCTGCCCGACGCAGCGGCGACCTGAACCATGCCCAGCCCGTCGAAAATCCGGTTGTCTTCTTTTTTGTATTGGTCATACCGTCCAGCCTGGCCTTCAAGGATGAGTTCGCCGCCGTTTTCAGCGAAATTCAGAAGTTTTTCCATGACCTCAGGTTCCAGAAAAGACGCCTGTGGGACGATCAGGGTTTCAAGATGGGCGATCTCATTGTTTTTGACTTTGCCGCGTGTTACGGTTTCATAGGGGATCTGTTCTTTGTCAAGCAGCCGGTTCCATGCGTCAAGCAACCCGAAATAACGACAGAAGAGCGACTGGTCGATCTTGGTTTCAAAGATGCCGCCGCGTCCGTGTGACTTGGTGACAAAAGACCAGTAGACGCCTGTTTTCGCATGGTCTTTCGGAGCGACGGCACCCATGAGATTCTGCCATTTCTTTTTCCAGCGGGTGAATTCTTTGAACTCGGCTCCCGCGAGATAAAGCATTCCGTCGTATTCTCCGAAGCGGGCGCTGGTTCCGTGCCGCCACTCATAGGGGGCAAACTGGCTCATGCCCTGCGCCGCATAATAAATCATATTGAATCTCTGGCATTTCTGAAGTTCGTCTTCGGAGTTCGAGAGATTCCACGGTGCGGAAAAAGAGATCCATTTCGGTTCGCTGTTGTCCGCCCTCTGTCCCCGTCTTCCCAGCCCGATCTGATACCATGCCCTGCTGGTCGGGGTATTGTGGGATGCGGCAAAGTCAATGAAGCGGTTGAATTCATAAAATTCCACGCCGTCGAGCGGGGATGCCTGATTGATGCAGGCGGTAAGCGGATGCACCGGATCATATTTCCGGTAAATCGAAGCGACTTTTTCGATGAAACGGTTGAATTCCCGGGTGCGGAATTCGATCCAGTCGAAATTGTTGGCATGTTCCGCCGGAGTGCGCTGGTATTGTACCGGCGGGCGGATCTCCCCGAATGATTTCCATGAACTGTTCCATGCCTTGTTCAGGGCTTCGATGGTTTTATGGCGTTCCTTGAGAAACTCCCGGTATTTGCGGAACCCGTATTCGCTGTAACCGCCCATAAGCATTCCTTCGAATGTAATGGAACGTGTATGTACGCCGTCGAGTTTCGCCGCCCGTTTTGCCATGAACTCAATCAGATTCCAGAATGCGGGGGATTCCGTGGCGGAGGAGATGATACCGACGCCTCCGAGCCGGGCATTGAAGTCCGCCGCCGTCACCGCCTGCCGCAGTGTGCCTTTTGCCTGATCCGCCACGTAGGGTATGTCACGGGCTGCCGCTTCCTTTGCAAGAGAGAGCGGGATCATCTGCGTGGGTATTTCGTGGGAGGTGAACTTATGCAAGCCCGTCTCTCTGACATAACGCTCAAAGACCTCTTTGCTGTATTCATCCTCTTTCCGGTTCTTATCCGTCGGAATCCTGTATGCGGAGCGGGAGACATAATTCGGTCCGCACGAGCCGTCTATTCCCAGTGACGCAATCGCGCGTCCGTTCTCATATTCGGCGAATCCGGGAGCGCCGCCCCAGCTGAGGGGTTCATAATCCCCATAAGACATCTTGATGTCGATGCTTCCCCTTTCGGGGATTGCAAAGCGTTTTTCCCCGTGGGCAGCCAGAAGTTTCTGTTCGAGAGAGCGTCCTTTTGCCAGAAAAGACTTCGTCATTCCGATCTGTTTTTCGACCTTTTTCAGCAGCTCCTCCTTGCGCTTCACAGCAAAGGGAAAGCGGTTGAAGCGGTATTTCGCGAACTGCCTGCACAGGTCGAGAGTGTCCGATTCCAGTTGCCCGAACTCCGTGGAGAGATCGGGAACGGCAGTCATGCCGAGTCTCCGGTTGTTCTCATTATGGAAATGCAGTTCTTTGAAGAGATAGACACTTTCCGTATAATATAATTTGAGTCCGGTGATCCGTCTGCGCAGTTCATGCAGATTGCGCCAGTATTCCGGCGCAGGCTCATTTTCCAGCGGAAGGCGGACCGTATCCAGAAGAAAACGAAGATAATCTTTCCCATGAGGGCCGTACAGCAGTTTCAGCGCGGGGTCCGGCTGGATGTCGGCGCAGACTACATTCGCTCCCGGAAAAAATGAACAGAAATGTTTTACCTGCGCCGTATGCTGCCCGATCACTTTTCCCGATGCGTCACGGATTGCCAGCGGAGTGGCGTCCATACAGTCATGGAACTCCATGCGTCCGGGGCTGAGCGGTCCCGTCAGGCGCCACTGACATTTGTTCATGGAACGCCATGAAACGTTCCGGACGCCGGAACATGCGAGCTGCCGCAGTTTTCCCGGTCCTTTCCCGTCACATGAGAGCGTGACGTTTCCGCCTTGCGGATTCCGCATGCCTTTGAATACCGCCGCGGAATCCATGACGCAGTGTGTTGTTCCCGGCAGGAGCTCGCCCCATTCCGGAGCCTCCCGTTTCCCGTCAAAAGTTTTGAGCGGCCAGCCATCCAGGATAAGGTGCCCGCCGCCGGAAAGAAAAGCCGGAACAGCATCCCGCAGAGGCAGCGGCGTGGAAACGGCTTTCGGGACAATCAGCACATCGTATTTTTTGAAATCATAATCTCTGACGATCTCGGCTTTTTCGCCGATTGCCTGAAGATTCTTCAGGATTTCCGCGGATTCGTTCCGGTTCTGTTCCCATTCAAAAACTCCGCAGATTTTCTCCGCGCCGAGAAGCGGGAGAGCCAGCAGGAGAAGCAGCAGCGGGCGCATCATTTTCCATCCCTCCCGATATCGGAGAAGCGGATGAACCGGAGCGTGCCTTCGAAACCGTTGACAATCAATCGGTTCTGTTTGTCACGCTGCCAGGGTGCCGGATAAATGCCGATTCTTGCAGCTCTCATGTTGACGAGGCTGATCTCGCCTTGGACCTTTTCTTCCGCCAGAAGCTGATTGTCGAGCAGACAGCTCAGCTTATCTCCCTTGCGTGAAATGCGGAGGAGATACCATTTTCCCGTTTCAAGCGGTTTTTTCAGCGGGGCATTGAAAGAGCGCGCCTTACCGTCCAGTGCATATTGAAAACAGAACTTTCTGCCCTGCCACGGGGAGTAGCCGAGAAGGAAGCCGGATATCTTTTCCGTATGGGATTTATTTCCGATCAGAAAGAAACCCGAGGGACGCTTCAGCAGTTCCTCCGAGGCGCATTTGAATACGACTTCAATGGAAAAATCCCCTTTTCTGATTTTCAGGGAGTCTTTGACCTGAATCTGTACATAGCCTCCTTTGCCGTCGAATACGGCGCCTTCCTCAGGGAGAATCTTCGGCAGCGGGGCATTCTCCATGGATTGAAGCGCCGCAGTATTGCCGAACCCGCTCTGGTCTTCGATCTGTCCCTGTTTCTGCATGGAAAAATCCCAGAAAGCGACGGTGTGATCGTCCGGCTCCATTCCTGCGGGAGCGGCGGATAAAGTCGAGACTGTAAGGGCGGCGAGGGCGAATAAGATTTTTTTCATGTTGAACTCCTTATGTTATCTTTATTGACAGTCGTCAAAATATTTCTGCAGACGGTCTCTCATACTGGAAACATGCCCGTCCACCCAGAGAACATTCATGCTGCCGTTGTGCTGGAGATACGTTCTCGCAAGGATTCCGTTTGTTCCGGTCAGGTCAAAGCACGACGAGAAACTCTGATAGAGATTTTCCGGAGACTGTTCCGCAAGATAGACGATTGCGGAGGGATTTCGGAATTTGTTCCGTTTCAGATAATCATTCAGGCGCGGACAGGTGCTCCAATTATGGCCGTAGGGGGAAGCCGCGCGGGGACCGATGACATTATTCATGATATAACTGGCACGGCGTTTTTCCACATAGGTGTCCCTATTGGCATCCGGCGCTGTTTTGCGGGAAGGGCATACCGCAATGGAGGAGTTGCCGCCCCATCTGTATTTGCTTTTGACATTCGGCGCCGTCAGATAAACCAGATAACTGTAATAGTCGTACCATAAACGCCCGTTTTCCGGTTTTGAGAGCCCCGCCGTGCTGATATCGGGCCTTACGGTGATTCCGGAAGGAATGCAGAGCCATTCGTTGAAGTCGTCTGAATAATAATTCATTCCGAGCCCCCATTGTTTCAGATTTGCCGTGCATTGAATGGCGCGCGCCCGTTCCCGCGCCTTGCCGAGAACGGGAAGAAGCATTCCCGCGAGAATGGCGATGATCGCAATCACAATCAGGAGCTCTATCAAAGTGAAAACTTTTGTTTTCAGCCTGAAAGTAAGAACAGAAGAACAAGGAATTCTGAAGTAAGAAGGAACGGGAAAACATTTGAACATTTGAACAATGGAACAATTCAACAATCGAATGAAGAAAGAGAAAATAAGGCAGAGTGCGAATTGACACCGCCGGAATGAAACATCCTTTTTACATCTTTTCATCATCAGGAACTCTATCAGAGTGAAAATCCGCATTTTTACCCTGCGAATTTGCGAGACAGGGCGGATATTCACATCATGATATCCGGCAGACTGTGTTGAACCGCGGTCTGCGGTATGAAACATTTTTCTGAAGCGGCAGCATGTGTTCCGGATTTTCATACTTTCACCTTTCCTGTCTGTTGTTGCAGCATCTGTTCCGGAAGATAAAGCCCGTTCCTGATTCCGAGCTCCGTCACAACTCTTTCGCACCAGTAAAGACATCCGACGCCGCAGCAGGAGTGGGCATCGGAGCCCAGCGAAAATCTGACTCCTTCCGATTTGAATATATTCAATATTCTCATGTACTCTCTGTGAAATTCCTCAAACGGGACATGCGAATGCCAGAAATACATCTGATTCATGATTTCAAAAATCTTGCCGTTCCGCTGAAAAGCCTGTGCAATCTTCGCGGTATGTGCATCATCGAACAGCTTCAGGGAAAGATTCAGCGGAGAAAGCCCGAAGTTGAACGGGTGTGCAAGAATCTTCACCTCCGGATTGCCGCATGCCTTGATCATCACATCGCAGAGAACATCGCGCAGTTCTTCCGGTGAAGCCGGGTTCCCGGCAAGCTGGGAAAAGAGGATGTTGTTGCAGTCCATGAGGACTAATTCAAATCTGTCAAGAAATTTCTTCGAAGCGCATGGTTTTCCGCTGACATCCCTGACTGCTGTTTCACATCCGAAAAGGATTTCCACCGGACAGGCGGTTTTGTCGATTCCGGCATAGTCTCCGAGAAGTTTCTCCGCCTGGACATCGTTGAAGACATGATCCGTGATTGCAATTCCCCGGAGTCCGTTGGATTCCGCGGCATTTGCCATGTCACGGACAGGGCTTCTCCCGTCGGAAAAAGCGGTGTGCGTGTGAAGATCATATTTCAGAAGATGACACATCCCTGTCTCATCCACCCGACCTGAAGATCGTTTCATAAATTTTCCTCCATGCAGTCTTCTGCAAATTTTATTTTCTCCATGAACGGCGCCAGAACCGGATTTTCCCGGTCTTGCGGGGTCCCGTCACTTTTATTTCTGCAGTGTGTGAATATGATCTCCGGCGGCAGCAGTTTTCCAGGCAGCGCAGCCAGTTCATCCGGCGGGAAATGGACGAGTTCGGAAATAAGCAGATCCGTTTTTGCGGAAAGCGGTGCGGTCAGTTCGGCGGCATGGCGGATATCGCCGCTGACCACGACTCTTTTTTTCTCCGCCTCCGCTGCAATACTGAAACTTTCGCACGGAGCCGGAACCGGGGCTTTTCCCGTAATCCCGCGGTAACAGGCAAGGTGTTCATTAGCGAAAAATTCGAGGCGGAACGACCCGCATTTTACCGGGTGTCCCGTAAGGACAGGCACGATATTCAGTTCGAAAGGCAGAACGGAACGGTAGAGATAGACCGTATTCAGGAGAGTGTTGAATGTTTCAATTCCCTCGGATGGCATCCATACCGTAAGCGGGCGACTCCTGCGGAGAATCTGGAAAGTCTGGGTCAGCTGCGTGAATCCGCCCGTATGGTCCGGATGCAGGTGGGTGACTGCCAGTGTGCCGATCAGGTCCGGGGGGACTCCGAGGCGGATCAACGTCGCGCTCACGGGTTCCCCGCAGTCGATCAGCAGTGCATCGGCGTCCGCTTCCATAAGAATGGAGGTGTTGAAACTGCGAAGCGTGGCGATTCCTGCGGAGGTGCCGAGAAAGCGGATCTTCATGGGCGCACCTCGTGACGTCTCGGAGGTGCGGTCGAACTTCCCTCCGCCAATACCGGATCAATCGTGACTGTCTGTGCATCTTTCTTTTCCGAAAGCAGAAGGGAGACCGCCATCTCAATGACATTGTTGTGAACAGCCGAGGTGATGACCGGTTCCGGAAAGCCCGCCTGGAAAGGGGCGTCGAAGCCGACAATGGAAAAATCTTCGGGAACCCGGATTCCCTCCCGCAGAAAGAGCCGCATGGCTCCTACGGCGCGCTGGCTGTTGAAGAAGATTGCAGCCGTGGCAGGAAGTCCTTTCGCCAGCATTGCCTGTGCCAGTTCCGCTCCGATCGCTTCATAGCTCGGATAATGTGTGACCGGATGCTTCTGAGGCAGGTAACGGACACGGCAGCCGTGTTTTTCCAGCATTTTTGTGAGAAATTCAAAACGGCAGTCGCGGAATCTTCCTGTCGCGGGCAGATCTCCCGCCAGATAAATATCCCGGTGTCCGAGCGCAAGAAGATGGTCTCCGAGTTTTTGCGCCGCCGCGCGCAGATCGGCAATCACGAAACAGCCTGCCGCCGGGCGGCGGGACGCGGAGGATTGATAACGGATTTCAACCATGGGAATCCGGTTGCGGTGTGCAAAGGCGCGCAGTCCGTCCGGGCAGTGGAGCGCAATGATCCCTCCGGTTCCCTCACGGACCATCTGCGCTATGACGTCACGGGTCTGGGGCATCGCTTCCCCTGTGATGATGTGCATGGTGCGCTTTCCCCGGTGCAGTGCGACTTCCGCATTGGCGGCATATTCCGCAAAGTGGGGGTTCCGGAGCGTCGGCAGAAGCAGAAACACATTTCTTGTCCCTGCGGATACGCGCGGCGCTGTTTCCGGCGAGCCGGCAAGAAAGGTTCCGCGTCCGCATCTGCGGACCACCAGATGTTCCGCTTCCAGTTCATTCAGCACCAGTTCAGGAATTTTGGGACTGACGTTCAGGATCTGCGACAGTTCTCTTTGAGGGGGAAGACGGTCGCCGGGGCGCAGATTGCGCTCTTTGATCCAGTTCAGGATATATTCTCTGGTCTGATCTTTCAATGTTTTTTTTGAATCAAGCAATTCTGTGACTCCCGTATATGACTTATTGACTCTGTGACTCATTGACTCTTTAATTATAATTGAAAAAGAAGATTTGTCAAGGGGGTGGAAGAACAACAGAGATGATTTTTTACATTTTTTTTCGCAGTGCGCGGAAAAGAGGACCGGACCTGCGGGGCATGGAGCGCGGACTCTGATCCTCCGTTTGCCTTTCGCAGGAAAAGAGTGTATATTACCGGAATCTGTAATTTAAAGGGAAATCATTATGTCTGTTCAATTTATCGAGAACAAAAATCTATTTATCTTATCTTGTGCAAAACTCTCCTGCGTCTTTTATGTCGATGCCAATAAGCGTCTGGTTCACCTGCATTTCGGAGGAAAAGTTCTCGGAGAGGAGGGGCTTGTCCCGCAGGAAATCCGCAAAGGGCATTCCTCCTTTTCCCCGTGGGCGGACGGCGAAAAACCGGAGGATTCCGCGGACGCTCTGCCGCTGGAGTTTTCCGGTTTCAATACAGGCGACTTCCGCATCAATTCCGCTACGGTTCTGACGGAAAACGGATCGGCTGCCACAGATGCACTCTATGTGTCGCATCATATTTACAAGGGGAAGAAACGCCTTGCAGGGCTGCCTTCCGCTTTTGCCGGAGATCATGACAGCGTGGAGACGCTTGAGATTACGATGCGCGATACCGCCTGCGAGCTTGAATTCATACTCTCTTACTCCGTGTTTGAGGAGTGCAATACGATCGTCCGTTCCGTGAAAGCCGTCAACAACACGGCATCGCCTCTTGTGATCAGGCGCCTGATGAGCGCACAGCTTGATCTGCCGCATACCGGATTTGACTTTGTCCAGCTGAGCGGCTCATGGTCGCGGGAACGGCATCCGGAACGCACTCCGCTGCATTCCGGAATCCAGTCGATCCGCAGTGTCCGCGGTGCCTCCGGACATCAGAACAGTCCCGCGATTGCTCTGGCGGCGCATGACGCCACCGAGTATTCCGGCGATGTCTACGGAGCAGTTCTGGCTTACAGCGGTAATTTTCTGATCGAGGCGGAGTGTGAACAGTATGGAACGGCGCGTCTCTGCGCGGGGATCAATCCCGAAAATTTTTCATGGATGCTTGCTCCGGGGGAATCGTTCGAAACACCGGAAGTCTATCTGACTTATTCCGGGGAGGGGCTCGGCGGCATGTCCCGCAATCTGCACGATTTCATGCGCAGTCATCTGATTCGCGACGGCTGGGCGGACAGGAAACGCCCGCTTCTTGTGAACAGTTGGGAAGCCGCCTACTTTGATTTCGACTCCGCCAAACTGCTCGGAATTGCCGAAAGCGCGGCGAAACTGGGAATTGAGATGCTGGTTCTTGACGACGGCTGGTTCGGGGCGCGCAATGATGACACGACGTCGCTGGGAGACTGGTTCGTGAATACGGACAAGATCGGCGATCTCGGTGAACTTGTGAAGAAAATCAATGCGCTCGGAGTGAAGTTCGGGCTCTGGTTCGAGCCGGAAATGATTTCGGAGAAAAGCAAACTGTATCAGGAACATCCGGAATGGGTTCTGCATGAGCCGGGACGCAGACGCTCCATCGGGCGGCAGCAGATGCTGCTGGATATGTCCCGCCCTGACGTTGTGCAGTATCTCTTTGAGACGATTTCCAATATTCTGCACTCGGCAAACATCGAATATGTCAAATGGGATATGAACCGGAACCTGACCGAAGTCTATTCGGATACGCTTCCCCCGGAACGTCAGGGAGAGGTCGCACACCGTTTCATGCTCGGAGTCTATCGTCTTCACGAGATGCTCCTCAAAGAGTTCCCCGGACTGCTGATCGAGGGGTGTTCCGGGGGAGGCGGGCGTTTCGACGCCGGTATGCTGGGGTATGTCCCGCAGATCTGGTGCAGCGACGACACGGATGCGATGGAACGCATCCTGATTCAGCTCGGGACCTCTTATTTCTATCCTGTCAGCACGATCGGCGCCCATGTTTCCGTCTGCCCGAATCATATCACCGGGCGGAGCACGCCGTTTGCCACACGGGGGAATATCGCGCTTTCCGGAACCTTCGGCTATGAACTCGACCTGACCAAACTCACGGAGGAGGATCAGGCTCTGGTCCGGAAACAGGTTGCGGATTACCACAGATACCATCATATCATTGCGGGGGGCGATCTCTACCGATTGTCGGACTCTTTCAAGGTGAATCCGTTTGACGCATGGATGTATGTTTCCAAAGACCGCAAGGAGGCGCTGGTTACGGCTGTCTGCCGCTTCTGCCAGCCGAACAGCGGCGTCCGGTTTGTGCGTCCGCGCGGTTTGGACCCCGAAACCGTCTATGAAGTGGATGGTATGCAGGTGTCCGGTGCAACCCTGATGTCCATCGGAATCCAGGTGAAACTGGAGCCGGGTGACGGCGCCAGCCGTATTTATTATCTGAAGGCTTTGTGACACTTGTCTGCCCGGCGACGGTTCCGATGGGATTTCGAGAGCAGCGCACATTGTATCAATGTGCCTTTTTTGTTGAATTTTTTTTCATTTTCCTTGAAAAAAGATGGAACAGGGGATTATATTGAAGTTAATCCGTTTTTTACGAAAATCAAAAAAAGGAGTAAAACATGAAAGAATTCGGCAAAAGTAAATGGATCGCCGCAGCTTTGGCTGTGACTGCCGGAACCGGCATGCTTTTCGGGGCGGAAGTCCTGAAGATTGAAAAGGCGTCGGATCTTCTCGGAACCAGGAATCTGACGGAAAACGCCGCGGAGAAGTCCATTACTGCGAGCGGGCGCCATGCCAGAGTCACCAGCAAACCGTTTCCGGTTGACCCGGCGAAGAAATACAAGCTTTCGGGAAAATTCCGGGCTGCCCCCGGAACGGCGGGCGAAGTCTTTTATTTCGGATTCATTCCGTTGGATGAAAAGGGCAGGCAGATTGCGTCCGAATATGTGAATGTGCCGAAAAAGGGAACGGATACCGAGCTTGCGGCTCCGGCCAGGAAAGGCGATACCGTTGTAAAAGTCAAGGATGCGTCCAAATGGGATATGCTGACTCCCTGGGGCGTCATTGCGTTCAATGCGAAGGATGATTGCTCCGATCTTCCCAACAGAGATGTGACGCAGATTGCGGAAAAGAAAATCGAAAAGAAAGGTAACGTCTGGGAAGTTACTCTGAAGAAGCCGGTTGCGAAAGACTATCCCGCGGGCACCAGGGTTCGCCAGCAGCGTTTCGGCGCAACCTATCTGTATACTGCCGGACCCGGGAAGAAGGCACCCGCCGATTGGCAGGAGTTTTCAGGAAACGTGCAGGGTATCGCTCCCGCCGGCAATCCCTCTTATAAATGGTGGAACGGCACAAAGCAGGCGCAGATTCTGATCATCATGAATTATGCTTCCAAAGACGGCAAGACCGAATTCAAGGATATTGTTCTTGAGACGATCGACTGATTCTGTTTTGAGTTACGCAGGCATCCTGTGAAACGGGATGCCTGTTTTTTTTGTACCATGTTGAAAAAGAAATTGATATTTTTCTGATACTGTTCTGACACCGGAAGGTGTCAATATAAAATATTATTTTTCCATTATTTTCTGTTTTCACTGTTGCATCCAATTCATTTTTATTTATAATATATGACAAAGGAAAAGTGGGTCTCATGGAAATTACAGTGGCGCAGAAAAAGAAAAAGTTGCAAATGATTGCGAACCGGAACGGAGTTTCCCTGTCTACGGTCTACCGGATTCAGCGTGGAGACGGCAGTCAGAGAAATCCGAAGTTCCAGACTGTAAAGCAGGAGCTTCGTCTTTTGGAGGAACACCGGGAGGGAATTCCCGGAGCTCCGGTCATGATGGTTACTGAGAATGCCTTGTCCTCTCATGCGCTGGAGTTTTATGAACAGATGAAACATCTCTGCATGGAGCGGAAGATTGAACTGGTGCTGACTTTGGAGAAATCCGTAAAGGATGATTTGAGGAGGCGCTGCTTTGCGGGGATCATCACCCTGACGCCGATTTCCGTTCCGGATGAGATACCCGTTGTTTACCTGAACCGCCGTTCCCCGTCCGGCAGGGAGTCTTCCGTATGCGTGGACGGAATGATGAATTGGACGAAAATGCTGATTCATCTGAAGAGGCACGGGGCAAAGAGAGTCGGCATCTTTCACGGCGTTTCCCAGAGGAATGTTCAATATTACCTGACTGCGGGAATCATGTCCGGTGAAGTGCTTCTGAATCTGGCGGGGCTGCCTTCCGATCCTGAACTGGTCTGTCCCGTCACTCTTTCGCCGGAAACCCATGCGGAGGGATTGAAGCAGGCGGCGGATTATTTCTGTTCGCTGAAAAAACTTCCCGATACCCTGCTGGTCAATTCCGATTTTTACATTCCGAAGATGAGCCGCCGTTTTCAGGAGCACGGCATCCGTGTGCCGGAAGACCTGCTGATTGCCGGAGTCCACAGTTATTTGCAATCCGTTCCTTCCGCTTCGCATCCGACCGCTTATACTTTGATGGAGGAATACCATGAAATGGAGTCCTGTCCCTGCATTTGCGGTGTTCATTGTTTTCATGAAATGACGGAAGCCGCTCTCGATCTTCTGCTGGAAAAGATCAATCGGGCGGATTCCATTCCGAGACAGGTCTGTTTCAGTCTGAAAATACAGGATTACCGTTTTGAAAAAGGAGAAATGAAAAATGAAACGCCAAAATAGCAAGGAGAAAGAAAATGGGCAGGAATAAACGGATTTTTACATTAATCGAGTTACTGGTCGTAATTGCGATCATCGCGATTCTGGCAGGGATGCTTCTGCCGGCGTTGAACAGCGCCCGCGAGAAGGCACGCACGATTTCATGCACCAATAATATGAAACAGCTGGGACTTGCCATGGGGATGTATACTTCCCAGTATGAAGATTATTTCCCCCATACAGGAGTTTATACAATCAGCGGAACAGTGTGCTATCCGATGAGTGTTCTGGCGTATTCAACCGGTCTGGGAGGGAAGGCTTTCATCTGTCCGTCTTTCCGGATCACCAAGAGCTCTGATACCACGATTCAGAAGATACAATCCTTTTCACCTCAATATCTCGGAGAGAAAATGACGAACGGTGCAAGTGAAATGACCTATGTGCATTATGGAATCAACCGCATCACCTATAACGCCGGACTGGGAGTCACGGGGAAAGTCACCCGGGTGAAGATGCCTTCCCGTTACCTGAATATGGGAGAGTCGGCATTCTATACGAATCGGGACAGAGGTTTTGCGATTCTTGCCGAAAACTATTTTGAAGGGGCATGGGGGCTGGTCGACATCCGTCACAACACTTCTTCCAACGTTCTTTTTGCCGACGGGCATGTGAACGGGCTCAATACGAATATGAAGATTACGCGTTACGTTTACAACACTTCGCTCAATCCTTACAGGAGCGCGGCTTTTACGGGAAACAGCACCGTCGGGCTCTGGAATGCGGCATTGACGAAATTTTAATGAAACAGAGGTGGATGATATGAAAAAAGAATGGATTCTTGGAGCGCTTGTCATTGCCGGAGGAACACTTCATGCCGCGCAGACACTTTCATTGACATTTGACAGGGAAAAGACGATGGAGCTTGAAGGCAGAGAGTATCGGATCCCGGCAGGCAGAGACGGATTTCTTGAAGTCGGGAAGACAGGTTTGTCGCTTCCGGCGCAATCACTGCTCGGAGAGCAGGGCACGGTCCTGTTCCAGTTCAAACTGCTGGCGCCGTCCGGGGAGAAGATGAATCCCCGCTATGTTCTGACTCTCCGCTGCAAGTCGCGGATGAGTGCCGGACTGTATATCATCGAAGGCCCGAAGCACTTCCGCTTCTCTTTTGGCGACCGCACCGGGCAGATCTATCATGTGATGAAGGAGGAATTCAAATACGGGCAGCTCTACCATGCGGGAATTGCGTGGGACGGTTCCAGAGTCCGTTTTTATCTGGACGGCAAGCTTGTCGGTGATGATAAGCAGCCGGTCAGGATGGAGAAAATCTCCATGCTGAATCTGGGACCTTACCGCGACGGGTGGATGGCGCCGAAACCCTGGGGAAACGATGTGTTCATAAAAAGTGTCAGGACATTCAATACGATGCTGACTTCGCAGGAGGTTGCAAAAGAAAGCGGAGTGGTCCTGAAATCTGCAGGAGAAGCTGCTCCGCCGCTTCTGACTGTGCCGTTGAATCCGGAAAAGGCGCCGGTCATAAACGGCGAGCTCACGGAAACATTCTGGCGGTATGGCGCTTCGCTTCCCGTATTGACAAATCTCGGAAAACCGCTTGAAAGCTTTCAGGCACCTCAGGGGAAATTCCTGCTTTCTTATGACGCCAAGAATCTGTACGTCGGTTTTTCCTATCATATTCCAGCCGGAAATCCGGTCAATGCGGGCAGCCTGCGCACGAAGGATTCGGAACCGGAAGTGTGGGGAACGGAATCCTTTGAACTGTATCTGTTCGTCAACGGCAATCTGTACCGGTTTGCCGGAAATGCGGCGGGCGGCTATACGGAATGGAAAAACAACGGTGTGGAGTGGAACGGGAAATGGGATTATCGTTCCCAGGTCAAGATGCTGATCGACAACAGTTCCGTATGGCAGGGGGAGGCGGCAATCCCGTGGAAGACGCTGGAGTTGAACGGGGTGCCGGAGAAGCCGGTGGCTTTCAACTTCTGCCGTACATGGTGTCTGCCGGACTATTCCGGCGCGACCTCCCTGATCGGGGGGAAAGGCTATTCCCGCAAGGAGGACTTCGTCACTCTGGCTTTCGGCAGAAATATTCCCGCTGTGCAGGTCATGGAACAGAACAATCCCGGCAAGGGAGCGTTCCGCCAGAAGGTAAGTATCGCTTCCCCTGCCGGTCAGGAGGCAGCTTATGAGGTTGCATTGTTGAATCAGGACGGTTCCTCCGAGCCGTTTACGGTCATCGAAAAGAAAATAAAGCTCAACGGAGGAATTCCCCGGGAGATTGAACTGGATGCAAAGATCACTACTTCCGCGTATGATGCAATCCGTTATACGCTGAAACAGGGAAACAGGGTTGTCGCCCGCAATATGGTTCCTTTCAAGTTGAACGAAGTGTATCTGGATGCCAGGCCGCGTTTCCTTTCGGGAAAGGTGGAAGTTGATATTCAGACCGGACTGCTTGCCGCAAAATTCGGGGCGGACTGTTCCCCCGCCCTCGTTCTGAAAAATGCTTCGGGCAGGGAGATTTACCGGAACAAGGTGACTGCGGATGCGATGACGGTTCCGTTCAGCCGGAAGAACCCGCCGGGAAATTATACTGCGGAAATCATCGGACGCGACGGCAGTGTATTGTCTTCGCTTTCGATTCATTTTCCCGGAATCGGCAAATGGGCGGAAATGGAGTTCGACAAAACGGTGATCCTGCCTCCTTTCACTCCGCTCAAAGTGAATGGAACGGATTACAGTATGTGGGGACGCACTTACTCCTATGAGAATTCGCTTTTCCCATGCCGGATTCAATCGCAGGGCGTTGAACTGTTGAGTGCGCCCTGTGAAATCGTGGCGAACGGCAGAGCGGTCGGAAACGGAAAAACGGAACCGGTAAGCGCGGAGGCGTATCGCGCGGAGTTCAAGGGGAGCGCGGGAAATCAGGATTGCAGCGTTACGGCGGATTCCTGGGTGGAATATGACGGCGTGGCTTACAGCAAGTTTACGGTTCAGGCGGAAAAAGACCTGAAGAACCTGAAGCTGCGTTTCACCCTGCCGGCGGAGCTTGTAAAATACCTGCACACCAGCGAGGGCGGTTTCTGGGGGGCGAAGCTGACAAAACCGGTGAAGGACGGCAGAACGGTGTTCCGCTTTTACCCGATGGTATGGGTCGGGATGGAAGATAAAGGCATCTGTTTCTTCACGGAAACGCGAAGCGGCTGGACTGTTCCCGCAAGAGAAACCTACAGTATTATGAAAAAGGACGGCAAGGCTGTTCTGGAAGTGGCGATGCGTAAAGAACTCAAAGCCGGTGAAAAATTTGAGTTCGAGTTCGGCTTCATCGCCACGCCGGTGAAACCGCTGCCTGGGAATTATCCGCTGAATATCCTCGGGGATTCCCATTGCCCCCTGATGCGCCGTCCCGGGCGAACGCCGGTTAATTCCCTGTTCATCGGCTCGGCGCCGTATCCGAACGAGATTTCCAGTTATTTCTGTGATTTGCCGAATGAAAAGGAGTCTCCGGCTGTCGCTCCGGTCACGCAACTGTTGAAACGCCGCGATGCCGCCGGAAACAAGATGGTGGTTTATATGGATGCGCGCTATCTCTCGGACGAGTATCCGGAAATGGCGGCATTCAAGGATGAGTGGAAATTCTCGCCGGAACGTACATTGAACTACACACGCGACGGCAGGAAATATATGCTGTATGACTGTTGCCCCGTCACGGGCGCAAGCGCATTTTTCCACATGCACCAGAAACGTTTCCTGGAGCGTTTCAAGGCGGATGGCATTTACTATGATTTCGGGACATTCGGCATTTGCAGCAATCCGCTCCACGGATGCCGGGAGCGTTATCCGATTCTTGCAATGCGCGAATTCTACCGCCGTACGGCACTGGTTCAGTACCAGAGCGGAATCAGGGAGCCTCTGATTGTTCTTCACAATACGGACAGCGTGCAGATTCCGGCGATAACATTTGCCACCCACCTGTTCAACGGAGAGCATATCCGGCAGTCCAGCAGCACCATCATGCACAACGGCAAAGACATTCAGGATACCTATTCCATAGAAATGTTCGCCAGTGAACTCGGTTCCATGCCGTTCGGCTTGACCAATGCGGTGTACCAGTCGAACGATGTCCTGCTTCCGCAGTTCGGCGGCGGAAAGGAGGAACCGGAACTTTATAAATTCCGCATCACGCAGGCGTTCCTTGCCGGCACCCTGCCGCACAACACGATTGTCGCCCAGTCGCGCTGTCATTACGGCATACTGGACAAAATTGTGCGCATTTACGATGCTTTCCGCGTGCCGGAAGCCGGATTCATCGGCTACTGGAATTCTCCCGCCACAGTAAAAGGCGCGGAAAATATCTACGTGAGTGTTTATAAACACCCTTCGGAAAAGAAGGCGCTTGCCGTGATATCGCATATCGGCAAGGCGCATGAGAACCAGAAATTTGAAGTCGTATTCAATTCGGGATTACTGGGATTTACTCCGCAGAAGGCGGTTGATAAAATGACCGCTCCTGATCCGGAATATGGCGAACTTTACAGAATACAGGCGAAAAACCGGGTTCCCCGTGACCGGGCTCCGTTAAAACTCGGGGATTTCGGTTCCAAAGTTGACGGTATCAGGGACGGAAGCCTGAAAATGAGCCTGAAATATCATACATTCGCCTTGGTGGAGCTGAGCGAGTAATAAGAGGGGCAAAACGATCACAGGACTGCCGGATCACTCCGGCAGTCCTGATCATGTCCGATCTGCAGAATCAGCAGATGTTGCCGAGATAGACGTTCGGAAATTTCCGGTCGACGAGGGCATGGTTCTGAATTTTATAAAGCAGTTCAAGCGGAGTGCGGGGGCTTGCCGAATATTTGTAATCCGGGTGATATGCCGTGAAATGCAGCGGCGTATCGATTCCGAGTTTCGTTTCGACCCAGTCCAGATAATCGTCGATCATCTGATCGGCATCATTTTTGCCGGGAATGACCAGATAGGTCAGCTCAACATGCCCCCCGATCTCGTTCTTATAAAATTCAACGGCGTCTGTGACAGGTTTCAGGGAGCCTCCGCACATCTCCCTGTAATACTCCTCAGAAAAACCTTTGATATCAATATTTGCGGCATCCATGAGAGGGTAGATCTCCTTTGCCGCCTCCCGGTTGATATAGGCGTTGGATACGAGAACGGTCTTGAGCCCGATCTCATGCGCGGCATTTGCGGCGTCGATCACGTATTCCCCGAAAACAGTCGGTTCGTTATAAGTGAAAGAGAGCGAGGCGCAGCCGTGGCGTTTCGCCAGTTCCGCAATCTGGCGGGACTCGAAATAGCGGTAGGTCAGACGCTCCTGATAGGCGGCGCGGGAGAGGTGGTGATTCTGGCAGAAGACGCATTTCAGATTGCATCCGAGCGTCCCGATGGAAAAGGTCCCCGTCCGTGGCAGAAAATGGCGCAGCGGCTTCTTCTCGATCGGGTCAATCTGAAGCGCCACCGGATAGCCGTAAGCTTGCGAAACCAGCTCCCCGCCGCGGTTCAGCCGGACTGCACATACTCCCGCTCCTCCGTCCGGAATCAGGCATCTTCTCGGGCAGAGCAGACATCTTGTTTTGGAATCTTCCTCTTTTTCCCACCATTTGGCGGCATGAACTTTCAACTGCATCATATTCCTCTGTCAAACTCTATTTCTGTTCTTTTTCCGCGGACTGGCGTTCCGCTTCGTAACGCCGCCGCATCGCCTCGCGTTTTCTGCCGGCATCGAAATCTTCGTCGCTCATGTTCAGCAACGCAAACATGGCGGGCTGTTTCCCCGTGACGATGGCAAGTTCCACACCGGAGCCGTATTTCAGGACATAGCCCTCCGGATCAAGCTCGACCTCAACCGGATACAGGGTTGTGGCTGTCTGCTGTGCCGACTGAAGCGGAATATCGCCGATCCACTTGACCACGCCGGTGAAATTGCCGTATTGAAGCTTGTTGTAAACATCGCTGGTGACCCGCACCCGCTGTCCCGGCTTGACTTTGCGCACGACTCTGGCATCCACTCTGGCAATCGCGCGGATCCGGTTGCCGGAGGCGATCTTCGCGGCGACCTTGCCGCGCTCGACATACCATGTGTTCTTGCAGTCCAGCTCGACAAGACGACCTGTCGCGGGAGCCACGAGTTTGCATTCGTCGATCTGTTTCTGCAGAAATGCCAGTTCGGCTTTCTTGCCTTCCAGTTTGGCGGCGACCAGCCCGACGTCACGTTTCGCCTTTTCAATATACTGCTGTCCGAGCCCTTCGTCAACCCTTCTTGCATTTTCTTTCGCGCGGGCGAGTTCGGCTTCGCTGGCAATGGCTTCCAGTTCCGCTTTTTCAAATTCGATTTTGGAGATGGCACTGACCAGTTGGAGCTTCTTGGAACGGTCAAGACGGTCACGTGCGCGTTCGACCTTTTCCTGACACTCTTTCAGATTCGTTTTGGAATACCAGAGCTCCTTCGGCAGAGGTTCTTTTTCGAGGATGCGCAGCTCCGCTTTTTTGACTTCGAGTTCTGCCGCCAGTTCTCTGACCGCCGCATCCGCCGTGATTGCAGCGGCTTCATAGGCGCGGGAGTCAAGTTCCGCAATCACTTCCCCCTCTTTGACGTCGTCGCCGGTCCGGAAGTTGAATTTCTTGACATGGGCGTCCACATGCCCCACGAGCTCGAAGGTGTGTTCGGGGATAATGACGCCGTCCGCATAGATGGTATCTTCGATCTCGAACAGGAACAGCGAGAGCAGCGCGGCGAGGATCGCCACGGCTCCCACGATTGTAAGGATGATGAATACCCTGATTTTCGCACGCAGATTTGAATTCCGGTTTCCGCTTTTAGACATGAATGATCTCCCGTATGGATCAGAGGTTTTTCAGATTGAGTTGGTGATCGCCGACAGCGAAAAGTTCACTGCCTTTGGTGGATTCTTTGAGCTGCATCGCATAAAGGTCGCGGTAGACGCCCTTCTCAAGAAGGAGATCCGCGTGTTTGCCTTTCTGCGCGATGACGCCGTCCTGAAGCACGACGATCATATCGGAGTTGCGCACGGTGGAAAGACGGTGCGCGATGATGATGGTCGTGCGCTTCTTCATGAGGGTGTCCAGCGCCTCCTGCACCGAGGCTTCGGAGACGGTGTCCAGTGCGGAGGTCGCTTCGTCCAGCACCAGGACACGCGGATTCTTGAGGATCGCGCGGGCGATGGCGATTCGCTGCTTCTGCCCGCCGGAGAGGCTTACGCCGTTTTCGCCGACCTCGGAATTGTAGCCTTTCGGGAGTTCCATGATGAACTCGTGCGCATTCGCCATTTTCGCGGCTTCGACGACCTGCGCGTGCATGGCGTGTTCACAGCCGTATTTGATGTTGTCCTCCACCGTTCCGCTGAAAAGGAACGATTCCTGAAGCACGATGCCGACATTCTGGCGGAGCGATTCCATACTCATGTCCCGCAGGTCCACGCCGTCGATTTCGATGCTGCCGGAGGTCACGTCGAAGAAACGCATCAGCAGGCTGGCGATTGTCGACTTGCCCGAACCGGACGGACCGACAAGCGCGACTTTGAGTCCCGGCTCCACTTCCAGGGTGAAATCCCGCAGAACCGGTTTATTCGGAGTGTAGCCGAAACTGACATTCGAGAATTTGAGTTTGCCCTTTGCGAATTCCAGTTCGCGCGGCGATTCTGATTCCTTGATCTCCGGAATGGAGTCGAACAGCACGCCGATGCGGTCGATGCTGGTCATGCCGTCGGAGATTGCGGAGGAGAGCCCGCTCAATTGATTCAGCGGACCGGTCAGCATCGTGAGATACGTGTAATACGCCACAAGGTCGCCGATGCTCATTTCTCCCTTGACTGTCATAAGCCCGCCCCAGCCGAGTGCGAGGATGATGCAGGTGATGTTGATGCCTTCGGCGATCATCCACGTGTAAACGCCTTTCATATTGAGGGAAAGCGAGGCGTCGAATGTGGGGCGGAGCATTTCCGCGAACTCGCGGCTTTCCGTTCGTTCCTTGCCGAAAGATTTGACGACTTTAATTCCGTTGATCGTTTCCGCAAGGCTTGCCGAAACTTCCGACATCCGTTCCCGGAGATTCATGGCGACTTTCTTCATGGAACGCCGGAAATAGGTGAAATTCAGGGTTTGAAGCGGCACGAGGATCAGGCAGATCAGCGAAAGTTTCGGGCTCATGGCGATCAGAGCGATGATGATGCAGGTGATCGTGAACAGGTGAATGACAAGGTTCACGAGAACTGTGCTGATCATGCCGTTGAGCATGGAAACGTCGGTCAGGATATTGGAGATCAGCTTGCCGGTGCGGTATTCCTGATAGAAACGCAGCGAGAGACTCTGGAGGTGCTTGAAAAGTTTCACCCGCACACCGAACAGAATCCGGTTTCCTGTGTAGTAAAACAGATAATGGCTGATGTAGAAAAAAATCTCGCGGAGGATGTAAATGACAAGGATTCCGCCAAGCAGGAGACACAACAGTCCGAGATTGGAACTGCCGAGAGCCCGGTCGATGATCAGTTTCAGAAACCACGGCATCGGCATACCCAGCGCCGTGAAGATTAAAAGACTTATGCCTGATACAACGCAAAGTCCCCAATACGGTTTGATGAAACCAAGTAATCTTGTCAAACCATTCATGAGCCCAAGACTTTATTTAGTTCCGTATTTCCTGCGATATGTGGCTTACTTTACAGCCCGCTCAAAGAAAAACAACCGTTTTTTTTGTTCCGGGGTATTCAAAATAACTTCTGGCATCATATTAACTGCTGGCAAGGAATGAGTTACAGAAAACAAGACCCCGGAATATTTTTTACACACTTTTTTTGAACAGGCTGTTCCGAGCATAAATCAGGCTGTGATTGCTCCAATGAAAATCAGGAGGATTGCGCAGATGATGACGAAAAGCCATTGTTGCAGTTTTGCGTGTTTGAACGGTTCTTTTTTGTCGTTTTCCATGATCCATTCTCCCTTCTTGAATTTGGAACTGTCAGTAAACATAATCTCCGGCTCTGTCATTGCAAGCACTGAAACAAGTTCTTTTTGAGAAAAATCCGGTTTTCTGCGGTATTCCGGCGCCTGCGGGCGGACTGTTTCATGTTTTCGGCGGAGAAAATCTTTCGCTTCCGTTGTTTCTTCTTTTGTTTTTTGTATGGAACTGCGTTTGCAATATGGCGGGGCGTGAGGTAGATTACGGAAATCGGGGGAACGATTGAATAAATGGGGGGAGAAGAAATGTGCAAAAAGTACCTGGGGCATCTGCCTGAACACGATCCGCTTTATAATTATCTCAAGTATGAAATTCAGCCTCAGATCAGTGGCTATTCCGGCCATCTGACCTATCGGGTCTTTGAATTGAACGCTTCCAATGACGTGTATCTTTATGAAGAAAAACACTGCGGCACGAAAGTGATCGGAAAATTTTTCCTGTCTGCGCGAATCCGCGACCATGAAGTTGCGGCGCGACGGATGGAGCGGGAATATCATAATCTCTGCATGATGCGCGACTGCGGTTTTACCAGATGCCCGCATTATATCGCGCGTCCTCTCGGACGCAATCTTTCGCTGAACAAACTTCTGGTCGTAGAGTTTTGCGAAGGCGAACTGATGAGCAATGTCATTCTGCGCGCCATCCATACGGGGGATGATGCTCTGCTGTATTCCAAACTGACGGCACTGGCGTATTTTCTGTCCAGGTTCCACAACTGCACCGCGGGAGACGGCAGGGTTGATTTCAATGATGCCTGTTCGTATATGGACAGCCTGACCGGCCGCCTGTCGGCTTTGCACGGGATCAGCCGTGAGGAGACGGGGGAACTCTGTCGGCTGCGCGACCGCTGGCGGGAACAACCGAAAATGTGGGAGGACCGTCAGGTATGGGTTCACGGCGACGCCACGCCGGATAACTTTCTGTTCGGCGACGGGCTTTGCGTGCGGACCTTCGATCTGGAGCGGACGCGCCGCGCGGACCGGCTGTTCGATACGGGCCGCATTGCCGGGGAACTGATGCATTTCTTCCTTCAGAATACCGGGAACAAGTATGCCGCGGAACCTTTCATCGGCCATTTCCTGTGGGAATATTCGTGCCATTTTCCCGACCGGGAGCAGACGTTCCGTTCCATTACGCGCAGAGTTCCGTTTTATATGGGAATCACGCTCCTGAGGATTGCCCGCAACGACTGGCTTTGCGCCGGATACAAGCGGCAGCTGGTTCAGGAAGCGAAACAATGCCTGAGGAGGTGGACAATATGATCAAAGGGCTGATTTTCGACATCAATGGAACCGTAACCGATATTCTGACGAATGAGGGATACGACGACATCTACCGGGTCATGGCGAATCTGCTGGATTATCAGGGAATCACTTTGAGTGCGGACGAAGTCCGGCGGCTCTATTTCGAGATCAATAAAAGGCAGCGCCGGTGCAGCGGCGAGGAATTTCCGGAGTTCGATGCCGCCGGAGTATTCAGAGAGATCATAGAGCTTTACGGTACGGACTACACTTTCTCCATGCCGAAGGAGAAACTTCAGGCATTGCCCGGATTTCTGGCGGAAGCTTACCGCGCGGCATCCCGTTTCAAACTGCAACTGTATCCGGACGTATTGAAAGTGCTTTCCGCACTGCGCGGGCACTACCGGATGGCGGCGCTTTCCGACGGGCAGAGCGTCTGGGCGATTCCCGAACTGCGTTCCGTCGGTCTGCTGGAGTATTTTGACCCGGTTCTTATTTCCAGCGATCTCGGTTACAGGAAACCGGACCCGCGCATGTTTGAAAAAACGCTGGATAAAATGAACCTGGCTCCATCGGAGGTGCTTTTCATCGGCAACGATATGTACCGCGATGTGTTCGGCGCGCATCATCTCGGCATTAAGACGGTTTTTTTCAAATCGAATCAGGGGGAACAGCGCAACATGGGCGCCGAGCCGGATTACATCATCTGCAATTTCAGCCGGCTGCCGGAAGCGATCCGTTTTCTTTCCTCCTGAAGCGCCGCGGTGTCTGCGGGAATCCCTGCGTCGGGGACATTAGCCGTTGAGCAGGGACTGAATCCGGGTAATGACATCCTGTGCGGTAATGCATGTCAGGCATTTTTTTGAACCGTTCGGGCAGACCCGTTTGAAGCAGGGGGCGCACTCCTGTTTATTGAAAAGAATGCTCCATTTTGCGGAAACCGGGGAGGTCGCCGCCGGATCGGTCGGACCGAACGGAGCAACGCCTTTGCCTCCCAGAACTGCGGAAAGATGCATGTTGCCGCTGTCGTTTGCAACGCACATTTCGGCATTCTGGAGAATCTTCATCAGCTCGGTCAGGGTTGTTTTCCCTGCAAGGTCAATGACATGATCGCCGGAAAGCCCCTCGACTGCCGCCGATGCGAGTTCCGCCTCATTTCTTGCGGACAATACAACGACGTATCCTTTTTTTTCTTCCAGCCACCAGCGGCAGACTTCCTGAAAGCGTTCCGTATCCCAGCGTTTTGCGGCTCCGTAAGCCGCGCCGGGCGCGACGGCGAGAACGTGTTCCGATTCCACCGCTTTACGGACCGCGTCCGAAGCGCATTCCGGTTCATACGGAATCCTGAATTCCGGAAGCGAACCGTCCCATGCAGGGGCGCCCAGCGCCATGGACATCGAAAGATATTTTGCGGCGTGGTGAGGGCGGTTCAATACGCGGTCCTGCCGTTTCGGGAATTGAAAAGCCCGGGTCAGAAGCCAGGAACGGTTGCGGGCGGCGGCTCCGTAAAGACGGGGGATCAGCGCCGCTTTCATCCAGAGGGCATCCCTGAATGAGTTGTTGAAAAGGATGCCGATTCCGGCATACAACGCACGGATTTCACTCATTTCCGCCCGCGTTGGAAAACGGTGGGCGTCGCGAAGTTCGACAACCTTGTCCACGAGATCCGGCAGAGCGTGGAAGACGGGTGCAAGCCCTTTCGGGCAAGCCACGAAAATCCCGCATTTTTCCGGGACGGCTCTGCGGAGCTGCATCATTGCCGGAAGAGTCATGACAATGTCTCCCAGCCAGTTCGGAGTGCGGATCAGCACACCGTCCCTCCAGTCGTAACGATCGGGTTTTGTGACGGGAAATACCGGAATCTCGCCAAGATCCGGCGCAAGAATTTCAAGACTCATAGATACCTCGTAAAAACAGAAGAAACATGAAGGCAATCCGCCGGAAAACCTTCATGTTCAAACTTGCGTCAGCAGATCAGAACAGTTCCACGGCGATCTTCACGACCACCTTTTTGATACTTTGCGCGCCGGATTTTCCCGCACCTTTGCCCATATGGGCGTCCTGCGGGAAAAAGACCGCGAAATTCCCCGGAACCAGATCCAGTTTAGTCAAAGCCTTGCCGGCGGACGGCACAAGAAATCCGCAATCATTCTTCTCATTATAAGAAGTATGAATGGAAAGGCCGCCGCAGGAACATGCATACAGCGCCTCGTTCCCGCAGATCACTGCCTGAATATCAACATACTTCCGGTGAACCTCCAGACGGTCGGGAACCGTATCGGCAGTATCATAAGTCATGACGTTTGCCGTGATCCGGTCTCCGTCAATGGAACACTGCCCCGGAGGGGTGTCCGCATTCAGGCTCCTGATGAAGTCGATTGCCTTTACGAAGGCGGGCCCGAACTTGTAGGTGGAAGCATTGCTGATATCATCGTAAATCATTTTTCCGACTCACTTTCCGCAGCATTTTTTATATTTTTTACCGCTTCCGCAGGGGCATGGATCGTTTCTGCCGACCTTGGCCTCGCTCCTGACGTAGGGAGCCTGCGGAACCATTTTGCCGTCATAAAAGAACCATTCGCCGTTTTCTTTTCTGAATTCGGCGATTTCATGGTGTTCCAGATTTACGCCCCGGTCGCTGTAACGTGCGATGAATTCGACGATGCCACTGTCGTCCTGCGGACCGCCCGCTTCGGTGCGGAGGATTTCAAGTCCGTTCCACCGGGATTTTTCCGCCCACTTGCGGATTTCCTCGCGATCGTTGTTGTCGCGCTGGGTTTTGTGCGTGGAATCGATGATATGATCGATCTCCGCCTTTGCATAAGCGGAGTATCTGGAACGCATGAGTTCTTCCGGTGTCGCGGCTTTGCGTGTCCCTTTGATTACGGGTTCACAGCATTCCGCATAAGTTTTGCCTGACATACAAGGGCATTTTTCTGAGTCCATCTTCACTAATCCTTCAAAAAACTTAAAATTGTTAGCCGATCCGGATACAACGGATCTTTGAACACTGAATAATAAACCATGTTCCCCGCAATTTCAAATAAAAAATCGATTGCATTCCAACTATCTTGTGTTATAATAGTAAAAAAATCGGAAAAAGCAGGAAAAAACAAAGGAATCACCATGAAAAAGAGACATACATTCACACTTGTGGAAATCCTCACGACAATCGCAATCCTCGCCATTCTGGCTGGAATCTCTCTCGGCGTCACCAAACTTGCTTTCGGGAAAGCCCATGAATCCAAGAATCAGGCCCTCATCAAAATGATCGAAGTCGCACTGGAACAATACAAATCAAAATACGGTTATTACCCGAATTCTGGGGAAAATCCCCAACTGTTCTTTATGGATGCTTTTAGCTTAGAAGATGATGCGGATGATCCTTTAGTCGTAACAAACAATATGTGGCAGTTTTTTGATGAAAATTTCCGGCAGACACATGTAAAAGCGTCTCTTAATCCCACTGATTCAGGAAACACTAAGAAAATATTCCGTGGTTATGTTGTTGATGCAAAAGGAAATCCGTTAATTTATATTTGTCCCGGTAAATTCAATACTGGTTCTTTTGATTTAGGTTCAGTCGGAGAGGACGAAGTAATTGGTGATGTCGGAAAGAAACCGAAGGCAGTAAAAGATAATTCCGCTGTTCAACTGATGAAACTCCAATCAACGAAGAATAATGATATTGAGCAAGATGATTGTAATAACTTCGGTCAGGGCGACGACATTGTCAACTTCACCAATAACGAGCAGTGACCGGATGTCTTTCCGGTCCTTTGCCGGGACCGGAATACAACACGATCAAGGAGTTTTCCCCTTATGGCACGCATGATCCCGGACTTCAGCCGGCACATCGACAAAGCGCCGCCGTTCCGCAAGACCGGCAATCCGGAGCTGGACCGCGGGCGGCAGACGGAGAAAGAACTTTATATTTTCCTGCGCGACCTGCTGCCGGACAACTGGATTGTGCGTTACAGTTTCGAATTCACGCGCCGGACGGATGAACTGATCGAGCACGAAGCGGATTTCGTGGTGGTGATCCCGCGCTGCGGCGTTCTTGTTCTTGAAGTCAAGGCGAGCGAGAGCTACGGATTGCGCAACGGCGTCTGGTATTTCGATCCCGAGTGCCGCCATGTCAGGGAGGGAAACCCGTTCTCGCAGGCGCGGGCGACACGTTTCGAGCTGAAACGGAAGATGCAGGATTATATGCACAAATCTTTCCCCGGACTTTTCGGCAGCATTGTCGTATTTCCGAACGCGCGTCGGATTCCGGGGGAGAATGCGGCGCCCTCGTCGCAGGACCCCGATATCATCATGACGGGTTACGATCTGGTGCGGGATGTCCGGAACCGTTCTCTTGCAAGGCATCTGGAACATACGCTGACGCTGTTCGGGGATCACGATCTGGTGGAGATACGCCGCAGCGCCTTCAACCAGAAGGAGATGGACGCCGTCGTCCGTTTTCTGGAGGACAACTACACGCTGGAGCCTTACCGTGCTTTCACCGATACCTATTATTCACATCTCCTGGACCAGCTTACGCAGGAGCAGATCCGCCTGCTTTCGAGTCTCACGCGAAACCGCCGCGTCATGGTGTTCGGGCCCGCCGGCTCCGGCAAGACCATGCTCGCGCGCTGGGCGGCGATGAATGAGGCGCAGCAGCTCGCGGAGAAGAAAGGCAGAGTCCTGCTTCTGAGTTACAGCCCGGTGCTTGCCGCATATTTTTCCATTGAAAATACGCTGGACAATCTGGAGATTACGACTTTTCAGGCTCTCTGCGCGGAACTGCTGCAAAAGCTGGCTCCCGAAATGAAAGTCCCGCCGGAATCGGCTTCGGAGGAGAGCAGGAAACGTTTCTGGCTGGATGAACTGCCTTCGCTTCTGGAGGAGCATCCCGAAACCGCCTGCTATGACGCGGTTTATATTGACGAGGCGCAGGACTTCGATCCGTTGTGGGCTCCGGCTCTCGCCGGGCTGCTCCGTGACCCGGAACAGTCTAAACTTTACTGTTTCGGGGACCCGAACCAGAAGATTTTTGAAAACAGCCTGGATAACGATTTTGAAGGTTTCACCTTGTTCGAGTTGCGGGAGAACTGCCGCAATACGCGGGAGATCGCGGAAATGTGCCAGCGCATGAACGGGACGCTGGAAAAAACCGCCGTTCATGACATCAGTTACCGCCGCCCGGAAGTCTATCCGGCAATTGCGGACGCGGAGACCCGTGCGGAGTTTCTCGCGCGCCGCATCAATGAGTTGCTGCGCTCCGGCATTTCTCCTGCCAATATTGCGGTTCTTTCCCCGTGGGATTATACCGATTCGCGTTGTTCGCTTCCGCTGCTTGCCGCGAAACTGCATAAGCCTCTGCTTGGCGAGTGCCATATCCGGAGCGGAGCAGAATGTTCGATTCAGGAACTGATCCGGACGCTGGAAAAGTGGCGGAACGGGGAGTGTATCTGGGGCGGAACCATCCATGCGTTCAAGGGATTGGAATCGGATCATATTCTCCTGACGGATCTTCCCGTTACCGGAACGCCGGGATTCAGCAGACGCGATTTCTATGTGGGGGCATCCCGCGCGAAACTGCTTCTCTATCTGCTTCCTGTCAGCGAAAAGGCGGAAGAGGAAATCCGCGGATTCGTCGGACGGGAAATTAGTTAAGAGTTAAGAGTTAAGAGTTGCGGGAAAGTCGATTAGGACATTTGGCACTGGTAGAAAAGATGGTCTCTCTTCTTTAGCGGCATCCCTGTAAAACATCGATAATTTTTATGTAAGATGCATCCTCGGAACCGGGAGATATTCCGGTATTCTCAGAAACTTCCCAATTTCTCATTTCTCATTCTTAACTCTTAACTCTTAACTCTTAACTAATTCAAACTTTTCCCGTTTGAGGATTTCCAGCAGTTCGGAGACCAGTTCTTCGGGAGCCGATGCGCCGGAACTTACGCCGACGGTCGTGACTCCTTTCAGTAATGACACATCGAATTTCCGGGGATCGGAAAGCAGAATTGCCCTCGCACCGCAGGAGGCGGCGGTTTCGCAGAGACGCTTTGAATTGGAACTTCCGGCGGAACCTACGATAATGATGAATTCACACTTTTCAGCCAGTTCCTTAACCGCATTCTGTCGGTCGCGCGTCGCAAAACAGACATCCGCATTGATTTCCAGATGAGCCAGCGAGGAGGCAAGCAGCGCACGCATTCCGGCGACGTCATCCGCGTTGAGGGTGGTTTGCGAAAGACATGCAAAACGGCTGTTTTTCCGTTCTTCCCCGGACAGCGAGGCGAGAAACTCGCGAACCGCTTTTTCCGAGTCCAGAACGGTGACTTCCGAGGAGATGCGCCCGAGGACTCCTTCGATTTCACGATGTCCCTTTTTCCCGAACAGGAGAATGCGGAACCCCTGCGCGGCAAAATCCTCCGCTTTGCGATGCAGTGATTTTACGATCGGGCAGGTGGCGTCAATCAGGTGAATTCCGGGTTTGCGTGCGCGTTCTTCGATTTCGCGGGAAACTCCATGCGCGCTGAAAATCAAAGTTCCGCTTCCGGCTTCTTCGGGTTCGTTGATGAACCTGACGCCGCGCGCTTTCAATTGTTCCACCACATGTTCGTTGTGGACGATCTCATGCAGGACATAGACAGGCAGGGGACCCCGTTCCAATGCTTCTCCGACCATCCGCAGGGCACGCTCCACCCCGGAACAGAAACCGCGTCTGGCGGCAAGGTATACGATTCCGCTCATACGGGATACTTCTCCTGAAAACGCCGGTGAAACTCTTTGTCGTGATAAGGGTCCGGCTGCCCTGCGCGGAGTTCTTCCGGAGAATAGTTCGAGAATACATCAAGGATCTCCACTGTTCTGTCCTTTACCCGGAATGCGATCCGCCATGTGCGGCAGCCGATGGTCCAGAGCCCGCCGTGATATGGTTCCACGCGTTTCCGTTCCTTTGCGGTCGGTTCGCGGATCAACTGCACCTTGCAGAAGTTTTCCATGTCCAGACCGCAGAGCGTGTGAATGACAGCCATTTTCTCCCGTGCCGTGTCTTCAATCTGAATCGAATATTCCTCTCTGCGGATTTCGTCGCGCCAGCCCGCTCGCGATTCCGGAAAAGAATCCGCTTCGGGAATATAAGGTTTGATGTCGAGAACGGGAGTCTGATCCAGCATGTCGAAATTCCGGATGTAAACACGCAGTCCCTCCACCTTTTCCAGTTCCACGCAACTGATGCCGACGGGATTCGGACGGTAGGGCGCACGTGTGGCAAAGACACCGAAACGGCGTTGTCCGGGCACTACCGGCGGAGTCACTTTCGGTTTCCAGTCATGATTGAGATGAAAAGCGAAAATGACCCAGATGCGTTCAAAACCGTCGAGGTCTTCCAACGCCTGTTCATAATTGCGGTGAGGCAGAAGTTCGATGTATCCGCGATTCTTTGCGAACACTCCCTGCCGCGCCGTCTCGAAACGGTATTTGAACTCGCAGTGAACCGTTCCGACCGGCGCAAACGTGATGGATTCAGAAGACATGCCGAAGATTATTTACTTGTCTTCCACGAGGTGATGTAGTTCTTCTGTGCGTCATTGATATTCTTCGCCGGACCCTTGTAGCCGTAGGAGAATACAAAAACTTTTCCCATGAGGTAATTGGGATTACTCGCCGTGCCAACGGGCTCTCCGCCGAAATTCGCCTTGTTATCTCCGGTCTCATCTGTGCATTTTGCCAAATTGACTTTACCATCATATCCTGTATCAAGTGCAATATTGTAACGTCGTCCCCACGGATCAAGGAAATAATAACCTTCATCACTGCCCACTTTTACTTTTTTGGACGGTGGATCAAGATAACGTTTGTTTTTAGGATTTCCAAGACGCTTTTTTGCAGAGCTGAAATCCGCTCCATCCGGACGTAAATTCATTAAAATTTCCATGACTTCGTCATATTTGTCCGTATTGTCCTTTGAAGTAATGAAGATATCATCTGCCGGTTTATCGTCCGGTATGAACGGCAATGTTCCGTAATCGGCTTCATACTGTTTGATTGCAGTTATGATCGCATTGATTTCCGAGCGTGCTTTTGTCTCTTTTCCTTTTTTGTTCATGCCTCCGACAACAGGAATCGCAATACCGGCGAGAATCGCAATGATCGCAATCACCAGCAGGAGCTCCACCAAAGTAAAAAATTGACGTTTCATAAAATTATTCTCCTATCTTGAACTTTGGGAATACATTATATCATTTCTCCGGGAAAAGCAAATCCGCAGGGAAGAAAATGAGGGAAAATTATTGAAATGAAAAAATCGAAAGGAGCTCACATTCTTTTTCCGTTCCGCTTCAAACAAGCTGGAGTTCCGTCTTGATTGCGGAATGGAACGGGCGGCGGTGTTCCGCGTAACCGTCGAGGAGCCAGCGCTGGGATTCGCGGAACATCTTTTCCAGTTGCTGATGCATCATTGCGATTCCCGGATAGGTGGCGAGTTCCGGAATCACGTCGTAAGTCAGCAGGAAAAAGTCCTTTCCCGGGAGCATTCCGTAAAGGCGTGCGCATGTCACCAGCGGCAGGGTCAGGGCGGAGTGCAGCACGACGATTCCCCTCGGAGGATGTTTCGCCGCAAAGAGACGGTTCCCGACTTCCGACATTTCCGTTGGAATATCCTGGAATTCACGCATGAAAATCGTATCGGAACGCAGGCGCGCGCCGAGCTCGGCGGCGGATTCATAGAATGCGATCAGGCGCTCCGAAATGAACGGACTGCCGAGACTTGCGTTCGGAGACACCAGCGCGATATCGCGTCCCGCTTCGATCAGGAGCCATGAGAGTCCCTCCCGGACACTGTTTTTTGTGTCTGTGCAGGCACAGTTGAAATTTTTATAATTGCGGTTGATAAGCAGTTGCGGAATTCCACGCCGTTCCAGATGGTCCATCATGGGAATGGATTCAATGCCGGGCGTGACCCAGATCGCCGCGGAACCGGGGGTGCAGAGCGCATCCAACTGTTTCAGCACTTCATGTTCGCGGAGACGGTGCACCGGAGTGTCGGGCCCGACCTCCGGAAAGAAAATTTCCCGCAGGGAACGGTCGTTCATATCCGGAAAGGAGCAGGAGATGATGAACAGTTCCCGTATTTTGTGACTTTCCCCGCCGGTGGAGTTGACATAGGTGCGCCCACCCTGATTCGAGGCAAGGCATCCGCGTTCCTTGAGCGCCTGAACTGCCCGTTCGACTGTATTGCGGGAACAGTTGTATTTCTTGCAGAGCTGGTTGCGTGAGAGAATCGGGTCCCCCACCTTGAGCCGCCCGACCCGGATTTCGGCGAGAATCATATTCTGGAGCATCAGCGATTTATTCATATGGAAAGTCCTTTTGCAGATAAAAGAGTACAAGGTGAACATTCCGTATTTTACTTTATTGCCGCTTGAAAGTCAAGCCGTTTTCTCCCGGATACAGGAAAAGAAGTCAAGTTTTTCATTGATAAAATCACCGGAAGGCTTGCAAGACGGCGGAAAAACAATACCTTATATTGTCACGGAAGAACCAGATAAGGAGACGTTACCATGTTTTTGACAGGATTCGCAGATGAGGCGTCCCGCGATCTGAAAGAGCAGATCAGGGCGACGGAGGAACTCGGATGGAAGTTTATTGAAACCAGATTCATCGGCAATAAAAACCTCGGCACGATCAGTGATGCGGAATTCGAGGATGTTCTCGAAATTCTTTCGCAGACCGATGTCCGTTTCAACTGTTACGGGAGCAACATTGCCAACTGGGGCAAATCGCCGCGTTCCGACGCGGATTTCGAAGCCAGCAGGAAGGAGCTCCTTACCGCCATTCCGCGTATGCACAAACTCGGTATCAAAATGGTCCGCGGCATGAGCTTCAAGCGTGCGACGGAGGAGACTTTCGACAATCCCGATCTTGAAAAAGTCATTTTCGCAAAGATCAGGAAACTGGTCCGCATCTGCGAAAGCGAGGGCATCATCTATGGGCACGAGAACTGCATGAATTACGGCGGTCAGTCCTGGCATCACACCCTGCGCCTGCTGGACAACATCAATTCCGACAACTTCAAGCTGATTTTCGACACCGGCAATCCGACTTTCAACTTCAGCCGCCTCGGACCGAAACCCTACAAGCTTCAGAGCAGTTGGGAATTCTATTCCAACGTGCGTGAATTCGTCACCTACGTTCATATCAAAGACGCGAATTGCGAAGTGCTGGAAGACGGCTCGGTCAAACAGGTTTACTGCTGGGCGGGCGACGGACAGGGCGATGTGGAGCGGATTGTCACGGACCTGATCCGGCGCGGCTATGACGGCGGATTTTCCATGGAACCGCATGTCGCATCGGTATTTCACGCGCAGTCGAAATCCGACGATCCGGAAGCGCTTAAGAAGATCATGTATTCAAGCTACATTGAATATGGAAGACGGTTCGAAAAGCTTCTTGAGAAATGCAGGGAAGCGGCAAAGAACTGAAACGTTCCTGAATACAGAAGAATACCGCACATCCGTCAGGACTGTGCGGTATTTTTCTGCTTTGGTTTTCGTGTAAAAACACCGGGGAGCTCCCCCGGTGCAGGAGGGCTATTTCTGTTTTCTGCGGCGGCTTCCCGCAAAGACGGCAAGGATTGCGAGAAGAATGATCGCCCCGATGACGATCTGCCTGACGATGGCATTGGTTTTCGCGCGGGTCTGCGGAACAGGGTCGATGCGTTGCTCTTTCAAGACCTGTCCTTCGACCTTTTCACTCCTGGAGGGCGCTTCGCGGATCTGCCTGATCGCGTCCTTGTAAGCTGCCGCCGCCTGCGGATCGTCTGACAGCTTGTCCGCGATCATGTCCTTGAGCTTTGCATTGTTGCAGACGAATCCGCTGCATCCCGGGGTATGTTTTTTAATCAGTTCCGCATGAAGCGCCGCAAGCTGTTTCACGGTCGCCTCGTCGGCTTTCCAGTAGCCTTTCCGGATCGTTTCCAGCATGATTGCCGTCATTTCCTGATAGGCATACGGATTTTTCTTTTCAAAATACTCCTTCACGCCCAGTTTCAGGCTGTCATCGACATAGACCTTTTTGTACTCTTCCCAGAGATAATCCTGAATCATGTCCGGCTTGGTGACTTCCCAGCCGTAGGTGTTGCTGAAGTAGGCGGCAAAGGTGTTTGCCCCTGTTGGTCCCTCCTCCATCATTTCCTTGATGTATTTCGGGTTCAGTACCGTGGTCCGGGCTTCGGACATGACCGCCTGGGTTCCGGTCTGGACTTTCGCCTGTCCCGGAGTGCGGAGGTCGTTGAAATAGACTTCCGGCTCCTTTCCTGTAATATGGCGGATCGCAAGGTTTGCGCCTCCGGTGAATTCGTAGACATGGTCGAGGGAGAGCGGTCCCCATGCGCTTGACGAACGCGACTGGACGACGGTGTCCGTATTCTGGAGCGCGGCGCGGTAGACTCCGGGGATGTTCACGCCCCAGTTTTCCTCGGTGTAAAGAGTGCCGCGGTTGCGGATGAACGCCTCCGCCACGACCGCGGGGTCTTCCCATTTGTCGCCGGACTGCGTCATCTGCCCGACTCCGGGCCCGTTGTCTTCGCCGTTTCCGCCGCCGAAGATTCTGGCGTTTGCAAGTTTCTTTGCCTCCTCCGGAGAGAAGCCGCTCTTGATCAGCGCTTTCGCTGCAATGACGTTGCCTTCCGCGACATAGTTTTCCTGGTCTGTGGACGGATCCGACGCGGCGAGCCTTACTGCGCGGTCAATCAGGCGCATCCGGCTGGTTGCCGCCCCGCGGAACTGAACCGAGGTCTGTACGACCACGTCAATACGCGGCCGCCCGAGTTCGGAAAGCGGGATCAGGCGGACATCCTGCACTCTGCCGCGCGCATCCCAGACGGGCTCGACGCCGAGCAGGTAGAAGATTTCACCGATGTCCGAGCCGTGGGTGTTGATGAATTCGCCGCCCCAGACTGTGAACGACACCTTTTTCGGATATTTCCCGGTCGATTTGCGTTTCTGCGCGATCAGTTCCTCGGCAAGCTGCTTTCCGACTGCGAAACTTTCCGGCGTCGGAGTGCGTTCCGGGTCGATGCCGTAGAGATTGCGCCCGGTCGGAACGGCTTCCGGATTGCCGATCGGGTCATTGCCCGGTGACGGATAGAGATAGCCGCCGGAGAGCGCGTTGACGAATGCGTCGAGTTCCGCCGGCGTCGATTTCAGCAGATTCTCATACGCTTCCACCGCCCGCAGTTCCGGCGCAAATTTCTTGAGCGGATTTTCACCGGAGGCGCGGCGTCCGCCCATTCCCATGCCGCCCATCGGCATTCCGCCGGCTTTGACCATGGAGGAAGCTTTCGGTTTTGCCTGTGCCTCGGCTTTCCGCTTCGCCGCCGCTTTCCGCGCTTTTTCCTGTGCGATCCGGACGGAGGGCAACAGTTGTCTGCCGCTGCGGACGTCGGCGAAGGCGCGGTCGATCCGTTCCCCCGCCGGTTTCAGATAGTTGTTGTGGTAGAAGAAGCTGTCGGAACGCTTCTTCCTGTCGACCTTGCCGGCTTCGACGTCCGCCTTGAACATGTCGTAGGCGACCATGTCCACCGTCATGAGTTTTGCGGTTTCCTCCGCTTCGGCGTTCGTGTAGGAGCGTCCGAGCACGTAGAGTCCGCGGTTGATTTTTTCGCCCTGAAGATCGTGCAGGTAATTGTGCAGAAGTTCAAGATCGGCTTTATTGAGTTTGCCGGCGGCGAAATCCGGGCTGAACTGGAGTTCGTGGTCGAACTTCTCCTTTTTCGCCAGTTCGATGATCGACTTGCCGTACTCCTCCTTGAGCCGCGCGTCCTCAACCAGTGCACGCATCTCGATCTTGCGGTCAAGCTCGCGGATCGTGCCGTAGCCGTCGGCATACATGAACGGTGCGGTCAGATGGCTGATGAGCGCCGCGTAACTGCGGCGTTTGGCAATCTGCGCCTCGCCCATGTCGTTCATCATGTAAAGATAGTAGTGCGGCATTTCGCCGATGAGCACGTCCGGCCAGTCGTAGCTGGAGAGCGCGACCTGCTTCCACGGGGTGAACTCAAGACTGCCGTGCGTTCCGAAATGAATCAGGGCGTCGGCGTCGAATTTGTGTCGTATCCAGAGATAGGTCGCGATATAGGGATGCGGCGGAGCCATCTTCACGCCGTGCACGACTTTGTCCGTGTCCTCCCCTTCGCCGGAAATGGACTGCGGCATCAGTACGATGTTGCCGAACCGGAGCATGCCGAGCGCAAGTCTGCCGTCCGGAGTGCGGAAGGTTTTCCCCGGGAATTCGCCGTAGCGCGCCGTCACGGTTTCATAAAGATCGGCGGGCATGCTTTTCCGTATCCACTCTTCGTATTCCTCCCGCGAGATTTTCTCCATCTTCGCTTTTTCCATGAACTCCTGCATCGCGCCTTTCGCGTAGGCGCCGAAGACTGCGGCGTTGTCCTGAATCTGGCGGAGCAGCTCTTCGGTGGATTCAGGCAGGTCGCCGGTGTTGAAACCCGCTTTCCGCAGATGCCGCAGAAGGTTCAGCAGGGAGTCGCCGACTTCGATTCCTCCGGCGGTCAGCGCGTTTTTGCCGTGTCCCTTGTAGTAAATGATCGCCACTTTCTTTTCGGTGTTTTTCTTGTGCCGCATTGCCGTAATCTTGCGGACAAGCTCGGCGAAGCGTTCGACGCGGTCGGGAATCGCCTTGTAGGCGAGCAGGCCCCGGTCATTGCGGAAGAGGGCGGAGAGCACGAAGGGCGCGACGGCTCCGTCGATTTCCGGCATGGTCACGCTCTGGCTGAGCATGCCGCCGTCCATGCCGCGCTGGTCTTTGAGATAGACGTCATACGGCTGGTCGCTCTTGATCGGGCAGAGCAGGGGAATGTTGTATTTTGCGAGAATTCCAACCGCTCCCTCCGGGTCGCGCGAACCGAGCCTGCCGTGAGGCTGGTAGATGATGAGATCCGGTTTTGCCTCTTCGATCATTTCGGTCAGGCGCCCCATGCCGTTGATTGCCACGACGTTGAGTTTGCGTTTCTCAAGCGCTTCGATGAGCTTTCCGAGGTCGCCGCCGCCGTTGCCGGAATAGAGCAGAACCGTGGAGGATTCCGGATGGTAACGGCCGATTGATTTGTAATAGTCCAGATACTCCTTGTAGGTCATGAACCCGGCTTTTTCGTCGACGTGGAAGAAGACGGTGCGCGGCACGATTTTGACGGGTTCGATTTTGCCCACCCGCAGGCGCTTGCCGTCCAGTTCGCGCCGGATATAATTCAGCATGTTGCGGAAATTGTCCTTGCCGCCGTTGCGCATATAGTCCGCAATGACCTTCCGCTGTTCAGGGGTCATGGTGTTTTTCGCGGTTTCGTTGTTCGGCGTCGAAGTCAGGTAGATCGGCTTTTCCAGCGAGTCGAGAATTGCCCGCTGGCGTTCGGAAATATTGGTTCCCATGCCGAAGAAAAGGATTGCGTCGTAATTGCGCAGTTCCTCGCCGGAGTCCGGTCCCCAGGGCAGGACGGAAACTTCAATCGCCGGATTGATGGGCTGGTCGAGATCTTCGGCAAGCACGTATTCCGGATAATTCACGAAGGCGATTCTGGTCGGCGAAGCGTATTTCAGATACCCCAGGATTCCGAGGCATATCAGAACTGCTGCCGTCAACAGGACGGCAAGACGTATTTTATTTTTTTTCTGCATGACGCTGTCCCCCTCCACGGGACGCTGTTTGGTTAAATAAAAGAATGCGGCACCGGAAGATGCCGCATTGTCAGGACAGGAATTAAAGTTCCGCGATGCTTACGATCTTGTAGCCGGATTTGGACTTGCGGAACGAAAAGCACACTTGCGTTTCATCGACGGTTTTGGCGATCACGCGGTAGCAGTTCTGTTTCCGGACAAGCTGCAGATACTGCATGTCATTCAAATTCAGAGAAGCGGCATGTTTGTCCAGGACTTCCAGGCTTTCCTTGAACGGATCATTTCCGCCCCTTTCCTGTATAATGGTACGTTGTGGACGAGTGACTGCAAAGATACGCTCCAATATTTTTGTCTTTTTCTTTTTGTGCAGGTCAAGAGTCGCCTTGACTACTTTGTCCAGTTCCGGCTGTTTTTCCGCCTTTACTTCAACCTCCTGAACCGCATATTTCGAATTGTCCTCTTTGCTGAAATTTGCCCAGATGGCAAATCCGGCACTCATTAAAACGATCGGAATAATAATTTTCAATTTCATTTTTCAGACCTCTTCTGCTGTATTTTCTGTATCCTGATATTTCTGCCTTTCAAGCACCGTCGTCCTCTTCATAATCCGAACTGTAATGTTTTGTACGAGTTGTTCCGGAGTCAAAGGCGTCAAGCCCGCCGACCAGGAAAGGGTTTGATCCGAGATAAGCTGGTTTTTCCGATGATACATGCCCATCTCCCCATGCGATATTCGCTGATTTGCCGGAATGCCGGAAGCATGTGGAGACATTGTCGACGGAATGTCCCAGATAAGCTGTACTTTCTCCGAAATCCGCAGTGGTTGCCATGGATACGGCGCCCTGCATCTGATCTCCGAAGCTGACGAGTGACGAGGCTTTTTTGACCGAACCCGGTTTTTTCATGCCGTAGCCGTAAGTTTCCGCCTTTCCGTCACCGACTTGCATGAATCCCAGCCAACCGTGCAGTCCAAGATTGGCTCCATAGCCGCCGCCGGAAGCCGAGGTGACATCTTCTCCTTTTTTCGTCAGCAGTTTTTCAATGGATGCATCGGGGCAGAACAGAACATTCGTGCGGCGTTGCGCCATCATCTTTTCACCGTCACTGGCTTTTTTCAGATAGCCATTCAGATAGCCGTCTCCAGTGAAGTCATATCCTGAACTGAGTTTGCCGGTTCCAAACCATGTGACTGTTGCCGACATTTTATCGGTTATCGGGCAGAAATATCCGTAGTCACTCTGGTAGAATGAATCCGCTGTGCCGATCTGTTTCAGTCTTGATGTGCATGAAATGGACACGGCTCGTGCCTTTGCGCCGCTCAATGCCGGCATCAGCATTCCCGCCAGAATGGCGATGATCGCTACAACGACCAAGAGTTCTATCAGGGTGAAATCCGCTCTACTGCAACTTGGAAAAGCTGCACGTTTCATAATTCTGATCTCCTTATTGTTTTAGTGAATTAATTAGTTTAGACTAATTCGTTTATCTTGAAAAAATCCAGACCGGATGTCTGGTTCTGTTCTTTTGCGCTATTAATATATAAGTCTTTTTCAGAATGTCAAGCATATAATTTAGATGAAACTAATTATTTTTGAAATTTTTTTCAGTTGTTTAAGAGCGGGCTGTCAAAAGTCCCGCAGGGAAAAAGAACGGGAGAAATAAAAGATTGAGTTCAGGCTTGATTCCCCTGTTCCCCCCCATACCGTCAAAAAAACTCCAAAGGGACTTGCATTTTCCGGAAAGGGAGTGTAGTGTTATAAAACAACCAGCATAACGATTGGGGGGTCAATATGTCGGTATTTCCTAAGAAAAGTAATAAAATGGGCGTATTCACGCTGTCGATGCTGAATATTGCCGCAGTCTTGTCCATCGTAAATTTTCCGGAACAGGCCGAATACGGCTATGCAATCATCTTCTACATCACGGCGGCTTCCATCTGCTTCTTCATTCCGACGGCGCTTGTCTCGGCGGAGCTGGCGGCGGCATGGCCGAAGGACGGCGGAATGTACCTCTGGGTGAAGGAGGCGTTCGGCCCGAAATGGGGATTTGTCGCCGTCTGTATGCAGTGGCTGAACAGCCTGCCGTGGTATGCCACGGTTCTGACGTTCGTCGCGACGACGCTCGCCTATATTTTCAAGCCGGAACTTGCCACGAACCGGTGGTTTGTCTTTCTGACTCTGGCGGCCGTCATGTGGGGATGCACGATCCTGAATTTCCGCGGCATCAGACTTTATGCGATCCTGAGCAGCATCGGGGCGATTTTCGGAACGATCATTCCGACGGCGGCAATTATCCTGCTTGCCGCGCTTTATCTTTTCGGCGGACATGCGCCCGCGATTCCATTTACGCCCAAAGCGGTGCTTCCCGAACTGAACAATCTGACGCAGTGGATGCTTCTCGCGGGAATGATGGTAGCGATTGCCGGAATCGATATGCCGGCGGTGCATGTCACGGATGTGGACAATCCGCAGAAGAACTTCCCGAAAGCGATTCTGATTTCTTCCATCATCATTATCTTTCTGAGCATTGCGGGCTCGCTTTCCATTTCGCTGATCGTCCCGCCGGGACGCCTGAGCATGGCGTCGGGTGCGGCGGAGGCGTTCGACCAGATGTTCACCGCAATGGGAGCCCGCTGGATGACACCTGTCATGTGCGTGTTTCTGATCTGGGGGGCGCTGACCACAATCATCACGTGGACGCTCGGTCCGTCCAAAGGGCTGCTCCAGGTTGCGCGGGAAGGGTATCTGCCGGAGTTCTGGCAGAGGCGCAACCAGTACGGCATTCCGGTTCCGATCCTGACGCTTCAGGCTCTGATTACGACGGTGATCGGGCTGGTGATTTTCTTCATGCCGACGATCAGCGGCGCGTTCTGGGTCATGATGGCGCTTTCCGCGCAGCTCTATATGATTATGTATATGTTCATGTTTTCCGCCGCGATCCGGCTCCGGTATTCTCAGCCGGATACGCCGCGCCCTTACTCCGTTCCCTGCGGCAAACCGGGCATGTGGATCGTCGCCGGACTCGGTTTTCTGACTTCGGTGCTTTCCATGACGATGGGATTCATCCCTCCGCAGAGCATCCGCAGCGAGGGCGCGCTGAAAACGGTACTGTATCTCCTGTTCCTGACCTGCGGAATGCTGACGTTCATTATCCTGCCGCAGCTGCTGCATTATTATCAGGAGTGCAGGATGAAAAAAGAAAATCAACCGTCAAATAACTCATAAATAATCCAAATAGGAGAGATGAATATGAAAAAACTGACATGGCTTGCCATCGTGGGAACCGCTCTGCTTTTTATGCAGGTGCATGCGGATTCAGTCGAACAGGAAGTGGAGAAATATATCCGGATGCCGCCGGTCATACGGCTTGCGGCGCCGGTCGTGTCTTCGGACAAGAACGGGCGCGAGGAATGGATCGGGATTTCTCTCATGGGACCGATGCCCGACACGGATTTCTACGGAATTCATTGTGCGTATTTTATTGAGAACAATAAGAATTCGGTAATCAACGGGATCTCGATCTCGACCTATGGCGATGCAAGGCTCTGCAACGGACTTCAGGCCGGCCTGATGCTGAACGAGAGCGATATGAACGGGATGCAGATGGCGCTGATCGGCAATCAGGCGCAGAATGTCAACGGCTGGCAGCTCGGCATTGTGAACCGGTCAAAAGACATCACGGGACTGCAGACCGGAATTTTCAATTACATCACGAATCGCTCCAAAGATGCGTTTCAGCTCGGGATTGCCAATATGACTGAAAAAAGCGGCGGTATCCAGTTCGGGCTGGTCAATCATACGACGGAAGATTGCATCCAGATCGGATTGATCAATATTTCCAGAAACGGTTTTGTCCCTTTCATCAACTGGAAATGACGGGAATGGCGTGCCTTGAGTGCAAGAGCATGAGGGCAGGTTGTCTCCGCCAAACATGTTTGACATCTTAGAAAAACTGATTTGGCGCAGGCATTGCGCTGCGCCGGCTCTGTTTTTTATATTTTTATTGCCGTGGAGAACTTGCGGTTTTCCTCTTTTATTGTTATTGTAAGCCCATTGCATCAGTAAAGGAGAGTTGCGCCATGAGTTTTTCGATTGATCGTGTTGTATTGCACCCGTTTTCCATTCCGTTGAAAATGCCTTTCCGCATCAGCGCCGGGGAGATCCGTGAAAAAAACGGACTGATCGTGGAGGTCCGGAGCGGCGATCTGACCGGGTGGGGCGAGGCATCCGTAGACAAGGTGCCGTTTTATGCCCATGAGACAGTCGGTTCCGTGATTGACCTCCTGACGAATTCGCTGGTCCCGCTGGTCCGTGGAAAAACGTTTGGGCATCCGGACGAAGTGACGGATCTGATGGCGCATTTCCGCGGCAACAATTTTGCAAAGGCGGCGATTGACGCGGCGGTCTGGGACATTTACGGGAAGATGCTCGGCAAACCCTGCCGGCAGCTGCTCGGCGGAACCCGGACGGAGGTGGAGGTCGGGCCCAGTTTCGGGATCAAAAAAGAGCCGTCGATGCTGGTGAAGGCTGTCGGTGAAAAACTTGCCGAAGGGTTTCGCCGGATCAAAATCAAAGTTTCACCCGGTTTTGATACGCCTTACATTGAGGCGGTCCGCCGTGAATTCCCCAATATCAGCCTTATGGTGGACGCGAACAACGCCTACGGCAATTCCGATTTCGACCTGATTGCGGACTGGGATCGTTTTCATCTGCTGATGATCGAACAGCCTCTGGATGAGCATGATATCTATTTTCACTCTCTTCTCAGGGGAAAAATCCGGAATCCGGTTTGTCTGGACGAGAGCATTCACACGATGCACGATGCGCAGTGTTGCGCGGCGCTGGGGAGTGCGGACATCATCAATATCAAAGTCTGCCGCGTCGGAGGTCTGACCAATGCCCGGCGGATTCATGATTTCTGCCGGGAAAAGGGAATTGCAAACTGGATCGGGAGTCGTGTCGGTTCGGGGGTGGCGGAGGCGGCGCGCCTTGCCGCAGCGACTTTGCCGAACTGTTCCCTGCCGTCCGACTGTGTCATTTCCGCGATGTATATGTCCGACGATATTCTTGCCGAACCGTTCGAGATGCGCGGATGCATGGTGAAAGTGATGGAAAAACCGGGGCTCGGCATTGAGGTTGACCGTGAAAAACTGGCAAAATATGCGCCGGAACGTCTGACGGTCCGTTGAAAAGAGCTGCGGAAAAGGATAACGCAGGAAGCATTGAGTGAGAATGCTTCCTGCGTTATGTTTTTCTGTATTTCTCTCGTCAGACGGTTTGTTCTTCCGCTTTGACAAGTCCAGCCTTCTTTTTGTTCCGGTGCTGATAATAGAGACAGAGCACCGTATCGGTCGCCACAAGGAGCCCGTTCAGGAGATAGAGCCAGAAAACGAAGTCGAATTTGCCGGTGATTTTATAAAGACACCCGGCGATGTAGCCGATAATGATCAGAAAGAGAAAAATGTAACTTTTCCCCGCAGGATTTTTGACCTTGACGGTTTTCATAATGGCGAAAGGCCAGCTGAAACCGAAACAGATCAGCATGAGTGCCTCGAAAATACTGGGTAACGGCATAAAAAGACTCCCTGATTCCCTTTTTGTAATGTGGAAGACATAATATACATTCGGGAGTTGTCTTTTCAACTGTTTTTCAGAAGATTCTTTTATCGGCCGGAGTCCGGGCAGGGACAGGTGAGATGCCGATTTCGGCAGATTTTCCGGGAAGTGAATATCTGCGGATGCCGGGAAAAGAGGAGCGGCAGCCGCAGATATTGCGGAGAGTTATTTCAGGGAGAAACCTGCACGCCTTCAAGATAGGTGATCCCAGAATCTGCTGTCATGCGGATTCCATGAGGAGATATTTCCAGGCGGACTGCGGGAATTCCGCCCAGATAATCACAGGCGGATTTGAACTGCCCCGTCGTTTTCAGAAATATCTTTTTCGGCTGTGAAACAGTCCATACCGCGGTAACGGGAATGCCGTCCGGTTTTTTCCAGGCGGCTGTATAGACTCCATTTTTCACAGACAACCCCAGATCTGTTGAACCGGCAGGCCGCATCCGGGTCAAGGTCATGTAAGCGGTATAGGCGGGCTTCGGTGTCAGGTTCAGCCGCAGAATTCCGAAATGCCCCTCGCGTCCCGATGGAAAATATTGCTCCTGTGACCGGAAACTGTAAGTGAATACTTTATTCACTCCCTCATTGAATGCCGTGAGGAAGGTGCGCGGCAGAAGTTTTGCCTGCCATTCCGGTGTGGTCCGGTGTGAATAATCCTGCCAGCTGAACGCGATCAGATTTCCTTTAAGGCTGCTGTTGAAGCGGTAGATTCCGGCGACCGGAGCAGACCAGGAACGGTCCTTTGAATAAGCGGTCACAAGCGGAATCAGTTCGTCGCCCTCCTGCAGATTTTCCCCGCTGAGATAACGGTTTGCACTTTTGGAAAAATCAACGCCCCGGAGCTCCGGGATGGCTTCAAGCAGTTTTGTGGAACGTGGCGCTTTCCTGTTTTTCCACCATGCCTCCCAGCCGATATGGAGTTCTTTGCAGATTCTCTCCGGCGCTCCTCTTTTCTCAATGGTTCCGTCCGCCTTGCGCACCCAATCGAAGTAGAAAGGGATTCCCCCTCCCGGATAGATGACGGTCCCGCCTTTTTCCAGATAGGAAACAAGCGGTTTGTGGAACGCCGAAGGATATGCCTCGTTCATCGGCAGGAGAAGCAGAGGATATTTGCGGGGATCAAGCCCGTCAAGCCCGGCGAGTGTGATCCGGTGGTAATTCCGTTTCTCCCGGAAGAAACTTTTGAGATCAAGATTCATACATTCCGTGGAATACAGACAGTCCGGATCATCGATGAGCGCAACCGGCAGCGAAGGTGCATCAAGCGCAAGTTTTTTGAGTGCAGGGGAGAGTATGCCGCTGAGATCCGGCGGCGGAGCCGTTGAATAGCCGGTTTCCGTGAGCCAGAGCGGTTTGTTTCCATACCCGCGGCGTTTCATATCCTGCCTGATCCGGCGCAGTTGGGAACGGAGTTCGCCTTCCGGATAATTCTGCCAGGAATAGATGTGAACATTGAAGACGTCAAACGAGTCGGGAAGCGCCAGTTTCAGGAATTCGGAGAACTGCCCGGCGAGTCCTCCGTTGGCTACGACGGCATGCGGATCGGCGGTTTTGATGCAGTCATAGCTTTCTTTCAGGAATTTTGCGTATTCGGCGGTTTTGCCGGAAAATTCCCCGAGATCGGGTTCATTGACAACTTCCCAGTATCCAATCCGGTTCTTGTAGCGGTTTACAGCAACGGTAAGATAATTCTTCCAGTCGGTCATGTGTTTTACAAGGGGGGAACCCCACCGTGGCTGATTTCCGGCAAGAATCGGCAGGACGGCGATTCCGTTTTCCCCGGCGGCTTTGACGATGGCATCCCATTTTGAAAAATCCCACCTGCCTTTCCGGTTTTCCACCTGCCGCCAGTCGAGATCGGTGCGGTCAAGCCCGATTCCGGCGTCTTTCATCATCCGGAGTTCCTGTTTCATTTCCGGAAATTCCCAGCGGTTCAGATGGGCACAGGCGCCGTAAGGACTGTCCGTAATTCCGGGGTGTTCCGCCGTGAATCCGGTGAACCCTGCGGCAAGCAGAGTGATTGCAGTCAGCATTTTCATGTTGTTTTATCCTTTCTGTGAGGTTCAGGTTCAGTCCACGACTTTCGGCGCCAGATTTCTGGTGTAAGTATTTTTGATTTTGAGCGCTGTACCGGACAGTTGTTCCGCAGTATGACCGCCGACATGCCCGTCTGCGAAAGCGACATTGGCGCGTGTGGAATGGATCGTATGAACCGCCTTGTTGCCGTCGAGATACTCCTGAGATGCCCAGTAAGCGATTTGTTTGCCGCCCGGAATTTGCACGGAATCTGCAAAAATGACGGTGGCGGAAGGCTGTCTGATCCTGTTGGAACGGTAACAGATGGATTCCGGGGAGGCTTTGATGTCGACGAACCCTCCAAGTTCGTCGATCCGGCCCTTCCATGTTTTGTCGCCGTATCCGGAGTTGGCGGCGCGCCACATGCCGTAAACATTCCAGTTTGGAGACGGTTTCGTCTGATTGGAGGGGCAGTTATAGATTTTTGTATTGCGGATATACCGGTTGGTGGAAAGAATTTCCGGCCAGTACAGAATTCCCCATTGCCCTGTTACGATCAAAGGCATCTGGTCATTGTAGTCCGAGGCGTAAAACTGTTCCGACAGCATTACCTGCTTGAGATTGTTTACACAGGAAATTTCTCTTGCTTTTTCTCTGGCTTTATTCAAAGCAGGAAGCAGCAGCGCAGCGAGAATCGCAATGATCGATATAACGATCAGCAATTCGATCAATGTAAATTTTTTCTTCATTATTCCACTCCTATTGGTTAAGTTTTTTCACTGATTCGCGTTCTATATATTGATAGCCATACAATCTGATTCCGGGAGACGGCTGATTTCCGATGATGATGTCGAGCGCGTCGCGGCACTGCTGGAGATATTCCCCGGTTACAATGGAACCTGCGGGATAGAGCCGTTCCATGATACTGCCGTCATCCTCGCTGATTACGCTGATGTCGTCCGGAATGCGGAATCCCGCGAGTTGAAGCACCCGGCGTCCGGCAAGCGCTCCCATTCCGCTGTAATAAATCATGGCGGTCAATCCGAGCGACCGGATCTCGTCAAGATGAAGCCGCGTGATTTTTTCCGCCGCCTGCGCGGAGTTTTCCCATGATTTGACCGTGCCCGGAAAACAGGTGACGGCGATTCCGGTTTTTTCCGCCGCTTCGCTGATTCCCGTGAGGCGCATTCGGGTCAGATCGCATTCCGGCTCGTTGCGGACATATCCGATCTTCTTGTGTCCCGTCCGCGCCAGAGCCTCCACGCAGAGCCGTCCCGCCTGTGCGGAATCCAGGGAAAGGATCGTGACATTCTTCCCCGCATCTTCATAAATATTGCTGCTGTTGATCATCACTACCGGAAATGGAAGATCGCTCAGGTAACGGATCACCTCGCCGGATTTTACTTCCGGGCCGCTGTTCATGACCATGCCGGAAAGGGAATGCGAGGCTTTGACTGTTTCAATGATTGCCATGATGTCCGCATCCTGCCCCATCTGATAATTGATGACTGAAATCCTGCTCTGTCTGGCATAGGATAAGATCGTGTGCTCCATGTTCCAGAGTGATTCCGCAAAATAATCGGTTCGCAGGAAAAGCACGGTTTTCCCGGATCCCTCCGCTGTTTTCAGGAAACTCTCTTCGTGTACCGGAACACTGCAACTGACCATTCCCGAACCACGCCGGCAACGAACGACGCCGTCCCGTTCAAGATCGCGGATTGCGCGGCTTACCGGTGACTGGGACGCTCCGAATTTTCTCATCAGCTCCTGCACGGTCGGCATCTTCAGACGGGACTCCGGTTTCAGTGCTTCCTCCAGCAGGAAAGCCTTGATTTTTTCATATTTGCTCGCAGTTGCCTGTTCTTTCATGATCGATATTCTTTTTGTTGAAAAGTAATATATTGATATTCTTTTGCTGTTTTAATTATAATCGATATCGAAAGAAATGTCAAGAGGCAAAAAGAAAAAAAGTTGAATTTTCAGAAACACCGTTTATTCCGGATATTTTTTCATTCTGACTCTTGAATTTGCTATTTTTCATCCTATAATATAGACTCCGGTCTTTTAGATTTTATTTTATAGTAAACAGTTTTAGTGCGCATGTATGTGTACTGAAACAAATTGAAAGGTTGGTGGGCGAAAAGTGAAAACGTCCTCTCTCTTCACATGGATCTCCGGAGCGGCTGTGATGTCTCTGGCATCGACGGCATCTGCGGATGATTTGATCGGCAACTTGAAGACATCCATTGCAGAGTCTCTGGTTCCGAGCGGAATTACCCCCGTGTGGTGGATTGCCCCGGTCTGCGCCATTGTTGCGCTTGTCGCGGCTCTGATCTGCTACAAACTCATGATCAAGGCACCCAAAGGAAACTCCACGATGGAGGAGATTGCCGGTTACGTCCGCGAGGGCGCGATGGCTTATCTCAAACAGCAGTATTCCCGCGTGGGAATCGTGTTCCTTGTGCTCTTCGTCATCTTCACAATTCTCGCGATCATCGGTGTGCAGAACCCCTTCGTACCCGTGGCGTTCCTGACCGGAGGTTTCTTCTCCGGACTGTGCGGTTTCCTCGGAATGAAGACGGCTACTGCGGCGTCCAGCAGAACTGCGCAGGGTGCCAGTGAGAGCCTGAACCGCGGACTTCAGGTCGCGTTCCGTTCCGGAGCGGTCATGGGACTGGTCGTCGTCGGCTTCGGTCTTTTCGACATCACGGCATGGTATCTTATCCTCGACAAGCTCGTTTACACCCCTGAGCACATGGCAAACGGCCTTTCCATCCTCGGCATTACCTTTGTAAAAGCCGGGGCGATCGCTCCCGATCACAAGCTGATGGAAATCACCACGACCATGCTGACGTTCGGCATGGGCGCTTCGACGCAGGCTCTCTTTGCCCGTGTCGGCGGCGGCATCTACACGAAAGCGGCTGACGTCGGCGCCGACCTGGTCGGCAAAGTCGAAGCCGGCATTCCGGAAGACGATCCCCGCAACCCTGCCACCATCGCGGACAATGTCGGTGACAACGTCGGCGACGTTGCCGGTATGGGCGCCGACCTTTACGAATCCTACTGCGGATCGATTCTTGCGACAGCCGCTCTCGGCGCCGCTCTTCCGCTGGTTGCCGGAAAGCTGACTGCCGCCGATGTGGTGATGCGCGTCAACGCTCCGATGATCGTTGCCGGTATTGGAATCATCCTTTCCATCATCGGTATTTTCGCGGTCCGCTGCAAAGAGGGCGCGAGCATGATGACTCTGCTCAAGGCTCTGCGCATCGGGACATGGGGCAGTTCCGCCCTGATCGTTGTGGCATGTGCAATTCTTGCGGCATGCCATGTCATCACCTGGGGTATTTTCGGTGCGATTGTCGCCGGTCTTGTCGCCGGAGTGATCATCGGCTACTCCACGGAATATTACACATCCGACGAATACAAACCGACCAAGGAACTTGCTTCCCAGGCTCAGATGGGACCTGCGACCACGATTATTGACGGTCTGGCTGTCGGTATGCTTTCCGCCGGCATTCCGGTGCTTGCCACGGTTCTTGCAATCATCTGCGCATACGGCTTTGCAGGCGGTTTCCATTCTATTGCTGCCGGAGGCGGAACGGTCCACGGACTTTACGGTATCGGTTTTGCCGCAGTCGGTATGCTGGCGACCCTCGGCATTACGCTTGCCACTGATGCATACGGTCCGATTGCCGACAATGCCGGTGGTAACGCGGAAATGTCCCATCTGCCCCCGCATGTCCGTGAGAGAACGGATGCGCTTGACATGCTCGGAAACACAACCGCCGCAACAGGCAAAGGCTTCGCGATCGGTTCCGCCGCTCTGACAGCCATGGCTCTGCTTGCCGCTGAAATTCAGGAAGTCGAAATCTGGTCCCGCAAGCTTGATCTGCTTTCCGTTGCAGACAAGATGAAGCTGGACAATCCGATGATCGACAACATCAAGGTTTTCATGAACATCTACCATATCGACATTATGAACCCGCTGCTTCTCTGCGGCATGTTCATCGGTGCGATGATGGCGTTCATCTTCTGCGCCCTGACCATGAAAGCGGTCGGACGCGCCGCCGGAAGCATGGTGGAGGAAGTTCGCCGCCAGTTCAAGGAAAAACCCGGAATCATGGCGGGTACCGACAAGCCGGATTATGCCCGCTGCGTTGAGATCTCCACAAAAGGCGCTCAGCGTGAAATGATGATCCCGTCCCTGCTGGCGATTATCGTTCCGCTGGTGACCGGGCTGATTCTCGGTGTCGCCGGAATCATGGGGCTTCTTGCCGGCGGCCTGGCTGCCGGATTCTCCCTTGCCTGCATGCTGAACAATGCAGGCGGTGCGTGGGACAATGCCAAGAAGCACATTGAAAAAGGCAACTTCGGCGGCAAAAAGCTTGCCGACGGAAGCAAGAATCCTGTCCACGGCGCAGCCGTCATCGGCGATACGGTCGGCGATCCCTGCAAGGATACTTCCGGTCCGTCCCTGAACATCCTCGTGAAACTCATGAGCATGGTTGCCGTTGTGTTCACTCCCGTGATCGTCAAATTCTCTCCGATGATCCAGAAAGCGCTCGGCATCTTCATGGAGCAGTAATCTGCCTGTGAATTGACTCTGAAGGCGTGCTTCCTGAAAACGGAGCACGCCTTTTTTATGGCGCGATACTGAGGATTGGATGGATACGGGGACTGAAAAATGAACTGAGTCCCTTTATCTTATCAGGCCCTGTCAGTTTTATTCCTGCACAGATGGAGATGTCAGTTGAAAAAGAGGGGAACGGAGAGGACAAGCCCCGTAACAACGGGGATCGAAAAGTTGTCATCGATATGAAGTTGTTTCTCGAAAAGTTCCACCGCCGCCGCGGGAAAGACGCTGATCGCTCCCCAGAAATAAAAAACGGACGGCATGCCGGAGATCAGGAGAAAAAGCGCGCAGCCGGTATAACCGGCGGCGAGAAACGCGATGACGCCTTCCCATGATTTGCCGTTGACCGTCTTATGACGTCCGAACCGGCGCCCGATCAAAGCTGCGGCAGTGTCTCCCAGCAGCATGACAGCCATGCAGCATGCCGCAATTTTCCCTGGAAACAACGCCAGGGAAAGACATGCCGAAGCGAAAACGTAAGGTCCCCCGCTGATGACCCATTGCCCCGGTTGGGGGTTATGTCGCAGCATTCCGCCGAAAAAACGGTCATAAAAACGCATCAGCCACGGAACACCGGAGGCATAGGCATGTTCCACCAGCAGATTCAGCAGGAACATGATACCGAATGCGATACAAAGCCAGAGCCGCGGCAGGAAACACATTGCCAGAGGCATCCACAGCGAACTCAGGTGAATCAGTTTGCGCCTTACCTCATTCCAGTAGGAGATTCCGCTTCTGTCCGTTGTGTCCATTTATTTTGAATATCCTTCTGTTTTACAGTTCCATTGTTTGCGTTCTTTTGCCAGACGGTGATGCAGGCGCATCAGTCCGAAAAGATTCAGGATGGAGTCCCGTTCATAGCGGTAGACCGGCAGAGGTTTTGCCAGAAACGCCGGTTTGTAGTCATATTTGCCGGGGCCCATGAAGAAATATCTGACTTCCGGATGTTCCGCATACAACTGCCGGACGATCCAGTAAGTCAGGTAGAAACCGGGGGAAAACTTATCCAGCAGCCCTTTTTTGCGCGTCAGATGCGTAAAATTGAAAGTTTCTCCATTGAGATACCCCAGGTTTGCCGTGACGGGGCTGCCGTTCTCATCCAGCATGATCCAGCTGAAATTCCTGCCGAGTCGGATCAGTTCCTGATAAACAGTCCATACGCCGTTGTTCTCCGCGGAGCCTGCCGCATATTTCGGAAACTGTTCGGCATAAAGCTGTTCAAACTTGCGGAATGCCTCCTCGCCGTCAACAGGCAGAATCCTGATTCCCTGTTTGGGCAAGGCGTTCCGCAGCCAGCGGAGTTTTTTGCGGTTCTTGTCGGAAAGCGCCGCGAACCAGTTGTCGAAGCACCCGAAAGACGCCATATCCAGCACCCAGTTCGTCGTGACGCAGAGCCGTTGGAAGCCGCCGACGGATTCCACTGCCGGAGCGTGCAGCTCATCGAAGCTCTGCACATTCATTTTTCTGTATCCGGCGGGAGAGTAAAAGAGATACTGCGGGATTCCGTCTTCGCCGCAACAGGCGTTTTCCCAGAAAACATGCGACAGAATCCGTTTCCGCTCCGGATATTCTTTCAGCAGCTCCAGGCAGTGCAGCGCCAGTTCGCGGCGCCCGTTCCGGTAGGCAGTCTCGTAAACCGTCATTTGGAGTCTCCCCGAAATCCGTCAAAACAGACACGTTCCGTGTGGAACATGTCGTGAATCGCCGCAAGCAGAGGGGAGCGGAAGACGAAACAGTTTTTGCGGAACTTCTTCCAGCGGGGCGAGACGCCGAGCCTAGGCAGCACTTTCCGATTGTCTCCCGCCTGAATTGTCCCCTTTGCCACTGTGAACTGTATCAAACCCAGTTCGGAAACTGCATCAAGCGCATCTGCCGTATAATGTCCCCAGGGCCAGAAAAACATTTGCGGTTTGCATCCGGTGATCGCTTCCAGTTTTTTGCAACAGCCGCCGATATCCTCTTTCAACATTTCCCTGAAAGCTTCGGCTGGTTCGCCGTCCTGCGGCATGGCAAGAGCACTGACTCCGAGACTTCCTTTCACGTGGCGTGTCCCGTGTGCCTCAATTCTCCAAACGCCGGAATCCTGCATTGCCTTCAGCTCGGAGATGTTTACATAGGAGCGCAGATCTCCTGCTGCCGCGCGCTTCTGCGCTTCCCCCATGCGCAGGTTCAGGATTTCATCGGATTCCGTTTTGCGGAGGGCGCCTTCATGGAGATACCCGGCGGACATCGCCAGTGTCGCCCGGAGCCCTCTTGCTTTCAGAATTTCCGTGGCAAACAGCCAGTTGTCGAGCCAGCCGTCGTCAAAAGAGAGTGCGGCGTAAGGGCGTGGCGCATCTCTGAGTCTGCCATGAACATAATCCGGAACCTCTTCGGGAGCCAGAATCTGATAATGCCTTTGCAGATAATCCAGCTGACGGCGGAACATCGGGACGGAAACCGCCTCCGGATGCTCCTGCGGCAGGATGCGGTGATACATCAGCATTGTCAACATGATAGAGTGTTTCCTCCGTAAAACAGGTTTTGTGTTCAGGACTGCTTAAATTACTCTCTTTTGGAGAAAAATCAACCGGAGGACCCGAAGGATGCCGGAGATTTAGAAGAATCCGCTGAAAAAGACACAGGAAAACCGTTTTTCCGTCTTCCGCGAAAAGATCAGCGTCCGGTAACTGCCATTTTCATATTTTCCTTGTCCACGGCTTGAATTTTATTGATTCTGATATTATATTTTAATATTACAGGAATAAAACTTCATTATTGATGAATTTTTTAGGATAGACGGAAGCGGAAAGAAATGATCCAGTCTTTTTCTAGATGTATTGAGATTCTGAAAATTGTTGCGGATTCTCCTGACGGAATCAAACTTGCGGATATCGCCAGAATCACGAAACTGAAGTACACTACGGTTTATAATCTGGTGAGCTCCATGATGAAAGAGGGGATGATCCGCCGCGGGGAAGGGCATGTGCTGTTCCTCGGACCAATGGTCACGGATCTTCACAACCGGCGGAGACACGGCGAACTGATCCGCCATGCCCGCAGTATCATGCTGCCGTTGATCCGGCGATATCCTGAGACGAATCTGACCTATTCGCGTTTTACCGGCACGCAGATTACCGCGTTCCTTAACCGTTCGCAGGAGCTGATGGGGGAGATCCGCGCAGCAAAGAGCGTGCTTCCTCCTTATCAGACGGTTGCCGGACTTGTTTTTCTTGCGTTTCTGCCGGAGGAGGATGCCATGATTCTCCGTGGCAATTTCCCGTTTACTGAGCGCAATCTTGCCGAATGGGGGACGGAAAAGGCGCTGGATGGCGCTGTCCGTCTGTGCCGGGAGCGTCAGTATGCGCGTCTGCCGTTCGATCCGCCGGAGATGAGCCGGATCGGGATTCCGCTGTTTCACAAGGGGAGGCTGTCCGGCGCATTGACCTGCACCTGCCTGAACCTCATGGCGAAAGAGGAGAAGGGACTTCTGAATGAACTATTGAAGCTTACCGGAGTGGTTCTTGAAGAACCCTCCGTGGAAAATCTTTTTCTTCGAGCTTGAAAAGAACCATTTGACATAAAGGTGAATCACATGGATTTTACAGTCAGTTATGACGTTGCGGTCGTCGGCGGAGGTGTCGCCGGAATTGCTGCGGCAATCCAGTCCGCAAGGTCCGGAAAGAAAACGGTCCTGATCGAAAAAACAATTCTTCTCGGCGGGCTTGCCACGAGCGGGCTTGTCTACATCTATCTCCCGCTTTGCGACGGCAACGGGCATCAAGCGACTCACGGCATTTGCGAGGAACTCCTGCGCAACAGTATCCAGTATGGTCCCGGAGAGATTCCGGAGAATTGGAGACAGGAGAAGAATGCTCCTGAGCGGAAGCGCCTCATGTGCCGTTTTTCCCCGGCGTCTTTCATGCTTTCGCTGGAGGAACTGCTGCGCCGGGAAAATGTGGACATCTGGTATGATACTCTGGTCTGCGGTGCGGATGTCGTGAATAAAAAGGTGACGGCGCTGATTGTGGAGAATGAGAGCGGGCGCGGCAGGATCGAGGCGAAGTCCGTGATCGACGCCAGCGGAACCGGTGTTGCAATGCGCCGCGCCGGTGTGCCCTGTCTGTGCGAGGATAATTATCTGACGATGTGGGCGCTTCAATATCAGGCGGATATCATGGAGGGGGATTTCGGAAAGAGCATTTCCGTCTATACCATCACCACGAGCACTTTGGATCAGGAGACACGGCTTGTGGCGTCTCCGGAACTTCTTGAACGGATGTACGGGAAATGTTCTGCGGAGGAATATCATGACCTGATTACGTATCGCGGGCTCACCGGAAAATCCGTCTCCCGTTTCGTGCAGGAAAGCCACAGGATTCTGCTGGAGACCTATAAGATGCGCTATGAGGGTGGGGAATATACCCGCAGGGATTATTACCCGGTCAAACTGCCGCTGATGCCGCAGTTCCGCAAGATTTACTGTGTTGACGGCGAGTATGTATTGAATACGGGGGAGAACGCAAAATACTTCGAGGATTCCGTCGGACTGCTTGCGGACTGGCGCAAATCCGGTTCGGAGTATGTCTGGGAGGTGCCGTTCCGGACACTTTACGCGAAGAAGAAAACCGGAGGCATCATTGCCGCCGGACGCTGCACCGCGGCGCAGGGGGACGCATGGGAAATCACTCGCGTGATTCCGAGTGCAGCCATGACCGGGCAGGTCGCGGGGCTTGCCGCTTCGATGACGATTGATTCAGGCAAGGAGATCTGGGAGCTTGACATCCATGAGGTTCAGGATCGTCTCCGTGCTCTCGGTTTTCCCATTCACCGCGCCGATATCGGCATCTGAAAGACGGAAAGCGCCGTTTGAGTGTTTTTTGACAGTGCCGGTTTCTACATCGCCAGTTTTCTGAGCGCTTCATAGGCGACCTGTGCGGAGAAACCGCGTCCTGCCAGAAAACGGAGCGCTTTCTCTCTGCGTTTGCGCGGGTCAGGCTCGCGGGCGAAAGCCGAGGCTTTGCGGGAAAGGGCGCCCGCCGCCGCTTCCAGTTCGGTCATGACATTCCCGTCCTCTTTTTCCGCAAGGGTTTCCTTGATGAGTTCGGAATCGATGCCTTTGGTGCGGAGTTTCTGAATCGCTTTGCGTTTGCCTCCTCCCCGCGCGTAGACTGCGGCGGCGAGGTTTTCCGCGTAATGCTCGTCATTCAGGAAACCGTGCCGCGTACACTCCTGAATGACCTGGCTGATTTCTGCTGTGGAGTATTCTTTGGCATAGAGTTTCTTTTTGAGTTCCGCCGTGGAATAGGCGCGGAGCCCGAGAAGCAGAATCGCGTATTCCATCGCCGTCTTTTTCTGTGCCATACTGTTTTCCTTTCTAATTCCGGCAGCGTTCCGCCAGCAGGCGGATGCCTTGTGTCAGGCGCGGCCCCGGACGCAGAAGGAGGTCGGGATCGATATCGGAGATGATTTGATTTTCCCGCACCGCTTTGAGTTTGGTCCACGGCAGGCTCTTTTTGAGATTTTCCACCTGCTTCTCTGAGAAACCGGGCAGAAGAAGAATATCCGGTTGATTTTTCAGGAGCCATTCAAACGAAGGATTGAAATAATCCTGCCTGATGCCGCCGGCGATGTTGCGCTGGCCGGCAAGACGGATCACCGTATCCGGCAGGGAGCCTTGTCCCGCCGCCGTCGGCGGATTGTCCCAGATCAGGCAGAGAACGGTTTTGCCCGCGGCGGAGTGCTTTTCCCGCCTGAGTTCCGCCAGTTCCTGTTCGATCCGGTCGTTTTCTTTCTGTGCCTCCGCTTCGCATTTCAATTCTTTTCCGGCGATCATGACCCATTCCCTGTATTCTTCCGGATTGCGGCACTGCTTCAGGATCACCTTGATTCCGGCGCTGCGAAGCATTTCCGCCGCTGCCGGATTTGCCAGGGCGTTTGCAAAAACATGAGTCGGTTTCAGCGCAACCACTCTTTCCGGATTCGGTCTTCCGAATTCTCCCGCAACCGGAATATTTCTGATGCTCAAGGGATAATTACATGCGGAGGAGCGTCCGACCAGAGCTTTTTCCTTTCCCAGCCGGCATATCAGTTCCGTGAGAGCGGGGGCAAGCGAAACCACCCGCAGTTCTTCCGCAGACAGCGGAACCAGCGCAGTGACGAACAACAGGATAAGCAGCAGTTTTTTCATGGATGCATTCCGCGGCTGCGCTCTTAGTTGCCGTACGGTTTCGCCATTTTTTCCGGCTTGACGATATCGTCATACTCCCCGGGCGAGATCAGGCCTGCTTTGGCGCAGGCTTCACGCAGGGTCAGATTTTCCTTGTGTGCCATTTTTGCGATTTTCGCGGCGTTGTCATATCCGATTTTCGGACTGAGCGCGGTGACGAGCATCAGCGATTTTTCAACGAGTTCCGCAATACGCTTCCGGTCCGGTTTGAGACCCGCGACTGCAAAATCCGTGAAATTGGAACAGGAATCGGAGAGCAGGCGCACCTCGGTCAGAAGATCGAAAATCATGACGGGCTTGAAAACGTTCAGCTCGAAATTGCCCTGTGTGCCGGCGAATGAGATTGCGGTGTCGAGTCCGACCACCTGCACACATATCATGGTCAGGGCTTCGCATTGGGTCGGATTGACTTTTCCGGGCATGATGGAGGAGCCGGGCTCGTTTTCCGGCAGGGCGAGTTCACCGATGCCGCAGCGGGGACCGCTTGCAAGCCAGCGGATATCGTTTGCAATCTTCATCAGGGAACATGCCAGCGCCTTGATTGTCCCGGAGAGGGCGACAATGGCGTCGTGCCCGGCGAGGAGCGCGAATTTATTGGGGGCGGAAGTGAACGGCAGTTTCATCAGCGAGGCGATCTCCTGAGCCGCGTTTTCCGCGAATCCCTCCGGCGCATTGAGCCCGGTGCCGACTGCGGTTCCGCCGAGAGGCAGTTCGAAGATTTCCGGCAGGACGGCTGTGATCCGTTTCAGCGCGTAGTCGAGCTGCGCCACATAACCGGAGAACTCCTGTCCGAGCGTCAGGGGAACGGCGTCCTGCAGATGGGTGCGCCCGATCTTGACGATGGAATCGTATTCCTGCGCCTTCTCCGCGAGTGCGTCGCGCAGTTTGCGGACCGCAGGGACAAGCCTGCGGACGACGGCTTCTCCTGCGGCGATGTGCATTGCGGTAGGAAAGGTGTCGTTGGAGGACTGCGACATATTGACGTGGTCATTCGGATGAACCGGTTTTTTCGTTCCGATGACGCCGCCGAGCAGTTCGGACGCGCGGTTTGCGATGACTTCATTCAGGTTCATGTTGGACTGCGTTCCGCTGCCGGTCATCCAGACTTTGAGCGGGAAATTGCCGTCGAGTCTGCCGTCGAGTATTTCGTCCGCCGCCTCGCAGATTGCGTTGCTGATTGCAGGGTCCAGTCGTTTTGCTTTTTCATTTGCGATGGCGGAGGCTTTTTTTACAATTGCCAGCGCATGAATGACTTCCTCCGGGATGTAATCAATCCCGATATTGAAGTAGATGTTGGAGCGCTGGGTCTGCGCCCCCCAGTATTTGTCGGCGGGGACCTTGATCTCCCCCATGCTGTCGCTTTCCGTGCGGTATGCGGTGTCTTTCATTGTCTGATCCTTTCATCATCCGGTAAGATACTTTCAAAAGGGCAGGAATGCAAGTCCGGAGAGGGCAATAGAGCATGAGAACATGCGAAATCGCCGATTCCCTGAAAAAAATGAAAAAAAGATTGTTTCGGGGTATGATATTTTGAAAAGATGCGTTAGTGTACGGGGTTACTATTCTGAAGTGCGGAAAGGTGAGATGAAACCAAGATTTTCTAAAGAACTGGAAAAGGAGAGCGTTCAGCTTCAGCAGCGTGAACCGCCTCTGGCGGAGGCAGCGGCATTGTGCGTGACGACGGTCATGCTGATGCTGTTCGGGCTTGCTGTACTGTATTCGACCTCATTCGGAATTGCGGGAGCCTCCTACTTCATGAAACAGATCATGTGGGGATGCGTCGGTATGACCGGGTTCGGGGCGGCTCTGCTCCTGGGCTACAAACGGATCTCCGACTGGGGCTGGATTCTGATGCTGGGGATCTGTCTTCTGCTGATAATCGCGCTGATGTTTACACCGACCAACGGAGCGCGGCGCTGGATCAAGATTCCGGGGGTGGGCAATATCCAGCCGTCGGAATACGCGAAGGTTGTTCTGTCGCTTTTTCTTGCGAAATGGTGTGCGGACCGCGTCAAAATGATCGAGGCGTCTCCGTGGAAATTCTTTTTCATAAGCTGTCTGGTGTGCGGACCGGTGATGGGACTGGTATTCATCGGGAAAGACCTCGGCACGACTGTGCTCCTGATGGTGGTGTTTTTCGCAATGCTGTATGCTTCCGGCGTGCGTCTGCTCTGTCTTCTGCCGTGGCCTCTGATCGGGATTCCTGCGGGATACTACCTGATCAAATGGTTCAGCCCCTACCGCCTTGCGCGGCTGACGACGTTTACCGATCCCGAACTGACGCAGTCGGGCGCCGGATATCAGCTCTGGCTGTCTCTGCTGGCGCTCGGCTCGGGCAACTGGACGGGCGTCGGATTTGCGGAAAGCCGCCTCAAGCATAAATACCTGCCGGAGGCGCATACGGACTTTATCCTTTCGATTGTCGGCGAGGAGCTCGGTTATGTCTGGATGTGCGTGGTAATCCTTGCCTATGTGGTATTTGTGACACTGGCGATCGCGATCAGCACACGTGCGAGAACGCGTCAGGGAATGCTCCTGGCATTCGGGCTTACGACGTTTATCGCGGTGCAGGCGATCATCAATATCGGCGTGATTTCCGGCGCATGGCCGACCAAGGGGATGCCCGCGCCGTTCATCAGTTACGGCGGAAGCAGTCTCGTGTCGTGCCTTGTCGCGACGGGACTCATCATCAGTGTGGCGCTGGACGCCGCGTATCCCGATTACCATCTGGGGGTGGCGGCGAGAATCAGAGAGACGTTCAACAGATGGAATCCTTTTCATAAAAAATGAGAGAGTTGAAATATGATGAAACTGGAAAGACTTGCCGTAAGCTGCGGAGGGACGGGAGGGCATTTTTACCCCGGACTGAGCGTGGCGCGTGAACTGAATGCCGCAGGAGGGCGTGCCCTTCTGATCCTCGGCGGGAAAAATGCGCCCGGACAGGCGGAAATCGCCCGCGGGTTCGGCGTGCAGACGCTTCAGGTGGCGGCGTTGCCGCTGTCGAAAAATCCTTTGAAACTGTTCCGGTTCCTGCTGGCGTTTCTCCGCGGGCGCTGCCAGTGCATCCGCGCGTTCCGGGAGTTCAAACCGCAGGCTCTGCTCTGCATGGGAAGTTTTGCCTCGCTGCCGCCCGCCATGGCGGCGAAATCAATGAAGATTCCCCTGTTTCTTCACGACGGCAATGCGCGTCTCGGCAAGGCAAATAAATTTCTCAGCCGTTATGCAAAAGCGCTGGGGCTTTCATTTCCGTCTCCGGACAGTGCGCAGTGCAGGTGTCCGGTGATTCACACCGGTATGCCTTTGCGTCATGAACTGCTTGCCGGCAAGATGGAAAAAGCCGCCGCGATGGAGGAGATCAACCGCCGCTGGAATGTCGATTTCAAGGCGGATGCTCCCACTCTGCTTGTGTTCGGCGGTTCGCTGGGCGCCTCGTCGATCAACCGGACAAGTCGGATTTCCAAAACGCTTCCCGGCGGGGAGACGATTCAGCTGATCCATCTTGCGGGGGTCGGCAAACTTGAGGAGCTGGAACGCTATTATGAAGGTTCCGGCGGCAGAAAACTTCTGCTGGAGTCTTCGCCGGATATGCATCTCTTTTATTCCGCGGCGGATATGATCATCTGTCGTGCGGGGGGAAGCACCGTGACGGAGCTTGCCTATTTCGGAAAATATGCGATTGTGGTTCCTTATCCTTATGCGGCGGAGAATCATCAGATGGACAATGCCATGTGGCTGGCGTCTTCCGGCGGCGCAAGGATCGTCAAGGATTCCGACTGTACGGAGGAAAATTTCAACAGGATCGTTCTGGACTGGCTTCGTGAGCCGGATAAATACCGGGAAATGGGGGCGAAACTGGCTGAAATCGCGATTCCCGATGCCTCCCGCCGGATTTTGAACATGATCGGGAACATTGTGTTTGTCGCCCGTGCCGTATGAGGTGAAGTGATGCATCGATTCCGCTGTGATGAACTTGAGGGGCTGAAGCCCGGAGCGTCTGTGAGACTTGAAAAAAGCGAGAATGCGCATCTGTTCAAGACCCTGCGCGCCGCAGAGGGGGAACGCTGTCTGCTGATGGACGGCAGAGGGAATATCGGAGAGGCGGAAGTCGCCGCCGGGCGCACTTTAATCTTGCGTTCCCGCGAGTCCGCCGCCCCCCCGGAACCTCCGGCGGTTCATCTGTATATCGCTCCGCCGCGCCGTCAGAAGATGGATCAGATTCTCAAGCAGTGCACCGAGCTCGGGGTCCGCCGGATTGTTCCCGTGATCTGCGAACGTTCCGTTTCGCTTCCCGACAGCGATTCCATCAACGGGCGCTGGACGGAGCTGATGTTCGAAGCCTGCAAACAGTCCGGCAATGCGTTTGTGCCGGAGACCTGCGGGAGCATTCGTTTTCCCGATGCGGTAAACGATTCCAGGAAACGCTGCGGCGCCTGCTTCTTCGGGTCTGTTTCCGGATGCGCCGAACAGGAGATGCCGGGAACATGCCGCGACATTGCGTGGTTTATCGGGCCGGAGGGCGGTTTCACGGAAGCCGAGGAGAAACTGATGCGTGTTTCCGGCTTTCACGGACTTCATTTCGGCAACTGGGTTCTGCGTGTGGAAACCGCTGCCGTCTGCGGGACCGCGATCCTGATGGACCGTTTTGCCGGAAGATAGAACAAGCACACAGGAATCAGGCATTTCCTTGCGACGCTGTCTCTGCTATGCGGATGACTGCGTCCATTGCAGAGAGAAGGTTCCGTGCAAGATTTGCCGCCGCCTTTCCTGTATCCGGTGCGATTTCCCGCAGGGGACAGGCATAAAAACGGTTCTCAATCTCTTTCAGGGCGGAGGATAAGTTTTCGTCTCTGCGCCATATCCCGCAGTCGTTCCCGGTGATCTTTTCCGTGATCCAGATGCGGTATGCCTTGAATTCCGGCAGGTAACAGCCGCGGAAAAGTTCATAAACATAGGAGCGGCAGTAGCCGTTTTCCGCATTCCCTTTGAGTGTATCTTCGAAAGACGGATTTACCGTTCCCGATTTTTCCAGTTCGCAGAGGGAGCGCCACATGGAAAAATCCTTGTGCGCTTCCAGAATATCCATGCAGGATTTCAGCAGGATTTCCAGCAGATCAAGGCGTTCCATGAGAACTGCCGCTCCGCATTGACCGTTGCGCCATGCCTCCATCATCAGTGTCAGGTCGGCGAATGCGTAGTTGCAGACACGCCCGACGGCTGTTCTTGCCAGATCGACTGCGTCCCGGAAGACGAAAGGATCCGTTGTGATCTCTGTTTCCGAGAGCAGTCTCAAGGTTTCCGCCGCATGTTTCAGGTGCGGTTTCAGCTCCAGGCTCAGAAAACGGTTGCGTTCCAGAGTTTGCGGCGTCAGGTCGCAGAGATGCTGCGGTGAATGTGCAAGGGTAAAGGCGTAGTCGGGATAGACCTCGCATTCCCTCTGCTGATTCCAGCGCCAGTATCCGAGTTGAATCAGCGGCAGGAGTTCCTGCCATATCCGTTCCATTTCCTTCCGTTTGCGCTGATACCGGCGACGGCAGAATTCCGTGATGAAAGGGCGGATTTCAAGGTGAGAGGGGGTCCATGAATTTGCCGTGAAATATTCCAGCATCAGAGTGTCGGCATGGGAGTTTTCCGGCCAGAAAATCATTCCCCTGCACATGGGATCGTCTGCGGCTTTCGGGAGGCGGCGTTCTATCGCGGAGTAATTCCCGCGGAGTTCCGTGCTTGCCGCAAACGCATGGAAAATGCCGAAGACGTAGGGAAATTTTCCCGTTACGCCCCAGTTGGTGAAATTATGTATTTCGTCATAGGTATCGGAAATGTAATCCCAGAGCAGGGTGTTTTCCGGATTGAGCCCTGCGACAAGCTCCCTGACTTCCTCATTCGACCAGACGACAAAATCCCATGTGGCGATCAGAAGCGGCGCATGGGGATATCCGGCATGAATGCCTTCTTCGATCAGACGGTAGGCGTAAAGTTTCAGTTGCTGATTTTTACGGCGGTCCTGAAAACAGCCGCGTTCCGCAAGCCCGATGGTATGGAAGAGATCCGGCGATCCGTAATGGCGGATGTGCGCCCCGGTCAGTTTGAAATAGCTTTCCAGATTGCGCCTGATGCGGAAGTCCCATACCTTGCCGCTCGGTTCGCCGTAGTCCTGTGTCCACTGCGGCAGGAATTCCGGCTTGACTGCTTCGAGAAATTCCGGAGGCGTCCGGCTGTACCAGTGGGTCATGGTGCCGCAGTCTTCGGGGTGCATCAGATCGCGTTCCCGTGCGTAGGCAAGGATTTTCTTTCTGAGCTCGCCGCGATATTCCAGCGAACGGAACTGCGTCCGGTCGTCATAAGAGCGGGGATGCTCCCGCATACTCTTGCCGTCCGTCTGCGGGTAGGGGACAATCTCGGGAAACGCCTTCTGGAACAGGTCGTCGATTCCGATCCGGAGCATGAAAAGGTTCAGGCGTTTTTTCAGGAGCCAGTCGATCTCTCTTCTCCAGTCTTCGAAGTCCCAGAGCTCCGCCTGAAAACGTTTCAGCCCCCTGTGCGCGAAGTAGCGGATGCCGCGATACTGAAAACGCGGGCTTTCCGCAAGATCGAGACCGCCGGTTTCAATGGACTTGCGTTCCGGTATCCGGTCCCCGTCCCAGAAATAACGGCAGTCTGCGCGAAGCTCGAAGAAGCGGTAAACAGCGTAGAACAGAGAGCGGGGGCGCCCTCCCGCGAGGAACAGCAGGTGCCGCCCGTTTTCAACGGCGGAGAGCAGATGGTAGTCATCGCTGCCGGTGCGCAGGCGGAATCCGTCAATGACGCCGGACATGATCTTGTCATGGACGAAGGGATTCATGAAATCCGCTCCGAATACGATCAGCGGCGAAACCCCGTCGTCCCGCGTCACGGTTTCAGGTGCTGCGCCGGTCACTTCGCGCCAGAGCGAGGCGAAGATTCCGGCGGCGGTTCTGCACGCCTTATGATTGTCCGGCACAAGAAGTTTCAACATCTCTTACTGCTCCACGGTCAGGAGCATCAGCCCGTTCGGGGGCAGCTCCAGTTCAATGTCTCTGTCTTCCATCCGCATGGACGTCACCTCATGCAGGAGTTCCCTGCCGTCAACCGCATTCCGCAATACGCCGGAGCAGGGCGGCAACCCGTCTGCCGCCGACAGTTTGAATTTCACGGTTTCTTCGCTGAAATTGAATACCGGAATGCAGAATTTTCCCTGAAACTCGCGGTAGAGCGCGAGAACGGATGGATGATCCGTGGTTATTTTGAGATAGTCGCATCTTCCCGAACGGAGTGCGGGCAGGTTCCGGCGCAGGAAAAGAAGACGGCGGAAAAACTCCCCGCATCCCTTTTCCGCACCCGCAAATGCCAGAAACGCCCCGTCCGTCAACATGCAGAACGCCGTCAGCAGAAGCGCCGGGCCGCGTCCGAATTTATCGCGCCCGAAAGCGGAATCGGCTTCATTCCACCAGGAATCATGACTGTCGATATGGTGTTGAAGCACGATATCGCGCCGCGGCAGGGTGCGGCGGCGGAGATCGAACCAGAGCGCCATTTTCCGCGCGGAGATGCTTCCTTCGTAAATGGGCAGTTTTTTGTCCGGTTCGGGACGCCATAGAAGCCAGCTTTCCTCATAGGTGTAGGTCATATCCATGAATGCGCGCCATTCCGCGTGTTCATGTTCCGTGTACCAGATCAGTTCCGGGTGGATGCTCCTCAGCTCCTTTTCCGCGTCGCGGAGCATCTTGACGTTCCGGCTGAAGGACGCTCCCGCCCAGAGCGGATAAGAGGGATTCCAGTTCGGTTCGCATCCCCAGTAGGGAGCGTCGATACGGAATCCGTCGCATCCGAATTCTCCGGCACAGCGTTTCAGGTGTTCCGTGAACATTCTGCAAAGAGTCGGAGAGTCGAAATCAAGGTCCCATGTATGCAGGAAGTGAAAATCGCCGTTCTCGTCGTAGCGGAACCACTCCGGATGCTCTCTCCGGTAACGGTTGACCTCCTCCGCCTTTTCCGCCCCTGCTTTGAAGAGACGTCCCCGGCAGGCATAGCGTTCCATGCCTTTTCTGCTGGATTGCGCGTCCGCCACTCCGTGGACTACAATATCGAGAATCACGCGCAGCCCGAGAGATTTTGCCGTGGAAATGAAATCCTTGAGTTCCTCGTCGGAAGCTCCGCCGTAGGTTCCGTGGAGATCGTCGTAATGGTATACCGTATACCACGGGAACGGCATCTGCGGCATCAGTTGAATCGTGTTGAATCCCAGCATGGCGATGCGCGGCAGATCCGCCTTGAAATCGGCGAGTGTTGGATAAGGAGCATAGGAAAAATCGGGGTCGAACAGAATCGCTCCGACGCATCCCTCCCAGATGGCGGCGTTGTTTGCGGCGGGAGCGATCCCTCTGTCAAGACTCAAGCCGTGTTCCGCGTAATGCTCCCGGAAGTTCTCGATCGCATTGTCCCGCGTTCCGTGGAAAACCTGGATGTAATCCGAGCCGAAAAGCAGGGAAACGCCCTTTTCAAATCGTCCGGCGGCATAATGTTCATGGGCAATGTCAAGAGCTCCGGAATGATTTGTACATTTGTTCAATAACATGAAATGCGGGTCCGTCGCCCATGCGCCGAGCGTCAGGGTATCTTCCCTGTTCCGCAGAAACGCCCCGTATTTGAAATAGGTCAGAGACGGCATTTCCGGTATTTCCGTGTCCGGCGGCGCGGATGCCCCCGGCAGGCTCGCCAGCAGCTTTTCATCATGAATTTCCGGCAGGCGGAACACCAGCTTGCGGAGTTTCGTCCCGGATTCTCCGCAGCAGGTCACTTTCCAGTCGATCCGGGCAAACGGCGAGCGGGTTTTGAGCGTTACCTGCTGTTCGATGCGCCAGCGGGCGTCTCCGAAAGAGATTCCGAACCTGGCGCCGTCCGGCAGGCGGACCACATCATAGCCGAGATAACGGCTTTCCGCCCCCCATGCCTGCACTTCCTGAGGCTGATCCGTGTAGAAGTGCGGATAGTTCGGAGGCAGGGGAATGAGCCGCCCGCCTTCCTGCAGTTCCACGCTCTGGAAAGAGCTTTCCCGCGATCCCATGACGACTCTGCCGGACACCGCGTCCGCGACATATCCGAGCTGTCCGTTTGATTTTGAGAATCCGAGCTCGATCATCCCGTTCCGGACGATCAGCCATTGTTCAGACTCCCGGACCGGAAAAACTCCGGGAGCCGTCTGTGCTTCCTGCATTATTCAAATTCCTCTGTTCACCGCATCAGCCTGAGTGTGCCGAATGTGGTTGTCTGGTGATGGTTTCCCCCGCCCCAACTGCTGTATTCCCGCTGTTTATCCGCACCGTGTGCGTGGCGTTCCCGCAGGATCAATCCTTTCAGGAGATTGCCTTTGGGGTTGTCCGCGTTGATCGTCTTCAGCGGAATTTTTGCGATGACTTCCCATCGGTCTTTGAGCGTCCGGCATCTGACGCTCCATTTCCCGTTCCATTTGTAGTCATACTGCTGGAGTTCCGCAGTTGTCCCGAAAGGGTCCGCGGTGAATACGTAGTAAATGCCGTCTTTCAGCGGATCGCAGAGGAAGATTTCGATATGGTCGGCTTCGGGAATGAAATCTTTTTCTCTGCCCTGCGGCGGATTCTGCCGTTTGATGTCCGCAATCTTCGCATCGTGGAATGTCATGTAGAAATACAGGTTGTCGGAATCATGGAAAAGCCGGACTTCGGAGGGATTTTCCGCCGGAGTCTCCTGCTTTGCATAACATTTTTTGAATGCCTCGATTTTTGCCGCGCCTTTCCAGACGGGATTTGCAAAGTCCACATTTCCCTGCGGACGCAGGAGGGGAAGTGCGATTTCAGGGGTTTTGATCGCTTTCGCCGCGGCAATCTGTTCCTCGAAACGGGCGCGCAGGCGCTTCACCATTTCCGCGGAAGCCGGATGCCTGACCTGTTTTGCGGCGTCTTCAAGATATGCGCGCAGGGTGTTTTCATGTCCCGGTTCCAGCAGGATGATTTTCGTAAGTTCCACCGGATTGTCCCCGATGGTGGAGGCGCGTTTGTTTCTGAACCACTCGGAACGGATGGTCCCATAGAACTTCTCCACCTGCGGTGCGGCTTCGCGGAACGTCCGGCGGATGAAATACTTCCGCAACTGCTCCACATCCTGCGCGGGGTTCCAGCAGAGACGTGTCAGCACCCAGAACTCCATGGCGGAATAGTCCCAGATTTTCGAAGAGCCGCCTTTGCTGTCGCGGTCGCCGCTGTGCGTGTATTCGGAGGACATGCCCTGCGTATATCGGTGCATTTCCGCAAAATCCTTTGCGCGCACTTCCGCAAGCGGGCGTGGGAAGCCCAGCCCGAGTCCGTGATAGTCGTAGACTTCAATATCCTTTGATTTTCCCGCCCATTCTTTCAGGTATTCCAGCCACTTCACATTCTCCGGTGCGAACAGAGGCACCTTGTCATTGCTTCTCACATACGGCGCGAATTCCGGGATGATGTTTGCATTCACTTCGCATTTCGGCGGAACCGCCGTTGAAAAATAAGCAAGCGTTTTGATTTTCCAATCGGGAAATTCGGCGTTGATTTTCCGCATGACCTCATTCAGGAAAAGGAAATACTGGGTGGAGCGGAACGCTGGATCTTCTTTCGTGATCGTCATCCCGTCCGGTGTTTTCACCGGAGCAAGGCATTTTTCACATTCACAGGCGTCCCAGGTGTCATCCATGTCGACTGTCAAAATCCTGACGTCCTCCGGCGCCCGGCGGATCATGTCCAGCGCATTTTCAGCGAAAACGCGGCGCATTTCCGGGTTGCTGAAGCAGTACTGCCGCCACGGTTTCCTGACTCCGTTCACCAGAGAGAAATATTCGGGATGTTCCTTGAAATACTGTCTGGAATGGATGAAATGGCCGATATTGTGCCCGTAACAGTGGCGCTGGCGGAATATTCCGTAGTTTTTCTTTTTTGCATTCATCCAGCTGATGTCTCCGCCACCGCCGCCGTTGAAGATGCTGCATTTGTTGCGTGCCATCCATTCGAGGTCCTGATAGCCGTTCCAGCCGCGGGCGCGGGAGTCGGGGATTTCAAGCACATCGCCGCCCCAGACGAAATCAAGGTCTTTTTTCTGCGTGAATACCGTTCCGAACTCCTTGTGCGGACGCGCAAAAATGAGATCCGTATTGTTTTCCAGAAGTGCATAGACGCCGTTCATCGTCCCTTTGTCGGTTTCACCGAATACATAGAGGCGGTTTCCGATGTTTTTGACGGCGTAGCCATCAGTGCCGGAAAGTTTTCTGAGCTCCTCGCCGAACAGTTTCCTGCCGTAGGCGATGTCGCGTGTGCGTTTCCCGATTATGATCTGTGTTTCGCCCCGCGGGTCGATGCTGTCCCGGAGCGGAAGCGTCACTCCTGTGATGCGGCGGATGAACTCCTGAAGTTCCAGCGCCGCCGTTTTCACTGCGGGCCCGTCTTCGGATGAGTAGTTGATTGTCGCCGCTGCACGTCCGCCGCGGACAACCGGGAGCGGCTTTTCCAACCGGTTTGTTTCCGGCGGCAGGAGATGCTTCGAGCTGTCGCTGTAATCCGGCTGATATGCGTTGATGTATGTTTCCCATTCCGCCGTCTTCTGCGCCGGCGTTTTTTCCGCCGCGAGACCCACGGAGCTGAATATGGAACATGCCAGAGCCAGGAGTGTTTTACGGTTCATTGAGCGTTCTTTCCCTTTATTTTTTCTTTTTCGGTGTTTTCGCCTGTGCCAGGTATTCTTCAAAACGGTCGCGGACACGTTTCACCAGTTCTGCGGAGACCGGATGTTTGACCTGCGTTGCGGCGTCATCAAGACATGTGCGCAGTTTTTCTTCCAGCCCGGTTTCGATCACATAGGTTTTGGTTGATCCCGCGCCGCTTGCGCCGATGCCTGAACGCGCCGGAGATTTCAGCCATGCCTCGCGGATCAACCCGTAGAATTTTTCCATGGGGGGCGCGGCTTCACGGAACGTTCTGGCGATGTAGTATTTGCGAAGCTGTTCGACATTCTGCGAGGGATTCCAGTAAAGGCGTGTCTGCACCCAGAATTCCATTGCGGAGTAATCCCATATTTTCGCCGAACCGCCTTTGGCGTCACGGTCTCCGTTGTGCGGATATTCGGAGGACATGCCGCGGGTATATTTGTGGAACAGCTTGAAATCCTCCGCATTGGGTTCGGAAAGCGGACGCGGGAATTCGAGTCCGAGCCCGTGATAGTTGTAGACGTCGATCGTTTTTGACTTCTTCGCCCAGCCTTCGAGCCAGCCCAGGTACATCCTGTTTTCCGGATGGTAGAGCGGTGCCTTGTCGTTTGGACGCGGATAAACTGCAAATTCCGGTATGATGTTCGGATTGACCTCGCATTTCGGGGGGATCACGGTCCAGAAATAGGCAAGCGTCTTGATCTTCATTTCCGGGAACTCTTTGTTCACCGCCTGCATGACATCGTTCAGAAACAGAAAATACTGTGTGGAACGGAATGCGATGTCGCCGCTGTCCACCACCGTGCCGTCCGGCAGGGCGAGCGGCTTCATGCATTGATCGCAGAGACAGGAGTTCAGCGTGTCGTCCATGTCCACCGTCAGCAGGTCGATTTTTTCCGGGGCGCGCCGGAGCATGTCGAGGGCGTTTTCGGTGAAAATGCGTTTTGCCTCCGGATTGGAGAAACAGTATTGGTTCCACGGCTTGCGCTGAAGCGAGGTCTGCTTCGTCTTTTTGTCCTTGAATTCAATCAGGGAGAAATATTCGGGATGTTCCGCGTAATACTGTTTCGCGGGAATGAAATGCCCGATGTTGTGCCCGAAATAATGGCGCGTCACATGGATTCCAAACTGACGCTTTTTCGCGTTGGTCCAGCTGATGTCGCCGCCGGCGCCTCCGTAAAAGGAGTTGCAGCGGTTGCGCGCCATCCATTCGAGGTCCTGATACCCGTTCCAGCCGCGTGTTCGGCTGTCGGGAACGTCCACAATGTCATTGCCCCAGAGGAATTCAAGGTCTTTCCGTTTCGAGAAGACGGTTCCGAATTCCCTGTGCGGGCGCGCCCAGATCAGATCCGTGTTGTTTTCGATCAGGGCGTAGACTCCGTTCATGGTTCCCTTGCCTTCGATGCCGTAGACATACAGTTTGTCTCCGTCGCGTTTGACGGCAAAACCGTCGGTGCCTGAAAGTTTTTTGAGAACTTCACAGTCTGCATAGGCGCGCTTGCCGAGGACGATCTTGTTTCTGCCGGTCTTCCTGTTTACGGCGTTCCACCCGCTTATGACCGGGATTTTGATTCCGGTGATCTGCAATACCGCATCCTGAAGCTCCTTTGCGGCAGTTGCGACGCATTCCGGTTCCGAGCCATCGCCCGTATAGACGATTTCAGCCGCCGCCCTGCCGTCCTTTACCACGGGAAACGGTTCCTGCATACGTCCCGTTTCCGGCGGCAGGAGATATTTTGAGCCGTTGCTGTAATCCGGCTTGTAGTTTTCTATGAACCGGTCCCAGGCGGCAGTCTGTCCGGAATAGCGGTCCTTCTGCGTGAAGAAGCGCAGATCCGCCACCTGGAACTTCAGCGGCTTGTCCGTTTTCACTCCGGTGAGATTGAACTGGAAACTGACCCGCATTGCAAGGCAACTCGGCAGATTCAGCCTGACTGTCGCCATGTCGCCGGATGCGGTGTAGAATTTCCCCGGCAGGAGCGAAACTCTCTGTGTGAGCGGCAGTCCCGCCCAGAATACTTTTGCGGATTTTGTAACCGGGCGTCCTGAACTGCCTTTCCAGTTGCTTTCCATGAAACGGAAATCCAGCATCTCGCTTTCAAGCCGGAGACCGGAGCGGATCATGAAAGAGTAATCCGTGTATTTCCGGATGTCCAAAGCGGGGCGGAAAAGATAATAAAGACTCACGCGCGGGGTTACAGACGGATCGATTGTGATTTCCAATGTCTGGAATTTCCGTCCGTTGATCTCCATCTCCCTGTTTGCAAGCTGTGCCCCGTCGGATTTTCCCTGAAAACGCCATGCGTCTGCATTCAGCGGAACGGAAAGCGTATCCTGCCCGGATAAGCCGGACAGTGTGCAGACAAGCAGGAAAAGCAGGCTGAAGTTCTTCATGTGCCACCCGGTTATTTAAGATTGACGAACTTCATATCGCTGATCTCGATCACGACTTCTTTTCCCGCCTCAAGAGACGACAGGTTCACGGAGAAATTGAAGCGGCCGACCGAGCTCCGGTTCAACTTGGCGGGTCTGCCCCACTGAGTCGTGACGTTCAGCGTGCACGGATACCATTTCCCCGCTTCCAGCTCTTTGACTTTCGCCGTATCGGGAATCGTGGTGTTGTAGCTGGTTTTCCAGAAACTGTCCAGAATCGACATGACCGCCGTGTTGCCGGAGAATGCAGTATTGGTTTTGTAATTGAAGGAGAACGTGTTGTACTGTTCCGCATTCAGCGGCGGGCGCATGACGATTTCCGCACGGAAGATTTTCGCCTTGCCGTCAGGCGTGAAGGTGATGCGGAAACTCTGCTGTTTTTTTCCGTCTTTTTCAGTCTCCGTGAGTTCCACTTTTCCCGGCAGGCTTCTGTTGTTGACGAAAGAGAGCTTCGGCGTCGCCTGAACCGGAAGTTCGGCAGGTTCCGCCGCCTGGATTGAGAATGCCGCGACTGCGGCTGCAAGAATGAGATGTTTCATGTGAAATGTCCTTTCCTTATTGTTTTATGTTGGATATGTGATTTCAAAGCTTGAAAAGTTCATTGGTATAACTGTTGCTTCCGCGTGCTACCTCCGGCGTGTACATGCGCAGACCGTTGTTGTCATTCTGCGCCCACCATGAGAAAGACTTCTGCATTGTGCTCACATGTCCGTCGATGAACACCATGTTCGCGCCTTTGTTGTGCCGCATGGAAAGAAATGCCGAATTATGCTGATAGAGAAAAACATCCGCCAGATTGTTGGAATTGCTGAAATATTCCGCCTGATTATGGTAGAATGCTTCTGCCGCGAGAAAGGTTCTGGAAGGTTCCTTGAGATTCGTGATGACATACTGCGGTCCCGTCTTGAACACTCCGTCGTTTCCCGCAGTCGTGCAGATTGCTGCATTGGGCGCATAATCATACGGGCTGTGCGGATCATGGGAAGAATACAGGGCGGGCACCTTATTTCCCGGGCACTGCAAGGCTTTTGAACGCATGATCTCCTTGTTCCATGCCGCCGGTATCGTCTTGCCCGGATTTTGAATCTCCCAGATGAATACCTGAAAGCGGTATGAGCCGATGGGCTGATATTTTGCCGGAATGTTGTAACCTTTGTTTTCCAGCGTATAGCCGATCGCCGCAACGCCGATCTGCCTGAGATTGCTGACGCAGTTGATTTTCTGAGCGGTTTCTTTCGCCCGTCCGAGCGCAGGCAGAAGCAGCGCGGCAAGAATCGCAATGATTGAAATCACGATCAGTAATTCTATCAGTGTGAAAATCCTCCGCAACTCTCCGCCTCCTGTGCATTTTCCGTTCATGCCGACTGCTCCTTTTCATCATTATGTTTTTCGTCATTGATAGTATAGAACCGGCTGGATCAGGTCTTTCGTGATCCGCTGTCCCTCACAGCTTGTATTTCTCAACATCCGTTTTACAGCCAATACGGGAATACTTTGTTCAAAATAGGCGGCAATGCCTCCGGGCACGGTGGAAAACGGACGTATCACATTGACGTTGTCCACAATTACGGCGAGTCTCAGGTCCCGCCGATAGCCCATTTGCCACAGACAGCCCAATATCGCGTCGAATTCGCCCGACTCCAGCAGAATGCCGTCGAGATCGGGATGCTCACGCAGGAAATCCGTAAGGTATATTCTGATGCCGGACTGCCCTGACCACAATACCGGAACCGAAGCCGGCTTCAGCCCGTGTGATTTCGCCGCTTTCATGAAACCTCTGTGAATTTCGAGCGCCGGCAGATAGGTCGGGCCGCCGTTGACCAATGCGGTCCGGGCGCATCCCTGTTCAAGCAGAGCATGATGACAGAGCTCTGCCGCTGTGCGCATGTCATAGCTCACTGTGGAGAATACATCCGGGTAAGGGTTGGAGCCGATCACCATGACCGGCAGTCCCAGGCTTTTCAGGAAATCCCGCCATTTGACATCCAGCCAGCCGGTCACGAAGATTCCCAGGCATTCTGCCGCCGCTTCGGCGATCTCAACGGAGGGAGAGACTGCCGAATGGTAAAGAAGCCGGATGTGCTCTTTTTTCAGCTGGAACTCCACCTCCTGCACCATGGTGTCCAGAAAGATGTTTTCCCCGTATTCCGTTTTGTAGATCTTGAGATAGAGAATCCGCCCGAGCTCCGGTATCTGCGCAATGCTCTGCTTGAGGTAGGTTCCCATGCGCGGGCGGCGTTCAATGATGTTCTCCTCCTCCAGTTCATGCATGGCGCGGCGGACGGTAATCAGGCTCAGTTCAAAATTTTCCACAAGGTCCCGCTCCGGCGGCAGACGGTCTCCAATCTTGAGATGCTGATCCGCGATCAGTTGGAAGATTCTCATTTTTGCCTGATTGTATTTCAGAATACTGTTCATGGAGCCCTCTTTTTGCTGCTATTGTAAATGATAGCAGAAGTGCTGAAAAATAATTTTTCTCCGACCTGCTACTATTATTATAAGCAGAACTTCGTTTTTGTCAAGGGGGCGATTCTGAAAAAATCGGAAAAAAGTATGGAAGAAAAACGCCGCCGGAGAATAAGGCTGTGCGGAAAAACAGAATATTTTGTAAAATAAAATATTCTGCTTTTCTCAAGTCAAGGGCTTTCCCCTTGCCGCGGTCCGGCGGCGGACCACTGGTCGCGCGGACCGCGAAATCCCGAATGCCTTACTGTTTGCGGTGGGACAGTTTATTTTACAAGATCAATGACATCCACCCAGACGACATCCGGGTCGGCGTCAAGGCGTTTCAGTTTTTCCTCTGTTTCCTGCCAGAGTTTTTTCTCATCCATCATTTCATAGCTGTGACCCCAGAAATAGAAGACGCCCGTTTCTTTCGCTTTCTCGAAAATCGTCCAGAAATCGGGATTCAGGAAGTGACAGGAGGAATGAAGCGCCATGGTGTCCTCGCATGGGATCACGGCATCCGTGTTCTGCGTCGTGCGCCCGTAGGCGAATCCCGCTTCATGCATCCGCTTCATGGTTTCGGGGGTATAGCGTCCGCAGGGCCATGCGAAACCGCGGCATTCCCGCTGAAATCTGTCTTCCAGATAGCTGCGGGCGTCAATCGCGTCCGCCATGAATTCGTCATCGGGAACCTGTCCCGCGTTTTTGTGATGCATGGTGTGCGAGGCGACCTGAAAGCCTTCATACACATCGGTCAGTTCGTCCAGCGAGAGTTTGCCCGCGTCATAAATCCCCTTGAACTTGTAAGTTCCGTCCACCTTTCGACGGGACTTCTCATGCAGAGCCGGGTTCAGATTGAAGGTTGCCTTCGCATTGTATTTGCGGAGAAGTTCGACGAGGCGCAGATCGTTCAATACGCCGTCGTCCCAGCATTGAGCCACTTTTACCATTTTTCAATACTCCTGTTTCATTTGATAATCAATATGGATTTCAGAGAGGGTGCTCCCGTCATTTTTTCAGAACCTGTTCGATTCGTTCCAGCTCCTCTCCGGTGAAATCCAGGTGATTCCCGATTCCGGCGAGTTCGACGATCTGCTCTGGACGGCTTGCGCCGATCAGAGCGGAGGTGACGCCTTTCAACCGCAGAATCCAGGCGATTGCCATTTGCGCGAGAGACTGTCCCCGATCATGTGCGATTTCATTCAGCGCCGTGAGCTTTGCGACAAGTTCCGGTGTGATGCTGGTTTCTTTGAGGAAGTGATTGCGTGTCGCACGCGACCCTGCGGGGATGCCGTGAAGGTACTTGTCGGTCAGAAGCCCCTGTGCAAGCGGAGAGAAGATGATCGAACCGATTCCCGCCTCTTCCAGCCAGGGGAACATGCCCATTTCCTCATAACGGCGGTTCAGCATATTGTAATTGATCTGATGGATCAGACACGGCACTTTCATCTCTTTGAGCATTGCCGCCGCCTGCTGTGCGCGTTCCAGCGGGTAGTTCGAGATTCCCGCGTAAAGCGCCTTGCCGGAACGGACGATATCCGCGAGCGCCGTCATGGATTCCTCAAGAGGCGTTTTCTCGTCGGGACGGTGGTGGTAGAAGATGTCCACATATTCCACGCCGAGACGCTTCAGGCTCTGGTTGCAGCTTGCGATCAGATTTTTGCGCGAACCCCATTCGCCGTAGGGACCCCGCCACATGAGATAACCCGCCTTGGTGGAGATGATGAGCTCGTCGCGATAGAGACGCAGTCCGTTTTTGAGGATGCGCCCGAAATTCGTTTCTGCGGAACCCGGTTCGGGTCCGTAGTTGTTGGCGAGATCGAAATGAGTGATGCCGAGATCGAAAGCCGTATGCGCCATTCTCTGCGCGTTGTCGAAGTCGTCGACGCTTCCGAAGTTGTGCCACAGCCCGAGCGAGAGCAGGGGCAGTTCGATGCCGCTGCTGCCGCATCTGCGGTAAGTCATTGCGTCATAGCGTGTTTCATTTGCCTGATACATGGTGTTCCCTTTGAATTTCAAATTGGAGATTGTTGTTTCCGGTAATGTAGGGGATGGAAAAGAAGTTTTCAAGAGCGGGGATACAGAAAATCCCGCGGAACTGACTCCCGCGGGATTTCTGAATCGCGTATCGTTCAAAGATTTTGATCCGGTTTCGCAATCTTTTTGTTGTCGAGGAACGCGCCTGCCGGTGTGTTACCGCTTTCTGCGGAGCGTTACCGGACCGAGCAGACCGGATGCCAGATCCGCAAGGCGATCCCGGTTGCCGGGACCGTTGCAGACCGTGATCCTGAGTTCATGGGCGCCTTGTTTCAGGAAACCGGTTTCCGCGACATACGGCGGGGCGATCAGTACTGCAACGGAAACTTCATCCAGAAATACTTCCGCAAGGTCTTCGACTCTGCCGAGATCCAGCAGATAGGAGCCGTCGTCCGGAATATTCAGAACCGCACGGTATTCCGCACTGCCGGAATAGGTGCCGTATCCGCAGGCGGACCACGGATACAGAGGGGAACATTGTATTTTCCCGTCGAAACTTTCCAGATACGGCAGCGTTTTCCCCGCATGGCGGAACTCCGCTTTGAACCGTCCGTAGAGATAGGGCATTTCCGACATGGCGCAGTTTCCGCCGCTCAGGATGAATTGGATGCGGTTGAGTGTGGGAGTCGATCCTGTAAGCAGGGCGTGCGTGATATCCGCGCTTCTGTTGCGGCAGTCGTATTCCTGTGACGGTTGGAAGCCATGGATTTCCGTGCCGTTGACAAAACAGCGCCGGTTGCCGCTGAATGTGCTTTCTTCAAGCACAAGACGCACCGGACGCTTTTCCCCGGTATAGAGGAATGCCGATTCCACTGTCGTCTCCTGAAGTTGCGAAAAATCGGGAATTTCCCGTTCCAGAAGCCGGAATTCACTCCTGGCGCCGTTTGCAGTCCGGCAGGACCAGCAGTTCAGCGGGACATGGTTTTCATGGAATTCAATTTCCCAGTCGCGGACTTCCGTGACCGGTTCCGTATTGCTGAGCGGATCTGCCGACGGTTCGCCGGTAAAGAGCGTCCCCCCCGAAGGCGGAAGCCAGACCGGAGCGCCGTCGAGAGCGCCGGAAAAGGGGCGTTCCGCGCGGTTGAACAGAAAGGAAATCTTTTTCCCGTCGATTTCACGCTGCTGAATCAGAATATCCTGCTTCCCGTTGCCTGTGAGGACGGGTCCGGAAAGTTCATCCGGATAATTTGCGCAACGGTACGTTTCCGCATTGTCCCAGTGGGAAAGGGCGTTTTCCGGACTGGAGCCGAGAAGCTTTGGAACGGTTCCGGCAAGCATCAGTTTTCCCCCTGCGGCCGCATAACGTTCCAGACATTCCGCCGTGGCTTTTTCCATGAACTCTGTGTCGGGCAGCAGGAAACAGGGGTATTTCCGCACGAACTCCTGCGGGTTGCCGTCGAAGAGTTCCCGGAGTGTGATCTCGTCGATGAAATCGAAATCCTTCTGATGCGAAAGCAGATTTTCCACAAAGCGCTGAATGGAGGATTCGAGTCCGCCGTTGCCGCCGGGATTTGCGTGACAGTAGAAACTTGCCGAGGTGTAGAGCACCGCCGTCTTGCAGAGATGAGTGCCGGAGGAGAGGATTTTGCACAATTCCCTCGTCCGGTTCAGGAGTTCCGGCATCCAGCGCCATTCCGTGTGCTGGTAGAACAGCGATGGTGGAACCTCGTCCTTGCGTGCGCCGTCGAAGGAGTAGCTGAGCCCGTGAATGTTGAAATAGGTGATTCCGAGCGCCATCTGGTAGTCCAGATGAAACCGCAGGTCGCGCAGCGAGACTTCATTGCCGAGTACCGCCAGAGCATCGCTTCCCGCCTGTTCCTTCCCGAAGAGATGCGCGGCGGACGATACCACTTTGAGACCGGTATGATAGGCGCATGCGTCCGGCCACGCGGCGCCCGCTCCGAGCGGATCTGTGCAGGGAATGTCGAGATATTTGCAGGAGCGCAGTTCATCGGGCCACATGAAACTGTTGCAGACGGAAAGATATTCGGTCCGGCTGAGATGACCGATGCTCCTGATGTGATGGCTGCGGCACCATTCCTGCGTCTGTTCCAGATAGTGCGTGCAGACGAGACGGTGCTGAGTCATGCGGTAACAGTGACGGATGAACGGTGACTGTTCATTGATATCGACCGCGAGATGAGGCAGATACGGGGTAAGCTCGAACCCGTGCTGTGCGGCGAATTCCTGCTCGAAAGCATCGGTCCATGGGAAGACGCCGTCCACGGAGGGTTCATCCATGAACGAAGCGTCGAACAGCTCGTCGAATGTCTCCTGACCATACCTCCGCAGATATTCCCCGTGCGTGGTCTCAAGGAAAAGCCGTGTCATCTCCGGTTTCATCAGATCGGTATTATGCCCCCCGGACGGGAAACGGCAGACCTGGACGGCAACGATTTTACAGTCGTCTTCCGCTTGCCAGTCGAGGGCAAAACGCCGTGCGTCCCAGACGGCGCGCCAGTGCGGCATGTTGATTTTGTTTTCAAGGGAATAGGCGCAGTGCCGGAGAGCGCGTTGAATGCACTCCGTTTTGAGGGTGCCGCAATATTCTGTGATATCGAGAATGTTTTTTCCGCATACCGCGAAACACCGGTATATGCTTGCCGGCGTTTCAAAGACCTTGCGGACATGTTCTCCTTTCCGCGCGTCAAACTGCGTGAATTCAAGGTGCTGTGCTCCGAGTTCGGGATGTTCCCAGAGGATCCGGTTTCCCGCCACGGGTGAGGGGTAGCAGTCCTCATCCCAGATTGCGAATTTGATTCCGGCATTCCGGCACTCCTCAAGGATGACGCTGACTGCATCCCACCACCCTTTGGAGAGATACGGCGTCATAAGCCCCTGCCGCGCATGGGCATAGATGCATTCATATCCGCCTGCGGCGAGTTCACGGACCTGCTTTCGCAGTTCATCTTCTTTCAGGTGATGATTCAGAAAATATTGACATGCCAGATGGATCATGATATTGTTTTGTCCTTTTAGTCATATGATTCACTTGTTCAGTTTTTTCAATAAATCTTCCGCGTCATTTCCGTAGTAGAAAATCCACGAAGAATGAAGCGGAGCTTCAAAAGTGAACATATTCACATTTTTTGCTATGAGTTTTCTGTTCATCACATCCAGCACATCGGTTTTCTTCGGTAGACGGATAGTTTTTTTACCAGGAAAACGGGCGTGAAGTGTAAACAATGCGGAATTTGCTTCCATCGGGTCTGAGTTTTCCGAGTAGATATGCACCCCGGACTGTCTGGCAAGTTCCGTCAGAAACGGGACATCAAACTGATACGCTCCGCAGAAAATCGAACGTGCTTTTCCGGTTTTTGTTTCGGCATAGCCGGCAGTTCCATCCTCATAGACGCCCAGTACCTTGATACTGGTGTTTTTCTTCACAGAGAACATGGGCTTGATCCGGGTCGTTGTTGTTCCCATCCAGCGTCCGTCAGCCAGTTTTACTGCGGGCATTAGCGGTTCACTCGCCTTGACGAAATCAAAGCCGGTAAGAATCTTCATATTTTCCACGGAATTTTTATTTTCGCAAGTATATCCCGGCGCATACACCCAGAACAGAGTGCAGTCCCGTTTTTTCAGTTCATTGACTGCGGCAAGGAATTTTGCGTCATACTTGAAACTGTTCACAAACACATACAGTTTGTAATTCCCTGGATGATCTGCAAGATCTTCTGCCAGCAGATAGTCCGTCGGAACACCGGCACGGGCGAAGCGGGTGAGATTGTAGCAGTAACTTTCACCCGCCTGAACTATGGTACCCACATGAATCTGCCGGACTGTGCCGTCACCTTTGTATGCCTGAATTTTACCAGTGCCGGAGCCCTGTGACAGAATCGGCATGGATTTAATAATATCCTCGCTGAAAACAATGGCAGTCTGTGCGTCACGCTTTACCGCCTTGACACTACAATGCTCTCCGGTTTTGCGGAGAATGGCGATATCCTCTACCATCTCCGGGAAGTCGAAGTCGGTACCGTTGCCGAGGGGAAAGTAGCACAAGGGTTGTCTCCGACACAGGGCGATTCCCATATTCCGGCGCATGACCGCAAGAGTGGCGGCTTTGTTCAAGGTCTGATAGTTGTTCAGACTGGTGGCGATGTAACGACCGTTGTGAGTACGGGTGTCGTCCTCGATAACCGGTATGATATTGTTTGCCGCCATGGAAGCAAAGGGTTTCATATCGCCGCAGGTATCGCCGAGATTGCGGACACTGTAAGCCTGAGGTGACATGAGAAAATCAACAGATCTCGAGTCAATCAGTTTTTTCAATGCATAATGCGCCCGCATCTGTGAAGATCCGGTGGAGTGCAAGGTAACGGTGTAGCCGTAATATGAGCCAACTACCTTCTGATTTTTGAGCTCCGCTTTGGCGGTTTTGCAAAGTTCCGCAAGCATATCTGCCACGGCTGTGGAGTAGTAATCGTTGTAGGCGATGGCGGACAGGTGCTTGGACGGCTCCCAGAGAATTTCGTTGTTGTCAAGGCTTTTGCGCTCTTCAAGAGTGGGAATATGGAAGTCCTTCAGTGCCGGATAATTCTGTTGAGCAAATTTTTTGAACGCTTTCTGTGCGGCGGGGGAGAAATCGAGGATACGTCCCCTTACCGGGGACCAGCCAAGCCACTCGGCAGTGTGTCCGCCGGAAATACGGTAGCCGATAATACGGTTGGCATAGGGACTTTTTTCCAGATAGCGGATCGCGTTTATCACCTGCTGACGCATGGCTTCCAAAGCCTTTTCCGAGCCGAAGGAGTAATTCTCGCGTCCTCCGTCTTTGTTTACCATGCCTTTGTCGTCCAAACAAATTTCATTGGGATTTCTCTCCACCCAGTCCTGCGGAGGACGAACGGGAATGTCCCAGAGAAAATAGGCATCTTTGGCATTGCGGCGGTGTCCTTCTGCAAAACGGTCAAAGACACTGAAGTCATTTTTGTTCTCCTCCGGCCACCAGCCATTACCGGGATTCACGGTAATCAGATTCAGCGGTGCCTGACCGAAGGGTATATAGACATAATGGGGATATCCCCATACCGGATAGAAAGGCTTGCCGTCAATGGCAAAGGAGGGAGAGCCGTTCAGATCAATAACAGAGGTTTTCGGATTTTTGGTATAATTGGGAATGGAGGCGGCACGGGTGAAATGAAATCCGGTCTCCGGGAATCCGCCGTTGCGTACATGAAGAGCACCGGATTTGATTCGGGCACGGAATTTATTGGAGTTGAGATAAAGGGGGAGAGTGTAATCAAGCTGGATTTTCCAGCGGTTTTTCTCCATTTTGACCATATTTCCGGCAGTCAGGGGCAGAGTTTCGCTCCAGCAGAGCTTATCGCGGTCAAAAAGTTCCATGGTAATGCCGAAGGGCTGATCCGGCATTTTTCCCTCAAATTCGTAGTTCAGTCTGACGGTATTTCCTGCCACAGCATTTTTCGGCGTGGCAGAGGCTTGGATAAATTTCTGAGGACGTGTATAATCCTTGTAAATCAGCTTTACCCCGGTCCACGGAGGAGCGGGCGGTCCGGCCTGTTCCAGAACCGCAGTCCATCCGGAGTCGTCAAAGCCGTTTTTGTTCCAGCCTTTGGGAGCATTTACATGGGATTTGAAATTCTTATCCGTATCTATGCGGAGAGTGGTGCCGTCATCGAAAAGGATAAGCAGTTCACCTAGCACGCCTCCGGCACTTACCGAATTATGGTAACGGAATGCCAGAGTATTTGTCCCCTGCTGTATGCAGTCTGAGACCTCGGCAACCTCGGTAATCCGCCAGTTGCCTGAGCGGGAAACCTCCGTGCCGTTCACATAAACCTGCGCCTCGTCATCTGCGGTGTACTGGAGCCATGCCAGAACCGGCTTTGCCTTGCACTGAAATTCACGGCGCAGAAAGAATATCTTGTGTTTGCCTCCGGAGGGCAGGTCAAATTCTGACTTGATGAGCTTGCCTTGAAAATAGGGTTCCCCCCGGACGGTGAAGTCCTTGGGGAGAAACTCCGGCTTGACCTTGGGCCAGACCGGAGCGTCCAGCGTCATTGCGACCGGAGGCAGTTTTTTCAGGGTTGTTTTGTTAAAAAAAAAAGACATCTCGGAGATTTCTATTTTGCCTCCGGCACTGTTGGTGGGGTCGAAGCGGAGGTGAACAATAGTTCCTGCCTCGGTCCAGCTCTGAGGATTGCTCAATGCGTCAGTGGTAAGCGTCATGGTATGCCACTGACCGTCATTATTCAGCTTGGGAATACGCCAGTAGTTCTTTGCGCTGAAGGTATAGGGCTTGCTGGCAAAGTAAAGCTCGCCTCCGGCGGAACCGGTACCGGTGGCACGGTAACGGAATTGAAAGGCATTGTACTTTTTGGGATCTATGGCGAGTTTTCCGCTGATAATCTGCGGATCGGCTTTGATGTCACTCATAACAAGGGTTTCAGGAGTAATGTCCACTTTGGTATTGGCATGAGCTTTCCAGCCGTCAAAGCCGTTTTTGCCGTTCCATTCCGGCTTGCCGGAATCAATGCGGCAGAAACTCATATTGGAAATCTCGATTTTCCCTCCGGAACTGTCTGTGGGGTCGAAACGCAACTGAACCACGATTCCGCCCTCGGTCCAGCTTTTGGGATTGACAAGAGTATCGGGACCAAGTATCATGGTATGCCACTGTCCGTCGTCGGCAAGTTTGGGGATGCTCCACATATCACGCTCACTGAAGCGTCCGGGGGTGCGGGCGTAAAAGAGCTGTCCGCCGCTTTTTCCGGTACCGGTGGCACGATAACGGAATTTGAAAGAGTTGTATTTGGAAGGATCAATTGCCAGAATCCCGCTGATTACCTGTGGATCAGCCTTGATCTCGGTCAAGACAAGAGCCTCCGGTGTAACATCAACTTTGACATTTGCCTGTTTCTTCCAGCCATAGAAGCCATTTTTTCCGTTCCACTCCAGCATTCCTGAGTCAGCCACAGCAACAGTCATTCCCAGGAACAGTGCACTTATCGCATACCATTTTTTTTTCATTGTCTGATCTCCTTTTTTTATTTTAATATTTACCATATACCGTAACACGGCTCAGTAGTGACAGACATTTTTGTTCCATATTGGTTAAAGTATGTCAAGGTCTTGGCACTATAGCTGTATCCGCTGTTTATACTGTGATGCGATGCAAACAACTTTGGAAAAAAGGTCACGGGGACTGATTCCGCATGGCCGTCAAGAAAAGCGAAATTTGCCTTACCGGCATGCCGACTGATAAAGTAGGAATGATCACCGCTATACAAAGTATAAACCACTGAGATTTGCGTATGATCTGTATCTCTATAAGAATCGCCCAGCAGGATATAGCTGTTTGAAGCGGGAACAGACCATGAAGTAATGGCTAAACCGAATCCAATGTTGTAAATCTGAGAAAAACCATTTGGAATCAGTGACTTGGGTGGATAATTTGGAGTGCCATACCAGCCTGTCAAACTTGTCGTTTTTCCATTTACAGGAACCATGCAACGACCAATTCTGTCGTCCTGTAAATAACCATTATCGATCAGTCGAGCACCATAACTTCGGGAATCATAGTTCGAATTGGCAGAAAGAATCATAATTCCTTTGGCATCATTGGCGTAGGTATGCATGGCCAGCATGACCTGTTTAAGCTGACTGGTGCAACTGATCATATGTGCTTTATCTCTTGCCTTGTTCAGTGCTGGTAACAACATTCCCGCCAGAATCGCGATGATCGCAATCACGATGAGGAGCTCTATCAGGGTAAAATTCCGAAAGATTGCATGGAAAATATAAAATCTTTTTTGTCCTGTTGCGGTGAAAAATTTCCTGTTCATTTTTTCCTCCTGATTTTTATTTGTTTTATAATTATATCTGTTTTTGATGAAAAAACCTTAATAAAAAATCTAAAAAACAGCATAAAAATTCCAAAATGATTTTTTCCGGCTGATTGCAAAAAGAAAAACTGTATTTATATTATTTCCTTTATGAACATCAAGAGCTCTACATATCTTTTTCAGAATACCGCTGATTTTCCGTTGCGGGTTTCGATTCAGGAAAAGCAGGCCCCGACAAAACTTCACTCTCACGAATGTGTGGAACTGGTCTGCGTCTATGACGGGGAGGGAATGCACCTCACGGAAGCCGGTCGGACTCCGTTGCGGCAGGGAGATGTCTTCGTGATTCCGCGCGGATTCTCGCACGGGTATCTGGTCGAGAAGAAACTCTCTCTTTTCAATGTGCTTTTCATGCCGGAGCGTCTGCCGATGCCGCAGCTCGATCTCTGTCGAATGGCTGGATTTCAGGAACTTTTCATGCCTCTCAATGCACGGAACGCCTATCCGTTTTTTCATATCAGCGGGGAGGAGCTTTCGGAGATCATGCCGCTGCTGAAAGAACTGCTCGCGGAAAGCAGGAACTTCGCCCCCGCCTGCCGGACGTGCCGCCTTGGACTGCTGATGGTTCTGCTCTGCAAACTGACCCGTCTTTACTGTGTCCGCAAAAAAGTCCGGGAACATATTCCGGACGGAGTGAACAGGGTGCTGGAATACCTGAATCTCCATTTCCGGGAGACGGTTCATATGGATTCCCTGCCGAAAATGAGCCGGATGTCCCGCAGCAACTTTCTCCGGGCATTCAAACAGGTCACGGGGACTACGCCTTTGCAGTATGTGCTTCACCTCCGCATCAATTATGCCTGCCGGGAGTTGCAGGAAACGGAGGACAGTGTGACGAAGATCGCCTATCAGTCAGGCTTCGAGGACAGCAATTATTTTTCCCGCACCTTCCACAAGTTCATCGGCATGACGCCGCGGGAATACCGCAGCAGGATAAAGTCTTCGCAGAGTGAACTTCCTGCAGAGGATCGGAAAAAGAGAGCACAGGAACAAGCCGCTCCATAAAAATTTTTTCCAATGTTTTTCAGTTGCAGGACTTGTCCGCTTTCTCCTTAATTCGTTTCCTCAGGAAGACCGCAGCCTGAAAGATTTCTTTTTCCGAATGAAATTGTCCGTTCAACATTTGGATTTGACCATCCTGAAAACCGATCAGGCATTTCGTTTTCCGGAAACCCGGAGCGGAGTGAAAAACAGAGAAGCCGTTTCCCGCCGTGGGGACAGTCAATTGGAACATCGGACAGCAGTTAAGGATACGATTCCTTTGCTCATCATATTGCCGCAGGAGCTTCATGTTTTCCGGAAAAGCTCTGCATTCCGCCCGGTAAACCATGATTGAGTTCATCAATTTTCCGGCAGCATTGGCAAGACGCTGTTCGGCGCGATCCGCTTCCGTATAAGAGGCAGGGAAAAGGACGTTGACGTAAATGCACTGAGAGAGAAAGCCCAGCGCCAGAAGAACTGATAACGGGGCGGTTGTGAAATCTTTATTTCTGTAAAAGAGCAAAAGAGGTGCGACGCATCCTGACAAAAGAAGGAGAGAAGTAAAAGTATTGAAACAGTTTGGAAAACAAAGAAATAACTCGACTGCGAGTGTAATCAGAAATGCCGGCGTTCTGTATCCTGCCGTCAGCCAGAGCCAGCCGGGAAAGGTTCCGAACACGCACAGCGTCTCAGGCACATATTTCTTCCGGGTATTCAGATTCGGCATGACAGACCGGTAATAGATTGTGATCTGGGCGAGAGTCATTCCGGTAAGACTTCCGATTCCCCATAGGAATTTCAGTTCTTCCGCCGGCGACCGAGAGGTGTACCCAAAGAAATCGGATGTCATGAGCGGGTTGAACTGGTATGATATTACCGCCAGTGCACCTCCTGCAATCCATCCCGCCGCCAACCATAATGAGATGAGGGCGATCTGCCGTTTCCGCAGCATGATGCTGTCTGCCGCATAGAATGTGATGCCCTGCTGGATGAGTGAAAGAAAAATAGCAAAAAACAAGGCTTTATAAAATGGATTTGAAATATCGGGGAACTGGAGCCGGAGTGTCTGAGCTGAAACAAGACTGAAAATCAGAAGGAGACTCCATGCCGCGCTGATCGACAGGAGGCTTCTTCTGATTGATGGTATGAAATGAATGAACTTGTCTGCCATAGATCAGGATATACTTCAGTTTCTTCTTTTGAGCTTTTTTTACTCTGAAGCTGAAAGTATTATATCATCTGTTCACTGTTTTGCAAATAAGGATACGCAATCTTCACACTGCGGCAGGGGGGAGGCATCTGTTTCCCGGAAAAGGAACTTGCCGTTTTTCCGGTTTACCGTTTTGATTCCTGTTCAAGCTCCCTGAGCTGAAATGACGGATCGGCTTCTCTGATTTTTGCATAGGTCTTTTTCATGGATGCGAGCCCGGCGTTACGCATGTCCTGACAGATGTTCTGCTCCAGTTGCGCCCGCACATTGCCTCCCATGAAAGACGCCAGAAGCAGATTCAGATATTTCTTTTCCGCCGGTGTCCCGCTCCTGAGTTTCGGGAGCCACGGCATGTCGTTTTCCTGAATCATGACGAATACGTCAGGACTGTCATCCGTGAATTTGCGGACAGCCTGCGCCGCCACACTGCCCGCTTCCAGCGGGTTTTCCTCCAGCGCCCTGACTGCGCGCGCAATGGTGTCCTTGATGTTCTGCGGCACGTTGGTTTTTTCGCCGGTGTAGAAATTCGCTTTTGCCTGTTCCAGGAGAGCGCGGAACAGCCTGTCCTGCGGTTCCAGCTTCAAAGGAACCGCAGGCGCGAATTCCACCTTGAGAAGATTTCCGCGATAACCTGTCATGAAAATGCAGATGTGATGCGGCAGATTGTTATCCGTATAAGTCAGAACGGTATAAATGCCCGTCAGTTTTTTGCCTGCCAGACAGCGGAGGGAAAGTGTCTCCGTCTTTTCTGCCTTGAGCCCCTTGCGGAGCTGTTTCTGCGTTTCGACTGCCTGCGCGAAAGCCTGTTTCAGTTCTGCGGAAGCGGCTCCCTCCGTGATGTCCTTTCCTGCCGGATTCAGGACGGAAACCGTGAAGAACAGCTGCTGCGGGCCGAGATAGCGGACGGATTTTGTATTTGCCCTGTCGTTTTTCTTCTGAACGTCGCCTTTGCGGAAAATCGAGATGTTGGAGAACATTTTTTCCAGAGTGTCGTTTTCCGCCGCATTGAGGCAGCATGAGGCGCCGCAGAAAACGGCGGCAAGCGGCAGAATGATATGTCTGAGCATACGGACTCCTTGTTTTTATTGAATCCAGAGCAGACGTTCCGTCGGCTGAGGCAACCTGGAAATCCGGTAGAAACGAAGCGCATTGCCGAGTGTGTTCCTGTAACTGTCGTAGGGGTCTCCCTGCGGAAGTCCGGCGGCATAGCGGATTGCATTTTCCTGTGTCCTGATCGCATCCTGCCATTTGCTGTTCACCGCCTGCGCATAAGCCAGCGTTTCCAGCGTCGGAGCGGACGGGTAGAATTCCGCCGCGCCTTCCGCCAGGGCAAGCGCTTTTGCGGAGTTTCTGCCGGAATGCGCAAGAAGCCATGCATAGGTGTCGAGCACGCGCACATCGCGTGTGTTGAGTTTATATTGATCTTCCAGCATGCTCAGGGCAGCCTGTTTCTGGTCTTTTTTGTAATAGAGCAGTTTCGCGAGAGCGCAGATCGTGCGAGCCCGTGCGAGATCGGGATTCTTCATTTCAAAGTTGAGCTTCAATGCACTCTGATAATCCGCGATGGCGCCGTCATAGTCACCGCTTTGTTCGCGGAGCATACCGCGTATCAGTCTTGCCGCCGCCAGTTCGGGGGCTTCCTTTACGGCGATATCCGCATCTGCAAGAGCCGCTTTCCGTTTACCTTGGGCGAAATATGCCTTTGCCCGCTGAAGATAGAGCCAGGGGTCTTTTTCCCCGTTCCTGAGTCCTTCCGTCGCCGCATGGGCTGCCGCGTCATACTTGCCTTCCGCATTGTAACGGGATGCCAGTTCCTTGCCCGACGGACTGGTGCAGGCGCAAAAAAGAAGAAGGGCGGGGACGATGGAAAAAGTGAAACGCATTTTATTCATGATGTTGATCTCCTTACGGAACCAATATACCAATCTTTTTTTGAAAAATCAAATGCCGGAAAGAATTTTAATGAGAGACAAGGGGGGAATGGAGAATGGCACAGTGGAATCTGATGAAAAAGAAAGAGCTTGGCGTCCATGGCTTGATCCTGCGCGCAGGAAGGTCGGCGTCACAGTCGAAATGCCCCGATACGGAATATGCTCTGCACCGGGAGGTTTGTTTCCTGCTTTCCCCGGAATTTTTTTGCTTTTTTTCAGATATGCAGTATATTAAAGTTATTCTAACATTCACTCTGACTTTGAAAGGAACTGAATCATGCCGAAACTTCCCCCGTTTGGTTCGTCTCGTGACAAGACTCCGAGATATACCGTGAAAGAAGTCGCCGAGATGATGGAGCTTTCCACTTACACCGTCCGTTATTATGAAAACGCCGGGCTCGTTCCCGAAGTGGACCGCTCCGAAGGCAACATCCGGCTGTTTTCCGACTATTCTCTCGGATGGCTGCGCCTGGTGCACTGCCTGCGCGCGACCGGACTGCCCATTGAGGGGGTCCGGCGCTATATTGAGCTTTGCGCAAAAGGCGATGCCTCGATTCCGGAACGTGCGGAGATTATTTTTGCGCAGGAAAAGAGCCTGCGGCAGCAGTTGAAGGCGCTGCACCGGCAGATGGAGGTTCTCAAATATAAGAAACACTTCTATGAGGAGCTTCTTGCCGGCAGAGGCACGGACCGGTGCAATCCGGCAAACCCTGCAAAAGTCGAACCGGACATCGTTCCGCAGAACTGATGTGTTTTCCCGTCAATACCCTTTGGTTCCGCTGATGCAGCGTTTGAACTCCTTTGTGTAGTAATGTGCAATGGCGGGGCAGCGCAGGATGACGATGTTTTCATCGTTGAGCTCCTCCGCATTGCGCGAATAATTGTAACTGCCGGTAATGACCGTCTTATTGTCGATGATGATGACTTTGTGGTGCATCTTTCCGGTCCTGTTCGGCGATGGATAAACCAGCGCCCCTGCCTTGCGCAGATACGACTTCCTGCTGTATTTGCTGCCCGCCTGTCCGTTGTCGAAGACGCAGCGCACCCTGACTCCCCTGCGGATCAGTTCCGCCAGCTTGAGCGCAAGGTCGTTATTCGTAAAGGAGAATGCCATGACATCCACGCTTTTCTGTGCCTGCGACAATTCCTCGAGGATGATGTTGCGGATTCCGTCCGAGGGAGAAAACGCATACTGAACGGGAATGCTCCCCGCCTTCACCCGGGTGTTGACGGAACGCTGTTTTGCCTGCACACTGAATTTTCCGTCCCAGTATTCATCGAATTTGGCGATGTATCCGGCGGCAAGCTCCGGCGATTCCAGAATCAATGCGTTATTGTCGTTCCGCCCGGCGCAGTTGTCCGTGAAGTTGAAGGAGCCGGTCCAGACATAGTGAGCGTCAACGATGACGAATTTGTTATGCATGATGCTCTTGCGGTTGTCCGGGACGACTTCGATTCCGGCTTCCAGCAGGCGGCGGACGGCATTCAGTGCATAGTTGTCCGTATCCGTTACGACTTTGACCGAAACTCCGCGCGATTTTGCCTGAATCAGCGCGTCCGCCACATTCTCAAGGTCCAGATCGTAAATGCAGACATACAGTGTGGAGCCCGCCGTCCCGATGAATTCCGCCAGCGCTCCGGCAATTCCGGGGGAGGGCGCGAAATAAAGCCTGACCGGGGCACCGCCCGGATTCTCGATTGTGACGGAGTCCTCGTAAAGCGACACCGGAAGTCCTGTCGACCGGACAGCTTTGTTCCGGTATCTGATGAGGAAGGTATGAACCGGTTCCAGCGCGGGAGGCACGGACTCCTCCGGGATGAAAGTGATTCCGAGCGCCGCGGAAATCAGGAGCAGGAGAAGCAGGAACCTGTATCGGAGCGGTATCAGGCGCCTTACGGAGCGTTTTGCCGCATTTTTCGCTGTGCTTTTCGCGGCCCTGACCGCTGCATTTTTGAGCTTTCCTGCCATTTTCTTCCTGAATCCCGATTGAATAATACGCGTTGTAACTGTATAATTCCATGAACAGAAATCAAGCTGAATCAGGAGGTATTTTAATGGATTTTTCAGAAAATATCGCTTCCGCCGCTGCGCTGATCCGTGCGAAGGGGGCAAGGGGAATGGCATTCACCGGAGCCGGAATCTCCGTGGAAAGCGGAATTCCGCCGTTCCGCGGTCCCGGAGGGCTCTGGCACAAATACGATCCTGAATTCATCGAACTGAATTATTTTTACGCCCATCCTGAACGTTCCTGGGCGCAGATTCGCGAAGTCTTCTACGACAACTGGGGCGGCGCAGTTCCGAACGGCGCCCACAAGGCGGTGGCTCAACTCGAACAGGAGGGATGCCTTCATACTGTAGTCACGCAGAATATCGACTGCCTGCACCAGCGTGCGGGCTCGAAGCATGTGCTGGAATTCCACGGCACACTCGACAAACTGCTCTGCACGGAATGCGGCAGGCGTTTCGGCGCGGTGCGGGAACTGATTGCCCCGGAACGTCCTTCGTGCCCGAAGTGCGGCGGACTGCTCAAGCCGGATTTCGTGTTTTTCAGCGAAGGAATTCCCGAAGACGCGTTCGAGGGTTCCTTTGCCGCGGCATCCGGCTGCGATTATGTGATCGTGATCGGCACGACGGGCGAAGTCATGCCGGCATGCGAGGTGCCGCGCGAGGCGAAGCGTCATGGCGCGAAGATCATCGAAGTGAACCTGCAGGAGTCCGCCTATACGAATTCCGTCACCGATATTTTCCTGCGGGGGCGCGCCGTCGAAGTCATGGAAACGCTTCTGCGAAAGGTCCAGGCATGCGATTGAATACCGGACTTCCCGTAGAACACTGCCTTGATGCTCTGGAACAGGCATTGAACCGGGGGCGTTATGCCGTTCTCTGCGCGGCTCCCGGCGCGGGGAAAAGCACGGTGGTTCCGCCGTCGCTTCTGGATGCGCCGTTTCTCCGCGGCGGAAAGATCCTGATGCTGGAACCGCGCAGAATCGCCGCGAGGAGCACCGCAAAACGGATTGCGCATCTGCTGGGGGAAATTCCCGGAAAACGGGTCGGCTACCGCACACGGTTTGAGACGGTGGCGGGGAAAGAGACGAAAATCGAAGTCATTACGGAGGGAATCCTGACGCGCATGATCCAGAACGATCCCGCACTTGAGGGGGTCGAACTGCTGATTTTCGACGAGTTTCATGAACGGAGCATTCATGCCGATCTCGGGCTCGCGCTGGCACTGGATTCCTGTTCCGCACTGCGGGATGATCTGCGGATTCTCGTGATGTCCGCCACGTTGGACGCATCGCGGGTTTCCGCTCTGCTGGACAATGCCCCGGTCATCTCCTCCGAAGGACGGCTTCACGACGTGCAGACCTTCTACCGTCCGCCGGAACGCGGTGCGCGCCTTGAAAAAGAGGTCTGCCGCGCGGTGCTTCATGCCTTGAACCATGAGCCGGGCGACATTCTTGTTTTCCTGCCCGGCGAGTATGAAATCCGCACCGCGATCCGCGAACTGGACTCACTGCTTCCCGAAGCAAAGGAGCAGAATCTGCTGATCCTGCCCCTTTACGGCAGTCTGCCGCCGCAGGAACAGGACAGAGCTCTGGCAGAAACGCCGCCGCCATTGCGTAAAATCATCTTCTCGACCCCTGTCGCGGAGACCAGCATCACGGTGAACGGCGTACGCATCGTCATTGACTCCGGGTTGATGCGCGTACCGCGTTTTTCTCCGAAAACGGCGATGAACAAACTGGAGACGGTGCGTGTTTCGCTTGCCTCCGCCGAACAGCGCCGGGGACGTGCCGGGCGCACTGCTCCGGGAGTCTGTTTCCGCCTGTGGAGCCCTGCCGAAGAACGTGGTTTCGCCCCGTTCAATACGCCGGAAATCATGGAGGCGGATCTTGCACCGCTTGCTCTGGAGCTTGCAAAATGGGGCGTTTCGCCGGAGCAGGCGGATTCCCTGAAGTGGCTTGATCCGCCGCCTCATGCGAAGCTGGAACAGGCGTTTGCGCTTCTGCGCGAACTCGGAGCTTTGGAAGAGGGTTCCGCGCGGCTGACTTTCCACGGGGAAAAGATTCTGGAATGCCCGCTGCATCCGCGTCTCGCGCACATGGTGCTCACCGCAAGGGAAAAACGCCTCGGCGGACTTGCCGGAGCTTTGGCGGCGATCTTGTCCGAACGGGATTTCCTGCGGGCAGCGCCTCATTCGGACATCCGGGAACGTCTTGCGATTCTGAACAGGGAGGAGCGGAACGGCGGCAGCGCAGGCGTGGACCATGCCGCGCTTCAGCGGGTGAAAACGGTCTTCCGGCAACTGACGAAGGACTCTTTCTCCTCTGCGGATATGGACCGGTGCGGGGAGCTCCTCGCGTCGGCGTATCCTGACCGCATTGCGCGGGCACGGCGCCCGAACTCCGGGGAATACACGCTTTCCAACGGCACGGGGGCGAAACTGAATCCTGCGGACAATATGGTGACACGGGAATTCCTCTGTGCGCCTCAGGTGGAAGGCACCGGAACGCTTCCGACGGTTTATCTTTCCGCGCCGTTTTCACAGGAGGAGATCGAAGAACATCTGGCTCATCTTGTAACGGAAAAGATCGAACTGGAATGGGATGCCGTATCCAGATCGCTGAATGCTGCAAAAGTAAGGCGGCTCGGTTCCATCGTGCTTTCAAAAAAGAGCATCCCGGTGTCCTCGGATCAGATTCCTCAGAGACAGCGCGCCGCGGCATTTCTGGAAGCGCTGAAAAAAGAGTCGTTCGATGCGTTTCCGTGGTCTGCGAATGAGCGTTCGCTGATGAGCCGCATTTCTTTTCTGCACCGGGTGCTCGGGGATGAATGGCCCGATCTTTCGCCGGAAAGACTGTTGTCCGCGCCGGAGGAGTGGCTTGCGCCGTTCCTCTCGCCGAAGAATACTTCGATGGAATCCCTGCGCGGAGATGTCCTGCGCAATGCCGTCGAAAATATCGTGGATTACCGGCAGCGTCTCGCATTGGACACGCTTGCGCCGGAACGGATCGAGGTTCCGAGCGGCTCGAAGATCAGAGTCAATTACGAGACGGAACCGCCGCGGCTTTCCGTCCGTCTTCAGGAGCTGTTCGGCATGACGGAAAGCCCGCGTGTCGCGGGAGGGCGTGTCGCCGTCGTAATGGATATCCTCTCCCCCGCGATGCGGACGGTGCAGGTGACCTCCGATCTCGCGGGTTTCTGGAAAGAGTCTTATTTCATGGTCCGCAAGGACATGCGGGGACGTTACCCGAAACACGACTGGCCGGAAGATCCGCTTCAGGCGACGCCTCACCGTGGGCGCACGAAAAAGAGTCTCGGGCTCTGATTCAAAAAATCGGTTTGGCTTTCCGATACCCCGTTGCTTGCTGTGGGATAAAAGATGAGGATTCCGGAAAGAACGTTCCGGTATCGGGGAAAAGCTGCTGAAAAACAGCCGTTCCTGAACGTTGCAGATTTCGGAACGGCTGTTTTTTCAAGCGTTAAATTTTTCCTGCACTTTTCATCAGTAGATTTCGATTTCGCGTATCCAGAGGAGATTGGGCCTTTCGTGGTGTCCTTTTCCAAGTTTCTGGAGGAAACGGATGCGATCCGTCTTCGGCAGTTCCGCGCCGGGCTTCACGCTCGAAACCTGATCGGTTCCCTCAGGCTTGACCACAGCCACGGTCTTCCAGCCGTTACCCTCGGGATACTGCACGAGAAGTTCCGCGGAGGGCTTCTCCCAGTAGATCAGGATGCGTTTCAACTGCTCCGCTTTCGGGAGCCTGAACGTGATGAACTTATCGTCCCCGGTCTCCTGCGACGCCCATGCGG
>DPDG01000006.1:132939-136071 GCA_003526375.1 Lentisphaeria bacterium
CGGTCTCCTGCGACGCCCATGCGGCGTCCGCCCAGAAGATTTCTGGCGAGATCTGACCGTCGTTCAGCGCTTTGGGCGAATATTTCTCGCGGGACGGAGAGGTTTCCACTTTCGTCTTCGGATTTCTTGCGTGATTGCCGGGAGTCAGCACCGGCGCGGCAAGATTCTGATCCGGCATATAATCGTCCTGACAGCGGAAGCGCACCGAGATGCGGTCCGGTTCAGGGCAGATCAGTTTCAGCGGCACGCTCATTTCGCAGAACTGCTGCTGGAGCCGCACCTGCACGGGCGCGATCTTCTCCCATTTCCACTGGAACGGTTTCGTCCCGGCGAAGCGGTAAAGAGCGCCGTTTTCGACTAAATACCGGGTTCCTTCGTTGTCGTAACCGCCCTCGGAACCGACTGCGATCAGGGCTTTCACATGATAGCTGAGTTTGGCGCGTTCGATCGGAGCCGCGGCGGTGTAGCAGAGATCAAGATTGCCGTCCCTGATCCGGAGGGCGCCTCCGACGAAGTCCACAGGGGCGCCGATACTGTCATCTCCTCTGGGGTCCGTCAGACGAACGTATTTGTCTCCGACGGGCGCCACGTAGGATTCCGGTGTGCGGTCCAGTCCCTTGCCTTTCAGCTCAACCACATCCGGGCCGGGCTTCAGGATCCGGTAAGGTGTGTACTTTGCTTTCACCCAGTCGCCGCGGGTGAAATCGGGAATCGCCACCGGCGCACCGTTGAGCCTTACCGATTTCAGGGAGACTTCGCTGATCGAGCTCCATGTGGCGCCGTCGTAGACACTGATGTCAAGCGGCAGTCCGTTGTTCAGGCAATAAATCAGCCGCAGATCCATGACCGTGTCCATGCCGCCGTGCCCGCCGAAAATCCGGGCGGCTTTTTCGAAATGGGAGTAAACCGGATGGCGGTATTTTGCCAGCAGCTTCTCAATGTCTTTGGCGCTCATGTCATTCTCGAAGTCCGGCGCGAATGCGAAACGCTGCGGATATCCTTCGGTGAAACCTTTGGTGCCGTTGAGCACATAGGCGCGGCTGTAAGGGCGGCGCAGACTGGTACCGTAGAAAAGCAGTATTGTCTTGTTTTTCGCCGTACGGATGATTGAGATGTTCATGTCCGGCTTATAATATCCTTTGGCATATTCCGAGTTTTCGCCGAATACCTCTTTCACCGCCTGCTTGAGTGTGAAATCTCCGCCGGAAACGGAGTAGAGCGAAGTCAGCCTGTCGCCACGGTTGATCCCCATCCAGTGCGCGATTGGTCCCAGGCCATGCGTCGGATAGCTGTTGCCGCTGACGACGGGATTTTTGGCAGGCTTGCGGAGGTGCCTCCAGTTGTCCTTCGCCTTGAGATTGAAAAGATAGGATTCCATATTGTGCAGATACCCCGCCTCGGCATGAACCGGTTCTCCGAAAAGCCCCTGTTCGATCATGTTCATGACTGCCAGTTCGTAGTCGCCGTAATTGCAGTTTTCAAGCATCATGCAGTGGCGCTGAGTCTGTTCCGCCGTATCGACCAGTTTCCAGCAGTCGGCGACAGTCCGGGCTGCGGGAACCTCAAGCACCACATGCTTGCCGTTCTTCATGGCATGCACGGAAACGGGGACATGCAGATCGGGCGGTGTGGCGACATACACGAGATCAATATCGTCCCGCTCGCAGATTTTTTTCCAGTCCTCCGGCCCCGTGAAGTAATCTACCTTGTAAGGATACTTCTTATTCTCCAGATATTTTTTGATGGCATCCAGCTTGTATTGATAAAGATCGCAGGCGACCTTGACCGTGGCATTCTCCGGAAACGCGGCAAAGCGTTTCAGCGCATTGCCGCCCCGGACGCCGACTCCGATAAAGGCGACACGGACGTTTTTGATCGGGGCAACCCGCAGCCCCATCACGCTTTTCTGTCCCGGCTGGCGCTCCGGCGCCGGAAAGACGTAAGGTTCGACCGCAGCGGCGGTTGCGGAAGCTGCACAGAACAATGTGCAGATCAGATTCTTGAATCTTTTCATACTTCTCCTCATATTATAGTTTGAAACCCTGTATTAACGGATATTGGGCGAGACATGGTAGTTCCGGATACCGCCTGCGCGGATTCTTTCCACATGGCCGTCAACCATGGTATAGTTTGCACTGCCGTTATGGCGGTTCATCGGCATATACAACTGGGCGCCTGAAGCGGTGCCGTCATCCCTGACGCGCATGGCGTAAGCGTAATCGTAATTTTCACCGCTTACCTGAAGATAATCCTCGGAGTAGTTTGTCCACTTTGAATTCTGCGGTTCAGCGATGTTTGCCGACCTGAATCCCGGATTGGACAGCAAGCCCTGCGACGACATTCTATTGGTTACGTTATCATAGGCTCCGTAAAACAGTTGATGTACAGCTTGGGGTGTATCCGCGAATGCGATCAGTCTGGATGGATGCTTTAAGGATGTATTTCTCTTAAAATAGACAGGAGTCGGAATCGTTGAAGCGCGGGCGAGGTCCTCTGTCCATAGCGCCGACACTGTGGGGGCTATGCCGTATGCCAGCCCGGTTCCGCAGGTTCCGTTCGCTCCGGTAGGCGCGATGATTGCCTGCGGTGCGCTCGGGCATCCCAGTGATTTGCTGAGACCGCCGTTTTTATAAATTTCATTCAGAATGTAGGATTGTGAGTTATCGGAGCCTACCGAGTATTTTTTGCCCAGATACGGACCCAGGCTGTAGGGCCACGGAATTTCCTTGAGATATCTGTTCCCCATCGGGTAATAGCCGCCGTGGTCGTCGGAATAGGAATGCAGGGCGGTTCCCAGTGATTTCAGATTGTTGGTGCATGAAATTGCGCGGGCGCTTTCCCGCGCCTTGTTCAACGCGGGCAGCATCATGCCGGCGAGAACGGCGATGATCGCAATTACGACTAGGAGCTCTATCAGGGTGAAATGCTCTCTGCATTTCCTTCGGGAAAGTAATCCGGCGGTGCAGGAACCTGTGAGTTGTTTTTTGGGCAAACCGCCGCTTTTCACGCCGTGATATGAAACGGACGCGATACCTGTTCGAAAAAATCCATCACAACCTGCAAGATCAACTGATGCCATCATCTCCTCCTTAATTTATTTTATCTCTGGAGCCAATTTCAAAACGATTGGCT
>DPDG01000114.1 GCA_003526375.1 Lentisphaeria bacterium
TTTTCTATGGCCAGCACAATAATATGCAGTCAAACCATTTTTCCCGCCGTCGGAAAATGTCAGAGAACTCGTCCGACATAGGGTTCCCAGTAGATGAGGTTTTCCGGACGGACCCTCACGATGTTGATTCCAAGATCTTCTGCATAGGACATCTTGCTTTTGAACATTTCCACATGAAAATCGGCAAACAGGATGTTCCATGCTCCGTTGTGGTTGCGCAGGGGACGGTAACGCAGACTTCTCTCATTGATCGCGCAGGTAGGCTTTTGCTTCGGATCGGCGCCGTCTCCCATGAAAACGACTTTGGAATGATGTTTGATCTGCCCATTGCGTACCGGTGCGACTTTAGAGCCATTTTTGTAGTCATAGTAAAAGAAATAGTTCATTCCGTATGTGGTACCCCACATCTGATCTTTATCGGCATCGGAAAGCCGGGTGATGTCATAGTTCGGACAACGCAGCGACGGCAGCGGATTTTTCTTATCGAAACTTCCGGTGGAGGGCAGGTATTTATGAATCTGAAGCAATTCGGACCAGTATCTGTCCGTTGTTCCATCGTCCCGTTTCCCTTTCAGAGGGAGCATGTATTCCTGATAGTCGTTGCTGTAAGAGGCTCCGGCGACTCCGAGCTGCTTCAGATTGTTGATGCAGGAAATCGAATGCGCCTTTTCCCGCGCCTTGTTCAACGCCGGCAGAAGCATTGCCGCCAGAATCGCGATGATCGCAACCACGATGAGGAGCTCTATCAGGGTGAAAATCCTTGTTTTCAGCCTGCAAAGTAAGAATATCGAACAGGGAACACGGAAGGAAGAAGGAAGAAAAACATTGGAACAATTCAACAATGGAATGCGGCTGCTTTTTTCGCATGTAAAATCTTGCTTCGATATCAGGGGAGTGAAAGCGTCTTTCCCAAAGGACAAGTTGATTTTCATCTTGATTCCGCTCCTTGGCGTTTTTTCATTTTTCATTTTTCATTCAGACCGGGACATTAAGATAAATGTTCCTTTTTTCCTGTTCAACCATCCGCACGTAAAACTGACGGACTCCTGACCATGCTGAAATAAAACCAATTCTCAGGAGAAGAAACGGGATGTAAATTCTTCTCCTGTTTCATGACTTGGATATTATACGATATTTCCCGGAATTATGAATAGACAAAATAGCAAAAATGATGTATAATAGTGATAAAACATCAAAAAAAGGAGAATCTCGTGAAATTTACGGACCGGACAATTCAGAGTTTGACGATCCCCTGCATGAGGAAAGTCAGGATCGGAGAAATTGACCAGCCTTTCATTCTGCTGAATGCAAACAGAACCAGGCTTTCCGACTACAAGCGCAATATCGTGCGTGAAAATTATCCCTTTTACACCTTTGAGCTGGTGGAGGAGGGCAAGGGGGTTGTGGAGATCGACAATGTGGCTTATGAGGTGAAAGCGGGCGACGTCTACTTCCTGCCGGCGCTCCATACGCATCATCTTTATACGTTTCATGACACCCCGTGGATCAAGTCCTATTTCGTGACATACGGGAAACTGGTGGAGAATCTGCTTGCCTCCTACGGTTTATCCGCCGCATTTCATTTTCCCGGATGCGACCGGGAGGTGTTTCTCCCGATTTACTCGGAGATGATTGAACTTTTTCAAGCCAATGCCCCGGATCTCAATGAAAAAGGGGCATTGCTGACCCATCGCCTGATTTCCCTGCTTGCGCAGCAGAGATTGAGAGCGCCGCGTTTCTCGATTCCGGTTCTGGAGATCAAATATTACATCGACCGGAATCTCTATCAGCATTTCCGCCTGAAAGACATTTCAAAGGCGCTGGGGATTTCCGTCCGCCATATCATCCATCTTTTCAAGACCGAAACCGGGCAGACCCCCTATGATTACCTGATCGAAAAGAGAATCCGTCTCTCGGAAAATCTTCTGGCGAATCCCGCCATGACGATCTCCGAGATTGCCGCGCTTCTCAATTTTACGGACCAATATCATTTTTCCCGGATTTTCAAGGCCCGCAACGGCATTGCCCCGTCCGTCTACCGGAAAAAGCTTGTCCCGAAGTCTTGACGCCTGCGGGAAAATCATCATGGAATCTCGAACTCTTTTTCCATGGAGTTGAAATTCCGGTATCCGTCTTTTGTCACGACCACCAGATCCTCAAGGCGGATTCCGCCCCACTCCGGATAATACAGCCCCGGTTCCACGCTGATGACGTTCCCGCTCTGAAGCGGTTTCCTGTTGAGCGGAGAGACGCGAGGACCTTCATGAATTTCAAGCCCGACGCCGTGCCCCAGCCCGTGAATGAACCCGCACGGCATGCCGTCGCGCCCGCGTCCCGTCTGGAAACCGAGTCCCGCCATCGTCTCCGACGCCGCGATATGGACATCCGCCGCAATGACGCCTGCGCGAATCATGGACATCGCCGTTTCCGACGCTTTCTTCACGGCATTGTAGGCGCGCATGACGGACTTCGGCGCCTTGCCTTTCAGGAAAGTGCGCGTCATGTCGCCCCAGTAGCCGCTGGCGTCGCTCCGCGGAAAAATATCCGCCACAACGGGTTCGCCTGCCTTGACGGGACCGCTTCCGATGTTATGGGGCGCGGCACTCTGAATTCCGCATGCGATAATGGTCCGCGACGCCGTATACCCCATCTTTTTGAAATTTCCTTCCAGTTCCGCACGCAGAAAATCGCAGGTGACGATTTTTCCGGAGAGTTCCAGATACCCCTGCGCATTGATTTTTGATTCGGAGAGCATCCGGTGAAGACAGCGCATCATCTCCTCCGTGGCATGGACCGATTTTCGGATTTCCGCGATTTCAGTTCTGTTTTTCCGTTCGCGCTGCGGGAAGAACGGGGATTTCGCGCAGACGAGTTCAATTCCCTCTTTGGAGAGCTCCAGGGCCGTCTTCAGCGGGAAACGCTCCGGAACGCACCATTTGGAGACGCCGAGGTATTTGCTGAAAAAGGGCAGGAAAGGACGTTCCGGGCCGCATTGGCTCATCAGATCGGAACGGTCGATCACCTCCACCCCTTTTTTCGCTTCCGCACATGCCCGCGAATATTCCAGGGGAGAGACCACAATCCCTTTGCGATCCTCCGTTTCAAAATAAAGGAACTCATCGGGCGCATGAAAACCGGAGGCATAAAGGATGTCCGCAGACTCATCGGATGAGGCGCAGATCAGTTTCGGTAAAAAAGTTTCGTGCTTTTTACTTGAAAAATCGCTGTTTTGACGCATAATAATACTCCAATCAAGTTTTTGTCGACGGATCAATATAAATCCGGTTTGGCGGAGACGCAAATCAAACGGAGAGAAAATGGCAACACCTTTGGAAATGACGCTTGTTTATGCTTCCGGCGCAGTGGTTCCGTATCTGATCGGTTCGGTTCCGTTCGGGTTCCTGATCGGGAAAATGAAGGGATTGGATATCCGCACACAGGGCAGCGGCAATATCGGCGCCACGAATGTTACGCGCGTGATCGGAAAGAACTGGGGAAAACTCTGTTTCCTGCTTGATCTGATGAAAGGCATTCTGCCGGTTGTGCTGGTCAGCCTGCTGGTGAGGCGGGGGACTTTCGACGATCCTTGCGGAATTCTGCCCGCCATTGCCGCGCTTGCGACAGTCTGCGGGCATATCTACCCGGTCTACCTTCATTTCAAGGGCGGCAAGGGGATTTCGACCGCCGCCGGCGCGATTCTCGCGTTGAATCCTCCGGCGCTGCTTTCGGCGGGCGTGCTGTGGGTGATCGTTTTCCTGACTTCGCGCTATGTTTCGCTGGCAAGTATCGCCGCGGCGGTTTCTCTGCCGGTTTTCGCATGGATCATGAAAACGGCGGGAGTATGGACTTATTCTCCAACGGAAATGATTCTGTTCTGTGTGCTGGCGGTGCTGGCGGTGGTCCGGCACAGTTCCAATATCAGGCGTCTGCTCAACGGGACGGAAAGCCGTTTCGCAAGGAAAAATGAATCTCGGAAAAAGGAAGAAAAATGAATCGGCATATTTCAAAAACAGCGGTTCTCGGCGACGGCGCATGGGGAACTTCTCTTGCCCTGGTCCTGCTTTGGAACAAACATGATGTGACCCTCTGGGGACCTTTCAAAGAAAATATCGACGCGATCAACGCGACCGGCGACAATCAATTTCTCAAAGGCGTGAAACTCCCGAAAGAACTGTGTGCCGAGGCGGATATTGCAAAAGCCGTTGCGGATGCGGACCTGCTGGTTCTTGCGTCTCCGTCGCAGTATATGCGCAAGACTCTGAATGCATTGAAGCCGCATTTCAGAAAGGAGCAGCACCGTCTGGTCGATATCGCCAAAGGCATTGAGACCGGTTCTCTGAAGCGCATGAGCGAAATCTGCGAGGAGATTCTCGGCGAGAGCCATTACGCCGCGCTGTCCGGTCCGAGCCATGCGGAGGAGGTTTCGCGCAAGGTGCCGACGGCGGTTGTGATTGCTTCGAAGGAAATTGAGCTTGCCGTCGAACTCCAGAACCTGTTCATGAATGAGTTTTTCCGCGTCTATACCTCGGACGACCTGACGGGAGTCGAGCTCGGCGGGGCATTGAAGAACGTTTATGCGATTGCGACGGGAATGATTGACGGCATGGGGCTTGGCGACAATCCGAAAGCCGCGCTGATGACGCGCGCGATTGCGGAAATGAGCCGTCTCGGCGTCATGCTGGGCGGCAGGGCGCAGACCTTTTCCGGCTTGAGCGGAGTCGGCGACCTGATCGTGACCTGCATGAGCCGCCACAGCCGCAACCGTTATGTCGGGGAGGAGCTCGGCAAGGGACGCGGGATCGATGAAATCATCCGGTCGATGGGCATGGTGGTGGCGGAGGGAGTCAAGACTTCGGAGTCCATGTGCCAGCTCGCGCGGAAGATCGGCGTGGAAACGCCTGTCGCCAATACGATTTATGACATCATTTACCACGGCAAGTCACCGAAAGACGCGGTGCTTGAATTGATGACGCGCAAGGCGAAACACGAAACTGAATGATTTTCTGTTTTTGCCTGAAAACAGGAACTCCCCCGGAGAGACGGTATGCTTTCCGGGGAGTTTCTGTTGTTATGCCTTGATCATGATCAGCATCATTTTGAATGCGGTGACGGCATCCAGAGCATGGGGGACATTCGCCGGCATGATGATGCTTTCCCCTGTTTTCAGATGATGCGGTTTGCCGCCGATCGTGATTCTGGCTTCTCCATCAAGAATGCAGACCATTGCATCGAATGGCGCGGTATGTTCGCTGAGCCCCTGATTTGCGTCGAAGGAAAAGAGCGTCACCGTTCCCCCGCCGTTTTCGATGATGGTGCGGCTCACGACCGCTCCTTCCGCGTAGGCGACCTGATTTGCCGGAGTGAAGACCTCCGCCTTGTGCTGTGCCGGACAATTTGATTTTGAACAGTTTTCCATAAGATACCCCCTTTGTTTTATGGATTTCTTTCACGTGGAGTTGTTCTCCGAAGATTATTATATCATGTTTTCGCAGGAATGCAAATCGGGATGAAACATCAGTTTTATCAATAACCGGCATTGAATTTATCAATATGACAAACTATTTTCTTTGCTGTATGGTATAGGCAGTTCAAAACACTGTAAACAACATAAGGAGGTTCCGGCAATGGAGACACTGGTTGTAATCGCGGTCATTACAGTCCTGATCGTTCCCGTCATTCTGATTGTGGCAGGATGTAAACTGATCTCGGCGGCAAAGGAATTCCGCAAAGGAAAAGAGACGCAGGAGAAAATACTCCTGACACTTCTGAAGATCCAGTCGGAACTTGCGGCGTTCAGGAAAGACATTGGGTCCGTTCTTGTGGAAAAAAAGGCGTTGGAAAAAGAAATTGTCCCGCAGTCCGCCGGAAAGGAAATTTACGGAAAACAGACTGCCGCAGTTCCGAAAGATGGAAAGACTGTTTTTGTGTCTGCCTCGTGCGAGCCGGAGAAGAAAAACGGAGCGGAGCGGAAGAATGCTCCGTCCGCTCCCGTCCTTGTTTCCTCACCGGAGAAGAAGCAGGAGACAATATCCCGTCCCGAAGCCGGATGTCCCGTCGCTTCGGAGGAGAAGCCCGCGTCTTTGCAGAACGCGGAAGCCTTTTCCGGTGCGCGCGAGTATCAGGCTTATGAGCTGCCGAAGAGCGAATTTGAGAAACGGACGGAAGATGCATTGCGGAAAATCAGGAACTGGATCTGCGTCGGTGAGGAATACCGGAACAAAGATATTTCCGCCGAGTATGCCGTCGCCACAACATGGCTGATCCGGATCGGAATCCTGATTCTGGTCTGCGGCGTCGGTTTCTTCGTGAAGTATTCCATTGACAACAATCTTGTGCAGCCTGAGGTGCGCGTTGCCGGCATGTTGTGCGCGGCTTGCGGGATGGTGCTCGGAGGGCTTTATTTTGCGGAGAAGCGTTACCATGCCGTGGCGCTCGGAGTCATAGGACTTGGTTTCGTGACCGGTTATCTGGGGGTGTTTTCCGCTTACCGCATGTATGATCTGATCGGATGGCTGTGGGCGTATGGCGCCATGATTTTCATTACGGTCTGCGCCATGTCTCTTTCCATCCGCCGCAACTATCTGTTCCCCGCGCTCGTCGGAACCCTCGGCGGTTATCTGACTCCTCTCCTGCTCAACAGGGGAGGCGGCGACGTCTGCATTCTATTCTCTTATCTGACGATTATTTCCGTTGGCATGGTTCTCTGCGCCTGTTTCCGCAACTGGAAAGTCCTGAATATCCTTGCATTCGTGCTCAACACCATTCTTTACGGCATGGCGTCTCTCAAAGGAATCCATGCCGGCAATTATTTTGCCTGTGTTCTTTTCTTTGCCGTGAATTACATCCTGTTCGCGTCTCTGCCGACCATCGGAATGCTGTTCCGGAAGGCGAAAATCACGCTGGTTGAAATTCTTCTGCATTGCGGGGCGTTGATCGCGTTTCTCTGCCTGTCGCTGCCGTGGGCGTTCCGTTACGGGGCGGACGATAAGATTGCGGCATGGCTGGTGCTCGGCGTTGCATGTTTCGCGTTGATCCAGCTGCCGGTGGCTTCTCTTACGAAGAATGAAGACCGGAACTGGAACCTGATGCAGCTTGCATTCGCATGTGCCGGATTCGCGTTGTTCGTCCCGCTGATGTTCTCAGGTGTCTGGATTACGCCGGCATGGGCGGCGCTGGCGGTCGTCATGATGGCGCTCGGCACGAAGATTCCGAACCGCTTTCTCTGTATGTCTTCCCTGCTGCTTTACCTGATTCTGGCGGTCAAAGTGTTCCTGTGGGACATTGCCGGAGAGACTTTCTTTACCGGTCTGGCTTACGGCGCGGCATCTGAAAAACGCCTGCTGACGGGAGGCGTGTTTATTGCCGCCATGTTCCTTGGCGGGCTTTTTCTGCGGTCGGCATCGCAACAGAGTATGCAGGGAAGCAGATATGATCTGAATTGCGGCTGTTCCTGCTCCGGATGGGCGGGCTTTTTCCTTGCGGCTCCGGTGGTGCTGTTTTTCCTTTACAGTTCATTTGAGCTCCATCAGGCTCTGCGTGAATTCCTTGCCGGCTTCAGTCGCGGCGGACTGTCCGTGTGGTGGGGGCTCTGGGCGGTGGCGCTTCTGTTTTTCGGCATAACCGGAGGCAACGGGACTTTGCGCCGGATTTCTCTTTTCCTGTTCGGATTCTGCACCTTGAAAATCTTTATCTACGATCTTGCGAATCTCTCTTCGCTTTATAAAGTGACGGCATTTATCATCCTCGGTATTCTGATGCTGGCGGGCGCGGTGCTCTATACGCGGTTCAGGGATCGGTTTTCAAACAGAAAATGAGGTGCAATTGCCAAATCCGGTGAAAGGACCGGAAGAACAAAAAGTCTGAACTCAGTCTTATGTTTTTTCACTTGTCATAAGGTTCTTATTCTTTTTGAGTCCAATCTCCTGTTTCGGATTTTTTTCCGCGGCGGCTCTTTCGATGGCTTCATAAAAACGCCGGGAGTTGTTAATGAGCTGCCGCTGTTCCTCATCGGTGAACTGAGACATGGCTTCACACTCGACTGCACTCATCGTCTCAATGATCTCTCCTGCGAAAGCAGTCCCGTGCGGAGTCAGTTTGATAAGCTTTTTCCTGCGGTCGGTCGGATGCGGTTCGCGGCAGACGATACCGCGTTTTTCAAGCATGTCCAGCGTGAGTGTGGTGGTCTGGCGCAGCATATTGGTCCGTTCCGCAATGACCGCAGGTTCCAGACCGGATGGATTTTCGTAAAGGTATTCGAGAATCCAGCACATGGGCAGAGTGATGTCCCAGCGTTTGAGGAGTCTGGCGTATGCGTGGTCTGTCTTGACCCAGGTGTCCAGAAACTCCGCAAGCCGCTTTTTTATAATGTCTTTTGTCCGGTTCATCCAGCATATTCCTTTTCCGGCTGACGTGCCGGAGCATGATAGTAACAGCGCCAGAACGCGGCAAGGATCAGAAACAGGATCAGACGCGAAACCGGCATTGCCGCCCAGACGCCGTCGAGTCCGAAGAACAGCGGCAGAACAAAGAGGCATAACGGTAATATAAAGCATGTGTCGCCGTAAATCAAAACCGAAGCGGCAAATATTTTTCCGGTAGACTGGAAAAAGAGGCTTCCGACTCTGACCATTCCCAGTGCAAGAAATGCCGGTGCGCTGATTTTCAGAGCGCGCGATGCGATTTCCGCCGCCTCGCCGGAAAGTCCCAGTGTCCACGGAATGAACCTGCATGCGACGAACGATACGATCATCATGGCGATTCCGAGAAGAAAGGAGAACAGAAGGCCGTAGAAGCCGATCCGGAGATTCCGCCTGTGTTTATGCGCCCCGTAGAAAAAGCTTGCGACAGGCTGGACCCCTGTTGCAAGGCCTGTTGACAGCATGGAGCCGATGGATTCCACAGTGCAGATGACCGTATAAGCCGCCAGTGCGGGCAGCGCCCCGTATTTCAGCGCCTGCCAGTTGTGGAACAGGATCATGAGCCCGATCGACATCTGTCCGCCGAAAGTCGGAATGCCGTTGATGAAAGTCCGGCGAAGCAGATCGAACTTTGGAAAAATGCTTCCGATATGGAAACGTACCTGCGATTTTCCTTTCAGGAAATACCGGAGAGTCAGGGCGAGCGGCACCGCCTGTGCGATGATCGTTGCGAGAGAGGCTCCGGCGAGTCCGAACGGGAAAACCCAGACCAGCAGAAAGTCCAGAATGATATTGGATATGAGCCCGGTTGACACAAGAAGCATCGCAAGCATGGGGTGCCCGTCGTTCCTGACTGCGGCGAGCAGCCCGGAAGTCAGCATGGGGAAGAGGCCTCCGCCGATGAAGATCGCCGTGTAGGCAAAGGCTCCCGGCAGAAGTTCGGGCGTTGCTCCGAGAGCGGTCAGCAGCGGTTTCGTGCAAGGGATCACTGCCAGAGGAAGCAGGATGCCTGCCGCCAGTTCCAGCCCGATCATTCCCGAAAACGCATGATCCGCGGCGGAGTTGTCCCCCGCTCCGCGTTTCTGGGCGATGATGATGGCTGCGCCGGTTCCGATCATGTCGCCGAAAGCAAAGACCAGCATGGTGATCGGCCATGTGAGCGTTACAGCCGCGAGACCCGGTTCATGCAATGCGATCCCGACGAAACATGTGTCGACGATACTGTAAATTCCTGCGATCAGCATTCCTGCCATCGAAGGTGTGACATACTGAAAGAACAGTTTCAGGTCTCTGCCCATATAATCTTCAATCCTTCATATTTTTATTGATAATCAATTTATTTACTATAATTTTATTTATTATAAATTCAAGCGGGGATACGAATTTTTTATTCATGAAAAAGGGAACTTGCAATCTGTGAAAAATGTTATAAATTAAAAACCTGAATTTCTGATACTGCAATCGGATTTTCGGTTTGTGATTTCCGTCGGGTGCTGCGGAGCCGGAGGCTTGAGAATCCGCTGTTCCTGTTTTTCTGTATCATAAGATCAGCCGCAACATAACGTTAAGAATAAAAAGGGAGAACATCATGCCGTCCAATGAATGGCTGTTGATTACAGTCGGCGCCGTTCTGGTGAACAACATTGTTTTATCCAGAATCCTCGGAATCTGCCCGTTTCTGGGCGTATCCAAAAAAATCAAGACCGCTCTGGGCATGGCGGGCGCCGTGATTTTCGTCATGGGAATCGCCTCGTTTGCCACTTCGGCGCTTTATCATCTCATGCTTTCCGCGAAGATCAGTGTCAGAATCGGATCGTTTCAGATACAGAATCTCGACATTGCTTTTACGAAAATCCTGATTTTCATTGTTGTGATCGCGGGTCTGGTGCAGATTGTGGAGATTCTGCTTCAGAAATTCAGCCCGGCGCTTTACAGCGCGCTTGGCATCTATCTGCCGCTGATCACGACGAACTGCGCGGTTCTCGGCGCCGCCGAACTCAATGCCGCGAGCGGGCGCGGGATTCTGGCTTCGACCGTTTACGGCATCTGTTCCGGTATCGGTTTCGGACTTGCCCTGATCCTGTTTGCAAGCATCCGCGAACGCCTGGAGCTTTCCCGCATCCCGAAAATGTTTCAGGGAACGGCGATTGCGCTGATCACCGCCGGAATCCTGGCGCTGGCGTTCATGGGATTTTCCGGTCTGGTCAAATAAATCTGAAAAGGTGGTGTCTATGGAAAGTGTGCTGATTGCCGTCGGTGTGGTTGCCCTGATCGGATTGATCCTCGGGGGGCTCATCGGATTTGCGGCAAAGAAGTTTGCCGTTGCGTCCGACCCGCGTATCGAGGAAGTGACGGAACTGCTTCCCGGCGCGAACTGCGGCGGATGCGGGTATGCAGGATGCGCCGATCTGGCGAAGGCGGTTGTCACGAAAGGCGTGAATCCGTCTCTCTGCGCGGTCTGCGCCGCTGAAAATGTGGCGAAAATCTGTGCCGTCATGGGGATGGAGGCGGAGACGAAGGAAAAGAAAGTCGCCGTGGTCTACTGTTCCGGCGATCACGGTCATGCGAAGATGATTGCACAATACAACGGGCTCAACGACTGCCGCGCCGCGGCATCCCTTCACGGCGGCGGCAAAGGATGCCGTTTCGGTTGTATCGGACTCGGTTCCTGTGCGAGAAGCTGTCCGTTCGGTGCGATTGAAATCCGCCGAGGGCTTGCCATTGTGCATCCTGAAATATGCGTCGGATGCGGAAAGTGTGTGGAGATCTGCCCGCGCAAACTGATCCGCCTTGTTCCCGCCGCGTCCAAAGGGCATATCTATTGCAATTCTCTGTTGAAAGGCCCGCAGAAAAAGAAGTTCTGTTCGATTCCCTGCATTGCCTGCCGCAAATGTGTGAAAGCCGCGCCGGAAGTGTTCAATCCGCAGGGATTTCTGGTGCGTGCGACGAAACCGGAACTCGTGGACGAGGCTCTGGTGAAGAGCGCGGGCTGTCCCACGGGAGCGCTTCAGACTGTGGAGGAACATCTTGCGCTCGGACAGACGCAAAAGAATGATAAGGAGGGTGCCGCATGATTTCATCCATTCATCCGAAAAGATTTGCGGGGGGGATTCATCCGGAGAGCGAAGGCAAGGAGCTTTCCGCCGGACAGCCGATCCGGATTCCGCCTCTGCTTGAGAAATACACGCTTCCGGTGCATCAGAATATCGGTGCGCCTCCGAAGCTGATTGTCAGGAAAGGCGATGAGGTTAAAAAAGGACAGCTCATTGCCGAGGCGGACGGATTCATTTCCGTTCCTCTCCATGCCCCGACCAGCGGGAAAATCGGTGATGCCGTCGAGATTCCCGGTGCGAACGGAGCCGCTGTCGCCGCCATTGAGATTCTTTCCGACGGCAGGGACGAATGGGGATCGGATCTTGAGCCGTATCCGGACTGGAGGAATACGGATCGGGAAAAACTGAAGAAGCGGATTCAGGAGGCGGGGATCGTCGGCATGGGCGGTGCGGCGTTTCCGACACATGCGAAGCTTTCGCCGCCGCCGGAAAAGATCATCGACACGCTGATTGTCAATGCCGCCGAATGCGAACCTTACCTGACCGCGGACGACCGTCTGATCCGGGAACATGCGGAAAAGGTGCTCGGAGGAGCCGCGATTGCCGCGAAGATTCTGAAAATATCGAGGATCGTGGTCGGGATCGAAAACAACAAGCCCGAAGCGGTCGAGGCGCTGTCCGCTTTGTCGCAGAAGTATTCCGCGGAGATTGTCCCGCTGCCCGTGCGCTATCCGCAGGGCGGCGAAAAACAGTTGATCTATGCGCTGACTGCCCGCAAGGTGGTGGCGGGCGGCCTGCCGATGGACGTCGGATGCGTCGTGCAGAATGTCGGCACGCTTGCGGCGATTTACGAGGCGGTGACGGAGGGGCATCCGCTGATTGAGCGGGTTGTCACGGTGACGGGAACGCCGCTCGTGAATCCGGGGAATTTCCTGCTTCGCCTCGGAACTCCGGTCGGCAGGGCGCTGGAGTTTGCGGGAGGAATCAAATCGCCGGTCGGCAAACTGATTCTGGGCGGTCCGATGATGGGGTTTGCGCAGTCCTCGACGGATGTGGCAGTTACGAAAAACACGTCGGGAATCCTGCTGCTTGGCGCGGACGAGGTCCGGCAGTTTGAAGCGGGCCCCTGCCTGAGTTGCGGGCGGTGCGTGGATGCCTGCCCGATGCGTCTCCTCGTGAGCACCTTGAGCAAGGTCTGCGAGAATGAACGCTATGATCTCGCGGAGGAAAATTATGTCATGAGCTGTCTTGAGTGCGGGATCTGCACTTATGTCTGTCCGGCGGGGCGTCCGAACGTCCAGCATTTCCGGCGTGCCAAAGCTGAAATCAATGCGCGCAGACGCAAGAAATGAACGGTGTTGAATATGAATGAAAATGATATGAAAACTGAACAGTCGAAGGTGCGGCTTCCGGCGGAAGGCTCCCTGATATTGAGTTCCTCTCCGCATCTCCGCACCGGAGATTCCACGCACAAAGTCATGCTGCTGGTGATTCTGGCACTGATTCCCGCAGTCCTGGCTTCGGTCTGGTTTTTCGGTTGGAACGCACTCCGTGTAGTCGTTTACTGCATGGCGTTCTGCGCTTTGTTCGAGTATCTCTGGTGCGTGCTTGCAAAAACGGGGTCGACTCTCTCCAACCTCAGTGCGCTGGTGACGGGGTTGATTCTCGCCTTGAATGTGAGTCCTCTGACTCCCTGGTGGCTCTGCCTCGCGGGCGCGTTTATCGCAATCATTGTGGCGAAACAGGTGTTCGGCGGGCTCGGGCAGAATCCGTTCAATCCCGCCGCGGTCGCCCGTGTGGCGATGCTGGTCGGGGCGACGGGTCCCATGACGATGTGGATGAATCCTGCGCCGGGCGCGATTCTGGGGCTGGCGGATAAAGTGGATGCGGTTGCCTCCGCGACGCCTCTTGCGGCTGCGAAAGCCGTTGCCGGAAACGCGGCGGAGATTGCCCGTTACAATTCGTGGGATTTCCTCTGGAACGCCTTTCTCGGCAATGTCGGCGGGAGCCTGGGCGAGACTTCCGCGCTGGCGATCCTGATCGGCGGGATTGCCCTGATCGCACTGCGTGTGATCCATTGCCATATTCCGCTGGCGATTTTCGTGACGATTACGGTATTCGTCTGGATTGTGAATCTCGCCAGTCCCGGGCTGACGCCGGGGCCGATGTTCCATCTGCTGACCGGCGGCGTGATGATCGGCGCGTTTTTCATGGCGACGGATATGGTGACTTCTCCCGTGACGCATCTGGGCGGAGTCGTGTTCGGTGTCGGTATCGGCGTCATTGTATGCGTGATCCGTATCTGGGGGTCGTTCCCCGAGGGGATGAGTTTTGCGATTGTGATTATGAATGCGCTGGTTCCGCTGATCGATAAAATGTGTTACAAGCGTCCGTTCGGATGGCATCCGTCTTCGGTCAACATTCTCCAGCCGCGCAGAGGAGAGATCAAATGAATCAGAAATCCGTGAATATGCTTTATCTCGGCGTGTTTCTCTGCCTTGTCTGCGCGATTGCCGCGGGAGTCATGGGAAGCGTCGCCGTCGTGACGAAAGAGCCGATCGCCAAAGCGAAAATGAAGAAAATTTCCGATGGGCTCCGCGCCGTCCTGCCGCCGTTCAACAACAATCCGATGGAGGATGTCAGAAGCTGCCGGGAGAGCGACGGCTCCGTGGTTGATTTCTACCGCGCGTTCCAGGACGGCAAACCGGTCGGTGTCGTTGCTAAGGTGTCCAGTCCGATGGGATACGGCGGGCGCGTTGACGGGCTTGTCTCCTTTGCGCCGGACGGGAAGATCAGGACGGTGATCGTGACCGGGCATAATGAGACGCCGGGGCTTGGGACTCGTCTGACCGACCGCAAAGAGGAGAAGACGCTTGCCGACCTTTTCAGCAGGACGGAAAAAAAGGAGGGGCTTCCCTCCAATCCATATCTTGACCAGTTCGGTTCGCACTTCGCGGGCGATGGGTGGGCAGTTCCGTGGAAGATCAAAAAGGACGGCGGCGACGCGGATTATGTCAGCGGGGCGACCCTGAGTTCCCGTGCCGTGACGGATCTTGCATGGCGTGCCGCCTCCGCATTCCGGGAGCATAAGGCGGAACTTCTGGCGCCCGCAATCAGAAAGGAGAATGTGAAATGAAACTTTCCGAAGAATTTTTGAAGGGGATCTGGAAAGAGAATCCCGTTCTGGTGCTGATCCTCGGCATGTGCCCTTCGCTGGCGACCTCCTCCAATGCCGTCAACGGCATGGGGATGGGGCTTGCCACGACCTTTGTCCTGCTTTGCAGCAACGTCGTGATATCCGCGGTCCGCAATATTGTCCCGGCGAAGATCCGCATTCCCTGCTATATTGTGGTGATTGCAACTTTCGTGACGGTTGTGGATCTTCTGATGCAGGCTTATACGCAGAGTCTTTACAATGCGCTCGGAATCTTCATTCCGCTGATCGTCGTGAACTGCATCGTGCTCGGGCGCGCCGAAGCGTTCGCGTCGAAAAACACGATGCTGTATTCCGCGATGGACGGTCTGGGCATGGGAATCGGTTTTACGCTTGCCCTGACTTTCATCGGGCTGATCCGTGAATTCCTTGCGGCGGGAACGCTGTTCGACATCAAGATCATTTCGGCATGGCAGGGTTTTTCCGTGATGGGACAGGCTCCCGGCGGGTTCATCGTCATGGGCTTCATTCTTGCGGGGATGAACTTTTACAATATGCGCCGCGCCGCCAGAGCCGGTAAAACCTACGATCTCCCGCAGGAATTGGACTGCCGTCATTGCAATATCTGTCACCTCGGCGAGGAAAAAAGAGACTGATCCATGAAAGTTTGAAAACCGGCAGACTTGTTTTGCCGTGGCGCGGATGATTCTCATCTGCATTGGAGGGTGGAGACGCCACCCTCGCTTTCTTTTTCCTTTTCGGCGGTATCTTTCACACCGTGACGGGGAACGGAGTTTCGGGAGCGGCTGTCCCGATCTCCCATTTTGCCATTATGTTTTTCCAGTTGCCACAGAGGTCTTAGCTTCTTGTTCCGGAGTTTTGCCCGTGGCACTGCATCACACTGTAATTTCCTTTTTTTTGTAATTTTCTCTTTCCGGGGGTTGACAAAAGAGGATTTCTGATTTTAATTATATTAAACGGTTAATATGGGTGCTATGGAATGGCTAAAGTAACCTTGAAGATGATTGCGGAACGCTGCGGGGTATCGACGGCGGTGGTTTCCGCGTGCCTGAACGGGAAGAATAAGAAGATCGGCTGTTCTCCCGCCAAGGCGGAGGAAATCCGGAAAGCAGTGGCGGAGATGAATTATGTCCCCAGTGTATTCGCCCGTTCGATCCGGACTAAGGAAGTTCCGATTGTCGGTGCTTTCTTTCATGTGGATTCACATGCCTGGAATTTGTATCACAGATATTTTCAGTCGAATCTCATGGAGTTGACTTTTCTTCTCAATAAGGAGGATATCGAGGTTACTTTTATTCCCTATCATTCCGAAGCGGAACAGCTGCAACGTCTGCAACGTGCAGTTGCCATGGGCATGATTGGAGGTGTCGTATCCAATATTCTTCAGAATGCACATCGCGACTTCTGTTGTTATCTGAAGGAATGCGGGCTTCCGCATATGGTGATGGGGACCCCTGCGGTGAAGGAGATTTATTCCACGAGTTATATGACGGATGAATTTGATGCGGCAGTGGAACGGCTTTTCCGTAAATCCAACTTGAAATACTGTTATCGTGTTCTGATCCGGGACGGCAAGCCAGTCTTTTTCCCGATGGGAGCCACCGTTCTTTTGAACGAATCAGAAGAACCGCTTGCCGTTGAGGAGATTACGCCGCTGCTCAATGATTCGTATTTCATTATCCCAGGACATGAAATCCTGAATTATCTGCGTTATAAAAAGCTTTTTTTCCCTCATATCCTGCTTTGTGAGCAGACGGGGGAATATCAGCCTCCGTCTCCGGATTACGATCTTATTGTGGCAGATTGTATGCCGGACAGGGTTTGCTATATTGCAACAGTGCTTTCAAATTGGATGAAATACGAAGAGAAGCCTGAACAGATTCATTATTCAGCTTTTAATTCCGATGCAATAAAAATTTACCCCAGATTACAGGAGGATTTACGATGATTGGAAAACAACTGAAAGGAGAAAAGAAGATGAGAGAAAAGTGGTTCACATTGATAGAGTTGCTTATAGTAATTGCAATCATCGCGATTCTTGCGGCGATGCTGCTGCCGGCATTGCAGGCAGCCAAAGCCAAAGCAACAGGAATCAGCTGTTTATCTCAGTTGAAACAAAACGGATTGTTAATGAATTTATATGCCGGTGACAATAATGAGTTCATGCTGTTGTACACCAACACAAATTATGCAGCTTCTGCAATGAACTGGTATCAATTACTGAAGGAAACAGGCTACTGTAAAGAAGCCAAAACTTCAACAGCAGCATGTCCTATCATTGAACCGGCGTCAACAAGCAATTTTTACGGTATCAATCTATATCCCCCTAAAAGCTTGCGTCCCGCAGGTTTTGAAGAAGGCAATCCCGGCTTGTTATATGGAATTGCAATTACAATCAAAAGGATAAGAAAGCCGTCTCGTTTTATCTTATTGAGCGACAGTCTGCGTCCGCAAACAACTCCATCAACCTTTTATCAGCCACCATATATTCAGACATTGGTAAGTGATGCTCCTTTGATGCATGCCAAACACAGCGGTCTGATCAACAGCACATTGATTGACGGCAGTGCGACAAGTCTGCAACCGGGACAGTCAGCAGATTATATCTACGAAACATACTGCGATGAAACGACAGGATATAAAGTCCAAATTTTCTACTACTGGGACAAAAACAAAATCAAGCGTTCTGTGATGTTGAAAGAGAAAGTCCCTTATTTTTGAATGAAAGGAGGTCTATCCGGTATTTCAAATAAAAATCAAGCTGAAAAGCGATATTGTCATCGAAACAAAATGATCTGCCGAAAGCAGACTTTCTACAAAGAAGGAAAAGTATGAAGCATTTATTTTTTAGCTGTCTTCTGATATTTGTCGCAGGATGCCTCGTAGCTGACGTGGCAGGTTACCCGGCATTTTCGTTGAATAAAAAGATTATTGATCTGTCGTGGTCTAATCCGACGATTGATTTCCTGAGCAGAAATCTTGCCGACATGGAAAAAGACAGCATTTTAGACGGAGTAACTATTCGGGTATCTGGGAAACCGGAGGTCTTTAACGGAAAAAAAGTTACGCCCGGCGGGTCCCCCTGGGGCAAAGAAAAGGGATATTGCTGGAAATATGAATCATTTCAGGAAGCGGTTGCAACGCTGAAAAAACTTCCGTTCAAAAAGTTTACGGATAATTTTTACTACTGTACAACGACGACCGACCAGTTTGATTGGTTTAATGACGAAGACTGGAAGCCGGTTTTGAACAACTTTCGCATCGCTGCAAAAGTTTCCAAAGCAGCAAATCTAAAGGGTCTGCTGTTCGATTTAGAGGAATACGGAAAGCTTCGCATCTGGCATTTTGATGAAATCGGAACAGAACATAGTCTTGCGGAAACTTCGGAGAGAGTGTATCTGTTCGGGAAACAGGTTGGCAATGCAATTTTTTCCGAATATCCCGATGTCGTGCTTTTCATGCCGTTCTTTCTCTCTTTCGAGGGAGAATTGACTATTCCATTTGTAAACGGTCTGATGGTTGCCATGCCGCCGGAAGCACATATTGTCAGCGGTCATGAATATTATTCTTATACGGCACGTGAGCCGTCCGATTACAAAGACCTGCGTTATACGCTCATGAGCCGTTTTTCCCGCAATGTCTATCCGGAAAACCGTGCGAAATTTTTTAATCAGGTCTCACTCGGACCTGCGTTTTACATGGATGCGGTTTTCGGACTTCTTCCCTATTGGTCTGACGCACTGAAACCGGACATAGATAAAGGGATTATTCCATTCATGCGACGGAATCTGGCGGCTGCCATAGAAGAAAGTGACCGCTATATCTGGTTTTACAGCGAAAAAGGAAGCTGGTGGAACAATACCAGCCATCGGCAGATCAAAACGACTTGGCAGCAGCGTTGCCCTGATCTTGTCAAAACCATTGCAAAAGTTAAAAATCTTGAAAAAATTCCATTCAGTTCCCCGGAAAACAAACTGAACAATGGAGACTTTTCTGAAAATGGCGGATTCAGCCTGTGGCAAATTGAAAAGGACCAAAAGAAGCCATGTCCGGGAAGCGGAAGCATTGGCAACGGAAAAGCTGTTCTCAGGAAGATCACACGAGGCTGTTTCGATCAAAGAATTGCAACGGAACCGGGAAAATCTTATTTCTTACGCATCCGGGGAAAAAATACTTCCAAAGGAAGAGCCTCCTGTAAAGTTAATTTTTTGGACAAGAACAAAAAATGGCTGCACCCTTCTCGATGCTTCAATCTTCCCCTCTCCCGCGACGGAAAAGAAACAGACATCTCGCAACTCTTTACTGTTCCGAAGTATGCCTATACGATGTCGGTTCAACTGAGTGTCATCAACGAGGGAGATCAAGGAGAAGTAACCTACACGGGAGCGCTCCTGCTTGAACTCTGAACAATAACAATCAGCTTCAGCGGCGCCGGATTTCGGCGCCGTCGAGTTTGCGGGCGCCGAGAAGGGTACGGGCTTTGTCAAACGGCATGTCATAGGAGGGCAGGGCGATTCGCGTCTGCGGGGAACCGAAGGTATGTTTTATGCCCATCAGGTCAAGCAGGAGTTCAAACGTCAGGTCGTTGGTGAAAATGCAGTCCGCATTGGAACGCAGTGTTTCTTCCAGTCCGGGACGTTCTTTCCGCAGGGATTCCGAGAGATAGAGAAGCATCGGAATCTCTGCGATTTCCTGTTCATAGGCATCCGCACCATGCCCGACTCCGGGTTTTTCCGAATGATCCGAAAGATATACGGCGGCTTTCACGTATGGGTTTTTCCGCAGAAGCGAAAATATCTTTTCCAGAATACCGTCCACATACAGGATGCTTTTATCATAGGCGCTCCATGCAAGGTTGTCGCCGAACCCTGCCGGATAACGGCGGGCATAGGGTCCGTGATTGCCCATGAGGTGCAGGACAATGAAAGCACGTTTTGAGTTCAGTTGTTGCGAAAATGGTTCAAGCAGCGCTTCGTCCGGACGTGCCCGCCAGAGGATGAAATCCTCCATTGTGTTGAGCCAGATGCACTTGTCCGCTCCGGAAGCCAGCGCCGCGACAGGTGAATCAAAACGCCCGTGGGGATATTGGTTGCTCAGGAATACGGTATGACAGGAACAGTATTTCAATACATCGAAAATGCTTGGCGCCACTCCGTCTTCCTGCCGGATATACTGGTTGTGCGCAGTCAGCAGATAAGAGATGACTTGCATGGTCTGGACGTGGCATGAGAATGCGTTTTTCATGAGGATGAAGCCCGGTTCCCGTGCCGCCGCTTTCATGAACGGCGTCGTGTCGAGCCCGTACCCGTAGGCGCTGCAATGGTTTTTATTATGGGATTCCCCGATGATCAGAACATAAATCCCGTCGCTGCCGCTGTTTTTTACGACGTGCCTTTCCACGGCTTTCCGACGTGCCGCGCCGGACGCCGCATATTGCTCGATGACTGCGAAATATTGCAGGCTGTCCGTAAACAGAACCTTCGTGCGGTTCAGCGCGTCGATTCCCGTGAGTTCGCCATAAAGAGCAGGGGAGAGGCAGAGCAGCATCAGGACAAGGATGCAGGAGAAGGCCCTGGAATTCCGCCGGGGAGTGCCGATTCTGTTCAGCAGGAACAGTCCCGCCGCGGCGAGAAGCAGAAGAACGAACAGCAGCAGGCAGAAGAAATGTGTCAGGAAATAGTAAAGCCCTTCCGCAAGTTCCGTCTGATAGACCGCCTGAATGGAGTCATAGGTGAACTTGCGTCCGTTTGCGATGTGATGCGCAATAATTGTCAGCGGGAGCAGATACAGCAGGAAACCGAGAATCAGTGTCGGCAGAACCCGGAGCGTGCGGTGGATGCGTCCCAGAAGATCGCCGCATACGGCATCGGTTCCCCAGCACCAGACTGCAAGGAGCATTGCAAAATACAGCTGGCAGACGGAATAGAACTGCTCGATCGGAGAAAAATTGAGCCATTCACAGAACAGGAGAACCGGCGGAAAGGCAAAATAGATCATCCGCGCCCACGCATCGCGGCGGATCAGGGCGCAGGAAAGAGCGGCGGAATAAATCGCCGCGGTGATGATGAACGGGCAGAGCGTGCCGGGTTCAATATAGTTTCCCGGACGGAAAAGAATATAAATTGCGCTCAGGAGATAGACTGTGGCGAAGACCGTCCCGCAGGTGATCCACTGTTTTTGGGTGATTCCATTCAAGGAATACCGGATTTCTCTGATGGATGCGATGACATGGTTCCTGTTGAACATGACGGAACAATCCTTTTATTTCGGATTCAGTATCAGTGACAGGAGTTCTGCCGCGAGTTCCTTTTTGGGTTTGAGCTCCAGATTGAAACGGCGGCCGTCGGAGCCATAAAGCGTGATCGCGTTGTCGTCGGCTGCGAATCCGCGCCCCGGTTTGCCGACTTCGTTTGCCGCGATCCAGTCAAAATTTTTTGCCTTCATTTTCTTGAGCGCATTGGATTCCAGATCATCCGTTTCCGCGGCGAAGCCCACGAGTATCTGATTGCCGCGTTTGAGCTTTCCCAATGACAAAGCGATGTCTTCCGTCCGCTCCAGTTCCAGAAAAAGATTGCCTTCCGTTTTCTTGAGTTTGGTCCGGGAACAGACGACCGGGCGGTAGTCCGCAACGGCGGCGGAGAGAATGATCAGCTCCGCTTCCGGCATTGCCTGTTTCATTGCCTGCGCCATCTGCGAGGCTGTTTCAATCCTGATGAATCCGGCAAGCCCCTCCGGCGGTTGAATGGCGACGGGACCCGAAACTAAAGTGACGGTGTGCCCGATCCTGACGGCGGCTTCCGCTATGGCATATCCCATTTTACCGGAAGAATGGTTGGTGATGAAACGGACCGGATCAATGCTTTCGCGCGTCGGTCCTGCGTTGATCAGAATATTCATAGGGGAATATCCTCGAATCCGATGGCGCGCTGCTCCCGGCGGATGCGGCGGCATTCAGGGCACATGAAGACTTCCAGTCCGAGCATCTGCGCAGTTTTTTCCGATTTGCGGATTGTGACGATATCGCCTTCGCTGAGTTTGACGCTTTCCGGTGAATTATCGAAAACCAGCTCGGAGGGACCCCGCAGAATTCTGACCTTGATGATGGATTCTTCTTTCAGTACAAGATGATTCAGCAGTTCCGTGCTGTTGCTGAACGCAATTCCGATTCCGACGCGGAAACTGCCGTGAGTGATACTCCGGTAATAGGCTGTGCTTCCGTGGACCGTGGAGACCCCGACGCCGTCGCCGACCACTTCACGCGCGTAAATGTCATCGTCGATTTTGACCTGGTAACGCAGGGCGCTGACGTTGTTCATGTTGTGTATGAAAATATCGTTGATGGCGTAACGTTTGACATTTCCGGTCATCCCGACGAGCTTCATCATTTTCGTGACTTTAAGCTTTCCGGCAAGCATAGCGTCAATCTGGTTTCCGACGGAATGGAGAGGGCAGTGAGGGGCGGTTTCCACGTCGCGGACAGGCATTTTCAGACGCTGTGGATAGGCGAGCTCGGCACCGAGCATGGCGCCGTCTCCGCCGTAACTGATCAGCAGGTCGAAGTCTTCCCTGTGCCTGTCTACGACCGTGACTCCTTTGCCGAGCAGTATCTTTTCAAGCGATTCCGCATTTTTCCCGTAAAGCGCGACTTTCATTTCGCCGGACTCCTGAACTGATATTTTTCAATGATGGAATATAGCACCGCAGCCGCGCAATTGCCAACGTTGACCGAAGTCTTTGCGCCGAACATCGGCAGGGAAACGATTCCGTCGCATTCCGCGCCTGCCTCCGGATCGACTCCAAGCGCCTCGTTGCCGAAAACCAGGGCGAGCGGAAAGCGGCAGTCATAATCCCACACATGCTGTGACTGATCGGAGACTTCCACCGCGAGAACGCAGTAACCTTTGGATTTCAGCTCGCGGACGGCGTCCACGGTTCGCCCGAACTTGCGGAACGGAACAGTTCTGTCCGCGCCCATGGCGGATTTTGCGAGCTTCGGATGAGGCGGCGCAGGCGTATAGCCGCAGCAAACCACTTCTTTTGCTCCGACCGCGTCCGCCAGACGGAAAATATTTCCGGTGTTGAAGGAACTCCTGAGACGGTCCAGCACAATCGTGATCTCCGGATGGGCGCCCATGAAGAATCTCCGTTTACCTTCTCGGACGGGAGGACCGCCCGGAAGCCGGTCTGCGCCCGCCGCCTCCGTGCCGGGAATTTCCGCGGGGACGGGAATGTTTCACCGGTGCGTTGACACGTTCCGGCAGGGTAAGCATCTCCTCCTCCGGCTGAATCGTCTTGATTTCAATCTGTGCGTATTTTTCGATGTCCGGCATGACGTATGCACCGTATTCGCAGACAAAACTGATGGATTTGCCTTTGGCGCCGGCACGTCCTGTGCGGCCGATGCGGTGGACATAGTCCTCCGGATGATCCGGCAGGTCGTAGTTGACGACATGCGAGATGCCGGCAATATGGATTCCGCGCGCGGCAACATCGGTTGCAACGACGATTTTGACTTCGCCAGATTTGAATTTTTCCAGAATTTTCAGGCGCTTTGCCTGCGGAATGTCACCGGAGAGGAGTTCCGCCTTGATTCCGTATTCATAAAGATGATCCACCAGATCGATATTTTTCTCTTTCCAGTTTCCGAAAATGATCATGCGCTCGAACGGTTCGTTCCGGATGAGCCATAACAGCATGGAAAGCTTCTGGTGATTCATCACGGCATAGAAATGCTGGTCGATGAGATCGGTTACGACGTGTTCGGGTTCCGCTTCAAGGGAGACCGGTTCGACAAGCCAGCGGTCCACCAGAGCCAGCACTTCCGGCTCCAGCGTGGCGCTGAAAAGCATGGTCTGGCGTTTGCCTGCCGGCGGAAGTTTGGAGACGATGCGGCGGACATCGGGGATGAATCCCATGTCCAGCATACGGTCCGCTTCATCAATCACGAGAATTTCCGTGGACGAAAGATCAAGATGTCCGCTGCGCGAGTAGTCAATGATCCTGCCGGGAGTCCCGACGAGAATGTCGATCGGATCGGCAAGCGAGTCACGCTGTCCCTGATGATCCATGCCGCCGAAGATTACGAGATTGTTCAGCGACGTGTATTTACCGAGTGCAAGCGCGTCATTATGAATCTGGATCGCGAGCTCACGGGTGGGCGAAAGCACCAGCACACGGCAGGAGCCGGGGCGTCTTGACTCCGGCGGAAGCGGATTCTTGATCAGGCGCGTCATGGCGGACGCCAGAAATGCCGCAGTTTTTCCTGTGCCGGTCTGTGCTTTTGCCGCAAGATCTTTGCCTGCAAGCGCATAGGGCAGACATTTTTCCTGAATCACGGTGCAATACTGGAATCCGAGAGTCTGCGTCCCTGCAAGGATTTCAGGCGCGAGATCAAGATCGCAGAACCTTGTTTTGCCTTCTTCCTGCGGCGGTGCGACAAGTTCCGGCATCGGCGGCGGAGAAGCCTTGACGGGTTTTCTTTTCGCCTGCACCGGTGCGGATTTCGTTTTCCCGGCTCTGTTCTCTGCCTTTGGTTTCCCTGTGGACGGTCTGGCGTCTGCTTTTTTTACGGATGAACGGCGCTGAACGGACTGCTCCCGTTTCGGCCCTCTGCCGGAGGCTGATTTCTGAGGAGGTTTCGGGGAGGTCTGTTTTTTCCCTTCTTCCGTGGAAGCGGTTCCGAAAATGGATTTTTTTAGAAGTCTGAGTCTTGCCTTGAGACTGAGTCGGAAGGGACGGTCTGATTTTTTCTGAGTTTTCTTTAACACGACAGTAATGGAAGTTTCTTTTGTTTAGTGATTAACGGTTGAAATGTTCGAGTTCATAAGTTACATCTGAAACGGCGATAATACAAGTTTTTTTATGAAATAACGGCAGTTTTTACTTCTCCGCTTTCACAGGGGACCGTGACTGCCGGGGCGATGCTGTTCCTGAATCTGGTCAGGAAGAACGGCTCCGGCGCTGACGATGAGGCGCATGGCATCTGCAACGGACATGTCAAGGAAAATGCACCGTTCCTTCGGAATCAGAAGCAGGAAACCGCTGGTCGGGTTCGGAGTCGTCGGCATGAAGATGCTCACGACCGGTTTGCCCAGTTTCTCCGTGACTTCAAACGGTTCCGTGTTTTCGTTCGTCATAAATCCGATGGCATAAGAGCCGGAGCACGGATATTCAAACATCACGACTTTGCTGAACATGCTTCCCCCGCCGGAGGACCAGAGAGCGTCACCGATCTGCTTGCAGGTGGAATAGATGAAATTAATGATCGGCAGGCGGAGCAGAATTTTCTGCGCCAGCGTGATCATGCGGTTTCCGAGCGTCATTCTGGCAAGCTGCCCGATCGCGATCAGGAGCACGACGATCAGGATAAGCGAAATCACGCGGATGCCCTGCTGGACCCAGAACGAGCCGATCTCGTCCTGAAAGATATTGAGGTGCTTGATGATTGCAAGCGCCCACGTCGTCAGGAGATTGTAGATGAACCACGCAACCCAGAGCGTCACGAAAATCGGAATTACGACAAACAGCCCTGTGATCAGCAGTCCTTTGGTTTGTGAAAAAACGAAACGCCTGCTTCGCCTCGCCATCAGCGAGAGGTATAAATTAAGCTTGCTTTTCTTCATCCTGTTCCTTATACATCAGTTTCAATTGCAGAATCTTGCGTTTGTCCGCCTTTAAGACAAGCGCGGATAGCGGATTGTTCTCGAAATGGAAAATTTCTCCTTCTTCGGGAATGCGTCCGAGTTCATAGCAGATATAGCCGCCGATGGTGTCCGCTGCTTCCGTATCGGGAATATCCGAATCCATGATTTCGTTTACATCGGAGATCATGGTTCTTGCTTCCAGAACGATCGAACCGTCCGGCATCAGTTGCGGCTTGGTCTTTTCCTCCTCCTCATTGTCATATTCGTCCTGAACGTCTCCGACGATTTCCTCAATGATATCCTCGAAGGTGATGATGCCTGACGTTCCTCCGTATTCGTCGATGATGACCGCAAAATGGTTGTGCTTGCGTTTGATTTCTTCCAGCAGTTCGCCGACCTCCTTGGATTCGGGAATGAAGATCGGCTTGTGTGCAAGCTGGTCAAGCGTCTTTCCGGCGATCTTCCGGTCGTCAATGAAATCCTTGGCATAGATGATGCCTTTGATTTCATCGACGGTGCGGTTGTAGACCGGAATACGGCTGTGCCCGGTTTCGATGAACATCTTCTTGGCTTCCTCAATCGAGGCGGTCGAGGGTAGGGCGGAGAGATCGACGCGCGGCGTCATGATTTCCCGGACGGACATATCGCCGAGGTCAAGAATCCCCTTGATCATCCGCTTCTCCTCTTCCTCCAAGTCGTCGTTCTCATTGTCGCTGTAATTTTCGACGAAGGAAAGAATTTCGTCTTCGGTGCTGACTTTCTGATCCGGCGCTTCCTCATCGCGCCAGTCTTCGGCGTTTTTCCTGAGGCGTTTCGCCAGAAGCGTGAATGGAAGCAGAATCGTGTTTGCAAGCAGGGAGACGAACGGGAGGGTTGTCCGCAGAATGAATGTGTCGTAACGGTAGAGCACGAGGCGCGAAATGATTTCGCCGAGATACCAGGAGCAGATGATCGCGGCAATGATGATGAGTACGCGCCAGGTCTGAAGGTCGTTGCCGAATTTCTCCAGGAGGACCGAATACGAAAGCATGCCCATGAGAGACGAAAGAATGAAGAGCATCAGCTTGAACACGCCGCGGATCGAATCGGAACGATCCATCCATTCACTCAGTTTTTCCGCCAGTTCAGGCTCCGTGTTTTCCAGTTTCATGATCTGCCCGCCGGAAAGACGGTCGAACGCCTCGAAGGCGCAGAACAGCATCAGAAACAGGATAAAACTTGCAATCAGCAGTTCCAGTTCGAGAAACATTATGTGTGAGTATCTCCCATCAGAACAGGTTCAGGAAAGATGTCACTGAATGTGAACAGCTTTTCCAGTTCGTTCATTGTTTTATGTTCCCTGCGCCTCATTTTCCTCTTGAGTTCAGGTTTCAGGTCGTCCTCTCCCGAAGCGTGAAGCAGTCCGTGCACCAGATACAGAACCACTTCCCGCGAATAGGGGAGCGAACGTTTTTCCGCTTCCCGTCTCGCGACCTCCGGGCAGACGATGATTTCCACTTCCACGGAATCTTCATCCTTTTCGTCCGGCAGTTCGCTTTTCGATTCACGGTAATCAAAGCAGATCACATCCGTCGGTCCCTGATGTCCGACGAAAGTCTCGTTGATTTCCGCCATCTCCTTCGCGCCGACGAAATTCAGCGAAAGCTCATTTGCAATCCCGCTTCCCGTGATTCCGGCTGCCTTCTCAGACAGTTTTTTCAGGCGCGCCATTGCCGGGCGCGGATACTTCTTTTCCGCTCTCCATGAACAGATCGTCTTCATCCTTACTGTCATCCTTGGGATATGCTATGCGCCCATGCATCATGGACGAAAGCGTTTTAACAAAACTTTTGCGGATGCCCGCAAGCTCTTTCATGGTCAGATTGGCTTCGTCGAGCTGCCCGTCGCGGATCTTTTTGCGGAAAAGCTCCTTGACCAGCGCGTCGATGGATGCCGGTGTCGGTTTCTCCAGACTCCGCGAAGCCGCCTCGCAGCAATCCGCCAGCATAATCAGCACAATCTCCTTTTCCGAGGGCAGGGGACCCTGGTAGCGGAACTCGTTTTCACCGACATTATGTTCGCCGTGAATCTCCTGCGCACGTTTGTAGAAGTAGAGAATCAGGTCCGTCCCGTGGTGCTGCATGATCGTGTCGCGGATAATCTTCTTCAATTTATACTTGCGCGCAAGTTCCAGCCCGTATTTCACATGGTTCAGGATGATCATGGCGCTCATGGACGGATTCAGTTCCCGGTGCATGTCCGCGCCGGGGCTGTTCTCAATGAAGTAATCCGGCTGGGAAAGTTTGCCCACGTCATGAAATAATGCGCAGACCCGCGCCTTGATATGGTTGAGCCCGACCTCCTGCGCCGCCTGTTCCGCGAGGGTCGACACCATCAGGCTGTGATGATAGGTGCCGGGCGCTTCGAATTGCAGGCGCTTGAGAAGCGGATGGTTGTAATCGCTGTAAATCAGCAGGGACATTGTGGTGCTGACATCGAACATGAATTCAATGACGAACAGCGCCAACTGGGCGAGGATCGCGGTCAGGAGCCCTGTGAACAGCGGGAACACCAGAATCCAGAAACAGAGATCCTCTCCCTCCGTGTCCCGCCAGAGAAAGATGAATGCCACGATCAGAGTGGAAATCATGGTCCCCAGAAATGCGCGGACAAAGAAATTCCGGTAATTGGTCGCATAGCGCACCGCGAATCCCGCGCCGCCGTTGACGATCAATCCCGTCAGCATCATCTGGAACGGATTGTTCATCTGGAGGGAGGCGATGGTCGTCACCAGCAGTCCCACGAACAGCGCCGCGCGGATGCCGTAAATGACGGAGACGATGATCGCGGAGAATCCCAGCGGCAGGGCGAAATAGATGACATTCGGCGGAATGCTGTATTGTTCACTTATGATTTTGAAAAGATCAAGAAACACGCGGTTCAGCAGGATCGAGGCGATTGTAATCAGTCCGAGGAGCCAGATGGTGCGGTTGCTGCGGACCATCTCCGGATGCACATGATAGATATAGATGCCTGTGAAGATGATGATTGCAAGGCAGAGGAAAATATTTTCCAGAATCACGCGGTAGGGACCCGACTGCGCCTTGGTTTTCCGGAGCTCTTTGTTATAGGCTTCCAGAATCATGAGGTCCTTGTCCGTGACAACGCTTTTCTTCTCGAGGATCGGCTGTCCCTTGTGTATCTCGAACATGACGGGGCGCACCATGTTTGCCATTTCCTCTTTTTTCGCTTCCGTGAAATCCTGATCGTAGGCAAGATTGCCGTTGCCGATGATGGAAACCAGTGTTTTTTCTATGGACGCGAGAATGGCATCCTTGTTCGGATCGTTGTAATATTCCAGCGTCGCGTTTACGACTGATTTTGCGGCTTCGAGGGGGGTCATGATCTCACGCATCGGCACACTGTCGCGCTGGCGTTTGTAGGCGTCGATGATCCGGATGTGCTTATCCCAGGTCAGACTGCCTTTCTGCTCGTTGCTGATGATTCCGTTGTTCAACGCGCCTTCGAACAGGGAATACATCTTCTTCATCTGAACCGGATTGTCCGCAATCTGGAGGAGGCAGTCCAGCGTATTTTTATTCAGCCGCGCCGCAAGGTTTTCTGCGGAATCTCCCGGAGACGGCAGATATTTTGCCCCTTTGTTTTCCGCGTTTCCGCGTTTCCGCAGTTCCGCAAAGAAATCCTGAAAATGCTCCGTGATCTGTGCCGAGGCTTCCGGCTGGATCTTGAAGTAATACGGTGCCTGGGATGCCACCTGTTCGCGCAGAGCTCGGGTTTTCAGCTTATCCTCGCCCGAAAAGTCAAGTTTTGAGAAAAGGGTGTAAGGAGAGTACTGACCCGCGACGAAATGAATATCCGCATCGTTCTCCGGGATGATCATAACGATCAGGCTGACGGCAAGAACCATCAGGAGCATCAGCACCAGCACAAATTTGGAATGTTCCAGCTTCTCCCCGAAAGAAGGAGGTTTTTCTGTTGCCTTATTCCGTTCCGCCATTTTCGTTGCCTCCGGATACAGTTTCTTTTTTCTGGTAAGCGTTGACGATTTTTTCCACAAGGGAATGGCGTACGACGTCACGTGTCGAGAATTGGCAGACCGCGATTTCCGGAATCTGCTCCAGCTTGCGGACCGCCTGAAGCAAACCTGACGTCCGTTTGTTCGGCAGGTCGATCTGAGTCGGGTCTCCCGCAACCACGCACTTGGAATGGAACCCGAGACGCGTCAGAAACATCAGCATCTGTTCATTGCTTGCATTCTGCGCCTCGTCAAGAATGATGAAAGAGTTATTGAGCGTGCGCCCGCGCATGAAAGCAAGCGGCGCCACTTCAATGATGTTGCGGTCGATGAGAGCCGCCGCCTCTTCAAAATCCAGCATATCATACAGCGCATCATACAGCGGACGCAGATACGGATTGATCTTTTCTTCAATTTTTCCCGGAAGGAAACCGAGATTTTCCCCTGCCTCCACGGCGGGACGCGTCAACACGATGCGGTCGACTTTTCCCGCAAGCAGTTCCGAGACCGCAAGCGCCATCGCCAGATAGGTTTTGCCTGTGCCGGCAGGACCGATTCCGAATACCACATCTTTCATCCGGACCGCTTTTACATAAGCAAGCTGATTCAGAGTGCGCGGCACGATTTCCTGTTTTTTGGGGCTGACTTTGATTCTTTGGGAAAAGAAATTCTGCAATTCCGTTTCGCGGGATTCCTGAAACGCCGACAGGGTCATCTGGAAATCCCGCTGGTCGATCCGTTTTTTCGTAGCGGAGTAAAGCTTGTTCAATTCCTCCAGAAAAGCAATGGTTTTCACCACATTTTCCTTTTGGGGAGAAGATATCCTGAAACAGAGATCGCGTGCGGTCACAGTGACGCCGAGCCGTTTTTCAGTTTCTTTCAGATTTTCTGTAAAACGCCCTGCAAAAAGCAGTTCCATTTCGGTTGCATTGCTGAAAAAATACTTGTCGGAGACTATGCCTCCGGGACTTTCATTTTCGTTACTCATTATTTCCCAGCCGGAGGAATCAGAAGCTCAAGACCGGGTTTCAGTTTGTTCGGATCTTTGATCTTCTCTTTGTTTGCCTCAAAGATAACGGTCCATTTTTCGCCTTTGCCGTAGATGGCTTTGGCGATATTCCAGAGATTGTCATTTTTCCTGACAATATAAGAGGTCGGAACCTCCGGTTCTTCCTTTATGATTTCCTTTTGAGCAACACCATCAGAAGAGACTGTTTTTTCTTCTTTCTTGACTTCAGCTTCTTTTGTTTCAAGAGCTTTGAGCTCCTGCTCATTTTTCAAAGCCGCCCGATATTCGGCAGAACCCTCCGGCATTTCACGCGGGGGCTGCCAGTCGGGATAACTGGATTTGATTTTAGCCGACCATTCTTCTCCCTGCGGGGGCGGCGGAACATCGCTTCCGCTTTCAAAAATACCGCAGGAACAAAGCACGAATGACAAAAGGGAAGCTGTTCCCGCAACAAAAATACGCCTGTTCATCCTCATAACTCCAGGTAACGGGTTTTGACACAATTGCATTTTTATCCGGCCGAAAGCTTCCCTTTGCTCATTCCGACTGAATGTCAGTCAGAGAATCTCTTGAGAAGAATCACTCCGTTATGCCCGCCAAAACCGAGATTAATATTCATGGCAACATCGACCTTTCTTTCGACGGCGGTGTTGACCGTATAGTTCAAATCACAATCCGGGTCCGGGGTCTCATAGTTGATTGTCGGGGGAATGATGCCTTTCTGAATGGTCAGTGCGCAGATGATGGTTTCAAAACCGCCTGCGGCGCCGAGCCCGTGGCCCATTGTCCCTTTTGTACTGCTGATTCCCACTTTATGCGCATGTTCGCCCAGCGATGTTTTGATCGCCATGGTCTCGAATTTGTCATTCAGGGAAGTGCTGGTTCCGTGCGCATTGATGTAGTCGATGCAATCCGCATTGAGTCCGGCATTTCCGAGCGCCATATTCATTGCACGCGCCATGCCTTCTCCGCCCGGTGCGGGAGAGGTGATATGATATGCGTCGCCTGTCGCTCCGTAACCGATCACTTCGGCATAGATTCTGGCGCCGCGTTTTTTCGCATGTTCAAGTTCTTCGAGGATCAGGACACCTGATCCTTCGGACATGACAAAACCGTCTCTGTCCTTGTCGAAAGGACGGCTTGCATGTTTCGGGTCATCATTTCTCTGGCTCATTGCCTTCATGGAACAGAATCCTGCCAGGCCGAGCTTGGAAACGGAGGCTTCCGCGCCGCCGCTGATCATGATGTCCGCATCTCCGCGCTGAACCGCACAGAAGGATTCACCGAGAGAGTGTGAAGCTGTCGAGCACGCAGTGACAGCCGCGAAATTGGGTCCCTTCGCCCCGTATCTGATAGAAAGGGAACCTGATGCCATATCGATGATCATCATCGGGATCAGGAAAGGGGAAATTCTGCCCGGACCTTTTTCCAGCAGGACTTCGCACTGCTGTTCCATGGTCCGCATTCCGCCGATTCCGCTGCCGACGCAAACGCCGACGCGATCGGGGTTGACGACTGAACCGTCTCTCATATCCAGAGGGAGTCCCGCATCTTTGAGAGCTTCATCCGCCGCGGCAACCGCATACAGGCAGAAGTCATCCATTCTTCTTGCCTCTTTTTCAGACATATATTTCGTGGGATCGAAATCTTTGACTTCGCCCGCGATCTGAGTACGGTAAGCGCTGACATCGAATCTCGTAATCTTATCCAGTCCGCATTTGCCGTTCACCAGCGCATCCCACATCGAATTCACATCGTGACCGACACAGGAAACCGCACCGACTCCGGTAATTACTACGCGTCTTTTATCCATTCAAGCCTCCGTGGATATACAAAAAAGCGGGGCATTCTTTTACGGGAATGTCCCGCTCTGATCAGCAAAAATCAGAATTATGCTTTCTGCTTGCCTTCAATATACTTGATGGCATCACCGACTGTTGTCAGCTTTTCAGCGTCTTCATCCGGAATATCGGATCCGAATTCTTCTTCGAGAGCCATGACAAGCTCCACCTGGTCCAGAGAGTCTGCACCGAGGTCCTCGATGAATTTTGCGTCTTCCGTTACCTGGTCTTCAGCAACTCCGAGCTGCTCGACAACGATCTTTTTCACTTTTTCTGCTATTGTGGACATTACGAACCCTTTCTGTAAGTTAATTCGCAGTTGAGTTTTGACTACACTAGCACATTAATATTGTGCTTTTTTAAAATTTTTCAAGTGTTATTTGGAAAAAAGACACTCTAAAAAATTTTCAAAGGAATTTTCTTTCCCTTTTTGAATTCATTTTTCCTGAAAATCCGAATGGCGTCAGGACATCAGGAAGCCGCCGTCGACGTTCAGGACCTGCCCTGTGACATAGTCGGATTCCGGTCCGCAGAGGAAGCAGACCACATTTGCCACGTCTTCAGGTTTGCCGCCGCGTTTCAGCGGAATGTTCACGAGGAATGCGTCGCGCGCCGCCTGCGGAAGCTTTTCGGTCATATCCGTGATGATGTATCCGGGAGCGATCGCATTCGCGCAGATGTTGCGGCTGCCGAACTCGCGCGCCGTGGTCTTGGTCAGTCCGATCACGCCGGCTTTGGAGGCGGAGTAGTTCGCCTGTCCGGCGTTGCCCATTCTGCCGACGACGGATGCGATGTTGACGATCTTTCCGTAGCGTGCCTTCATCATGTAGCGGGTTGCCGCCTTGGTGAAGTTGAATGTGCCTTTGAGGTTGACGGCGAGGACCATATCCCAGTCCTGTTCGGTCATCTTCATCATGAGCGTATCACGCGTGATGCCGGCGTTGTTGACAAGGATATCGAGTTTGCCGTATTTGTCGACTACCGCTTTGACGGCGGCTTCCGCCTCTTCAGGTTTTGCCACGTTTGCGGCGATTGCCATTGCTTCATACCCCTGAGCTTTGAATTCAGCAGCGGTTTTTTCAGCAACATCAAGAAGAATATCGACCATTGCGACGGTCGCGCCTTCCGCTGCCAGCTTTTCGCAGATTGCCCTGCCGATACCGCGTGCGCCGCCTGTCACCAGTGCAACACGCCCTTCGAGTTTCTTGCATCCCATAATTTTTTCTCCCTTACTAGGTTTTGGGTATTTCAGAGTTGAATTTTTCCGAGATCTTCACAGGAAGACACGTTGAACAGGGCTTTCGCGGGGTCGATCTGTTTGACCAGCCCTGTAAGAACCGTTCCCGGGCCGAACTCAATGAATGTGTCCGCTCCGAGCGATGAAAGCGCGTTCACGCAGTCAACCCAGCGGACACTGCCCGCGACCTGGCTGACGAGGTTCGCCTTGATCTGTGTATCATCCTCCGTGATTCCGCCTGTGACGTTCTGCGCCACGGGGACTTTGTTCTGCCTGACCGTTACGCCGTCGAGAACGTCCCTGAGCTGTTCCCCCGCTTTTGCCATGAGCCTGGAGTGATAGGCGCCCGCGACTTTCAGCGGAATGATCTTGCGGATGCCTTCCAGCGTTTTGATCTGTTCGGACGCTTTGGCGACGCCGTCTTCCACACCGCTGATGACGATCTGACCGGGGGAATTGTAGTTTGCCACGTCAATGCCGCAGTCCGCGCAGATTTTCCGGATCACGTCTGCGGGAGCGGCGCCTTTTGTAAGCACACATGCCATGGTGCCGTGAGTTTCCCGGCAGGCCGCATCCATGAGTTCCGCACGTCTGGCGACAAGACGGAGTCCGTCCGCAAAGCTGAAATAATCCGCGCAGCAGAGCGCGCCGTATTCTCCCAGGCTGAGCCCCGCCGCGCCGACGGGTTTGATTGCATCGCCGAATTTTTCATGGAATGCCGCGAGGCACGCCATGCTGGTTACGAAAATCGCCACCTGACAGTATTTGCTTTCCGTCAGTTTCTCTTCCGGACCGTTGAAGCAGACATCCGAGACGCTCCATCCGAGAACGGAATCCGCCTCTCTGTAGACTGCCGCCCCTGCCGCACTGTTGTCGTAGATGTCTTTTCCCATTCCGACGCGTTGTGCGCCCTGTCCTGAAAAAATAAAAGCAGCTTTCATTTTTTACCTTTTGTTGTTTTCTGTTTTTGCTCCGCCGGGGATGATTTCCCGGCACTGTTCTTTATATTCTGCTGAAGTTCCTCCTTGAATTTCGCGAACTCCGGCATTGTTCCATACGCGGCAAGAAGCCGTCTCGCTTCTTCCTTTGAGCCGTTGTGCCATTTCCGCGCCGCGTCTTTGACCGCATTGGAAAAATATATATTTATCATAAACTCTATTTCCGTTTTTTCAAATCCGTTTGATGCAGTTTGTTTTGCATCCTTCCATCTGCCGAACGATGCAAAGAACGCCGGAACGGAGAATTTCCGCTTTTTCTTTTTCGATGCATATCGTTCCAATGAAAGAAGTTCCGGAGAATGGAAACGGCTGAACGGCAGGTTCTCGCTCATCATGCCTTCCATGTAGAGAAGAATGTAATCTTTTTTGATGCGGCCCACTTTCATTTTCTTTCCGGTGATGGGGCTCATCAGGGGAAATCCGACGTAATCCCGGCGGGAATCGTAGATCAGGCCGTGCGCGGATTTCATTTCCTCCGCGAAGATTTTCATAGCTTGGTACCAGTTCAGGAAGGCGGTCGTGGCGGCTTTGTAATCCGCTGCTTCATTCAGTCCTTCCGGGGAGACGAGTTTTTCTGCCCAGGAGTCGAAATTCTGAGTCAGGACCGCCTCCACGATAACGGACCGGAGTTCATTTTTATATTTTTCGAGCCGTTCCTGATAAGATTTGAGCGTTGTCTGCTTTTTTCTGTTTTCTTCGGCAAGCTGTTTTTTCCGGAGTTCCTCCTGTTGCCTGAGGCGTGCCGCTTCCGCCTGCCTGCGCTTCTGTTCCGCAATCCGCGCCTCACGCTCTTTCCTGAGCCTGGCAGCATAGGTATCGCGTTCCTTCTCCAATGCTTTGATCTTCTGGATTTCTTCTTCATTGAGTTTGATTCGCTCGTTGATGACAGATTGCAGACGCGGGTCTTTCGTTGTGATACCGTTCAGGTGAATTGCCGCCTGGTTCAACAGTTTCCGGGCGCGTGTGTAATGATTGTCGTCGGAATGTTTCTGTTCCACCAGTTTTTTGCCGAGCGCGGTTTCCTTTTGCGCCTGTGCTTTCAGTTTTTCCGCCCGGTTGAGCGCCTGGTTGACTTTTGCCTGAAGCGTCAGGAATTCATTTTCAAATTGTTTCAGTCGGGCGTAAGCGTCATCGACCTCTCTGCGGATTCTGGCTCGAACCCCGAACTTCTGCGCTGTCAGATAGACTTGGTCCAACGCTTTTTTATATTCCTGCGGATTGGTGGTGTAGGGATCGAATCTGCAATTCTCCAGAGCCTGTGCCGCAAGATGGTTGTTGTGCCAGATGAACAGCGCCGCGAGGATCAGCACGAAAAGAATCAGGATGAACCCGTAAAACAGCAGTACCCAATGCTTTTTCATGGGACGCCCCGGCAGCGGCTGCGAAGCCGTTATGACCGGAGTCAGTTTGATCGGCGGATGGAGAAATGCCTGTTCTTCCGCCTGCCGTTCCTCATAAATGACGGAAGCCGCCTGGAGAAATTCCTCCCATGAGGAGAAACGTTTCCGGGGTGTTTTGCCGAGCATCCGTTTCATCAGGCCGGAGAGTTCCGGGGAAATATCGGAGCCGGGCGCCCGTTCCGACGGTTCCGGATAGGGGGCGTTGTTGTGCATCTCAAGAATCTGATCAATGGATTTGTCGTAAAACGGGACACAGCCCGTTACCATGTGGTACAAAGTCGCGCCGAGAGAGTAGAGGTCGGTGCTCCATGTCAGTGTCTTGCCCTGAATCTGCTCCGGGCTCATGTAGAACGGCGATCCTTCCACTTCCCCGTTGATGAGCGATTCCTCGCCCGCCTGCTGTGCGATTCCCATATCGAGAAGCATGGCTTCATTGTCGGAATCAAGCATGATGTTTGCCGGCTTGATATCTTTGTGAAACATCCGGTGTTTGTTCCAGATCAGCTGGAGCGCGCCCGCGATCTTGAGGACGATGGAAAGCGCTTCCGATTCCGAAAAAATCTTGCCGTCATCAAGCTGTTTTTCGACGGTTTCGCCGTTGACATACTGCATCGCGATGTAATAAAGCCCGTTGACTTTCCCCGCTTCAAGGGTGGTCACGATATTGGGATACTGGAACTTGGCGGCATTGCGCGCCTCATTGATGAACCGTTCCGCCGCATCTTCCTGATCCGCGAGAGACTGCTTGAGAATTTTGATGGCGACCTGCCGTTCCATCGCGACCTGATCGGCAAGGTAGACACGCCCGCACCCGCCCGACGCCAGCAGGCGGATGATCCGGAACCCGTTGATCCGGAACCCCTCCGGCAAAATGTCGGAGGCATTGTCGAGCGCGAGTTCCTCTCCGCAATACGGACAGGTGATACGATCCGCATCATCCGCATTGCAGGAAAAACTGTTGTTGCATCTGCTGCAAATATATTCGCTCATTCGGCAGGGACCTCAAGACAGCGTGCAGGACGCCGTTTTTCTCCTGAAATTTTAAAGAGAACCTTTTGTGGACGGAATTCCTTTTTCCCTCGGATCAATCTCGACCGCCTGCGCGAGTGCTCTGGCAAGCCCTTTGAAAACTGCTTCGAAAACATGATGCACTTCGGCGCCTTCGAGCATCCGGATATGAAGATTGACGCCGCCTTTGACGCAGAACGCCTGGAAAAACTCCTTGAACAGCGCAGTGTCCAGCTCCTTGATCCGCGCAGCCGGAGGGACGAGGTTATAGACAAGATAAGGCCTGCCGGAAAGGTCCAGCGCGATCAATGCAAGCGCCTCGTCCATCGGGAGCAGAAAGCTGCCGTAGCGCCGGATGCCCTTTTTGTCGCCGACCGCCTGCGCGATCACTTCTCCGAGAACCAGTCCGAGGTCCTCCATGGTGTGATGGCAGTCCACTTCCAGGTCGCCTTTTGCAGAGACTTCAAGATCGAATTTGCCGTGTTTTGCGAACAGGGTAAGCATGTGATCCATGAAGGCAATTCCCGTGGAGATGTCGGACCTGCCCTCTCCGTCGAGGTTGATGGATGCCTTGATATCTGTTTCCCCGGTGGTGCGTGTTACGCTGCCTTGTCTCATAATGATCCTCCAAAAATTATTTGCTGTGACAATTTACCTTGTTAAGGGGCGTTTGTCAACATTTTTCACAAATAATTATGCAATGCGGGGGCGGAAAGGGAGAAGAACCGGGGTGGGGCGGCTGTGTTTGCCGAAAAAAAATCCGGATACGCCGGGGATGAAATTTGTATTCTTGTTGTTTCAATGGTATTTTAGCAGAGAGTCATCAAGAGAATACAGCGACAGGATATTTTTATGAAAAGGGCGTTGATTACAGGCATTACCGGGCAGGACGGTTCCTATCTGACGGAGCTTCTGCTGGAAAAAGGATATGAGGTTCACGGGATTATCCGGCGGGCGAGCAACTTCAATACGAAGCGGATCGACCATCTTTACGAAGACCCGCATAAGGAAGGGTGCCGCCTGTTCCTGCATTACGGCGATATGACGGATTCCAGCAATCTGAACCGTCTGCTTGAGAAGATCCAGCCGGCGGAAATCTACAATCTTGCGGCGCAGTCCCATGTCGGGGTCTCCTTTCAGGTGCCGGAATATACGGGCGACGTCGATGCGCTCGGCACTCTGCGGCTTCTTGACGCAGTGAAGGAGACGCGGATTCCGACCCGTTTTTATCAGGCGTCCACTTCCGAGCTTTACGGGCAGGTCGAGGAGGTGCCTCAGACCGAGAAGACCCCGTTTCACCCGTGTTCCCCTTACGCCGCGGCAAAACTCTATGCCTTCTGGCTGGTGAAAATCTACCGTGGATCCTATAAAATCCATGCATCCAACGGCATTCTGTTCAACCATGAGTCGCCCCGCCGGGGAGAGACTTTCATCACGCGGAAGATTACGATGGCGGCGGCGCGGATTCACCTCGGATTGCAGGATTGCCTGTATCTCGGCAACCTGAACAGCCTGCGCGACTGGGGGTATGCGCCGGATTATGTGAGGCTGATGTGGCTGATGCTTCAGCAGGATGAGCCGGATGACTATGTGGCTGCGACCGGGGAATCGCACAGTGTCCGCGAATTTGCGGAACGGGCGTTCGGTTTGCTCGGGCATCGTCTTGAATGGAAAGGCGCGGGAGTGGACGAGTGCGGAATTGATGCGGATACCGGGAAAGTCCTGATCCGGATTGATCCGGTTTATTACCGTCCGCTGGAGGTCGAGGCTCTGCTCGGCGATGCGTCCAAGGCGGAGCGCCTGCTTCACTGGAAGCCGGCTGTGACGTTCGAAAAACTTGTGGAGATCATGGTGGAAAGCGATCTGCGCCTGGTGCGCGGCGGGAAGCAGGGGGCATGTTGAAATGATTGCAAAGGATGCCCGGATTTTCATCGCAGGACACAGGGGAATGGTCGGCAGCGCGATTCTGCGCTGTTTTGAGAAAAACGGTTATCACAATCTTCTGACGCGCACGCATGAGGAGCTGGATCTGCGGAATGAGAGTGAGGTCAAGGCGTTTTATGATGCGGAAAAGCCGGAATATGTGGTGATTGCCGCCGCAAAGGTCGGCGGAATTGCGGCGAATGACCGTTTCAAGGCGGAATTCCTGCTGGAAAATCTCCAGATTCAGAATAACCTGATCTGGCAGGCATATCTTCATCAGGTGAAGAAACTTTGTTTTCTCGGAAGCAGTTGCATTTATCCCTGCGAGGCTCCGCAGCCGATCAGGGAGGAGTATCTCCTGACCGGGCCGCTGGAACCGACGAACGAGGGGTATGCGCTGGCGAAGATCGCCGGATATAAACTTTGTGTGTATCTGTCGCAGCAGTACGGCTTCCATACGGTCAGCGCGATGCCCTGCAATCTGTACGGGCGGAACGATCATTTCGATCTTGAACGGTGCCATGTGCTTCCCGCTCTGATCCGGCGCTTCTGCGATGCCGTTGCGGAGGGGAGACAGGAGGTGGTGTGCTGGGGAACGGGAACTCCGCTGCGCGAGTTCCTGAATGTTGACGATATGGCGTCCGCAGTTTATTTCCTTTTCATGAATCACGATGATCCGCAGATCGTCAATGTCGGGAGTTCCGAGGAAATTTCGATTCGCGAGCTTGCGGAACTGGTCGCCCGCCTTGCCGGTTTTCAAGGCAGGATTCTCTGGGACAGGACAAAGCCGGACGGTATGAAACGGAAGTTGATGGACAGTTCCAAGATCCGCAGTCTCGGCTGGAAACCTGTGATTTCGCTGGAGGACGGCATCGCCGCCCAGATTGAAGAATACCGCAGCCGGGTGTCTGGCAGATGAGTGATTTTTCCATTGTCACGGCGACGTTCAATGCAGGCGGAAGCATCCGCCGGTGCCTGCAGTCTGTGCAGAAAAACCGTCTGGCGGAAACGGAACATCTGGTGATCGACAATCAATCCTCGGATGATACTCTGGAAAAAGTGCGTGCTTTCGGCAATGTGCGCGTGATATCGGAAAAAGACAATGGTATTTACGAGGCAATGAACAAGGGAATCCGGAGTGCCGGAAATGAGTTGACCGCATGTCTGAATGCGGACGACGCCTATCTGCCGGGGACGCTGGAGGCAGTGAAGGAGCGGTTTGAATCCGTGCCGGAAAGCGATATTGTTTATGGAAACATTCTGGTAAACGGGCGTGAAGTAAAGCCCCCGGGGGGGATTGCATCGTTCGGAGGCGCCCGGATTTTTCATCCGGCGGCTTTCATCCGGCGGTCTCTGTTTGAAAGGATCGGGTATTTCGACGAATCCTTCCGGATCTGCGCCGACCTTGATTTTTTCCTGCGTGCAAAAGAGTCGGGAGCCGTCTTCACCTATCTGGACCGTCCGTTGACGGACTTTGCGCTTGGCGGGCTCAGCACTGTCCGCCGGAAGCAGACTGCCGCGGAGTTGCGCCATATTCTGATCCGTCACGGATATCCGCATCTTTTTGCATATTCCTACTATTGCGCAATGAGACTGCGTGCGAAGATATCACAGTTTTCCGCATGTTTCAGAAAAGGAGCATCATGAAAAAGCCGGTATTGTTTTTGATCTTCAACCGCCCGGAAACGACGTTCCGCGTCTTCGAGGCGATTCGTGCTTATCAGCCGGAAGACCTGTTTATTGCCGCGGACGGTCCCCGCCCGCATGTTTCGACGGATGCCGCGCGGTGTGCCGAAGTCCGCACTGTTGCGGAGAAGGTCGATTGGCGGTGCCGTGTCCATACTTTGTTCCATGAGAAGAATATGGGGTGTCGTTACGGAGTCGCGGATGGTATCACATGGTTTTTCGACCAGATAGAGGAGGGGATCATTCTGGAGGATGACTGTCTGCCGTCGCCGGATTTTTTCCGTTTTTGCGAAGAAATGCTGGAGCGGTATCGTGACAATGAAAAGGTCATGCACATCGGGGGAACCAATTTTCAGGACGGGATTATGCGTGGCGACGGAAGTTATTATTTTTCCATGATTCCCCATATCTGGGGCTGGGCGTCGTGGCGCCGCGCATGGGAAAAGTATGATGTGAATATGACGGATTTTCCGGAATATATCAGAAGCGGGGGGCTTGCTGACTTTATGCCCGGGCATCCTTATATACAATGGCGTTTTCAGCTTTTGTTCAGGAAGACTTATGAAAAATCTCCTTATTTCAATACGTGGGACTACCAATGGCATTACGCCGTTGTGAAAAATAAAGGATTGACGGTCATTCCGAATTATAATCTTGTCAGCAATATCGGAGAATCGGGGACTCATACCGTGGCAAGTACTCTTTGCCATCTGCCTTGTCAGCGGCTTCCGGAACGAATTCTGCCGCCCTCTGATATCAATATGAATTCTGATGCCGATCTGTATTCTTTTGCTAAATTTTACCGTGGCAGCTGGAAAGATTATGTAAGATATTGTTTTTCTTATTTATTCCTGAAGACCGGAGAGAAAAAATGAATGAGATTTTTGATGGGTATATCGAAAATAATTTTGGTGAGCAGAAACAGTGTCCTGTAAAAAAGGCACAATTCCATTATAATTATAAGAAATTTTTTCCTGATGTGCAGCAGAATCCGAAATGTTTGGATATTGGAATTGGCAGAGGTGAGATGTTGAGTTGTCTCTTGGAATGGGGAATGACAGATGTTCATGGTGTGGATATCTCTCCATCCGTCATCCATTTCTGCCGGTCATTGAATCTTCCCTGTGAATTGGTTGCAGATACTGGAAAATATCTTCATGATCATGAAGGCGAGTTTGATTATGTGACACTGTTGGATGTGTTGGAACACATTCTTCCGCAGGAAACATTGAATTTTCTGCGTTTGATTCAACTGGCGTTGAAACCCGGGGGCAGGATTATTATCCAAGTGCCCAATATGCAGGCGGTTGACAGTAATGTGTATTACTATGGTGACTTTACCCATTGTGCCGGTTTCACGGAACATAGTTTAATACAAATATTCACCACATTGAAATTTTCAAAATATAATATTTATCCCTATGAGGTTTTCTGTTATGGCGGATATAAGGAATTCATTGCGAAAATGCTTCGGCCGTTCTTTCATTCTTTTACCCGCTTTCGCAGAAAATGTATTGGTGCGCATTGTCCGGAGATTTTGACTCCTGTATTTTTTGCTGTAGTTGAGCGATGAGGCTATTATGGATAGAATAAAACGATTTCTGATCATCCGTCTTGATGAAATCGGGGATTATATTTTGACGGCGCCTCTGCTGCGCGAGTTGAAAAGAAACTTTCCGGAAGCGGAAATCGACCTGATTGTGAAACCCTCTCTTATCGGATTTGTGTCCGGTTCTCCTTATGTTTCCCGTGTCTGGGGAGCGGAGGTAAAACGCCGGAAACTTCTGAGAAACTGGCGGCTCTTTCTTATCTTATTGCTGCGGCGTATGCGTTGCGGCAGGTATGGCATTGCGATTCTTCCACGGCCGTCTCCGGACCGTTCCTGTTCCCGTTTGCTGGCTTGGATTGCCGGAGCGGAAAAGATTCTTGCATATTCCACATCGCTTGCCGGTCCGGATCAATGGATTCCGACCACCCTGCTTCAAAAGGAAAATGAGCATAATGTAAGTTCAAATCTGCGTTTTCTGGACAGTCTGGGAATTCATGCGTATGACGCCTCTCTTCATCTCAAGGACTTGTGGAAAGACGAGATTTCAGCCGATCAATGGAAATCCCGGATTTGCTGGTCTTCTGACAGGAAATATGCGCTTTGCAGTCCGTGTTCCATTTCTGAAATCAAAAATTGGGGGAAAGAGAATTATTGCGAGGTAATCCGGCGTCTTTTCACGGAATTGGGATACGTCACAATTCTGACTGGCTCGCAGGACGATTCCGGAACCGTTGACTGGATTTGCGCTCATTCTCCGCAGGGCAGTTGTGTTTCCCTCTGCGGGAAAACAGAATTAGGTGATCTGCCTTCGGTGATGAGGTTGGGAAGCTTTTATTTCGGGGCTGATACTTCTGCCGTTCATTTTGCCGCCGCTGCCGGGCTTCCTTGTGTAGTCCTGACTCCTCATGCCCACGGATATGAGGGATGGCTTTCTGCGGAAACAAGATTTTGCCCATGGCAGGTTCCCTGCCGGATTGTAACGCCGCCGGCCCGTATTCCGCCATGCGGAATGGAATGCCGCGGTCCCGGGAGCCATTGCATTACGGGCATATCGGCAGATACTGTATTTGAATCAATTCTGGAATTGTATCGGGCAGGGAGTTTTTCAAATGAGACATATTGACAGGATTAAAAAGGCGATCAAGAAATATTTCTTTCCGGAGATGATTCAGGATTCTTTTGATTTTACTCATCCGTTCGGAATTCCAGATCTTCCGAAATTGTATGTCCGTTCTTTTGGAGAAAGAAATCCTGACAAAATTTTTTATGTGATTTGGAGAGACCGCCTGGGGTCCGGCTTTTTTTCCAATTTTACGCAAGTCATATCGCATATGATGCTCGCGGAGCGACATGGCTGGATTCCCGTTGTTGACTATCTGAACTTCAGGACGATATACAATGAACCGGAACCTGTCAACGGAACATGCAATGCCTGGGAATACTATTTCAGGCAGATATCGCCTTACACTCTTGATGAAGTCTATTCCAGCAGGAATGTTTTGTTTGCCGAAGGAAATACTTATCCCTCTCTTTTCTGCCGGAACAACAGGGAATACAGAGAGTTTCTGGATCAAAAAATTCAGTTGCAGGATTGGATTGCGGACGAATTCCTCAAATATAAGAAATTGTTGGATGCTTCTTTTGTATTGGGAATTCATTTCCGTGGCAAGGAAATGAATACAACCCCGGGGCATCCTTTTGCACCGACTGTCCGGCAGATGCTGACGCAGACGGATTTTATTCTGGAGCAGTATCCTGTTGATAAGATATTTTTTTCTTCCGAGGAAAAAGATTATCTGGATTTATTTGTGAAACGTTATGGAGATCGATTGATTTATCTTTCTGCATTCAGAGTTTCAAAGATCAATGCTTATAATATGAATCCGAGACCGCATCACCGTTATCTGCTTGGAAAGGAGGCTTTGCTGGATTCTCTTATGCTGAGTTCATGTGATATTCTGCTGTGCGGGCGGTCCGGCATTACTTATCATGCGGTCAGAAGCAGCAGTCGCCTGAAGAAAGTTTACACCATCCATAACGGTTTTAACTCAAAAAATAGATTGCTTGCCAAATATCTTTACCGTATCAGAAAATATCTTCCGTCTGAGTTTGGCGGTCTGAAAAATGCAATTACAGTAAGCGGAAATTCGGAATTGGAAAATACGTTATATGAATCGGAATGATCATTGTGATTGGCGGATATTTATTTGGAAAGGATAGGTCTGGTGATCTAAGAGTAACAGGACTCATGGCAAAATATTGTAAATCTGTTCAGAGATTTTTGGGAATAGACGGAAAAATGATTGTTGAAAGAAAAAAAAATGCATTGGTTACCGGAGGAACGAAGTATGATGTTGCGGCTTTTGCCGTTTTGCTTCTGAGTTTTCTTGATAAGAATCCCGGTTTGATTGATGAATTTGTTGTTTTTCATGATGGTATTTCCAAAAAAGATCAGCAACTGCTGAACCGGATTCTGCCTTCAAGATTTGTAAGATATTCTTTTCCCGGTGGAATTTCCGGATTTCCGGAGATTATAAAGTCATATTTCACGACTATGGTTTTCTGTAAATATGAATGTTTCCGCTTGTTGCGGGATTACAGAAATGTAATTTGGAGTGATTATGATGTTGTTGTCGCTGGTGACCTGTCTCCTTTGCTTGATGAAAATTCCTCTGGTTTCCGGGTGATGCCGGACCATAAATTGCAGTTAAAGGATATGTTTAACCCATTGCCTGTCCAATTGGCGGAGACACGTTATGAATTGAATGCTCCGGCTGTTGCGACCCCGTTATTTGTTTTTTCCGATATTATGCCGAACCAGGAAAAATACTATCAGTGGTGTATTGAAAAAACTTGTGAATACGTTGATTTTCTGTATTTGCCGGAACAGGCTGTTTTTACAATGTTGCTCCAGAATTTTGACATTCATTACAGTAAAATTCCTTACTTCCCTTACTGTGTTCATCCGGAACTGGATAAGGAATTCTGCGGCGATGCCGTGATTTTTCATTCCTGGGGACGTCCTAAATTCTGGAGTGGATTGGATTTCCCTCTGTGGCTGAAATACTATCATCAATGGTTGGCTCTCGGCGGTTCTCCTCACCGGGAGATGGGAAAAGTGTATCCATTGTGGCAGACATTGAAAAGAAATCTGAAAAAGCATTTGCGGGAAATGCTGAAAAGATTCCATATTGGAAAATAACTTCCGTTACATAGTTCTTCTTGTGATTTTATCTTTGAACCACTCCCAGGCCAGTAATAGCCTGTAAGTTATTTTCATGAGAATGGAAAATTCATTTTGAATAAAAGATTTTCTTTCAATGATGTGTTGATCGCCGGTTGAGGAAATTCCTGTCCGGTCAAATATTGTGAGAGGAACATCAATGACAGTATATTTTATGTTATGAAAAACAATTGCCCGGAAGAAAAAGACAAAATCCGCGATAATGGCATACCTTTCATCATAAAAACCGACTTGGTCAAAAAGTTTGCGTTGGATTAATGTCGATGGATGGGGGAGGTAGCTGCCGATTAAAGTCAGGAATGAAAAGTCCTGCCGAGGTAGATAACCGTCAGACTGCGCCTGATACATCAGACGGCACGATATCATAGGGTAATCCGAGTCCAGATAAGTCCGGATATTTTTCAGAGCTTCCGCATTGTACAAGATATCTCCGGAGTTCAGGAACAGGCAATATTCTCCATGAGCCTGAAGAATACCTTTGTTCATCGCATTGTAAATGCCTTGATCCGGTTCAGAGATCCAGCAGGAGATCTTCTTTTCATATTGCCGTATGATATCTGCGCTGCCGTCAGTCGAAGCGCCGTCGATTACGATATATTCATAATCACGGCAAGTCTGCGCAATGACGCTCCGGATTGTTTTTTCCAGTCCGTCTTTATTATTCCTGTTGATTGTGATAATAGAGAGTTTCATCGATAATCCTTGAAACTGCGGAAAAACGCAAAATATGTATACCCACGAAAGAGAAGTCTACCAGTTAAGATATAAAGGATATTCTCTATATATGCAGAGAGTCTCCTTTTTATGAAACCTTTTTTATTATCTGATGGTATGACTCTGGTAAAAGTGAACTTTGTTTTTATTGCTGTTTTCTCAAGATTTTGTTTTAAAATATCTCTGCTTTTGCAGAGTTCAATGTAATATCTGCGGACAAAAAAGTCCAAAAATTCTGAGGGAATGTAAGGTAGCCAGATTCCTTCACAAGGTGTGATCATACTATACTTGAGCATTTTTGTTCCCTGATAGTGATAGGAAATCAAATCTATTCCATTGATTTTTGGTTTATCAGTGAAGATAAATTGATATTTGAAACAGTTCCATGGCGCGACTCCGGCGCCGGATGCCGCATTCAGGGCTACGGCTCCGAATTCCCCTGGCCATGTGTCAAGATACTTCTGATCGGCATATTTGCCGTTTTCATAGAAATCATAACACCATTCAATGCACTGCCTTCTCCATTTTTCAAGGCATCTTTTCCCTGTCTCATCATTGCGGTAAAGCTGGAATGACATATTGAAGTATCCGACTTTTTTGGCAAAATCAACTGAAACAGGTGCAAAATCGTGTTCGAAGATGAGCAGTGAAGCCTGTCCCAGCCTGCGGTATACGGGTTCCGGCGAGGAAAAGAAATAGAGATCGGAATCCAGATATCCGAGAATATCAATTCCCGGGAACTTCCGCAGAATATACAGAGGCAATACCGGGCTCAATGTGAAGATGTACTCCACACGACTCCGGTTTTCCCGGCAGGCGGAAAATTCCGGGTCGTCTGCTTCGATATCGGAAAGAGGAATTGGTATGATTTCCGGATGACGCAGCATCTGCAGATTTTGAAAGACCGTATCGTCCAGACAAGCCACATACAACTTGAATTCGATTCCCGTTGCCTTCAGTGAACGGTAGAGAGTGTATCCGTAGATCAGATAGTTGCTGTCGAAACAGGTGCAGAAGTGGAATGTCATGAAAAGAATCTCTGTATTTTTTCGATCATATAATTCAGCTCCGTTTCCGTCAGTTCAGAAAACATCGGAAGGCTCAGGATCATTTCATTGACCTGCTCCGTCACGGGCAGGGGAACCGCCATTTGCCGTGAAACATAGGCAGGCTGCCTGTGAACGGGGACAGGATAATGAACGGCTGATGCAATCCCGTTTGCGGCAAGGTAGTCCCGGAGCTGATTCCGTTTTGCATACCGAATGACGTACTGATGGTAGACATGCCGGCTTGCGGGGGGCTCTCCGGGGAGCGTCAGCTCCTGAATATGGCGGAACGCTTCATTGTATTTTTGCGCAATGATTCGCCTGCTGGCATTGTCCTTCTCAAGGAATGGAAGTTTTACGGACAAGATTCCCGCCTGTAATTCATCCAGACGGGAATTGATTCCGGGAAAACTGCTGATAAAGCGTTTTTCCCAGCCATATTGGCGTAACGCGCGAATCTTTCCGGCAAGCTCAGGATTAGAGGTGACAACTGCGCCGCCGTCTCCCAGACAGCCGAGGTTTTTAGTCGGGTAGAAGCTGAAACATCCGGCGGTTCCGAGAGAGCCGCAAGGGCATTCTTTATATTTGGCTCCATGCGCTTGTGCGCAGTCCTCAATTACCGGAATGCCCGCTTTTTCCGCAATGGCAAGAATTCTGTCCATGTCCGCCGGGCATCCGAAAAGATGCACGACGACGATTGCTTTTATGAGAGGGTCTTTTTTCAGCAGTTCCTTCAGGGAATCGGGGGACATTGTATAGGTTTCGGGGCAAATATCGGCAAAAACCGCTTCCGCTCCCGATCGCTCAATTCCGGCGACGGTGGCGACAGCCGTGTTGGCGACGGTTGCCACATGATTTCCGTTTCTGATGCCCATAGCCCGCAGAACCAGCTCGATTGCATCCGTTCCATTGGCACAGCCGATACACTGTTCTGTTCCGCAAAAGGCGGCAAAAGCGGCCTCGAAAGCGTCCACTTCCTTTCCCAGGATGTACCATCCGCTGTTTAAGACGGAGGCTATTTTCTTTTCCAGGAGTTCCGCATAGTGCTGCCGGGAACGCAGCGGGCTGGATTGAGGAATGTTCATTTTGCTCCTTTCACATACTGCAGAAACGCGTCATAGTTCCGGATATAGTCGGACTCGTCATAGTAATCGGAGGCGGCGACAAGTAAAACGCATCCGCTGGAAAAGCTGTGCATTGTATGCCAGAGACAAGGTCCCAGGATAACTCCTTCATTGTCTTTCCACATCAGGACGTCCTGCCGGTTGGTTCCATCGTCAAGGGAAAGCATGAAGCTGCCGTTGATGCAGAAGATCACCTGCCGGAGCGTTTTGTGGGCATGTTTGCCCCGGATGCTGGACTGATGTTCCAGATTGTTGATATAATAAACTCTCTTTATATCAAATGGAATGTCCCGCCGGGCTTCCATGATGCACAATGCCCCGTCCCGTTCATCAATGATGCGCTTCAGCGTGACGGTTCCGGAATTGCGAACTGTGATCTTCAGCATCGGTTTTTCTCCTGTCTGGTTCTTTGACAATATTATATCAGAGAGTGCAAAAAAAGCAAATACTTCCTTAATGATTTGTAAGTTGTACTAAGCTTAAAGATAATTCTCAATAAGCCGATGCAACCTGTCCTTTACTTTCCTCATGAAAGGACGATGGAAACTCAGCCTTATATTTTTTTCGGCAAATTCAATGATTGCATTCAATGCCTGTTCCTCTGGATAACGTTGGCTCATAAGGACGGCAAACTCATACGTCATTCCGAATTGTTCCCGCAGGATGCAGGCGACAAGAAACAGCAGGGAATCACGAAGATCCCATTCCGCATAATTCAAACCTGTGTTCAGGTAAAGGGCATTGACCCATGCCGGTGATTTTTTTGCAAAAAATGAGTAGCTGTCAGGAGACATTCCGGATGGGATGAATTTTTTTATGATATCTGCTCTGGTCCGGTGGACGTGTTGAACTTCTAATGAATCTAGAAAGAAAGATTTGCCAGAAATCCATTTTAATAAAGCATCGAATTTGTCTTCTTGTCGATAAGCATCGATGAACCCCGGTTCAAATTCCGCAATTTTGATAAGCGGAATGATTTCATTTCCTAAACTCTGAAATAGTCTTAAATCAGTTCCCTGAGAATCTGTCTTGAACCAATCGACATAGTTCAGACCGCTCTCCTGTAAGGCTTTTCGCAAGGTAATGCATTTTAGTTTGCATTTCTTTTCTATTTCAAATAACGGTTGAAAATTCCAGAATGCCAGCGAGGTGTGATCCGGTTGAAGAAGGCTGGAACAATACGGTGATTTCGTAAGATAAAAGTCAGTATCTTCAATATCGTCAGCTGTGACGATCTTATGAAACAGGAACAGCTTTTTATATCCCGAATCTTCTTTTTCTGTTATTGGATATTCTCGCTCATCGGCATCAAATGCAAGACATATTGAATATGGTGCGATATCCGACCATGTCCCATGGATGGCTCCGGACGCACCGACATCAATCAAAACAGGCGGTTTTTCATGAAATTCCCGCCGTCTCAAAAGTTGCGAAATAAGCTCGTTCTTCTTCATAAGCGATGTTTTTCACCTCCAGTTGATGGTATTCTTTTCCATAGTTGTCCCCGGTATTCTGCAAATGCAGACGGATTCATAAGTTTGATTCCGACAGGATAACTCAAGAAATCATCCTGTAAGGTGTAACAGGGAGACAACAGATTGGAAAAATCATTCCTTCCGAATATTTGTACTGCATAGGAGCCTGGGTAAATGCTGGGGGGTACATGCTGGATGCAGTAATGGCGCTTTTCATTTTCTGTGAAAATCGGAGTCCGGTCAATCAGAATGTAATCGCACTCCGCATCCATTACTTTTTGAAGAAGCGGTTGAAAGTCCGGCAGATACTGAAGCACGCTGGAGAAAAGCACAATGTCCGGTTTCCCGTTTCGGAAAACATCTTCGACGGATTGCTGGAAACTGATTTCCGGGAACCCTTTCAACAGTTCTCTGCCGGCTTCCGTGAAGTGTTTTTGTTCCACGATTTCCCATGAGATCTTCCTGAAGCAGGAGAGAAACTTCCGGTTTTGGAAATAGACACTGCCCAGAGAACCTCCGAAGTCCAAAAGATGAAGCTCCTCTTTCCCGTGCATGGCGAAAAGGAGTGATGAAATCAGAGGATAATTGGGTTCCTCATGGACAAATAAAACGGAATCCCGCTCAAAGACTGCGTTTCCCGCGATCACCTCTTTCATCGCATCCTTTACTTTTTCCAGGATATTGGCGGCATCATATCCGACTGCTTCCTTTTGCGCACTTTCCAAGGACGGATAGTTACCAATATATTCCGACTTATTCTTCTTTTCCTGTATGTAGCGTACCAGCCCATAAGGAAGAATATATTTAAAATAATTTCTATTCATATATCCTCAATAATTTTTGCCGGTTCTGAAGTCGTTCTATCATGAAACTTATCCTGAAAATATGCATTAAAAATCATCTGTGCTTCTGAAAAGGAAAAAGCATTAGTAGTGACTCCACTCCATTTTTTCAAATCTTTAATTTTTACTACACGAGTTATCTCTGCCTTAATACTCTTTTTCCCTAAACATGATAATGCTGCGATTCGATGATTGCCGTTTTGTACAATAAAACGATGGCTACCATCTATATTTTCTAAACAAAGAACACGGCATGAATCTTTGGAACGGTTATCTTGAAAACTATACTTTTTCATATTATAATATGAATTTTCTAACCAACAAAATTCTTCTAAGATCCTAAATTTTAAAATGCCTTCCTTGGAGAAGTGTGTCATAATATCAGGAACATCATTTGGGTCAGAAGACCATCCCACGGATAAGTTATTAACATTGACATTGTAATCCCATGGATATCTCCATAATGCAGTTTGCCTCATCGGATTTTTGATTCCTAATGCCTCTTGCATGCTTGCAGGACGATAATAACGTAAAAACTCAATAAAACAATTTGCTGCAAATTCTTTTTGCCCTTGATGTAATTTTCTTATATAGCGTTCATATGGAGGACAAAACTTTGATGTATAGCGAAACGCACAATAATGTACGCATTCATCCAACGGAATATCAGAATAATGTTTTTGAGATGCCTGAAAATAAGACTTAATTTTTTGAAAGAACATATATATTAACCTTATATTGTTTATCTGGCAAGAGATGATGAGCTTTTATCTTCCAACCACTTTCTTCAAAAAGAATTTCTATTTGTTTTTTGTCATGAGAATAATTTTGTATATGTTCCCAAGGAGTTTTTTCTGTCTCTAGCTTACTAAAAGAAATTTTGTTAAAAAAGTAATTTAAAATATTTTTTTTCCATGAATACTTTAAATCTGAGTGATTTTCTTTTAATGTAAAAAAATGAACGACTAATTCTTTGGAGACAACTCTTGAAAATTCTTTGATGATTTTTTTTAATGTTTTGCTGGAGACAAGATGTGTAAGTCTACAACATATGGCGTATTCAAAACTCATATCTGGAAAAGGTAATTTTTCAGCATTAGCATTTATGAGTTGTTCGTTATCTAAGTGATACTTTTTTTTTGCGACAGTAAGCATATCTTCTGACAGGTCACAACCTGTAAAGGAAATACCATATTGAAAGTAAAATGGAATGAAACGTCCTGTTCCAACGGGTAGATCAAGAAGTTTACTTTTTTGAGGAAGTTTTCCAATATATTTTTTGAAAAAATTTTGCTCTGTTTGCCAAATAGGTTCAGTAATTCTATCACTATCATAATTTTGAGCTACTTTTCCTGAGTATGCTTTAGTTGCATTGATCATATAAATCTCCATGGTTATTTGTATTATCTATTTGCCAAAAGTGAGGGATTAACGGATAAAATTTTCCAATTTCTTCAATTTTTAGGTTTCCTGTTCCAAAAAAATCACCTGTTTGTGCTTCAAAGGGAATGTCAGTGATCCAATCTGCTACACATCCGTCAACAGCTGCATAGACATTTATATAATATATGCCAGCAGTTAAAGGAAATTTCGGGATAATACAAGTTATAATTCCACATTTTTTTACATGTAGAGTTTTTTCTTCTGTCGTGTCTGTATTAAAATAAAATAGAGTGCCGTTATAACTCGAAAATGAAATAGCAAAAGAGACTGAAGCTGACTGAAAACAGTTACTGGAATATTGGAGGACAATATGTACTTCATCTCCTGAACTTGGAATGATTTCTATTCCGTTTGCGTTTAATATTTTCATACATTCAAATTTTATTGCTCCAGATACTCTACACTTGCGCGGTATTAAAGTTAAATCATGATAGTTTAATGGCGTGATTATCATATATTCTGATATAATATCTTCAATATTATTTTTGGAGCTGTTCCTCCCATCACATAAAAGAATACCCTTATTGCATAAGTTTTTTATCGCCCCCATATTGTGGCTGACGAAGAGGATGGTTCGCCCTTCATTTTTTGAGATGTCATCCATTTTGCCGAGGCATTTTTTCTGGAATTCGGCGTCGCCGACGGCAAGGACTTCGTCAATCAGGAGGATTTCCGACTCCAGATGCGCGGCGACGGCAAAGGCAAGGCGCACATACATGCCGCTGGAATAACGCTTGACAGGGGTGTCCAGAAACTTTTCCACGCCGGAGAAAGCCACGATCTCGTCGAATTTACGTTTGATCTCGGCACGTTTCATGCCAAGAATCGCACCGTTCAGATAGATGTTTTCCCGTCCGCTCAATTCTGGATGGAAACCCGTGCCGACTTCCAGAAGACTGGCAACGCGTCCGCGCATCGTGATTCTGCCTTTCGTCGGCTCCGTGATCCGGCAGAGAAGCTTCAACAGCGTCGATTTGCCGGCTCCGTTGCGTCCGATGATGCCGATCCGGTCGCCCTGTTCCACCTCGAACGAGACGTCGTCCAATGCCCTGAACTCCTCCAGCTCCACCTGTTCCCGATTCGGACTCAGCGGATGGCGCAGACGCTGGTACAGACTCCGTCCGGCGGACATCATGCTTTCGCGGAATGTCTTGTAACGGATTACTCCGCTGTTCCGGTCGTGCCCGATCGTGTAGTATTTGGAAAGATGTTCTACGGTTATGATCTTCATAGTTAAGAGTTAAGAGTTAAGAGTTAAGAGTTAAGACGGGACTGGGTGGTTTTCTTGATTGATGCCAGCATTTTCAAAAGTTCTTCGCAATCATTCAGGATACTTATTGCAGCGTTTTCTGTGAAATAGCCTGAATCATGTAATAAACGCAACCAGTAATGAGTTTCCCGCGCTTCTTTATAGGCTATTGTCATTTTTGCCAGAAAATCTTTATTGGATTGCGCTCCGCTGGCTTCTTCAATATTTGCTCCTATACTTGTCCCGGAACGCAGAACTTGTTTTGATAAAATAAATTCCTGTTTGTCCTTCGTCAAATGCTGATACATCTTTATCATTCTCAATGCAAAAGCATAACTTTTATCTCTTACAGAATCTTTTTTTATCTTATCCATCATTAAATATTCCTATTTATTTCATAACTCTTAACTCTTAACTAGATAAAGTCTGCGAATTCGCGTTCCATGCGGCGGAACATGAAGTAGCCGCACAGGAGGAAAAACAGGGAAATCGCGATGGATATGAGCAGAGAAAAAAGATTCAGCGGGGTTCCGAACAGCGACCAGCGAACGCCGTCGATGATTCCGACCAACGGATTCAGAGAGTAGAGAAGCTGCCAGCGCTCCGGCACGATCGCGGTGGTGAAGCCGACCGGGGAAATATACATGCCGACCTGCAGCGCAAACGGAATCACATAACGGAAATCACGGTATTTCACGTTCAGGGACGAAATGAAATAAGTGACGCCAAGGGATAAGATTGCCGTCAGCAGAATGAAGCAGGGGAGAAAGACGATCTTCCATGACGGGATTGTCCCATACCAGAAAAACAGCGGAATGAAAACCACCGCCGAGATCAGGAAATCCGTAAGGCTGACCGTCATGCTGGTAGAGGGGATGATCAGGCGCGGGAAGTAAACTTTGGAGATCAGGTTGGAGTTGCCCAGCAGGGATTCGCTGCCGCTGGAAACTGTACTGCTGAAAAACTGCCACATCAGCATTCCCGCATAGACCATCAGCGGATACGGCACCCCTTCCGACGGCAGTTTCGCCAGCTTGCCGAAGACGACTGTAAATACGATCATGCCGAGCAGGGGACGGATGATGCTCCATGCGATTCCGATGATTGTCTGCTTGTAGCGGACGATGATATCCCGCCAGGCAAGGATCAGGAAAAGCTCCCGGTAGAGCCAGAGGTCCCGCAGGTAGCGGGAATGGCTTTTCCCCGCCTCAATTACCAAGATATGATCCGACTTGTCTTCCATCTGCATCCAAACTGTTAATTCTGATTCAGATAACATAACACGGTACCTTCTTTTTTCAAACCTCTTTCCGTATTATTTGGCGACATGGTCCAGCCGCTGGAAAGGACCGGCCCATACCGGTTCGGCAACAGTGAAGCCGAATCTCCGCATTGTCTGCTCCAGATCATTTTTGCCGCTTGTGATCAGGTAGTATTTTCCTGTATGGAAATCCAGGTCCCTGATCCGCGGTCTGTTGGGAAGATCCGTAATGACGGTGTTTTCCGGCAGGTCCGTGCAGGAGACGCAGAAAAGAACCGACGGGTAATCCGAGTCGAAACTGGCGAAGACCAGCGGATGTTCCCCCGACTTGAATTTCTCCTGAATCAGGGAGACGATTTTCTGCGGTTCGAAGCTGTTCCTCGCGTAATACGGCAGCGTGATATCGTCGTGCCGTCCGCTTCCGAACAGGGCATCGCTTGCATAAGAACCCGTGTTTACCAGAAGTGCCGTGCAGAGGACTTGCAGGATCAACGGCAGGGTTTTTAATGCCGGGCTCCGTTTTACCATTTTCAGGTAAGCGCAGAACGCATACCCCGCCGCAAGAAGCCATATGGGAAACAGCGGGAAGAAAACGCGCGGGAATGCCGGAGCCTTGAATACAAAAAATGCCGGAAGCGGCAGCAGGAACAGCAGAAATCCTGCAATGCACATCCATCGCAGGCGCGGATATCTTTTCCAGAGGTGAAAGAGACCCGCAATACAGAATGGAAGCGAGCCGAGAAGAATCAGCGCAAAGGATGCGTAAAGGTTCCATACTGCACTTCCCTCGGAGAACCATCCTTCCCCGAGTTGCAGGCACCGGAGGAATTTCCCGCGGATCGGCGCGTAGAAAAAGGCCAATGCCAGGACTGGAGCCGCAAACAGGTAAAGCAGACTCGGCAATCTGCGTTTCCGTTTCCATAAGAAAGACGCGTGGAACAGGGCGACAGCTTCCAGCGCAGCCAGATTGGTCGGAGTGGTCCCTACGGACAGGAGGCAGATCAGAAAGAAACCGAGGAATCCGGGCAGGGTCGGTCGCGCCACGATCTTTTCCGCAAAGAGCAGGGCAAGTACCGTGAACAGGAATCCCAGCATGTAGCCGCGAACTCCCGTGGCGAAAATGGCACATGCCGAACTTGCCGCAAACGCCGCGCAGAGGAGCCCTCCTCCGTAGAGTCCGCAGGAACGGACCATGCGTTTCGTCAGCAGAAAAACCGCGAGCGCACCTGCCAGGACGGAGAGTCCGCGGAACAGGAAAAACGGCGTATTCAGGAACAGCGCCAGAAAATCGATCCAGACTTTTTCCAGCATTGAGAAGACGATATGATTGTTCGGAATTTCATAAAGAAAGTAAATGCGCGACAGCGGCGGGCGCATCACGAAGTTATCGAGAGTGAGAACCTCATCGAACCAGAACGGGCGGAAGAGGTAAGTGAATGAGGAAAGCAGGAGGAGAAGCGTCACACAGAACGGGAGACGCCGGCTCCATGCCTTCTTCTGTGCATTGTCCATTTTCAATACCCCGGAACCTGAAGCTGCCGGTTACGTTCTACCCACAGGATATTGGTTTTGAGGCCGTCGCGGAAAACTCTGCGGTTGTTGTAGCGCTTGTTGACCGCAACCAGGCTGTGAGGCGCGAACAGGAACAGATAGGGTTCCTCGTCATGGATCAGTCTGTGGAATTCATGGTAGAGCCTGTTGCGCTCCGCCGGGTCGAAGCAGAGGCGGATTTTCTCGATGAGTTCATCCGCTTTCGGATTCGCAAAGGCGATATGGTTGCTGGACGCATTCACTTCTGCCAGCGAGGAGTGCCAAAGCTGATAGGGATCGGGCTTCAGGGTGCCTGTCCATGCGAGCGTGCACGCGTCGAACTGCTTCTTTTCGAGGCGCTGGACCAACACCGACCATTCGATTCCCAGCAGATCCATCTGGATGCCCGCTTTTGCCATATCCTCCTTGATGATCGGGAGCATCTTCTGGTTGCTGACGGAAACATTCGGGTAGATCAGCGTAAAACGGAACGGCTTGCCGTCCCTGTCCAGAATTCCGTCGCCGTCGGTGTCTTTCCATCCCGCTTCCGCGAGCAGAAGTTTTGCTTTTTCGACGTCGAAAGAGTAAGGTCTGATGCTCTGGTCGTAAGAGGCGCTTGTTTTCGGGAAAGGCCCGGAGACCATTTCCGCAAGATTGAAGAATACGTCCTTGAGAATTTTTTCACGGTTGACAAGATGGCTCAGCGCCTGCCGCACCCTTTTATCCCGGAACAGTTCGTTCTTCTGGTTCAGCCCGATATAGGAATACATGGAGGAGGGATATTGAAGTTTTTCGAGCGAACCGTCTTTCTGAAATTCTCTGGTGCCGGTGCGGTTGACCCACTGGTCGGCGGAGAGCGAATCCAGGTCCAGTTCATTGGAGAGCAACGCCTGAAGACGCGTATTCGGATGCTGGATGATATCGAACGCGATGGTTTCAATCGGCGGCATGATGCCGAGATTCCTGCCGTAATAGTTGTCGAAGCGCCGGAGCACGATCCTGCGTCCTTTTTCCCATTTGTCGAAACGGTAGGGACCGCACCCGACGACCATCCGGTTGCGTTCGTGGTCGTCGTTGAATTTCTTGCCGTCGAATGGGCCTTCGTAGGCATGGTAGAGATGCCGGGGAAGCGGAATCAGACCGAGCGAAATGTCCTCGGCAAGGAAATAGGGCTTGTTCCAGATCACTTCAAATTCATGATCGTTGATGACGTCGATCCGGTCGATATCTTTCAGATAACCGCGCAGAGGGGCGCAGTCAACGTCCTCATTTTTCACCACATCCAGATAAAACTTGAAGTCATGCGCGGTCACTTCCCTGTTTTTCCATTCCTTTCCCGTGACGGGGTCCCTGAAGTCGTGCCAGAGGATTCCCCTGCGGAGTTTGATGCGGTATTTGAGTTTGTCGGGAGAGATCGTCCAGGACTCCGCCAGCATCGGTTTGAGTGCGCCCGAACCGTTATCCGCATAGTCGCGGTCGGCGAGGGAGTCCATGGTCTTGGACCAGATTTCCGAAACGTAGGCGTCATTGGTGACGAGCATATTCATATTGCCGACATCCGCGCCGAACGCCGTGATGAGGCGTCCCCCCTGATCCGCATTCTGATCGTAGTACTGACGGTTTGCGACATCGGCGCCTGTGCCGTTCGCCGCCGCGGGCTGATTGCCTGATACGACACGCAGACCGGCGAGGCGGGACTCGATATTTTTCATGGAACGGTTCATGTCCTCCATTGCGAAACGCAACTGATCCAGAGCGCTGACAAAGACGAAGCAGAGGACCGCCATCACGATCAGGATCACGGTCACAAGCACATTCAGATAGGTATTCTTATTCATTTTTTCTTCCTGTATTCTGTATCACATCCATATTTCCGCAAGCCTCGTGCCATGCACGGAATTCCCTGCCGGAACATTACGGATATCATACATCTTTTCGTATTTTTGCATAATTCCATTACATTATTACTTGAAAAACAACTTTTCCAGTCGTAAAGTTCCATTTATCTAATGAAAAATGGTGAGAATATGAAACTTTCTATCGTAATTCCGGTTTACAATGAGGAAAAATTCATCGATGCCGTGTTGGAGCGAGTGAGGAATGTCAAGTTCCAGCAGGGGGTCGAAGTGGAACTGGTCGCTGTGGACGATTGTTCCAGAGACGGGACGTTTGAAAAGCTCAAGGCATGGGAGCCCAAAGGCGTAAAGGTCTGCCGTCATGAGAAAAACGGCGGCAAGGGAGCCGCGCTTCATACCGGTTTCAAACTTGCCACGGGGGATGTCATTACGGTTCAGGATTCCGATTTTGAATACAATCCGGAGGAGTTGCCGCGCCTGCTTGCGCCGATTCTGGAAAACAAGGCGGATTTTGTCTTCGGAGCGCGCGAGGCATTCGTGAAGGGACTTCCGCACCGCGTCATGTATTTCTGGCACCTGAAGATCAATGCGTTTCTGACCGCATTCTGCAATATGTTCTCGAATCTTGCGCTCAGTGACATGGAGTGCTGTTACAAAATGTTCCGGCGTTCCGTCCTGGAGAAAATTGAACTCAAAGAATGCCGTTTCGGGTTTGAACCGGAAATCACCCTGAAAGCCTCGCGCCAGGATATTCTGTTCTATGAAGTGCCGGTTTCCTATTCCTGCCGGACTTATGCCGAAGGCAAGAAAATCTCATGGAAAGACGGAGTTTCCGCGCTCCGCTGCATCATCAAATACGGACTGTTCCGGATGTGATTCCCCGGAAATGTTTGCAGATTGTGCCGCAACGGCTTATTTCTTTTGCGGAACTTCCAGAACATTGATTTCGGGAACCTGCTGCGGAAGCAGCTTTTCCAAATCGGCGGACTGGAATGTCGGAACGGAGGTTCTCTGCTCCGCCGGAGCCTGCACCCTGTTGCGGGATTTGCCGATCGCCGCCGCCACGATACAGGTGATTGTCAGTGAAATAATCAGTGCGATCACCAATCCGGCATAAAGGATGATCCGTTTGAGTTTCTTCGTTTCCTCTTCGCTGACCTGAACGTCTTTTTCCAGTTTCTGGAGGAGTTGCTCCGGGACATCCGCCGGAGCCTCCAGTTCATTCACTTTCTGCATGATCACGTCCTGCGTCGCCTGATCCAGTTTGTAAAGACCGGCAAGCGTGCGCGAATAGGCGCGGATGAAGACTACCGGAGGCAGACGCTTGAAATCGTCGTTTTCGATGCCGACGATATAATCAAGACGGATTTTCGTGATATCCGCCGCCTGTTCCGCGCTCAACCCCGCCGCATTGCGGGCTTCGCGGAGAATTGTCCCCAGCGAAGCGTGTTCCACATCGCGGACGGCAATCGTCTGATGCTGGACGGATGCGTAATGAACAGGTTCGGCTTCCTGCTTCTGAGCCGATACTGCTGTCTGCGGGACTTTTTCCTCGTGCCTGGGCAACGGCTTTTCCTCCGGAACCGGAACGGGAGTTTCCTCCGGAACGGCTTTCACGGTTTCTACCGGGTGTTCCAGCGGAGCGGCAGGCTGGGGAACCGGTTTTACAGGCTCGCTGAAAACGTCACTCTTATGAAGCGGCCGGTTTTCCGAGAAAGTCTTGATTTCCGGCATGATACGGATTTCCGGCGGATTTTCCTGGGGTATTTCCCGCGCGACTTCTTCTTTGACCGGGACAAAACCCGCCTCAACAGGGCTCAAATCCTCGTCCGCAACAGGGAGCGGCTTTACAAAATCAGGCTGTTCCACGGGCTTCATGGCATTGTCAAGCGGAACGGGTTCTTTCGCGGAGAAATCATCCGCTGCAAAGAGATCGTCTTCCACTTTTCTTAATTCGGCATTCAATTTATTGTTTTCGTCAGCCATGATGCACCGTTGTGTATTTCATATTTCTTAATAATTATAACACGGATTGTCAAGAAATCAATCCGGTTTTCCCAATTCGTCGAAAACTAATATGTCGCGCTTCTGTCCGCCGGGGAGGGGAGCCGAGACGATTCCGCGCTGTTCCAGCTTGTCGATGATTTCCGCCGCCTTGTTGTAACCGATTCCCATGCGGCGCTGGAGATAAGAGGTGCTTGCCTTGCTTTCACGGATGATGATGTCAAGCGCTTTCTTCAGGTTCTCGTCGTCGCCGGGCTGCAGATATTTGGCTATGACCATCTTGACATAATCTCCGGTGGCGTCGTCGTCGAACTCCTCCTCAGCGAAGGAGTTTTTGCCGTCATCGGGTTCGTCCTCCTCTTCCTCCGGTTTTTCAAGCACGACTTTCGTATCGAAATGCTGTTCCACCTGGCTGGAGACGAAATCCACGACTTTCTGAATTTCAGGGTCGGAGACCATGGACCCCTGGATACGGTCGGTTTCCCCGCTCGGTCCCTTGAAAAGCATGTCGCCCTTGCCGAGCAGTTTTTCCGCGCCCATCGCATCCAGAATGACACGGCTGTCCATGACCGTCGAAACCTTGAACGCGATCTTGGTCGGCAGGTTCGCCTTGATCGTTCCCGTAATGATGTCTTTACGGGGAGTCTGCGTGGCGATGACGAGATGGATTCCGGCGGCGCGCCCTTTCTGGGCGATACGGCAGATGGAGGTTTCGACATCGCTCTTGGCTTCCGTCATCATGATGTCCGCGAGCTCGTCGACGATGATCACGAGCAGAGGCAGCTTCGGCGGAATGAGATCGTCATTTTCGTCATAAACCGGTTCGGGATCGGGCGGGCGCGAGTTGAACGCATTCAGGTTTTTTGCCTTGACTTTCGCCAGCATCTGATAACGGTGTTCCATTTCGTTGACGCCCCAGCGCAGCGCGAACGGGACCTTTTTCGGGTCGTTCACGACCGGGGTGATCAGGTGGGGCAGGGGACGGTACATCTCCAGTTCGACGAATTTCGGGTCGACAAGGATCAGTTTCAGGTCGAACGGTGAAAATTTGAAGAGCAGGCTCATGATCAGCGTATTCATGCATACGCTCTTTCCGCTTCCCGTCGAGCCTGCGATCAGCAGGTGCGGCGCTTTTGCGAGGTCGGCGATCATGACTTTACCGGAAACATCCTTGCCGAGAATGATTGGAATATCCGCTTTGGACCCTCTCCATGCCTCGGATTCGAACAGTTCGCGGATGAACACCATGTTGGAGACTTTGTTCGGCAGTTCGATACCGACGGCGTTTCTGCCGGGGATCGGGGCGAGGATACGGATGCTTTCCGCGCTCATTTCCATGGCGATGTTGTTCTGGATATTGGAGACTTTCTCCACCTTTACGCCGGGTTCAAGCTGAATGTCGAACCGTGTAATGCGGGGACCGACGACGGTATCGGCGACTCTGCCGTTGATCTCGAAACTGTCGAGCGTCGCCTGAAGAATCGCGGATGCCTGTTTGAGGTGTTCGTCATCCTCATTTTTGACGTCTTTGGGTTTATCCAGCAGAGGAACCGGCGGCAGATTGTAATTCGCCGGATTTGCGCTTTGCATCGGAGGCGCCTGGCGCTTCTGCATCTGGGAACGCGTAACCTGCGGCGGGCGCATCCTGTCATCCGCAAACGCATCGTCGCGTTCCGGCGTATGACGGTCCGTCGCGTCAAGACTGTCCGTATAGGAACGGTGTTGAGGCGGTACCGGCGGCAGTTCCTTGAAATTTTCCTCTGTCTCCGGCGGCAGTTCTTCCTCCGCTTCCTGATCCGCCGGTTTGTTCTTTATGAACCCGAACAGGGAACGTTTTGCCGTCTTATCCGGTTCCGGCGTTTCCTCTCCGCCATCCTCCGGCTTTTCGCTCTGTTCAAATTCCGGACGGTATTTCTGCTTCCTGACTTTTTCACCCGTTTCCGGATTTTCTTCTTCAAACATGGGTTCGCGCTCTTTTCTCCGCTGTTTCCCGGTTCCTCCTGCGGATGTCCCGCGTATGGCGTCGAAGATCATGTTCTTCCAGTCCTGCATGAAAATCCAGAAAAGACCCGAAAAAATGAGACAGAGCGCCGTGACCATGGTGCCGATTGTGCCGATGCAGCGGCGGAGGATTCCTGCGGAGATGTTTTCCGTTTCAGGTGCGGCGATCAACGCTCCGAGGGCGCCGCCGGAGAGCGCGAATGCGGGCTTGCCGCTGTGCCCGATGCCGAGACGTTCCGTATGGAGAATGAACTCCTGCGGAAACAGCGCCAGCAGAATCACGATGCCGAGTATTGTTACGCAGAGCGCCATGATGTAGCCTCGCCGTTTCAGTGGATAGGGGATGAAACCGCGCGCGAGGCAGATGATCATAAGGCTTGTGACGGGATAGACCGCAAGTCCGAAAATATAAAACAATGCTCTGGAAATATTGGCGCCCAGCGGTCCGACCCAGTTCCGGAGAGGTTCTGCGGATCCTCCGTCAAGCACCGCCAGATCCGCCTTGTTGTAGGAGAAGATCGAAAGCAGGAACAGCAGGAGCGCGATTCCGCAGATCACATATCTCAATTTGAAAGTCGTTACTTTTTCTTCATTTTCGCCAGCCATAGAGGAACCTCAAAATAAATGGATTGCAAAGTATATCCTGAAAAATAGCATAAATATGAAAATATGAAAGTATTTTTCCGGCGTCCGATTCAACTTTTTCATGAAAACGTGATGCGGCGCGGCAATATGCTCCGTTCAATCTTTCTTTTCTCCTGCTTCTGCGGCGGGGGATTGCGGCAGTTCTTTTACCTTGAGCTCAACTTCCCGCTTTGAATCATAGGCAAGATAGGTGGTGCTGGTCGGGAACGCGAATTCGAGCCCCTCGCCATTGAAACGTTTCAGGATGGTGCGGTTGATTTCATCCGCCCAGTCGAGGCTCTGCCAGAGATTCGTGGTATTGAACCACAGAATGACCTGAATGTTCAGAGAACAGTCTGCAAATTCCACAAAATGAATCTTCGGCGGAAGTTTCGGGTCGATTGATTCATGGCTGTCGAGGATTTCATGAAGAATGGCGACGGCGCGTTCCATCTTTTCCGGCGGAGTGTCATAGACCAGCCCCAGCGTCATGACACGTTTGATTGTCTGGCGGCAGGAAACATCTTCGATTGTGGCATTGGCTGTGGTTTTGTTCGGGATCGTCACCAGAAAACCGTCCGGCGTGCGCAACCCGGTGCTGCGCAGCCCGACCCGCTCCACGGTGCCTTCCTTGCCGTCGATGCGGATAAAGTCATTGACCTTGAACGGCCGGTCGATGATAATCATCAGGGAGCCGAAAAAGTTGGCGATGGTGTCCTGTGCGGCAAATGCGATGCCGAGCCCGATGACACCCGCCCCTGCAAGAATCGCGGTAATATTGATTCCAAGCACGTTTTCGCAGAGAAAAAAGAATGCGAACATAATGATGATGATCTGAATCACGCGCCCGATGACTTTGACCGCGAGACTGTCCATGCTGTTGTTCTTCCTGTTTCGCGAGAAGAATTTCAGGAGAACGGCGTCGAGCAGTTTGAAAAGATTCAGGATCAGTGCCGTTACCGCGATGGTGACGAGACCGAAATAGAGTTTTTCAAAGAAAAGATATCCGCGTTCCGGCAGGCACAGCAGCATCGGCAGAAAACTGAGAAAGACGCCGCTGAAAAACAGAAAGGCGGCATGCGGTCCCGCGAGAAGCGCACAGAATGAACCGGGGTTTTTTGCATGATACAGCCTGGCTGTGATTTTCCACCATTTGTTTCTGATGAACCAGCGGGTGAAAAGCGAAAGGAGCAGAGCAAGAACGGAGCCGCAGAGTGCGATGATGATTCTTTTCAGTTCAAATCCCTGCCAGTTGATGATTCTGCCGGTTCCTTCGGAAACCAGATGCGTGACCGATTGAAAGAGCGTGCGGAATGCCTTGATCTCGTCTTCCTGAATGGTTTTGTCATGGACGTCAATGCCGAGCGTGTCCAGCAGAGAGTCTTCTTTTGCTCCGGCTTGTTCCGTCCGGATTGTTTTTTCTTGCTGTTCCACGGCGGGTTCCGCCGGCAGCATGGCGCAGAGGCTGAAAAGTATGACGGTCAGCAGACAGGTTGTTTTTTTCCGGATCATGAATCCCATCCTTTAATTTTACCATATTATTTCAGATTGAATATTGTATTTTTCCGGATGTATAATACATTGCTTTTCTGAAAAGGCAAATAGCGGAGGAGGTTTTTTGAGGTATGGCGAAGCCGGATATTTTCGATGAAATCATAGAATGTCTCAAGACGCAGGCGCTTGTTTCGCCTGATACCTATGTGAGCCCGGAGGTCCGCAGAGAGTTCTATACGGATATCGTTAAACCGCCTCCGGTCCGGCAGACTCCCACCCGCCCCGCAGTGCCGCCGGGAGGTTACGCACGCTTCGCCGCCCAGGCTTCTCCGGTTTCTGCACCGGATGTTCCGGCGGCGCCTCCGGTTGCCGCATCGTCCGGGAAGAGACCGCGCGAGATGACATGGGACGAACTGTACGATGCCGTTGCCGTGTGCCGCGGCTGCAAACTCTGCCGCACCCGGACGAATACGGTGTTCGGAGATGGCGACCCGAAAGCTCAACTGATGTTTCTCGGGGAGGCTCCCGGAGCGGATGAAGATCTTCAGGGGCTTCCCTTCGTCGGGCGTGCCGGGGAACTCCTGACGCGCATGATCAATGCGATGCAGTTCAACCGGGCGGAAGTCTTTATCGCCAACACCGTGAAATGCCGTCCTCCGAACAACCGGAATCCCGAGCCGGATGAGACCGCCGCATGCCGTCCGTTCATCATGCGGCAGATCGGCTTGATTCATCCCAAGGTCATTGTGATGCTCGGCGCGGTGCCGCTGCGTCTGCTTTTCCCGGAGATTACAGCCGGAATCACGAGAACGCGCGGAAACTGGATGGATTATCACGGCGTCAAGGTCATGCCGACATTCCATCCGGCTTATCTGTTGCGCAATCCGGCGGCAAAGGCGGATGTCTGGAAGGACCTCCAGCAGGTCATGGCGGTATTCGGCAAGAAACATGTTCCCCTGCGCCGCCGCTGATGGCTACCTGCTGATTTTGCAGTCCAGTTTCCGGCCGTTCAAGGAGAAATGATTGAGCGTTACAGGTTCGCACATGGCAAGAAGTTCTTCGACGGAGGCCGTGGCGAGGCATTCCACCGTATCTGCGGCGCCGTAGTAGATTTTCACCTCTCCGGAATCTTCCTGAATCATTCCGCCGGGAAAGATTACGGAACCGCGGAATCCTTCCAGTTCATATTTTTCGACGGGAGCCAGTAACGGTTTCCGGCAGAGCCCCGTCACTTTTGAGGGATCGTCCGGATTGAGGAGCATGAGCCCCGCGTAGTAGGTTTTGTTCCAGCGTGTTCCGCAGCCGAGATCCCAGCAGGAAAGATCTTTGCCTGTGTCCTTCCAGACGGCGTGGAACAGTGTCAGATATCCTTGTTCCGTTCTGACGGGAGGTGCCGCGGGACCGATCTTGCTGTTGCAGAACGGCACATCCGCATGGGAAAGCACAATGCGCGACTCTCCCCAATGCCTGCCGTCGGGAGAAGTGGACATCCAGATATCGAAATGCTCCCGGTAGTTGAGACTGTATTCCGGGAAAGGACGTTCAAGGCGGACGAATTTTCCATTGATTTTTTCAGGGAACAGCACCATGTTCCTGTTGTCCGGGGACGAGATGGAAAGAATTTCGATTGAACTGAAATCTTCGCTGATGAGTCCGATGCCTCCGCATACTCCGAATCTGGTATCCGCTGCGAAACAGATGTAACACCGGTCTTCAATTACAGTCAGGCGCGGATCATAGATCCGTTCCAGTTCCGGATGGCGCCCGGCAGTTTCGAGCCACGGATGCGGCGCCGGTTTCCACTGTTTCCCGTCGTCACTGAATGCAATTCCCAGATTGATATGAATATCCTTTCTGGAATCGGGGGCAAATCCCACATCATTGCGGAATACCATGACATATTGATTCCGGTATTTTGCTACCCCGGCATTGAAGACCAGAGAGGACGGGTATGAGAGATCGGCGGAACTCAGAATCGGATTGTTTTCATAACGTTTTACGCTCATGTTGCATATCTCCTTATTTTTATGTGCAGTTATAATATAAATGGATTACGGTAAAGATGGAATGCCGTTTCAGGCAATGTCATATCAATTCCGGCATATTGAATGAATTCCCTGAATGCCGCCGCTGCGGAGTTCCCGCATTGCTTTACGGCAAATAAAAATACGATATTTTTCAGTTTGAAAGATTGCCAAAAAGGCTTTTTCAATTATAATACAATATCGTCCGGAAAATATGAATACGGGATATGATTATGAGCAATGACGCATTTTTGATTTTATTTCTGATCCTGATCGGATTGATGACGATTATTCCGCTTTTTCTCAGGAAATTCAAGATCCCCGATGTGATTGCTTTGCTCCTTGTGGGAATGTTGATCGGACCGAACGGATTCGATCTTCTCGGCAGGCTTACGCCGCTGCTTTCTTTTCTCGGGACCAGGCCGGATGTGGTGGAGGCGCATTCGCTGACGCTGATCAACTCTCTTGGTTCGCTCGGACTCCTTTTCCTGATGACGCTGGCGGGGATGGAGGCTGATTTCAAGCTTATCAGGAACAGCAGGCGCCCCGTGATCGCCTTGAGTGTCCTGACGTTTCTGATTCCTTCCGTTTCCGGTTATCTCGTCTATGCCTGTTTCAAGGCGGATGATTTTCCCGGCAAACTTCTGTATGCCTCTCTGTTTGCGTCCCATTCGGTAGGCATTGTGTTCCCGATCATCCGTGAATTGAACCTGGTGCGGAGTCTGTTCGGAGCGGCGATCCTGATTTCCACCGTGATTACGGATGTCGCCAGCATCGTGCTTCTTGCGGTCAGCGTCCAGATCAAGAAACTTTCCATTTCGCAGGACGTTGCCCTGAACAAGACTCTTTCTCTGTTCGATTACATCGACCCGAAGATTTTCGGCAATTATTTCACGGTTTTCTTTCTGGTGGTTGTCCTGCTGTATTTTGTACTGGTTCTGTTTCTGGTCCCGAAAGCCGGAGGCTATCTGCTGAAGGTGCTTGACGAGGGGCAGGACGGACTGATTACCTGTTTTATTTTTGTGGTTCTTGTGACCGTTCTGATCGGAGAGTTTCTGGGAATCAACCTGGTTGTGGGGGCGTTTCTTGCGGGACTCGGATTATCCCGCGTCGTGAAGTCGGCAGGTGAGACTTTCCGTAAATTCGAGGGGATCGGTTACGGGTTCCTTATTCCGTTTCTGTTCATTTCAATCGGCATGAAGACCGATCTGCGGATGCTTTTCCAGTCGGCGGGAAATCTTCAGATTATTCTGCTGACTGTTGTGGGGCTCGTCGGAAGCAAGGTTTTCTCCGGCTGGCTGGCGCTCCGGCTCTGCGGGTTTTCCAATGTGAAGGGAATTTGTGCGGGCGTTATGACCGTACCGCAGCTTTCCGCGACTCTGGCTGCCGCAGCCATTGGCAAGGAATTGGGAATGCTGGACAACAATTTCTTTAATGCCATTGTTGTTCTTTCCATTGTCACGACTCTCCCCGTTCCGAATCTTGTACGCTGGATCATCGAGCATTATCAATTGAAATTTCCGGCTCCGCGGACGCAGGACGAAGCCTTCAGAATCACCGAAGAACAGGACGACTTGTTGTGAGATTGCGAGATTGCGAGGTTGCAAGATTGCGAGATTGCGAGATTGCGAGATTGCGAGATTGCGAGATTGCGAGATTGCGAGATGGTGGCGTGGGGGAAGTGTTTTTCTCTTGTTTCCGAAAAAAAGTTGATTTTCAAAGGTCCAGCATCTGCTGAAATGGATTTTCTTCCGCTTGTGCTTTGAATCCGGGCTGCTGCCGCATCCAGTTGTCTACAAGAGGTTCCAGAATAAAGTCTTCAAGTGCCTCGTTCTTCCCGAAATCATGATCGCAGAACGGACAATGCGGATAAGATTCGATATCCGCACGTGAAAGGGTTTCATGGCATTGCGGACACAACAGACGGTGATCCAGAGAAACCATCTGCGGATTGTCGATATCCTGAAACTGATATTTATTTCTGCTGTTCTGCACGGGAATTCCTTTCAATAATAAGAGGAAAGGCGCTGGAAAAAGAATCCCGGCACACTCTGCAGTTGAGAGTATGCCGGACATAGAAGCGTCATACGGAAAAATTATTCCGCGACAAGCCCCGGAGAAGTCTGCCGATAATAAGACTTCGCCATCTTTTTGAGGAAATCAATATCCAGCTTCCAGGCAAGCGCCTCCGGTCCGAGAGCCGCTTTGACCTGGGTATTGTCGAATGTGATCTGAGACGCGAAATAAGGCATCAGATCTTCGATCATTCTCTGAACCATCTTTTCTTCCTTTGTGGGATTTTCGACATGGCTCAGCACCTGAAGCCCTTCGGCTTTCAACACTGCGGAAACCGCAGTATTGATATCATCCGTGGAAACAGGGCTTTCACCTGTGATGTGATAGCATTTGTTTTCCACCGGAAGCGTGAAAATCGTGGAAATCGCTTTTTGAACGTAATCGATCGGCACAAAATAGATTTTATCCGATTTTTCGGATTCCAGACGCAGGCTGAGTTTGATCGGCGCATTCTGCGGGATATGGTTCCGGACACAGTGATGTTTTTTGACACTGCCGAGAAATTCCATGATACGGTAGAACGCCAGCGGCTTTCTGATGAGTCCGTCGGAAAGTCTGCCGACGATGATGGACGGACGGTAAATCGTATAGGGAATGCCGCATTTCTGAACCAGTTTTTCCGCCTCGAATTTACTTCTTTCGTAGGAATTGACCCAGTCGGTTGCGGGAAGCGAGCCTTCCATGACGATGCCGTTGGTTTTTCCCGCGACATATGCCGTGCTGACGTAGTGCAGAGCCTTGACTTTCAGCAGATGTGCCAGTTCGAGTGCGTTTTTTGTGCCTTCGAGATTGGTCGCATAGGTCTTTCCCTCGGGGTCTTTGCCGAGATTGACATCCGCCGCGCAATGGAAAAACACATCATACGGACCCTTTTTTACGATTTCGTCAACGGGGAAGTTCTTGACATCGCCGCTGATGACTTCGATCTTGCCGAGCATTTTCTCTGCCAGTTCGGGAGTTCCGTCGAATGCACACTGTTCCTCGATAACCTGTTTTACGCGCTCCTGTGCTGTCTGGCCGCGTCCGCTTCTGCAGATTGCAACAATCTGAATGTCGTCCCTGCTGCGAAGTGTCGCAGTCACAAAAGACGCTCCCACCAGTCCGGTGATTCCTGTCAATAATAATTTCAAGACTCAACTCCCTATTAGTATTAGTTTATTCATAACTGTATTACTGTTCAAAAATAACAACGGCATATCTAACTAATATAGCATATCCGGATGTTTTTTCAAAGATGCTTCATGAATTTTTTATGATAAAGCAGGAAACGGCGGTATGATAAGAGCCCGGAAACGGCAATTTCTCAAACCGGAGAGGGTGTTTTTTCCTGAGCCGGCGTGTCCAGAATGCGGCGCAGTTCATAGGCGAGTGTTTTGATCCGGTGCGGTTTCTGAAGAAAACCCGCCGCACCGTTTGCAAGCAGGTCATTGACGGCATCCGGTGCGACATAGCCGCTTGAGAGCAGGACTTTGATGTTCGGGTCCAGTTCCCTGATCCGGTAGAAAGTGCTGTGTCCACCCATTTTCGGCATGATCATATCCAGCAGGACAAGGTCGATCTGCCCCGGATTCTCCCGGCATATCTCGACTGCATCCAGGCCGTTTTCCGCCAGAATTACAGAGTATCCGAGATTCTGAAGAGCCTCAATCAGAAAATCCCATACCGTTTCCTGATCATCGACGAGGAGTATTGTTTCGTGTCCGCCTGGAAGTTTTTCCGCCATGAATACTGTTCCGTTCCTTGTTTGCATTACCCTGCTATTATACTCACTTCGGAGAAAAAGTCAAGATTGAAACGCAAGATTGGCGGAGTTTTTCCCCGCCCGGCTCTGATATTACGGGAGATTGTCCCTCGAAATGCAGGATTTGATGATTCTGCTGACCGTTTCCGGCGCGAGACGGGAAAAGGGAATCAGCTTTGCCGGGGGGACATTGCAGCCGGCAATGTTTTTTTCAAACCATGCCGTGTCATGCCATTCCTTATTTTTGAATCCCGCATTGCGGAAAATGCCGAGCGGGCGGAATCCCAGGCTCTCATGGAGTTTTTCACTGCGCGGATTCGGTATCGTCACACAGCCGTAGACTGTCCGGACTCCCTGATGTTTCAGGATTTCGATCAGCAGAGCATAAAGAGTCCTTCCCATGCCGCGCGAGGTAATGCCGGAATCAAGGTAGATGGACAGTTCCGCGCTCCATTGGTAGGCTTCCCGTTCCTTCAACTGGTGCGCATAGGCGTATCCGCAGAGTTTTCCCGATTCCATGCAGACCAGATAGGGATGAGTTTTCAAGGTGTCGGAAATACGGCGCGAGAACTCGTCGATTGAAGGAAGTTCATATTCGAAAGTGACCGATGTATTGATGTACTGCGCATAAACCGCCAGTGCCCCCGCCGCATCGTTTTTCGTTGCAACTCTGATTTCCATTCCGTTTCTCCGCTGCCGCAAGGTTATTTCACGAACTTCCAGGAACAGCGGTTGCCGCGGTGGTCGACGCCTGAAAGAATATCGCCGCCGTGGAGCCTGCCGATTCCTTTCGGAGTGCCGGTGAAGATCAGATCACCGGGAAGAAGCTTCCAGTCTCTGGATATCTCTACGATGAGGCGGTCGATCGGGAAAATCATCTGCGAGGTGTCGCCGGACTGGCGGAGTTCCTCATTGACATAACCGGAGAAACGGAGATGCTTCAAGTCGTCCTTTGCCGGGTCGAACGGAGTCAGTTCTCCCAGCGGGGCGCTGTTGTCGAATGCTTTGCAGCGTTCCCACGGCTGGTTATGGCTCAGGAGAAACTTCTGAAGAGCCCGGTGCGTCAGATCGAAGCCGACGCCGAGAGCGCCGATGAACGCGGGAGCGTCTTTCAGAGCAAGCGCTTTTCCCGCTTTGCAGATTTCCACGACCAGCTCGGTTTCATAGTCCAGATCGCCGTCCGCAGGAAGTGGAAGCTCCGCTGTATCCGTCGTGACGAGCGATGTGACCGGCTTCATGAAGATGACGGGATCGCCTTCTTCGTTGCCGAGTTCGCGGACATGTTCCACGTAATTTCTTCCGATGCAGAAAATTCTCTGTGTCGTCATGACGAACTGCTCTCCTCTGTTTTTATTTGCTGATGAAATCCAGAATTTTCAGATTTCTGTTGAGATTCGGCGGATAACGCAACGGCAGGTCGATCAGATTCGATTTGATCATGACGGACTTGTAATGCGTGAAGGTGTCGAAGGTCTTTCTGCCGTGATATGCGCCGTATCCGCTGGCTCCGACGCCGCCGAAAGGAAGTTCCGGATTGATGAGGTGAGTGATCGTTTCATTGACCGCGACTCCGCCGGACGAGGTGCGGGTCAGAAGCTTTTCAAGTTCACGGAGTCCATCTGAGAAATAATAAAGGGCAAGGGGCTTCGGACGCTTGTTGACAAACGTGATTGCCTCATCCAGCGACTCCACTTCCAATACGGGAAGCAAAGGCCCGAAGATTTCCTCATTCATGACAGGTGCATCCGGACCGGCGGGAATCAGGATTGTCGGTTCGATATATTTCTCTTCCAGATCAATTCCGCCTCCGCAGAAAATTTCCGAACCGTTGATCAATCCGGCAATGCGTTCGCAATGATGCGCGTTGATGATACGCGGATAATCGGGGGAATTCTTCGGATTGTCGCCGTAAAAAGTCCGTATCCAGTGTCTCAAACGGTCAAGCAGCTTGTCCCTGGCGGTTTTGTGGACAAGAAGGTAGTCCGGTGCGACGCAGGTCTGTCCGGCATTGAGAAATTTTCCCCAGACGATCCGCTTTGCGGCAAGGTCGATTTTCGCGTCCGCATCGACAATGCAGGGGCTTTTTCCTCCGAGTTCAAGGGTCAGCGGGGTAAAGTGTTCCGCCGCGGCGCGGGCGATGAATTTTGCCCCGGCAGAGCCGCCGGTATAGAAAATACAGTCGAATTCCTCTGCAAGCAGCTCCTGCGTCATTTCGTGTCCGCCGTTGCAGACAGAGGCATATTCTGGAGGAAACACCGCCGCAACGATCTTTGCCGCGATTTCCGCTGTTGCCGGAGCCTGTTCCGCAGGCTTGAGAATGACGCAGTTGCCTGCCGCAATGGCGCCGATGAATGGCGAGAACAGTAATTGGAAAGGATAGTTCCATGCGGAAAAGATCAGGACATTGCCGTAGGGTTCGGGATAAATTCTGCCTTTGGCGGGAAAATTCAGGGATGAGACCCCGGCTTTACGCGGACGGACATAGGAACCGAGTTTCCGGATCATCGTGGAAAGCTCGTCGAGTATGATGCCTGTTTCGGTGGTTCGCGCCTCGAATTCCGATTTATGAAGGTCCTCGTAAAGTGCGGCGCAGATTTCTTTTTCCCGTTTTCTTACTTCCAGCAGAAGATTTTTCAGATATTGCTTCCTGACTGCCGGCGCAAGCGTGTTTCCTGCGGCAAAGCAGCATTTCTGTGCGGACAATATTTCCTTGACTGTCATAATTCCACTTCCCGAATTGAGTTTTGTGCGGACTATACCCCGGAAATACAGATTTTGCAAGCGGAAGCCAAGAAAAAAAGAGCCGGGGATACGCCTATGGGGGGGGATGATATAAGACGCACCCCGGCAAAACAATTCTATTTATTAAGTTATACCCGTTTCAGAAAAAATCCAGCCCGGAATCAGAAAATTTAACGGTTTTTACAACTTCCCCCTGAAATCATCTGCAGAATCCCTTCTTCAAAGTAACCGGAGAGACGGTTTCCGAAATCCATATTCAGGAGCCGGACCCAGTCCTGCTCTCTTGATATTGTTATAACAGCGGATTTCTGAATAAGTTCCATGAAAAGTGAAAAATTCTGCGGATGAATTGATTTTTCTCCTTTGAAATAATCCAGGTCGATGTCCAGAATACAGGGGCGTTCCGGCAGAGGCGCGCGTTTCAGGTTGTTTTCCAGAAATTCCGTCTCCAGAGCGCGGCTGTAATAATGCTCCAGAGTCTTCCTCTCTTCATCGGGAGGCGGATCGTGAATGATCGTGATCCGGGGATTGACATCCCGTGAGAAGTTCACGTGGGAGAAGATCGTCGCCGAGGAGATGATATCGTTCCGGATTGCAAAATCGAAGTGTTCGTCATGGCGCAGATCCTTCAATGCGGCTTCGATCTGGCGGGGATCCCGGCGGTCGATCCGCTTTTCATGCGGTGTTTCGTGGGTCTCGTCATAATGAGTGTACTCCGGCAGAGTGTCCGTGTGATGGTCGAGGGTGAGGACATGCGGCGCGATTCCCAGTTGTTCCCGTTCGGATGCCCAGGGCAGCAGGACGTGATGGTGTTCTTCTACGATATAGACCTTTTTCTTATTAATGATTTTTTTTATGATTTGCGTCATAATGCACTTCCTCCGCCTGAATCAGTGGAACATTCGTTCCTTGTTTTTGCATGAAATTACACTGCGTTTTCCCGATATTTCCGTTTTTTAACCGTTTTTCAGCTTGAAGATTCCATTCTTTGATGTAACTTTAAAGATAATATAATATTCTTTGAACACAGAGTCAACGGGGGTGAAGAATATGTGGAGACATCTTTCTGACTGCGGGCATGGGGCAAGCCGCCGGGATGTCGGCAGGCGTGAGGGCAGCCTTCCGTTTTTTTACTTCCAGAGTTTCAATTTGCAAACTGAAAAATTTCAATCAATAAAGGAGACAACATGAAAACTCTACTCAGAAACAGTGTCGTTGCAGCGCTGGCTCTTTCCGTATGCGGACTCTTTGCCGCAGATGGGAAAGCCGCTCCCGCACAGCCGCAGGTCAAAACAGCAGAAAAAGCGCAGAAGGGGACAAGCTGGACTCCGTTCCAGCTCGTGTTCCTGCCCGGCATTCCGGACAGTTCCATGACTTCAACCGTTTACGGTCTGAAGCTCGGCATTCCCGCCACCGGAGGCAGGGGGCTGGTGAAAGGCGTTGAAGCTTCTTTCTTCTACAGTGGCACAAAGGATGTGGAAGGCTGCCAGGCTTCCTGGTTCGGACCTGCGATCGCGCAGGGGGATGTCTACGGAATTCAGGCGACCATGGCGATGGCTCTGGTTTACCGCCTGACCGGATTCCAGGCTGCCGGGCTTGCCTTCACGACACAGCCGTCCAAAGGCTGCCAGGCGGGTATTTCCGCTGTTGCCGAGGATGATTTCAAAGGCTTTCAGACCGGTGCGGTTACAGTGACGGATGGTGAACTCGACGGCTTTCAGTTCGGCGCGGTCAATATCGTGACAAAGATTTTCAAGGGTTTCCAGTGTGGCGCGGTCAACATTGTGACGGGTGTCTTCAAAGGCTTCCAGTGCGGTGTGGTTAATTACAGTTCCGATGAAGGCATTCAGCTCGGCGGCATCAACATCATTGCCGACAGCTGGATTCCGGTAATGCCGATTTTCAATATCTGCCTCAGCTCCAAAGATAAAAAGGCTGAGACAGTCAAGGATGCGAACTGTCCGAAAGCAAATGTCTCTGCAAAATAAGGAGAATTGATCATGAAACTTTTCATTACAGCAATTTTTGCATGTCTGCTGGCTCTGCCTGCGTTTGCGCAGAATGCGGATACCGCGGAGGAACAGCCGTGGGATTTCATTTCATTCACATTTGTTCCGGGAGTTCCCCAGACTGCCGATGTGTTCAATGTCTACGGCGTCAAGATCGGTGTTCCGATCGGTTTCGGAAGCGGTACCTACGTTGCCGGGGTGGAGGGTTCCATCTTCGCGAGCATGAGCGATGAAGTCTACGGAGTACAGGCGGCTCCTTTGTTCAATTCCGCCAAAAAGATCGAAGGGCTCCAGGCAAGCACGCTGGTCAATTATGCGGATTCCGCCAAAGGGCTCCAGTTCGGACTGGTGAACATCGCAAAGGACAAGTCGTTCCAGATCGGGCTTTTGAATTTCATCAAGGATTCATCGGTTCCTTTCTTCCCGTTTGTGAACTTCCGCTTCTGATGAACTGATTTTTCATTGGATGGGAAACATCCGTTCCGCGGATGTTTCCCTTTTTTATTCTTCTTACGGTCCTTTTTATGAAACTTCTGATGATACTGACGGAACTGGCTCCGGGGGGAGCGGAGAAAGTCGTGCTGGAGCTGACGCGCCAACTGCGCTGCCGTGCCCACGATGTGACGGTAGTCTCCCTGATGCCGGAGCCGCCGGAGGAACGTCGCGCCATACCTGAAGGGCTGTCCGCCTGCGGTGCAAAAGTGATTTACCTGAATGTGGTGAAAAAGGCTCCGTGGCGGTTGTTGTCTCTTTTCCGGGTGATTCGCGAGGAAAAACCGGATGTGATCCATTCCCATCTGATTCATCCGAATCTTCTGAGCCGTTTTGTCAATCTGTGGACACGGAAACCGCTGGTGAATACGGTTCATATTGCCGAGCGCCGTCCCGGAAAAGGGCTTTTCTTCCGACTCGACGGACTCACGTTTTCATGGTGCGGCGCCTGCACCGCTGTCTCGAAAGCGGCTGCGCGTTTTCATGAAAAGCGATGCGGGCTGAAAGAGAATTCAATCCGTGTGATTTATAATGGTTCCGACCGCGTTGCGCCGGCTTCGGCTGAGCAGCTCCGGCAACTGAAAAAAGAGTGGGGGCTTGAGCCCTGCCGGAAGATCATCGGTTCGGTCGGGCGTCTTGACTGGCAGAAAGGATACGATCTGCTGTTCGGAGTTCTGCCGGAACTGTCGCGGAGAATTCCCCGGAATGAATCTGTCGGAATTGTCGTCATTGGTGACGGCCCGGAACGGGAAAAACTGGCGGCGCAGGTGCGCGGCATGGAGGAACAGTGCCCGAACCTGAAAATCTGTCTGCCCGGTTACAGGAAAGACGCAGCTTCCCTGATTGCGATGTTCGATCTTTTTGTAATGCCATCCCGTTACGAGGGATACGGGCTTGCTCTGGTCGAAGCGATATCGTCGGGCGTGCCGGTCTTCTGCAATCCGGTTGATTCCCTGCCGGAGCTTTGCGCCTTGATCCCCGGACATGCTTTTCCGGGAGATTTCGAGCATGATTCCGCCTCTTTACTTGCGGAACGGATCATGGAAGCGCTTTCCGCTCCCCGTTATGAGGGCAGGGAGATCATGACGAATGAACAGATGTACAGGGAATACCTTGCCTTATATGAATCCTTGTTGAATACAAAAAAACTGCATCCGTGACATCTGGAAATGCCGGCGGAGCAGTTTTTTCCGTTTGCTTTCGCAGTTTACATTGCTTCGGGAACGCGGATTGTAAGCGTTGCCAGACCATCCGTCAGGATATCGCGTGCCGCATAGCAGAGCGCAAGACGCGCATTGATGACGGCGTCATTGTCTGCATTCAGCACCTGTTTTTCCCGGTAGAAGCGGTTGAATGCCTTTGCCAGGTCGAGGAGATAATTGACGACGGCGGAGCAGTCCATTTTTTCCGCCGCAAGTTTCAGGACTTCCGGATAGCGCGCCATGCAGACCGCGAGCGAACGTTCCTCCGCCGAATCCAGCAGTGACCAGTCGGGCTTTGCGTCGAATGCGAATCCACGGTCGGCGGCTTTGCGCGAAATTGAATTGATGCGGGCGCAGGCATACTGGACATACGGTCCCGTGTCGCCCTCGAATTTGAGAGACGCCTGCGGATCGAACATCATGGTTGTTTTCGGATTGAACTTGAGGAGCATGAACTTGAGCGCGCCCATGCCGATGATCTCGGAACGTTCCTCAAGGTCTGCCGGAATCTCCTCGCCGACACGTTCCAGAGTCGCCTTTTTCGCGAGCTCGTGCATTTCGTCGAACAGATCGTCCGCATCCACTACGGTTCCTTCCCGGCTCTTCATCTTGCCGGTCGGCAGATTGACCATGCCATATGCCATGTGATACAGGTTGTCCGCCCATTTGTTCCCCATTTTCTTCAGGATTGAAAACAGCATCTGGAAATGGAGAATCTGTTCGTCACCGACGACCCACATCAGGGAATCCGGATGGAAATCGTTGTATTTGAGCATTGTCGTGCCGATATCCTGCGTAATGTAGACGCTGGTGCCGTCTTTGCGGAGCAGGACTTTTGTGCCGAGCTTGCCGAGATCGGCAATCACTGCGCCGTCTTCCCGCCGTGTGAAGATTCCCTGTTCCAGCCCCTTCTTTACGGAATCCTTGCCGAGCAGGTAGGTTTCGCTTTCCAGATAGGTTTTCTTGAACTCAACGCCCATGCGTCTGTAGGTTTCGTTGAATCCGGCGATGACCCATGAATTCATCAGTTTCCAGAGCGCGACGGTGTCTTTGTCTCCGGCTTCCCATTTGCGCAGCATTTCCTGTGCGGCGCGCCCGATCTCTACTTCAAGAAAGAGTTCATCGTCGGATTTGCCCGCGAGCTCCGGCTTTGCCGCGCGGAGTTCTTTGATCTGCTCCTTGAGCGCGATATTGTATTTGACATAATAATTGCCGACGAAATGATCGCCTTTGATTCCCGATTTTTCCGGCGTGTCGCCGTTGCCGAACCGCTGGTAGGCAAGCATGGATTTGCAGATGTGGATTCCGCGGTCGTTGATCAGGTTGACCGGAATCACATCGTGTCCGACACGTGCCAGCAGTTTGCAGACGGACATCCCGAGAGTATTGTTGCGGACGTGTCCGAGATGCTGGGGCTTGTTCGTATTCGGGGCGGAATATTCCACCACGATGCGGCGCCGTGCAGTTTCCGGCAGGGCTGCCTCTGCAAGAATATGCTCCACGGAAGCGGCGGTGTCACGGAAAAGCGCTTCCGCATTCAGCGTCACATTGACGAATGCTTTGACCTTGGCTGCGTCTTTGACATCAGGATCGTTTTTCAGCAGTTCTACGATTTTTTCAGCAACTGCATCGGGGCTGGTTTTGAAGATTCGCGCAAAGCGGAAACAGTTTACGGTAATATCGCCCTCCATTCCTTCGGGGCACTGTTCCGGGGTGATTGCCCAGCCGTCCGGAATTTGAGCGGACGGAAAAGCTTCGGCAAGTTTGGGACGCAATGCGTCAATGGCTTTGATCTGCATATTTGAAAAATCCTTGTGATAAACTCAGAGAGTAGTTCTGACAACGGTGCTGGTGCTCCCGCGTTCAACGATGATATTGTAGCTGCCGAAAGATGCCGGAAGCAGGCAGGTGGACCCGACCGGAACCTCGGTGATTCTGTCGTCGCGCCCGACCTTGATCGGATGGTTGATCGCGGTCAGAAGGTGGAAGCTCGCGGTGGAATCGGTGGAGTCATACCAGTCTTCGACGAGTTTTAGGTCATCGACGCGGAAGAACGGGCAGCGGTTGATCAGCGGATACTTGCGGTTGTGGTCGGTGGTATCGCTTGCCCCGGTAATGCGCGGAACGGTGCGATCCATGAAGTCAATGCTTTCCATTGCCTGCTCGATATGAAGCTGGCGCGGTTTGCCGTTGCTGTCGGTTCTGCCCCAGTCGCTGATGCGGTAGGTGGTATCGCTGTTCTGCTGGATTTCAAGCAGAAGATTGCCTGAACCGATCGCGTGGACTCGTCCGGCATTGATGAAATACGCATCGCCCGGATAGGAATCGAAGACCTGTAAAAGCTTTTCAATGTCTGCGGAGTTCAGATTTTCCACAAACTGCCTGCGCGTGGATTTCCCGCTGAGCCCGGCAATGATCTTTGCACCGCGTTCCGCAGCGATGACATACCACATTTCCGTTTTGGGTTCCGCTCCTCCGCCGATCTTCGCACAGGCTTCTTCATTCGGATGAACCTGAAGGGAAAGGCGCTTTCCCGCATCAATCAGTTTCACGAGCAGGGGGAAAAGCCCTCCGTTGAATCTGTGCCCGACAAATTCTTTCCCATAACTGGAGACCAGCTCATGCAGGGACGTTCCGGCAAGCGGCCCGTTTGCCACAAGAGAGGAAAATCCCTCGCGGTCGCAGATTTCCCATGCCTCTCCAATCGCGGGCCCGTCTTCGGGGATCGGACGGTTCAGTTTTGACGCAAGCTGGGTGCCGCCCCACATCACTTCCTTGTAAAGAGGTTCAAAGAGAAGCGGATACAGTTCATCTTTATCAAAATTGATCATAGCATTTCGCCTTTACGGTTCGGGTTGCATTTCTTATCAGGGTTAATATAACCCAAAATCCTTAAAATACAGTACGGATGATGAAAAATGTGTCAGATTTTGCAAAGAATGCTTTCATTCAGACGCATGATGCAGTATCTTACTGAAACTTTTCATTTCCGGGAGGATGATAAAATGAAAAAATGCAGAATCGTTGCAACGGTCGGGCCTGCGTGCGAGTCTCCGGCAATGCTGGAAAAAATAATCCGCGCCGGCGTGGATGTATGCCGCCTCAATTCTTCGTTCGGGACCAATGAGGACCGGCTTGCCAAAATCCGCAACATCCGCAATATTTCCGCGGTTCTCCGGAAACCTGTCGCAATCCTTCAGGATCTTCAGGGCCCCAAGATTCGTGTCGGCAAACTGAAAGAACCGGTCAAAGTCAAAAAAGGCGAAACACTGATTCTGACCGGAGGAACGGAGCACACCGAACGGCTCCGGCTTCCGACTACTTACACATGCATTGCCAAAGACTGCGAGGCAGGCAAGATCATTCTGGTTGCGGACGGGCGTATTATTCTCAAGGTGGAGAAGACGGACCGCAGGCATGACGCCGTTTACTGCAAGGTCATCAACGGCGGCGAGATTCTCAGCGGCAAGGGAATCAATCTGCCTTACACGAAAATTTCGCTTCCGGCGCTTACGGAAAAGGATGAGGCGGACGCTGTTTTCGGCGCGGAGGCGGGGGTGGATTACATCGGCATGTCGTTCGTCAGGACTCCCGCCGATGTTTGCCGTCTGAAGAATCTGTTCCGGAAGATCGGCAAAAGCGTTCCGGTGATCGCCAAAATCGAGAAACCGGAGGCGGTGGAAAACATCGGCGCGATTCTTGAGGTGGTGGACGGCGTGATGGTGGCGCGCGGCGATCTTGCGGTAGAGCTTTCTTATGCAAAGGTGCCGACCGCGCAGAAAATGATTATCCATGAGGCGAACCGGCGCGGGAAAATCACGATTACCGCCACGGAAATGCTGAGTTCCATGATTGAGAACCCGCTTCCGACCCGTGCGGATGTCAGCGATGTCGCCAATGCGGTGTGGGACGGCACCGATGCGGTGATGCTGTCGAATGAATCGGCAATGGGGAAATATCCTGTGGAAGCGGTCAGGGCGATGAAGGAAATCATCATTGAAACCGAAGCGGCAAAAGGGGTGTTCCGGCATGATAAAATGCTGCTGGAGTCGATGGATTTGCCGGAAGTGACCCGGGGCGAAAATGCGCTCTGCAAAGCGGTTTCGAGCCTGTCGCACGATATGAATGAGCGCGGGATTGCCGTTCTTTCCAAAACCGGAGAGACAGCAAAGATGCTCTCGAAATACCGTCCGGGGAGCCCGATTTTCGCACTGTCGAATTCGATCCCGCTCTGTTCCAGGATGGCGATGTTCCACAACGTCGTTCCGGTTTTCATTCCCTATGAGGATCAGGACGAATTGAGCGAACATGACGTTGCCAGAATCCTGCGTGACATGAAACATGTGAAAAACGGCGACACCCTGATCTGCGTCAGCGGCCGCCGCAGCAGCCGGGACAGCAGTCAGTGGGCGGCTCACGGAATCAGCACGTTGGTCGTCGGACAGTAAAAAGTTGCAGATTTGAATATCCAAGAAGGACACAGGAAGTATGGTCAAAAGATATTGGTCGCTTCTGTTCTGTTTGTTTTCCCTCGGGCTTTTTGCGGAAAATCCGCTCGGAATGCCGGAATACAGTCAGATTCTGGAAGTAAGCTTCAATACTGTGGAAGATGCGCAAAAAGCGGAGCTGGAAAAGCTGGAACTGCCCGACGGCAGGAAAATTGCATTTTCCACCCGGTGGGATGACACCAACAACCGTCACCTGAAAATGGCGCGGACTCTTGCCGGCCATGGCTGGAAAGGGACTTTTTATCTGTATGAATTTCAGAATAAACAAAGCGATCAAGCCGTTCCCGCCGAGATTTTGAAACTCGGTTCATCGCTTGGTTCCCATACGGTGGATCACCCGGATCTTCCGGGTCTGTTGCCGTCCGGCATTTTCTACCAGATTCTTGATCTGCGCGTGAGAGAGGAGGCCGCTTACAATACCTGCGTGACGGCTTTTGTACTGCCTTATACCTCCTGTTCCACCCGTTTTCAGGATCATGTGCCTCAAATGATCGGCGACATCCTGAAGCGCAGCGGGCATTTCGGCGGTCCCGAACCCTGGGGGAATGTCGCTGAACGTTACGGACTGAGCAGGACGATGTGGTTCGGCAGTTTTCTTTTCGGCATCAATGACCGCAGGCCTTCTCCGGAGTTGTTTCAAAAGGGACTTGCCCGCGGATTGAAAGCGTTGCAGGACAAAAAATGGAAGGCGGGCCCGCATATCACGCTTGGACTTCATACATGGCAGAACAATGAAGGATTCAGAGTCCTGGACAGTATTTTTGAAGAATACGGAGGGAACCCGGACTGGTGGTACTGCAACGAAAATGAGTATCTTGCATATCGTTATCAGTTTTTCCATACGGGCATCCGAAAGAAATCCGTAAATGGCAGGACCGCCGTTTTTGAGATCACCAGAATTGCTGCTCCCGAATTGGGACACAATATTCCGCTGTCCGTCAAAACCGATGGCAAGGTTGTTTCCGCTGTGCTGGATTCCATGCCGCTGAATATTTCGGACGGCATATTTTCTCTGCCTCATGACCGCAGCCGCATGGTTCCTGTCGAGGTGGAACTGGTGCGCTTTGCCGGGAACAGCCCGGAAACAGTCAGGCTGACAAAGTTTCCGGCATCCGTTCAAATGGCGTTTCATGAACGGGAAAACAGAATTGATTTTTCCTTTATCCCGGCGGACTCGTCTGCGAAATTTCAGAATGTCTCCCTTGTGCTGCGTCTGCCGCCTGCCTGGAAAGACGGCGTTAAGCGCGTGACTCTGCCGGTTGTGAAGGAGAAAGCAGTTGTTTCATTTCCGCTTGGCGCACAGGATTTGCGATCCGGTTTCGGGGAGGGCGATTATCATTTTTATCTTCAGGCTGACATGCTCTGCAACGGGATTCCCAAGCGCATCCATGCCGTTATGACGGTGAAGCGCGACATGGAAAGGACGGATGCTCCGCGGGATAATGCTTATGCCGTCGGTCCGCTTGCCGCAGGGACGTTCACATCGGTTTTACTGGAAAAGCTTTCCAGCCCGTCGGCGGATTTGACGGATTTCGGGGTGAAATCCATTGAAAAATGGCATCCGGCTCCCAGGGGCGACCGGGCGACGCCGGCATTGTCTCCGGTTTTGGAGGATGGACGCTGGAAAAAGGAAGCGGAGGAGTTCCGCAGGAAACAGAACGGCGAATTTGCGTTCGTTCTGGAATTTGAATCCCCCTCTGCGGAACGGTATCACCTGCTGTTGAATCTGTGGAATGCAAAACAGATTTCCGCAATTTACATCAACGGCAGAGCATATCAATTCAGGCGCCCGTGTCCGTTTACCTCTCTTGCCGGCCGGAATCGGATTGTGCTGGTTTATCCGGTGGCAAAGAACAGAACGCCCTCCACGCAGATGGTTTCCGTTTCCAAGGGAACCAGCATGTTCGATCACGTGAAATTCGTGCCCGTGGAGAACGGAAAACAGAGATAAAACGGGAAGTCGTTTGTGTGCTTCCCGTTTTTTGCAAGGTTATTTGTCCCGGATCATTGGAGCGGTATCGCGCGGGATCAGAATATTTTCCGGCGCGGTGGAGACGAGAGGAAGAAGCGGAGCGCCGACTCGGAACCGCATATCTTCGTGGACATAGGGGAATCTCACACTCCAGATTTCCGTTTCTGCGGTATTTCCCCGCTTATAAACCAGTTGGCGGATACTGTCGCTCTTGCTGAATGACGCCATGCTCCTGCCGGATGGATCCAGAAGTTCGGCGCCTACGGGTTCTCCGAGGTCCGGCGCAACTTCAAGTCTGATGTCCGCCGCTCCGGCAGGCACCATGAAATAAAATCTTGCCCCCGATGCGTAAAACATCCCGGTTCTCGTATCCGCCAGAATGGCTTGTCCCGGCTGCCCGGAAGCCAGGGCGACGGCATGCAGTCCGGTATTGACCTCCAGCAGCATGACCTCGCTGCCGCTGTTTTTCTTTAATATATAGGATTGGCTGGGCTTCGTGATTTTGAATTGATCCACCGGAGTGCCGTTCGAGTCTTTCACATCGACCGTTATATTGATGGGATTTTTGTAGATTTTCCTGACGGTAAAATCCAGTTTGACAGGTTTGCCGGATTCGACATATTGCAGAATTTTGAATTTTTTGCGGAAGAATTTGCTCTTTGCCTCTTTTTTCCCTTTTCCGCCGGGAACCAGTTGTTTCAGATCGACGGTTGCGACTTTGAAGTTTTTTATTGCTTCATCGGGCTTATTGGCGAGCATGAATTTCCGGAAATCGAACTTGCTTTCCTTACCGTTCTTTTCCTGAATATTCAAGCTGCCCTGAATGCCGGTCACACCGGCGCCCGAGAGACTTTGAAATTCCAGCGGACGGCTTCCGCCTGTGATGATTTTACTGTTTTCAAAGGCAATTCCGGCAATATCCGGCAGCAGATTTGTACTGACGGTGACAGTCGACGCACCGGTATTTCCATTGTCGATCAGGCAGTTTTTGAACAGGACCTTCATTGCATCTTCCTGAAGATTGCTCAAAATGACGGAATTGGATTTTGCGGAATCCATCCGGCAGTTTTCAAAGACGACATTTCCTTTTACGGGTGTTGTACCGCTCGCGCTGAGCATCATATTGATTCGGTTTCCGGTCAGCCTGCAGTTGCGGAAAGTTACGGAAAGCGGCTTTGTCTGTGCCGTCAGCAAGTTCAGATAAAGCAGAATGCCGACCGCATTATTCTCGAATTCACAGTCGCTGATCTCACAGCCGGTGATCCATTCATCCGGTTTATTCGGCTCGAAATCAATGCCCGCCATGGGAGGGGTTCCCGCCGTATTGCTGAATTTACTGTGACGGATTTTCAGTCCGTCCACGCTGATGACACTGATCCCCTGGCGGTGATGATCCGAGGCTGTTACCTGTTCGATAACGACATTCCGGCATCCCCGCATCCGGGAAGATGTGCCGATATAGATACCGTCACCGCCGCTTGATTCCAGAGAGAGCCCGGAGACGAGAACGTTCTCGCATCCTCTGAAACAGAGTGTATTGCGCCATTCGGAAGGCTTGTACCGCTTGATGTCCTGATAGTCTTTTTTATTCATGACCAGCCGCACCTTGCCATTGCCTTTCAGGGATATGTTTTTGCAGTCCGTTGCCTCGAACAGAGAATCGTTCAGCCCGTGGAAAGCGCCCGGAAGAGCTCGGACGGTTACACCGTCGGCAAAGGTGAGTTCCAGATCGGAACGCAGGCGGATCTTATCAACGATCCAGTCTTTTCCCATATTGTCGACAAGAATTTTCGGTGCGCCGGAATCAATTGCTTTCTGCAGGCATTCCGTGGCATTTTCCGCATGGAACCCCCATTGACTCGCTTTTACTGCGTCACTGCCGAATGCAGAGATCATTCCGCAGCAAAGAAACATTATGATCAGCCGTTTCATTTTTTCATTGCTCCCGCTTGTTTTTCATCAATATCCCTGATAGTATTTTACCAGATCGCTTTCCTTCGGTGCTTTCCAGAGCCAGATGCGTTCATCGTAAGCCAGCACATAATTCACGGTCTCGACATGGCCGTCTCCGTAGACATTGTTGGCTCCGCCTTTATGGGCTCTGTCGATTCCGATGGAGGCGCTCTTGTAACGGGCGATCAGTGCGACTCCGTTTCCTGTTCCATACTTCATGGAAACCCCGGTTCTGTCGCCATCCTGTCTGTAACAGGTCCAGTTGTCTCCCCACAGAACTGTCCGGCTGAGATAACGGTTCGGCTGTGACAGTTGCAGCCACCTGTCTACGGTATCGAACACATTGGAGGGGCCGATGTAGTAATTGTATCCGTAACTGTCATATACACGCAGAGAGTTGAACATGTATCCCGGCTTCGAGTCAGTCGGGCAGAGCAGGAGTTTGCTTGTTCTGTATGCCGAGGCGCCGGCGCCGCGGATGCTGGTCGGGACAATTTTATTTTTTGTCAGGTATTCCACCCATGTGCAGGGTCTCCCATCGGAACGTACGGAACGGTCAAGAATATGCGCGCTCAATAATCGTTCCTTATAGTCATTGGCATAGAGGAACCATACCACTCCGAGCTGTTTCAGGTTGCTGCGGCAGCTGGCGCCTTGCGCTACGCCGCGCGCCGCATTCAATGCCGGCAGAAGCATCGCCGCAAGAATCGCGATGATCGCAATAACGATGAGCAATTCTATAAGGGTGAAAGTCCGCAAATGCGGGGTGTTATGGAGTGGGGATTGGTGTCTTGTCATTTTGTATTCCTTTCCTATTATGTAAAAGTCAAGGGGCTGAGCCCTCTTTTTTACGTTGTTTTGTTGTTTTCTTTGTTGTTTCTTCATTTTTGCCTCGAAAGACAAAAATCCGACCTCTGCAATTTCTTGCAGTTTTATTATTCTTTGAAACTGTTTCTGTTTTCTGATCCAATCAAAAATCGGACACTATTATTGGCAACGGGAGCCGAGGCTCTCTTGCATTTTGCTGTTCCATTCAAAAATAGTACTCGTAAACTTGGGTTATGCTCATTTTTCAGGGCAAGAAAGGAACAAACGACGTACTATCAAAACCGAACTTCCGTTTTCACAGCAAAACAGATCATAACCGAATCAAATCTATTTATTTCGTGCGAGGCAGCAGTTCCACGAATTTCCGGTTCTGAAGCCAGACCGCACGAATGGAAAGTAAAAGCTTCTTTGCAATGATTGAAATCGCCCGTTGCGGACACATTCCTTTTGCCAGCATCGCGCCGTATTTCGCCCGGTATTCCAAGTTGAATCTTATCGCTCGCCAGGACGATTCGATCAGAAGATAATGCAACTGCTTTTTCTTCCGGTTTCCGCCGAATTTGATTTCCTCGTGTTCTCCGCTGCCGACCGTATGCGGAGCAAGCCCCACGTACGAATTCAGCGAATCCTTATTGGGAAATCGTGACAAATCCCACAGTTCCGCCTGTAGAACGACCGCCGTGCGAAAGCCGATTCCCGGAATGCTTTCCAAGTTGTCCTGAACCTTTTCCCGGTTCAAATGCTTCAGACATTCCCGTTCGTCGCGGATTATCCGAATTCGCTCTTCCCGCAGAAAACGCAATTCGCGCAAGTCGCTCTGCAATGCGTAGTCATGCCGTTTTGCAGCATCCGATTCCATGATTTTCAATGAGCCTCCGGACCAACTTCTGAACTTCAAGCCGAGAAAAAACAGATGGCTGTGAATCCGATTCTTGATCCGGACAATATTTCCGGTCAGCTTCGTCTCGCGCCTCGTCAGATTCCTCAATTCCAAGTTCGCCGGCTCCGGGATGTATATTCCTTCCAGACTGCCATTCTCCAACTCTCTCGCCAGCTTCCGGCTGTCCAAACTGTCACTCTTGTATTCCCGTTCCTTTCCGCTCGTCGGCACATCCGCCGGATTGATCACGATATTCTTCACGCCCAGCTCGCACAGTGTCCGATGCGCTTCAAAGCCGCTGAATCCAGCCTCATATACACTCCGGTATTCCGCATCCGGATAGTTCTTCCTCAAATGTCGAACCAGTTCAAGGACTTCTGGATTCATGCTGAAATTGGCGATCTGCTGGTTGCAATGCCGAATACTTACATGCCAACTGTTTTTATGTACGTCAATTCCGCAATAAATCACTTGACCTTTGAACGATACCGTGCTACATTCTTTCATGGCTGACCTTCTTTATTGTAGATGTTTTAACTGTTTGCGAGTCGCTCTTCCATTGCGTCGTCGCCTTATATACAGTATCACATCATCTTTTGAGAGTCAGCCTCTTTTTTCGCGATTACACCTCGCTTCCTTTTACCATAGCAACTTGATATTTTATTTGGCTGATTTTTTTTGCTTCCGGAGTCCGGGATTGTTGAAAGACGGCGTATTGCTTTGGCGGCGTCTTCCGTATGTTCTGTCCAGTAGGGATACCCTCTTTTTCCTGTCGGAATACGGATATGGAGCTCAGGAGAAAGGAGCCTGCCGCACGGCGTCGGGAGAAGCGCTTCTTTGACCAGTTCCGCTGCCAGTCTGGAAAGATTGTGCTGAACCGAGCTGATCGGCAGCGGGTAGTTCCTGATTACCTGATCATTGTTGAAGCCTCCGAGAAGGAGGTTGCGATATTTCCTGTAGCCGGGTTGCAGCAGACAGTTTCCGCCTCCGACGGCGAAAGAGTCGTTCATATAAACGATTCCCCGGATGGCGGGAAAGTCATGAAGCAGGCGTGCTGTGGTCTCGAATCCGTGATGTTCCCAGCTTGCATGGGGATCGGAGACATAAAAATCAATGTCTTCCATCGGATAGATGAAACGTTTTGTGATCTCCTGCCCGCTCAGTTCCGGGTATGCGCGCATCAGAGCGCCGAACCCGTGACAGCCCGGATTGCACTGCTTTTTCTCGCAAATCAGCCGGAAGTTGTCTCCGATCTGCGATCTGAAGTAGCGTATCAGAGCTTCGCCGCCGATAAAAAGACAGCTTTTGACCCAGCGGGGAAATGTGGCGGCGATTCCGACGGAATTAATCCCGGATGCTTCCAGCTCCGCCATGATTTCCTGCTGTCCGAAGGGTTGTCCGAGAAAGACGAAGGATTCCACGCCGCGCCCGATCAGTTCACGGACTTTTTTCAGATTGGCTTCGGCGTCATCGCTGAATGCATTGTAATAAGCGGCATATCCCAGTCTGTCGAAACCGGTCGTCAGGCGCAATGTGAGCGCCATGATATGTTCCTCGTCATTCATCTGCGCCCTTGAATTCATGATTGCAACGGTGCGGGTTTTCTGCCTGCGCAGGAGCTTGTAGCCGAAACTGACCTGGTACCCCATCTCTTTTGCAACCCTGCGGACGCGCTCCTTGGTTGCTTCCGAGCTGTAATTGTTCGGACGGTTGTTGAGAATCTCGGAAACGCTTGCGACGGACAAGCCGACTGTCGCGGCAATTTCTTTCAATGACACTCTGGCTGGCATACGAATTTCTTCTCCTGCACGAAATTATTTCGTTAGCTGTAATATAAGGAGTTCCGGATGCGATGTCAAATTCATACGAAATATTTTCGTGAAAAAATCGGGAAACGGTTCGGGCAGGACAGGCAAAAGATACGGCATCGGCTTTTTAACATCTCGCTTACCGCATCACTCATCATTTCATTTTCATATTTTTTTCAGAATTTTCATTTGACTTTCTCATAGTTCAGATGTAGTTTTTAATTAGTAAACATATAACTAAACACATAGAGTGATCTTATGAATGGATGTTATGACATTGCGGTCATCGGGGCGGGCGTGACCGGGGCGGCGACTGCGGCAGCTTTGTCACGTTACCGTCTGAACGTGGCCCTGCTGGAAAAAGAGGCGGATGCCGGTTTCGGCGTATCCAAAGCGAATTCAGGTATTGTGCATGGCGGATTCCATTATCCTTTGACTACACTCAAGGGACGTCTGGAGATTCTCGGGAACCTGATGTTCGAAAAGCTCCATTATGAGCTCGGTTTTCCTTATCGCAGATGCGGGATCATTGTCGCCGCATTTTCGGAGGAGGAAGTGGCGGAGGTACGCCGTCTTTACCGTCAGGGTGTGGAAAACCGGGTGCCGCGGATCGAGCTCTGTTCCGCGGAACGGATGCTGGAACTGGAACCGAAGCTTGCGCCCGATGTCGCCGGGGGGCTTTATGCGCCCGGCGGAGGTGTCGTGGAACCTTACCGTTACGTCTTTTCCCTGCTTGAGCTGGCGAAACGCAACGGAGTTGAATTTCTTCCAAACTGTAAACTTGAAAACGCTTCCTTTGCAGACGGCGCATGGACTTTGCAGGCGCATGACGGACGCAGGATCAGAGCGAAGTATGCGGTCAATGCCGCGGGACTTCATGCGGATGATGTTTCCCGGATATTCGGTGCGGAGGAGTTCAGGATTTCAGCGCGCAAAGGCGAGGAATATCTGCTGGACCGGACCTCTGCGGCGTATCCGTCCAAAGTGGTCTTTCCTGTTCCTGTGAAACATTCCAAGGGCGTGCTTGTGATTCCGACTGTGGACGGGACGACGATGGTCGGGCCGACCGCGGAAATTGTCGGGGACAAAGAGGATCATTCCACCACGGCGGAAAACAGGAGTGCTGTGTTCCGTCAGGCGAGGCGGATGGTGCCCGCTGTATCGGAGCGCGATCTGATTACCGGTTTCAGCGGTTCGCGCCCGGTTATGGAGGGCAATGATTTTTATATCGCCTTTTCAAAGAAGGTGGAAAACCTGATTCAGGCGGCGGGAATCCAGTCGCCGGGATTGACGGCATCTCCGGCGATTGCCGGATATATCTGCGGACTGCTCCGTGAAAACGGGGTCCGTCTTGAAGAAAAGGCGCAGTTTGCATCCATGCTGGAACCTCCGGTTCAGATTCGGAGACAATCTGCCGAAGAAGCGGACCGGCTTCATAAGGAAGATCCGGCGTGGACCAATATCATCTGCCGCTGTGAGAAGATTTCCGAGGCGGAGATTGTGGACGCAATCCGGCACGGGCATACTACGCTGGATGGAATTAAATTCTATACCCGTGCGGGCATGGGGCGCTGTCAGGGCGGTTTCTGTTCCTATAAAATCCTCAAGATCATTGCGAGGGAAACCGGAATGTCTTTGGAGGAAGCTACGAAGCGCGGCGGGAACACCGGATTCATTTCCGGGCATCTCGGAGATATGGGAAAGAGGGGTTGAATATGAAGACACTTGATTATGATATTGCCGTGATCGGCGGCGGGGCGGCGGGATTGACCGCCGCATACGGCTGTGCCTCCGAAGGCATGAAAACTGTGGTGATCGACCGGGAGGAGACGCCGGGAGGGGTGCTCCTGCAATGTATTCACAACGGGTTCGGGCTGCATTATTTCAATGCGGAACTGACCGGTCCCGAATATGCGGCAAGGGTTTTGAAGCAGGCGGAGGATGCGGGAGCTTCTTTTCTGCTGAGCTCCACGGTAATGAAGATCGAGGATTGCGGAGCGGAGAAAATTCTGACAGTTTATTCCAGGGCGGACGGTGTGACTCTGGTTCATGCGAAGGCGGTGATTCTGGCGATGGGATGTCGGGAGCGCTGCCGCGGGAATCTGGGGATTCCGGGCGACCGGGTCGCCGGGATTTTTACCGCCGGACTTGCACAGAGACTGTTGAATGTGGAGGGCTGTCTGCCCGGCAGAAAAGCGGTGATTGTCGGTTCCGGTGATATCGGCTTGATCATGGCGCGGCGTCTGACATGGTGCGGAATTGAGGTGAAAGCGGTAGTTGAGATCATGCCTTATCCGTCCGGGTTGAGCCGGAACATTGCACAGTGTCTTGAGGATTTCAATATTCCGCTTTATCTTAGTACGGGCGTGACAAATATCCATGGACGGGATCGGGTTGAAAGTGTTACTGTCGCACCCCTTGAAAATGGCCTTCCGCAAATGGACAGGGCATGGAAGATCGAGTGTGACACCGTACTGTTTTCTGTCGGCCTGATTCCGGAAAACGAGCTTGCCAAGGAGTGCGGTGTTGCGCTGAACCCGGTAACGAACGGTGCATGGGTTGACGGAAACCTTATGACGAATGTACAAGGAATTTTTTCCTGCGGGAACGTGCTTCATGTGCATGATCTTGTGGATTTTGTGTCCGAGGAGGCATTGCGTTGCGCCGCCTGCGCCGTAAAATGGATCAGGGCGGAGAAAAAAGACCCGGTTTTACAAGGTAAGACGATGTGCGGCGAGCATTTGCGCTATGTGGTTCCGAACAGTTATGTTCCTGCCGGGGACGGGCATTTTTACATGCGTCCGAAAATCGTTGCCTCCGCCGCGGAGCTTGTCGTGAGGGCAGGGGAAAGAGTGATTCTGCGGAAGAAACTGCGTTGGGTCAAGCCGGCGGAAATGATAGCCGTGAATCTGCCTGCGGCGCTTACCGCGGACTGCACTGCCGGGGAGAATCTGAATTTTGAACTGGAGGAGGTGAAGGCATGAAGAAAATTGAAAAAATCTGCATCGGCTGCCCGGCGGGATGTCATCTTGAGATCACGGTTCGGGAAGACGGTTCGCTTCATGTCGCCGGGAATACCTGCAAACGCGGGATCGCCTATGCGGAAAATGAGATGCGCGATCCACGCCGCGTTGTAACTGCGGTTGTCCATTGCAGCTCGAAAAAATTGCCGTATCTTCCTGTGCGGACCGATCAGGCGCTTCCCGTAAAGCTGATTGAACCGCTTCTCAGGAAGCTTTATTCGCTGAATGTGTGTGAACCGGTCCGCGCCGGCGACATCCTGATTCATGATTTTGAAGGCAGTAAAATCAACGTTGTGTTCACAAGGGGAATTGAGCCGTGAAACATGATCTTTCAAGACTCCGCCATGTCGTGATGGATATGGACGGCACAATTTACCGCGGGGAAGAATTGTTCCCGACGACGCTGCCTTTTCTGCGCCGCCTGGAATCCCTCGGGATCGGTTATACGTTCCTGACGAACAATTCCTCGCGGAGTGTGGATGATTATATTGAATATTTGTACAAATTCGGAATCAGGATACGGCGGAAACAGATGTTCACCTCCACTCTGAATGCGGTTGCGTTCCTGAAATCGGGTCATCCGGCGTCGAAAAGGCTTTTCATGATCGGGACGGAAGTTTTCCGGCGGGAAATGGAGGAATACGGTTTTCATGATGTGAACATGACGGACGAACCTGATGCGGTCGTGACGGCTTTTGATACCGCATTGAGTTATGAACGGCTCTGCAAGGCGGCATGGTGGATCAAACGGGGCAAACTCTGGATTGCGACGCATCCCGATACGGAGTGTCCGACGGAGCGGGATACGACTCTGATCGACTGCGGAAGCATCATTGCATGTCTGGAGAAAGTTTCCGGGCGTTCCCCTGTCGTACTGGGCAAACCGAATCCTGAAATCCTTTGCGAGATCATGCGCCGGAACGGTGTTGCGCCGGAGGAGACCGCGATGTGCGGAGACCGCCTTTACACCGATCTGCGCCTTGCCGCGAACGCCGGAGTCACAGGCGTGCTGATCAGTCCCGATCCGCCGGAAAAAATTCCCGGTAATTTTGCCGATATTACCGTGATTGATCTTGAAGAATTCGGAAAACAAATCTCTCTGGCAAAATGCGGAAAGAAATGATATATTACTTCCGGTAATTCCGTTTTTGCTGAAAAAACAACAAAAGAGAGATTGTATGCTGAAGAAAATCATCACCGGATATTTTTCCGTGGCGCTTGTCTGGCGCGTCGCCATTGCTTTTATTCTCGGTATCGCCGCCGGTATTTCATGTTCCCGGCTGGGGGCCTGTTACGGGGAGGAACTGCTTGTCCGGATCACGGCGGTTGTCTCGCCTTTCGGAACGGTGCTTATTGCGATGCTGAAAATGGTGGTGATCCCCATTATCTTCTTTTCGCTGGTCGCCGGAGCCGCGAGTCTGCCGGTCAAGAAGTTCGGCAGACTCGGCTTGTCGGTTCTGGTATGGTATTTCCTGACTTCTCTTTTTGCGGGGATCTTCGGAATTTTCCTTGCCGTGGCCATGAATCCCGCAATGGAGAATGCGCAGAAACTTTCCGAAAAATTTCTGCCGCAGGTCGGTGCGATGAAGATGCACGGGACGGCAAACGGGATATCCCAGTTCATCAACAATCTTTTCATGAATCCGTTTCAGGCGCTTGCGGAAGGACAGTTTCTGCCGATCATCATTTTCTCCATTCTGTTCGGGCTTGCCGCACGTATCGTGATCGAACGGCATGGCGAGGAATCAAAGACCGGCAGAACCGTGGAGTTGATGCTTGATGTGTTTGACGCTGCACAGAAGGCGTCATTCAAGATCATCGACTGGGTCATGGAGTATTTTCCCGTCGGCGTTTTTGCGCTTACGACGGTCAATTTCGCCGTTTACGGAATGGAACTGTTCGGACCCTATGTGCGGATCGCCGGATGCGTCATGATCGGCGTTCTGCTGATGATCTTCCTGATTTACCCGATGTTCCTTCTGTTGCTCTGCCGCGAAAATCCTTATCGTGTATTGAATAAAATCAAGGAAGCGGTCATTACGGCGTTTCTGACCCGTTCCAGCGCGGCGACTCTGCCGATCTCTTTCCGTATTGCAAAAGAAAAGCTTCATGTGAAAGAACAGCTTTCAAGTTTCGCCCTGCCGCTCGGAGCCACAATCAATATGGACGGCGTCTGTATTCATCTTCCGGTATTCGCAATCCTCGCCGCAAACATTTTCGGGATTCAGATTGGAGTTTCGCAGTTGGCGGTCCTGCTGATTTCCGTTGTCTTTGCTTCGGTGGGAGCCGGAGGCATTCCCGGCGGAAGCGTTTTCCTGCTGTTCATGGTGCTGGCGAATCTCGGATTGAATGACTCCGAGATTGCGATGATTGTGGCGCTCGCCATCGGTATCAACCCGCTTCTTGACATGTTTGAAACCGCATGCAATGTGACTGGCGACAATGTCTGCAATTATATTGTCGGCAAACGCGGCGGAATGCTGGAAAAGTAGTCTGTAATTTCATTTTCCGGGTTGCATTTCTTTCTTTTCCTGTTTATATTTGCAGAAAAAAGGAGGGAGCAATGTATTGTCAGAATTGTGGAAAAGAGATGAGTGCCGATGCCAGGTTCTGTTCCGCGTGCGGCGCTTCGCTGGGACAGCGTGCCGTGGTTGCAGATGATGCCACGACTTTTTTCATTCCAAACAACTCCTGGGCTCTCTGGGCTTATTATCTGGGGCTGGCGTCTCTGATCTGCGGTATTTTTGCGGGAATTCCCGCTTTTGTCGCAGGTGTCAAGGGGGTGCAGTTTGCAAAGAAAAACCCTCAGGCGAAAGGGGCGATCCATGCGTGGTTCGGCATTCTTGCGGGAGCTGTAATGTTCCTGTTGAATATTGCACTTTTAATTCTTATCATCAGCAGCAACTAAGGAGAGGAAAAAACATGTTCTGTAAACAATGCGGAAAAGAAATCACAGAGAATGCGGAGGTTTGCACTCATTGCGGAGCGCGCCAGACTCCTCCGGTTCAAATTAAATCGCACTTGGCTGAGGCGATCATCACTACGCTGTGCTGCTGCCTGCCGTTCGGTATTGTTTCCATTGTCTATGCCGCGAAGGTATCGTCTCTGCTGCAGAGCGGCGATGTTGCAGGCGCGCAGCAGGCGTCGTCAAAAGCTTCCATGTGGGCATGGATTGCATTCGGCACCGGAATTGTCATCAATGGAATCTATCTTGCGTTGCAGGTGCTCGGGACTTTTGCGGATCATGCAGCATCCTGATTTCCAGGAATCTGCCGGAAATGACCCGGTCAAAAAAATAAAACAGGAGCGTTTGGTGAAACTTCTGTTTTTTATTTTTCTGGCGGCTGCCGGCGGAATCGGGCTGATTTTCCTGTATTTCCATAACCCCGTTGCGACGCGCTGGCTGCCGCAGTGCTCCTTTTACCGGCTGACGGGGCTCTACTGTTCCGGATGCGGGACGACGCGTGCGCTTTATGCGGCTCTTCACGGAGATTTTTATGCGGCGTTCCGTTATAATCTGTTGTTGTTTCCGTCGCTGATCCTGATCGGCGTTCTGCTCTGGAAACCGCGGCTTGCCCTGCGGGCATGGGTTGCTTATCCTGTTCTGATTATCCTTGTGCTCTATTGGATTCTGCGCAACATTCCGGTTTACCCATTCCTTCTGCTGGCTCCGCATTGAAGACCGTTTTTCCAAAAATCCGCTGGCAAAATTTTTCTTCGAGGCTATATTAGGCGAAAGGTTTTGTCTTATGAGAAAAATATATTTGTTTTTATTCTGCTTCGGGTTGGCAATACAGTCTGTCTCCGGAGCGGCTCAACCACAGGAGAAACAGATCATGCTGCCGGAAATCGCAGGCACACATCCCCGCCTTTTCGTCAATTCGAAGACGGGGTTCCTTCCATTGAGAGAGACGCAGAAAACGGTCTGCGGCAAAGCACTTGCGGAACGAGTGGTTCATGATGCCGAAGTGTTGCTGAAGGAATCTCCCGCGGAACGGATCATGCAGGGGCGCCGCCTGCTTGGGGTCAGCCGTAATGTCCTCTACCGGATCAATACGCTTGCAATGGCTTATCATCTGACGCGGGAACGCCGTTTCGCTGAACGTGCCGTCCGGGAGATGTGTGCCGTGTCCGATTTCAGCGACTGGAATCCGTCGCATTTTCTTGATGTCGCGGAAATGACCCTTGCCCTTGCCGTCGGTTACGACTGGCTTTATGATATGTTGGATGATGAACAGCGTTTGAAGATTCGTTCTGCGATCATAGAGAAAGGAATCAAGCCTTCATTCTCCGGGAGGCACTGGTGGATTACAGGGAAGAACAACTGGAATCAGGTCTGCCATGCGGGAATGGTCGCAGGTGCGCTTGCCGTTGCCGATTCTGAGCCTGAACTTGCGGAAAAGACGATTCTGCGTGCGATTCGTAATCTGCCGCGTTCCATGAAAGCCTCTTTCTCGCCGAACGGCGCCTATCCGGAGGGTCCGACCTACTGGGGATACGGAACGGAATTCACCGTGGTTCTGCTGGCGTTGCTGGAAGGAGCGTTCGGACAGGATTTCGGGCTTTCGGAAATTCCGGGATTTTCCGTTACCGGCGACTTCGTGATTGCTTCGACTGCGCCCACAGGAGAATTGTTCAATTATGCCGACTGCGGAAAGAGACTCGGAAGCTCTTTTGCGATGCACTGGCTGATCCGCCGTTTCAACCGTCCGGACTGGTTTTCAAAGAATGAGCGGAAAGCATTGAAGCGCGAGGCGGAGCGACGTCCGCGCACATTGAAAAACAGCCGGAACCGGCTGCTTCCGCTATCCCTGCTGTATCTGCAGGACTGGACGGAAACCGCGAGCCGGAATCTTGTCTTTTACAGCGGTGATACGGCAGAGGTGCCGATTGCGATTTACCGGACAGGCTGGAAGTCTACGGATGCCTGTCTTGGGGTCAAGGGAGGTTCTCCGTCGGGGCCGCACGGTCACATGGACGGCGGTTCTTTCATCTATGAGGCAAACGGCGTCCGCTGGGCTTCGGATCTCGGAGCCGAGAATTATCACCGGATTGAATCGCAGGGGCTGGCATTGTGGGACGCAAGGCAGGAGAGCGACCGCTGGCGTATTTTCCGGATCGGGCCGGACAGCCACAGCATTCTCAGGGTTGACGGAGAGCCGCAACTTGTGAAGGGCAAGGCTGAGATCGTTGATTTTCAGCCGGAACGGTGTGTTCTTGATTTGACCTCTTTGTATAAAGACAAGGCGAAGAAGGTGATCCGCAAGCTGGAACTCCGCCCGGACCGTTCTCTGAGAGTGACGGATTCTCTGAGCGGCTTGAAGCCGAATGCCCGGATATGCTGGCAGTTATGTACGGCGACGGAGGCTTCGGGTGAGAAAACTCTGCTGTTGCGTTCCAGAGGGAAAAAACTTGCGGTAAAGAAAAATCGGGGCGGCAAATGGAAGATCACTCCGGCGGAGAAGCTGATGCATGAGTTCGATTCCCCGAATCCGGGAATCCTCATTGTCTCATTTGATGCCGCTGTTCCGGCGGACGGCGATCTGGAGCTCACCGTTGAATTCCTGCCGGAAAACAGAAAAGACCGTTAAAAACAGTTTCGGGAATGATCTGCTTATTGAGTCTGTTGCCTCATGCGTTTTTGTGCGTTTCCGTAAGAGTTCATATATACAATCTTTGCTGGATACAGGAAGTCCCGCAGCAGACGAAACTGTGCGGGACTTTGAATTCAATGAAAAGAGTTATTTCTTGAGAGAAATGACAACGCTCTTGAAATTTCCTTCTCCGGTGCTTTCTGTCTGAAGATCGCTTTCACCTTCGAGAGTGATATGGATGATACGTCTGTCGTGCGCATTCATCGGGGGCAGGGTGACGGGTTCGCCCCAGCGCCTGACTTCCTTGGAGGCGTCAATCGCCTGCTGGCGGAGATTCTCGTCATTTTCATTGCCGTCGTCATCGTCATGGTAAGACCTTCCACCGTCACGGCGTCCCCTTGGACCTCTGTCGCGTCTGTCTCCGCCTCTGCGGTCGTCCCGTCTGTCTTCACGCCGTTCCCCGCGCTTGGATGAGTAACCGTCGATATCGATATAAACTTTCGGGAAATCAATATTTTCCTTCTGCATCATTCTGTTGAGAAGGGTCTGGAGACTTTCCAGAGACTGCCCTTTTCTGCCGATGATGCGTCCCGCGTCTTCACTGCTGACGAGCAGATTGATTTTGGAGGTTCTTCCTTCGGCTTTCACCGTTCCTTCGAGTCCGAGATAATCCAGCATTGTGGCAAGAGTCTTTTTCGACTTATCCAGCATCTCCTGGGTCACAACAATCTGAGGACGCTGTTCTCTCGCCGGCTGCGGCTGTTCCTGTGCGGGTGCCTGAACATCGGCTTCCGTTGCGGGAGCCTGTTCCATTGTGTCTGTAACGTTTTCGTTTTCCATGTTTACCTCTTGCATTTCTGTTATGCAGATTTTGACTTGAGGGCCTCTTTTTCGTCTTCCCTCTTTGCGATGTATTGACTATACTTCATCTGAAGAATACTGAATATCTGACTGACGGTCCAGTAGAGAGTCAGTCCGGACGGCAGATTGTAGAGCATGACCAGCATGATCACAGGCATTGCCATCATCATTTTCTGCTGCATCGGGTCCATTGTGGACGGCGTCATCTTCTGCTGAATGACCATCAGGACAGTCATGATCAGAATCAGGGGATGAATGCCGTAACCGAACAGAAGCGGCGGGCCGACAAGGTCCGGCTTCGTCAGGTCAGCCGCCCAGAGGAACGACACATGACGGAGCTCCACCGCGGATTCCAGAACGGAATACAGTGCGAAGAATACCGGCAGTTGAAGCAGGATCGGGAGACATCCCCCGACAGGATTGACCTTTTCCTCGCGGTAAAGTTCCATCATTTTCGCATTCATTTCCTGCGGGCGTTCTTTATATTTTTCGCGGAGTTCCTTGATCTTCGGCTGGATTTTCGCCATCTTGCGCATGGAATTGTTCGCGCGCTGCGTCACCGGCCAGAAGACCACGCGGACGATGACCGTCAGGAGAATAATCGCAATGCCGTAGGAACCGCTGAGCCCTTTCAGGTAATCCAGAAGCCACATCAGGGGACGCGCGAGAAACTCCATCCACGAGAAATAGGAGAGATGCAGAACGGAGACGGTGGACTCCGGAAGCTGACGGATCTGTTTCAGGGTTTTCGGCCCTGTGAAGCAGGAAAAATCAAGTTTCAGAGAATCTCCGGCATTCAGTGCCACATTTTTATAGACGCCGCAGATCGAAGGCATGTGATAGACCTCGCCGGCTTTTCCGAACTCATTCGGAACGGCATTGCGGCGAAGCTCGAACCCGCCGTCGAAAGGCTTCGACGGAAACAGGAGCGATGCAAAATATTTGTTCGTCACGCCGACCCAGTCCACGGGGATGCCGCCGTTGACCGCTTTGAACTTCTCCTCCTTCATTTCAGGGTCAAGAGAGATCGCTTTCTGTGCGGAGCTCGGACAGTATTCGATATAGCGCGGGTCGCGGACAAGGACATCGCCGGAGAAATTGCGGAGCGGAGGAAGACCGGCTGTCCAGATTTTAAGTTCCGGCAGCACGATGTTTTCTGAGGAAAGATTCTGAACCGTGATATCGCATTTCAGGCTGTAAGAACTCTTGTCAAGAGTAAAAACCTGCGTGATCCTGATCTTATCGGCTTTTCTGGCAAGTGTGCGTGAGATCGTAAGAGTATTTTCCGTCCGGACAGGTTTGCCGATTTCCACCGTTACCCAGGAGTCAAGCCCTGTCAGCGAGAACGTTCTGTAAGGGGCGTAAACGGAATCATAAACCACGGGTTCTTTCTTGTTGGAGGTTGTGAACTGTTTGAACTCCACTTTGTCTATGGTGCCGGTATTGGGATTGATTGAAAAATCCGCGACTTCATTTCCGAACGTGACAAGGGGAAGAAGCGAGAGGGTGGAGGCGACGGGAGAGGCTTTGACGGCTTCCGGTTCCGCTTTTTCCGCAACCGTCCGGAGAGGATCGGCTTTCCTGTCTGCGTTTTCCGTTTCCTGTTTCCGGGCGAGTTCGGCATATTGCGCCTGAGTTTTGGCGATCATTGCCTGCTGCCGATTGTATTCAGCCTGTTTCGCCTGCTGCTTCGGGTAATAGATCCCCCAGCCGACCAGGATGGCAAGAGCGATGGCGATTACGATAAACGTCTCTTTATCAAACTTCACTTTTCTACCTTTCATTATTTGACCCGCCAGAAGCCCCGGGGCGGCACCGGATCATATCCGCCCCTGCAAAGAGGCTGACAACGCATCAGGCGCCATACGGCAAGACAAAGCCCTTTCAGAACGCCATGGGTCATGATGGCTTCTGCGGCATACGCGGAACACGTCGGAGTAAAACGACAGCATCTCGGAAGCATGGGAGAGATTGCCTTCTTGTAACACCAGATCATCAGGAGAAGCAATCCGGAAAGAGAAAAAGAAAATTTTATTTCTGGGAATGCATCAGGATCTTTGCCCTGAAGAACATCATTTCCATCTGAACGGCAACGTCCTGCATCCTGGCATTCAGAATCTCTCGTCTCGGAATGAAAATCATCTGACATGGCATAATCCTCTGCTTCATCAGGCGGAAAGATTCCCACAGCAACCGTCTCGCCCGGTTCCTTCTTACTGCCCGGCGATCGAATCTGCGGCTGCAGATGATGCCGCATTTCACTGAATCCAGACTCTGATTCCCGTCGGGGACCAGATAAAGCAGAACGGCAAACGGGCTTGTCTGTTTTTTCCCTTTTTCACGCACCAGCATGAAATCGGACTTGAGCTTCAACTTGTCATGTTCTGTCAGTGTCTGCTTCAAGATTCTGCCATCCAAACCCGTAGAGACGTTATGAGATCCGGCGAAATGTTCCACCAACTGCCTCCCGGATCAGACGGGCAGACAGGGAACTGCACATCAGTCGAGAGCGAGTCTCTTGCGGCCTTTCGCTCTGCGGCTGCTGAGGACCGCACGTCCGCCGCGGGTCGCCATTCTTGCTCTGAATCCACATTTACGGGCTCTTTTCAGTCTTGAGGGCTGATACGTTCTCTTCATTTTTCTTTACCTTTCTCCAGGGAAACCAGTCTTTTCCCTGACTTGTATTGCAAATTTATGTTTTGTTTCATGATTACAAAAAACGAATTGATAAAATAATGCGTCAACTCCGTTTTTCAAGGTGTCTGTTCCTGTTTTTTGCTGAAAAATAGCTGATGTTTACTTATTTTCTTCTGTCGGAGCGGAAAAATTCAGCTTGACCGGAGCCAGTGAAGTCGGGAGAAGCTTGAATTTTATCTTATATTCCTTATCCTTTGAAGGGACGGGGAAAAGCATCTTGAAATTCTTGCCGCCGTCCATCTGCTCCAGCTTCCATGTGTCGCCGGAATAGCTGTCGCCGTCCAATGCGACCGCCACGCAGGGGTATTCGCTGCCGTCGGCAGTCAATACATAGTCGTGAATGCTGACGGAACGTCCGGCATCCGGTTTCACCGTTACTTCAACCCAGCAGGGGGAGCTGTTTTTCTGGTCTCCGTATGGAGAAGAAACCGCCGGTTTTTCCGAAGTTGCCGAAGCGGAGACCACGGTGCCGGTTTTAATGAGGTTCGACTCTTCTTTTTCCGACGCATCCGGCGCGGGCGTTTCCTCCTGCGGATAAAGCGGAAACGAGATTGCCAGTATTGCAAACAGCAGCAGGGAACGGCGAAACATGATAGATTACTCCTGGGTAAAGATTTTATTTTTGCAAAAGTATGATACATTATACGGGATATGGCAGGAAATCAAATTTTTATGAGAAAAGTATTTTGGAAAAATTCATGTTTTTCGTAAAAAAATACGCTGAAATCGAATGGCTTATGCAAAAAAAGCCGGAAAATGATTTGAAATTGGGAAATGAGTGGGTATATTATTTGACTTTTGCCGCTCTCTACTCATTACGACCGGGCGGTGAAGGAGAAAACAGGGGCACGCGGAAAGGCCGCAGTGCCGGATAACAAACAGTATGAGAATAAGGTAACCTTACTATGGTCAGAATCAGACTGAAAAAGACAGGTGCGAAGAACTGGATCAGCTTCCGCGTGGTTGCAACAGACATCCGTTCCTCACGCGACGGCTACACCCTCGAAACACTCGGTTTCTATGATCCGAAACAGAGCAATGAGAAACTCGATGTCGAAAGAACAGAATACTGGCTTTCCCAGGGCGCTCAGATGAGCGAAACTGTGGCAGACATTTACAAGCGCGCCAAAGAGGGCAAATCCAAGGTCAGAGGCGTTGCTGATCCCTATACCAAGAAAAAGAATTTTAAGAAGGAAGCGGCCGAAGCCTGATCAGTCGTGAGACTGTGATCCTGAGGCGCCGCATTTTATGGTGGCGGCGTCATTTGTTTCAGGCGGCCTGAACCTTGGAGTATGTACCGTGGTTATCAAGGCATTAATGAAATTGTTCGGCGGCGGACATTCCGGCGACGAAGATAAGAAGTCTGTTTCGGCGGCTCCCGCAGCTTCCGATTCCGGGAATTCCAATCTGCGTCCGGTTACTTTGAAGGACTTGGAAGGGTTCGTCGATTATGTCGTCCGCGCGCTGGTTGACAATCCGGATGAGGTCAAGGTAGTGACCGAAACCGATGGCGAAGTCAAAGTCATCAAAATCTCCTGCAGGAAAGAAGACACCGGAAAGATCATCGGTAAAAAGGGCAAAACCATTATCGCTCTGCGCGCCCTTGTCGCCGGTGCCGCCGGAAGAATGCAGGACAGAGTCAGCGTTGAGGTGATGGACTGAGTCTGCGTATTGACATCATTACTCTGTTCCCGGAAATCTTTTTCGGTCCCCTCGGATGCAGTATTGTGGGACGCGCAATGAAAAACGGGATCGTGGAGATCAATGCGGTCAATCTCAGAGACTATACGCATGACAGACACCAGACGGTGGATGACAAGCCGTTCGGAGGCGGTCCGGGAATGTTGATGAAGCCCGAACCGCTTTTCGAAGCGGTGGAAGCGTTGAGAAAAGATGATACGAAAGTCATTCTGACCGGTCCGCGCGGGGAGCAGTTCTCGCAGAAGATCGCTTCGGAGCTGGCGCAGGAAAGTCATCTGGTTATAGTTTGCGGACATTATGAAGGCGTGGATGAGCGCGTGAGGAAGCATCTTGTCGATCGCGAAATATCGATAGGGGATTATATCCTTACGAGCGGTAATCTTCCGGCAATGGTCATGTGCGATGCGCTGGTGAGACTGATGCCGGGTGCGCTGGGATGTGATGAATCGGATGTTGATGAATCCTTTTCGACCGAATCGGGATTCCTGGAATATCCGCAGTATACAAGGCCCGCCGATTTTCGCGGTTGGACGGTGCCGGACGTGCTTCTCTCGGGGAATCACGCGTTGATCGAAAAGTGGAGGCGGAACGAGGCTTTCCTTGAAACATTGAGGAGGCGCCCCGATCTCGCTTTGAAGAACGAATCAAAATCGGAGGATTAAAAATATGAACGTGATTGACAAAATCGAAAAAATGCAGTGCAAGCAGGATATTCCTGACTTCAACATCGGTGACACCGTAAAAGTTTACAACAAGATCGTCGAAGGCGATAACGAGCGTATCCAGCTCTTCTCCGGCGTTGTCATCGCAAGAAGGGGCAGCGGAATCCGCGAGACTTTCACTGTCAGACGTGTCTCTTTCGGTGTCGGCGTGGAAAAGATTTTCCCGCTTCACACCCCCAGAATCGACAGAATCGAAGTGGAGCGCAGAGGGCATGTCAGACGCGCCAAGCTCTACTATCTCAGAGACAAAGTCGGCAAAGCCGCCAAGGTCAAGGAAAAGAAGTTCAACGCCTGATCCTCCGTCCTGCGGACATGACAAAGAAAAATACCGCCGTCAAAAGTTCTTCTCCGGAAGAATTTCTGTCTGTGCGGGATCGACTCCTCGCCTGCGAAACTGTAAAGTGGGTCGAGGGGTTTTCTTTTGTCGCCGGCGTCGATGAAGCCGGGCGCGGCTGCATGGCGGGCCCGGTGGTCGCCGCCGCCGTTGTTTTCACCGAGAGAAACCGGATTCCCGCCGGAGTGTTCGACTCCAAACAGCTTTCCCATGCCGAGCGGATGCGGATGAGGGAACGGATTCTTGCGGAACCTTCCATCCTGTACGCCGTCGGGGAGGTCTCGCCGGAGGAGATAGACCGGATCAATATTCTCCGTGCCACCTGGAAAGCCATGGGGATGGCGCTGGAGCAGCTGAAAGAAGTTCAGTTCGCCCTGATAGACGGCAACCCGGTCAAGGGGCTTCCCGTTCCCTCGCAGTCGATCGTGAAAGGCGATGCAAAATCCGCCTCCATTGCTGCGGCAAGCATTCTCGCCAAAACACACCGTGATCTCTATATGGAGAAGATCGCGGCAGTTTATCCGGAATATCATTTCGAGATTCACAAGGGATATTGCACGGAACTTCATACCGAAGCCGTCCGGAAGTACGGTCCCTGCCCGATTCACCGCATGACTTTCGAGCCGGTCAGGTCAATCCTGAATCCTCCGACACATATTCAGCCGGAACTGTTCTGATCTTTTCCCGGATGAGGAGCATTGTATCATAAAGCGTGCGCAGGAAGGCGCAGAGCATGACGAATGCCGTCGCATACGGATTCGCCCAGTAGAAAAGCAGCAGAAAAGCTCCAAGAAATACCGTTGGCATGAGTGCGTAGCGGAATGCCGCCTGATTTTTCCGCTTTTCCCATAGTTCATGGAGCCCGGTCAGGAAGATAAGCAGAGAGAGAATCAGTATGAAATATTGTATAAACTGCATGGATTGAGGCGATTCTCCATATTTTTGCAGATTCCAGGGCAGCAGATGAGCCAGCCTCGGCGAGGACACCGGCGCGGTCAGGAATACCGACAGGAGAAGCACCATGACGATTCGTATGTTCATGGAGCGTGAATTGTGTTTCCAGAGATCCGTCAACACAACTGCCGCGGCGAGTCCGGCGAAAACAGGCAGAATGAAGCGCGTTGCATTGTTGAAGACCATCGGATAGCCGAAGAAGAAAAAGACCGGCGGGTAAATCCACCAGCCGAGAAGAGCCCGGGTACGGCGCGATGAGATGAAAAACAATGCAAGGGTGCCTGTAACGAACCATGCGTGGTTGGAGTTGCAGAGCAGTTTGATTCCGTAGGGAACCATGCTGAAGGAAAAACCTTTCTGCGTAGCCTCCCCATGGAGGACATAGGGCAGGGTGAACGGATTGCCGAACTGAATCCAGTCCACCGCCAGTTGAATGGAAAATACCGCGAGAAACGGGAGTGCGCCCGTCAGCAGGAAGCGGAGCCACTGCCGGAACCGGCATAACTGTTCCGCGTAACGCAGATACAGAGCCAGCAGCATCAGCGGCGCAAAAAGAATATTGTTGACACGGACCAGACATGCCAGTCCGAAAAGAGCGGAAAACAGCGCCAGATTCCATTGGCTGGCTTTCATGGATAAAATGAAAGCGAGACAGGCGAAAACGAGCGCTGTGCTGATGGTGTCGCTGACGCAGTTGTAACCGTAAAAGGTATAGAGTTCATACAGCGAATAGGAAAAGGAGAACTCCGGCAGGGCGGGAAAGGATTTATAGACATATTGTGCATAAAGGTCCTGGCTGCCGATCCAGAAGTAGCGGTGGTGGTAGAGAAATGTCATGGCGAGCCAGAGCAGCATTGCGGACAGCGCCGGAATGGCGGCGGAGAGTTTCCGGATGATCCGGTAAGCCATGCAGAGGGCGAACGGCGTCACGATAAAACAGTTGAACAGCAGGAACGGCGGATAAAATTCCTGCAGTGTCCGGGCTTTCAGGATAAACTGGAACGGGAGATAGAAAAGCGGGAGCCCGACTGTATAGCTCCATTTGCCGGTGAAGTTTCCTGAAGCAATGTCCTTCGCTATCTGGAAGTAGGCGAAATCGTCCGCCTGTCCCTGAACGATGTTTCCGCTTGCTCCGATCGTGTACAGCATGATTCCGCAGAAAAAGAGAATCAGAGCGCCGAACGGCAGACAGGGCGCATATTTTGAATTCTGTTTCCGGAAGAACAGAATAGTCAGGAGGAAGCCGCCGGATGCGCATAAGGCGCCGAGAAGCATCATCAGCGGAAGTTGTTCCAATTCATAGGAAAAGGAACGCTTTTCCCTGTTTATGCTGATCATGACCTCCGGCGACGCCAGGAAGTCGCCTTGCCCCGGAATATGGAACCGGTAGAATGTTATGTCCTTCATGAGCGGCGGCTTTTCGTAACGGTAAATCTGCCTGCCGATGATTTCGCATACGGTTTCTTTTTCTGTTATAAGAACCGGCGGACGTTTGAGATTGACATCCCGGAATACGGGGGTGCCGGGCGGCAGAACAAGCGTTTCCGCTTCTGCGGAGAAGAACAGCGCAGGCAGGAGCAGCAGAATCAGAAGAAAGAATTTTTTCATCATTATTATTTTCCGGAGATCATGATTCATTCTCATATCAATACCGTAAGATATGCCGCAAAGACGCAGAAATCAAATATTTTCGGATAACTCGGCTTGAATTCATGAAAATAAAGTCTAAGTTTTAATGATGCAGTTGTATTAACGTTAACATATAAAAGGCTTGCGAATGAACATCAACTACAAAATCCGTGCGGTCCAGCTTGACCTGGCGCGTCAGATGGAGTCTATGGAGTTCCTGAAAGGATTCATCGATTTCATTGCCGAAAACCACTATAACACGCTGTTTCTGTATCTGGAATGGCGTGTCCGGACGAAAACCTTTGACATCGGCAAAAAGGACGGATATTCCGCGGAAGAACTGAAAGAGATCATCGAATATGCCGAGACGCGCGGCATTGACGTGATCCCGGGACTTGCGGCGCTCGGACACGCGGAACTTATTCTCGAACAGAAAAAATATGAAAATTACGCGGAACTGCGGAATGGAATCAAGGGGCGTTTCCAAAGCAACGCCCGTCATGTTTTCTGCCCGTCCCTGCCGGAGACGCGCAAATTCATTGAATCCTACTTTACCGAGGTCGGCAGAATTTTCAAATCGGAGTATATCCATGTCGGAGGGGATGAGGCATGGGATATCGGGTTCTGCCCGGAATGCGCGGAGAAAGCCGCGGCGTATCAGGGAGAGCAGGAACTGTATCTGGAACATTTCAAGTTCTGCCATCAGGTCGTGACGAAAAAACTCCGCAGACGCATGATGATGTGGGATGATATGTTCGAATATTACCATGACATTCTCGCAAAGATGCCGAAAGACATTATCATGGTCAACTGGCAGTATCAGGAGAATGTGACGGGGTATCAGGGGCATTTCGCGAATCTGCTTTTCCGCGACCAGCTTGCGGAATATGAGGAACTCGGTTTCGATTATCTCGTCGGACCTGCCGATTTCCTCTGGGGCAATGTGGAATCGACCGCCAACTATGCGCGGAACCGTAAACCGCTGGGCGGGCTTCTGACCTCGTGGGAAAAGAAGACTGCTCTCATGTACAAATTTTTCCCGCTGATGGCGGCTGCCGGCTGGCTCTGGAGCGGAGCCGCGCAGAATGGCGAGGAGGCCATGGCGCTCGCAGTGAAACAGCTCTTCGGTGTGGATGATGAACTGTTTATCCAGGCGATCATGCAGTATTCTTCCAGAATCAAACGTGTTGCGGCGCTCTCTGCCGCAGACCTGATGAGCGCCTCGTTTTTCGGTCCGGACCGCTATGAGCTTCATGCTTTGAAAACCATGACTTCGGTCATGATGCAATATTCGGGCAGGCTCAGGGACTCCCGTGCGGAAGTCGTTCTTGCCGATATCATCGACGATTCCATATTGAAAGTTCTTGCCGCGCGTTCGCAGATCGCCTCGTTCCAGTTGCTCAACGGGCAGGAGGCGGAATCCATCGACGGGATCGTCAGTGAGCTGGACGCCGTCGCGGAGAGCCGGATTGCCGCCTGCGAGCTGCACCGCCGGAAATGCGACGCGGAACACTTCAAGGCGAATTTCGAACGCTGGCGCAACGCTTTGCTGGAATGTAAGAATGAGGTGAAAAAGAAAGGGCTCATGAGCATCCTGTTCTGTCTGCCGGACGGATACGGTGCGGAGCGCATCAGGATCTCGGTCAAAAGCGGCGGAAAGTATCAGGAGATCGCTTCCGGCGTCTATAAACACGATCATGACGCCTTGTTTTACCGCTGTTTCTTCCTGCCGAAAAATATGGAGGTGGAAGCCGTCAGAATCGAAGCTGCCGGATTCGCCGGGCAGGGAGTCTGCCATGTTTCCGCGAAAACGGGCAAAGGCAGCTTCGCGCCAGCGGCATTATTGAGCGCGGGCGGCATTGCGGAGCATCCGGAACACGTATTGACACCGGATGTCAATTTCTGTTATCTCGGCAGTCAACGCACCATTGATGCGTTCCGTGACCGGTCCGGTGCGGAAATGGTGAACTGGATTGAAATCGCCATGAAAAAGGCGTAACCATATCAAATAAGGAGCAATGTAAAATGTCTATTCCGGGTTATGTTGATATTCAGATCAACGGTTATCACAATGTGGATTTTTCCGATCCTGAACTTACGGAATCGGATTTTCTGCGTACAGCGGAGCGAATCTTTGAGAGCGGGACTTATCTTTTCCTGCCGACCGTCATTACCGGCAGCGAAGAGGTTTACCTGCGCAATATCAAACTGATGCATGACGCCGTCGTGAAAAACGGACTCGAAAAACAGATTCCCGGCATTCACTGGGAGGGACCGTTCCTTTCGGATCAGCCCGGTGCCGTCGGCTGCCACAATCCGGCGTATATCCGGAAGCCGGACTGCCGTTTTCTCGATAAGATCATGGACCATACCGGCGGATTCATCAAACTGATGACCGTCGCCGCGGAAAACGAGGGTGTGGAGGAGCTGATCCGCCATGCCGTTTCTCTGGGAATCACGGTCGGCTGCGGGCATCAGCTCGCCAATTACGAACAGCTTCAGAAAGCGGAAAAGGCGGGCGCGCGCACGCTGACACATCTTGGAAACGGAATCCCGAATATGATCAACCGCCATAAGAATCCGGTCTGGTCCGGGCTTGCCTGCGATGATCTGATTGCCACGATCATTACGGACGGGCATCACCTGCCGCCGGAGCTGATCAAATGCGTAATCCGGATGAAGGGACCCGATAAAGTCATTGTCATCAGCGATGCGTCTCCCGTCGCGGGACTGCCCCCGGGACGTTACCACATGCTTGGCAATGATGCCATTCTTGAAGAAAACGGACTGTTCCACAATCCGGAAAAAGGCTGTCTGGTCGGTTCTTCCGCCAGTATGAGCGACTGCATGAAATATCTGGAATCTCTGGATCTGCTCAGCAAAGAGGATTTGGAGAAAGTTGGTTACTGCAATGCGATGAAACTCCTCGGAATGCTTTGAGAAAGGGTAAAAGGCACACAGAACCGGAACGGCGGAAATTGAATCCGGTTCTGTGTCTTTTCCTTCCGGTTGCCGTGTTTTTTCAATAAAATCTTCTTTTTTTGGGGAAAAGGTCTTGACAAATTTGCTAATATGCTTATAATATATATAGCAATTAAGAGACGGGGAAGTGGTTTTTATGGGAAGACAGTTGAAATACGATCAGGCACGGCTTGCGGTTCTGAATGTGATCGCCGAGGATCGTCTGCGTCCGGGCGATAAGCTTGCTCCGGAACGTCAGCTTATTTCCCGCATGAATTGCAGCATGATCACCCTGAGGAAGGCTTTGGAGAGCCTGGAGCGGGAAGGGATGCTGGAGCGCAGTGTCGGGCGCGGCACTTTCCTGAAACGCTGCGTCACGAACGACAGCAGGAGCGGCAAGATTCTGTTCCTTAATGTGAACCGTCCCGGCGATCTCAGTTATCCTCCGCCCCGGGCACGGGAATATATGCAGTTCTATTTCAATGAACGCGGTATGGAGTTTCAGTATCTTCAGGTCAGCAGTTTTTCCAATGAAATCGTGAAAGAAGCCGAAGATGTGCTCGGCATCCTGCTTTACGGCTGGCTTTCCGATGATTTCATGAAAAGTATCGCAAGCCTGAAGATTCCGATGATCATCGTCGGGAACAGCCGTCATTTTTCCGGTATTCCGCAGGTGGAGCTGGACATAAAAGCATGTGCGGAACTGGTGACGGAGGATTTGATCCGCGGAGGGGCGAGACGGATTGTTTTGTTCAACTCGGCGCCGGACTATTATCCTTCGTATGATCTTGAATCCGGTTTCCGTAAGGCTATGAAGCGGCATGGACTGAATGAAAACGCGGAAAGTGTGATTTTCATGACCGATGGAAACAGGGGAAAGGAATTGGATCGTCTGATCCCTGCGTATATGGAATATGACGCGATGATCTTTGAACTTGGGATTTATTACTCTTTTCTTGCCGCCAGCCGCATCAACCACTGGAATTTGAAGCAGAAGATCGGCATTTCCCCTCTTTCCATTGACTTCATAGATCAATGGAACTGTGATCTGGTGCGCGCGTCCCCCGATACGATTTTCGGACGTTTCAGGCAATCAATATTTGAAATCGCGAGCAATATGTTGCTGGAATATATTTTAAGCAGCAGGGAAATGAAAACAATCAGATTGAAACCGGAGATTGATCATGGTTTGGAGGAGGAATGAAATGAACTGGCGGAAAAGGCTTGAACTTACATTGATCGAATTAATGATGGATAAAACATGTGAAAGGTTGATTCCGTTCCGGCAGAGTCTGCGCCGGCTTTGCGGCGCGAGACGGTCTCCGAGAGAGGACGCAGTCAATTCACACCCTGCTTTACCGGGAAGTTTTCCTGTTCGATTGCCTGATTGTTCTTCCGTTCTTTCTTGCTTCAGAGTCCCCAGTTCCATGTCCTTGCTTCGCAGGGAGGAAATGAAGACATTTACATTGATAGAATTGCTTATTGTTGTATCAATCATTGCGATTCTGGCTGGAATGCTTCTGCCTGCCTTAAATAAAGCGCGTGAGGCCGCCTGGAAGATATCATGCGTCAACAACCTGAAAAGTATCGGAGTGGCATCGCAGATATATACTGCGGATCATAATGATATGGTGGTGGTATCTAAATATAACAATTCTGATCCTTTGACCTGGATGACACTGCTGTGCGGTTCAAAACAGCTGAATTGTTCAGATCTGACCGCACAGAACACGCAACTTCCGTTCAAGGTTTTTCAATGTCTGGCAGCGTCGCGTATTCCCTCAAATGGGACAAACTGGACTTCAGGCTGGTACAACTGGGCTCCTATATCAAAAGCCGGTTATGGACTCAATTGGAGGTTGACCCGCTATTCTCCCAAAATAACCGGAATCAAGTATCCTCTTTCGACCGTTCCATTGGTTTTTGAATCTGCTGCCCTTGTTCCGGATGTGGGCTATAACAGCCCGGCAACTGCCGACCAGCAGTTGCGCCTGCGCCGTCATAACCGGTCCAGCAATGTGCTTTTCCTGGATGGACATGTGGAAAATTTTCCGGTGGCGGTATTCTTTTCCAGCCTCAGATCCAATAAGATTCACTGTGTTATAGAAAATGGAGTTGGGTATTGAATATGAAATATTGTTCAGCAGTCATCCTTTGTTTTACCGGCATATTTCTCTCTGCGGGACAGTTTGAGCTGGCGCCCGGAAAAGAGACGGTTTTGAACATTCCCGCCTCGGACAGCAGTCGCATTCTGCGGATTCGGGCCCGTCTGAATCTGCCGGAAGGGAGAGAGGCGTGGGGAGGATATTTCCTTGGAATGACTCTCAATGGAAAGGAGCTCCCTCTGCCTGTAAATACCGGCATTCTCTGGAATATTGCAAAGGTGCCTCCTGTTTCTGCTCCCCAATATTCGGAAGGGAAGAAGGCATGGTTTGTCAAAGCTGATTCCAACTGGATTGCATTTGACTGCGAGATTCCGGGGAATGCTTTTCGGCGAACGGCTTATCTTGCGTGGAAAAATATCCGCGGTGACCGCTCCGGTTATACCAATGCGTATTATGACAAAGTGTTCCGGCTTGACGAAAGGGAGAATGCACTGAGCCTGAAAAACTGTTCGGAACGCTACACGATGATCTGTGATATTGCGACTGCACCCTTGCATGGCGATCTGCTTTTTTCTCAACCGGCGGCGGGAAAAAGCATTTTGCCGTGGAGTTTTCCGGAATGTTCCGAGGTCCGGGGCGTGCTGAAACTGCGTGTATGCGCAGGAGAACGGGAGCCTGCCATGCTGGCGCTTCGCAATCTTGGAAAGAATGATGTCGCTTTTTCATGGAATCTTGCGGATTTTCGAGCTGTGTCAGGGGCGGTTATCCCTGCATCCGCGGCGGATATCCGGGTTCAGGAGTATTACAAAGTAAAAGACGGGAGTGCAACCCTGCAATATGCCGGACTGGATGGGCATGTGCTTCGGATTCCTGACCGGTTGACGGCTCAGAAAATCTGGCGGGTGAAAAAAAATGAAAGCGGCGCACTCTGGCTTCTCCTGACCGCGCCGGAGAATGCCGCTCCGGGGATTTACCGTTCGGAACTGGTGTTGAATGGAATCTGCCGGATTCCTGTGGAGTTGGAAATTCTTCCCTTCAAGCTTGCCCGCTCTCCGCGTATTTACGGGCTTTGGACCAACTCGCTGCCGGGGAGGGACGGAAAGAAAAGGAAACAGCAGGTACAGGATCTTCAGAAACATGGGATCAGCAACATTCTGCTTGACGCCTGGACGGTTCCGGTTCCGCTTGCAAAAGACGGAACACCGGATACAAGACATTTTGATCGGGCGCTTGCCTGGTTGAAAGAGGAGGGGCTGAATCGGCAGGTTCTGATTTATGGCCTGCTTGGTCCGCTGCTGCGGGATATAGGCAAGGCGGCAGGGACAGATGATTATACGGCGCCGGAATTTCAGAAGATTCTCATTCCTGTTTTTGAAACACTGGCGCTTCATGCGGAACGGCAGGGATTTCAGATCTATTTCCACTGCACGGATGAGCCGGATATTCACCCTGATACCGTTCCGGCATTTGAAAAGTTCTGCCGGATGCTCCGAAATAGGACTGCATTGAAAATAGCCTCCAATGCAACGCCCGCCGGTGTGCGGAAATGGGAGGGGCTGCTTGACTTGAACCTGTCCGCCGCTTACAACGGGGTGATCGACGGCTGGCTTGGGAAGGGATATGTCAATCCGTTTTACCGTCAATGGGGAGAGTGTCCGCCGGAATACATCCGCGAACACTGCCGTTATTCTTATGTGCAGGTCCGTTCCCGGAATCCTCTCTCCGCCCGTGCCGATTTCGGTTTTTACTGCGATGCCATGAATTTGAAAGGCATGTGGGGATTTGCATATTACTGGGACAGCAGCGATTGGTATATTGCATGGCCGTTTCCGGAAAACGACGGACGTTACGGTACGACCGTCGGCTGGGAGATGCTCCATGCCGGCATTCAGGACAGCCGCTGTCTGCATACCCTGCATGAACTGGCGGCAAGGAAAGGCGAGACGGTTCAATTCAAGCTTCCGGCGATGCCGGAACTGATGCGGATGGAAGCAGAGGAGCTGGCAGCGCTGAGAAATGAGATCATAGAAGAAATATTGAATTTGTCACATAACGATAAGGAGAAACAATGAAAGCGACATTGATGTTCGCGATGCTTGCATCGGCGGCTGTTCTGACGGGCGGGGAAGTCAAAATTGACAGATATGAAGTCCTTCCCGGCAATTACTACAAACATTTCGGGACAAAGCTGGACAGCGATCTGCTTCCTGTAAAGGATGGCAGGACTGTGCGTAAAGGTCTGTTGACTGACGGCAAGATACGTTATGCACCTGGAACCGGAGTCTGTTACGTTTTCTGGCACTCAAAACCGGAAGATAGTTGTGTCACATTTTCCCTGATGCTTGAGAAACCGCAAAAGATTACTTCCATTCAGGTTTTCGGTCAGAATCTTTCATCCATGTATACCGTATTGAAGGCGTCGGCGGAATGCGGCGAGGATGAGATCGGCATGGAGCCTGCCGGACAGATTGCCGTGCCGGAGGCGGAAAGAAAGAAAAGAGACTGGCAGTTGACTATTCCCTGCGGTAAAAAAGCCGGAATACTGAAAGTGACCGTCTGGACGGGTCCCGATCATTATTTAAATGTTACCGAAATCAAATTGTTGGGAGAGTCGGAATCATGATGCTGAAAACTATTGGAGCCATTACAGTTTTCACGTATGCCGCGCTTCTCTTCTCTGCGCCGTTGCTGGACCCCGTAATTCTTGAGAATGAATATTTGAAACTGACGGTGGACCGTCAGCGGGGAGCGACTCTCCGCAGCCTTATCGATAAGAAAAACGGTGCTGAGGCGGCAAGAGAGTTCCTTTCCGGAAAATATTGGTGCGGGGCATTGGCGGAAGACCGGCTTGCCGGTGAAGGATATCCCGGGGAAATTACCCGGCTGTCTTATAAAGGCGAGGTCAGGCGAACCGGCAGTATGCAGATATTGGCGCTTGAATGTATTTCAGAAAATGAAAAATATCCGGGGCTCGCATTTGCAAAAAACTATTATCTGAAAGACCGGGCGCGCTATCTTGAAGTAGAGTGGCGCATCACCAATACAGGGAAGACGGCACGTGTGATTACCCCCTGGGTTCATAATATTATCAGCAGAGATTATCGGAACACGGTTTTGCCGAAACGGGATGGAGTCAAGCTGATTCCGCCATCAGCGGATTACTTTCAGGACCCTGTCCGCAACTGGCTGGGGGCTTACAATCCTGACAGTCGCAGACTGATCTATTTTTCCGCCGGTTTCCGGAAACTGCTGAAACACTATTACTGTTTCTGGAACGGTTATCATACATTGGAATGGACATTTCAGCCTGTGAAGCTGCGCCCGGAAGAAAGATGGACTGCTGTTTATCGAATCGGTTTAGCGGAGCCTGCGACTGTGCCGGCCGCCGTTTCCGAAGATGCGGTCCTTTCCTACCGCTGGGCGGATGAGGCGCTTGTTTTGGAGGTATATCCCACTTCGGATCTTGGAGCGCTCGGAGTTAAAGTTTTTGCAGACGGGAAAGAGTGTTTCTCACGGAATGCGGAACTCTTTATTTCCGGAAAACCGCTGGAACTGAGGATACCGTCTGCCGATCTCCCTCAAAAAAGCGTGCCGCTGGAGGTCAAGCTGTTCAGGAACGGGCGGGAGCTTGAACAGGCGGGAAGAAGTCTGGTGGTTTACGTTGATCCCGAACATAAGACAAGTGTTATGAATACCGCTCTTGAAGCATGGGCTTCGTCTGAGTCTCCTTATCAGAAAATAGTACCGCAGAATGTCACTGCAAAGCTTCATCGGGCGGATTCTGCTCTTTCTCTTGCGGAAGTGTCTCCCTATATCAAGGTTTTTGAACAGGACCGTTTTCTGAAAGGAGAACTGAATCAGGAACTCCGAACCCTGCGCAACAGCCGTTTTTACCGCCAGTTCGTCATTGCCAACCACGGCAATGCCCCGTTGACATTCCGCCTGAACCGGCGTTCCGCCGTATTGAAACATGGCGCTGATCGGTTGCCGGTTTCCGTCCGGCGTATCGGCTTTATCGGGACGAAGCAGCCGACCGGGTTCGATTTGAATTCTCCTGTCGGGCGTTACCCGGACCCGCTTCTCCCTCTGGATTCGGATATCGTGACCGTTCCGCCGAAAAGCAATCTGCCGCTTTTCCTGGAAGTTTTTGTCCCGGCGGCACAGGCTGTCGGAAATTATGAAGGCGTAATTTTATTGACGAATGGGAAAGAACGTCTTGAACTGCCTGTCTCATGCACAGTTCTGCCTGCGGCGTTTCCCGCTCGAAGTACTCTCCGCAGCACGGCGGGATGTTGGGCGCTTTCTCCTGAACTTTTGAAAGCCGTCGGGTCGAAAGATACTCCTGCGGAATTTCAGAAAAAATGTCGCAGTCTGTATTACAGGCATCGCCTTACACCGCGTGAAAACGGAGTAAAATGGACTTTTGATGCAGATATGGAGAAGCAGATGGCGGAACTTGAGGAAAATCATGCGGTAAGCATTGCGGTTCCGGATTTTGTCATCAGAAAACCGGATGCATTCAAAAAAGCGGTGGAGGTTCTCAGGAGACATCATCTTTACAAGCAGGCATTTTATTATACCATTGATGAAGCTCCGGCGGCTCTCTTCCCGAAAGTAATTGAAGAATGCCGGAAAATCCATACCCTTTTCCCTGATTTTAAAGTTCTTGGAACCATTTATGAAGAAGATGTTTCAGCACTTTACGGTTCCGTCAATATCTGGTGCCGGAGCAGCATCCGGAAAGAACCATGGCATGAAATACGGCGGCGGGCAGGGGATGAGTTCATGTCGTCCAATCTGCCGGGAGTTCATCTTGAGGCGCCGGGGATTGCCCCGATACTTACGTTCCTGCGGATGAAGGAGTGCGGATACAGCGGTTTCCTGTTCTGGAATATGATCGGAGGGTATGGCAAGGACAATCCGTGGGAAAACATCGAATGTGCCGGGCAGAACGGCAATGCGCATCTGCTTTATCCGCATGCATCGGGTCCAGTGGAAACTTTACGCTGGAAATATATTGCAAAAGGCGTTGAGTTATTTGACCTGCTGTCCATGCTGGAGAAGTCCGAACCGGATAAATATATGGAAATACAAATGGGGTTGAAAGAGGTCGGCAAGCTTCCGGATCTGGAAAAACTTTACTCCCGGCTTATGGATTTGCTGTAAATGATGACGGCGTCTGTTGTGCCTGACTGTTTTTTAAGAATGCCGGAACGGAAAATAAATCGTGATTTTTTTCTGGTTCACAGTAGACTTTTTACTGAAAATCCGGTAATTTACAGCAAAAACGAAAGGTTCTGCCATGAAATATCTTTTACTTGAATATCCGAAATGCTCCACCTGCCGGAAAGCGAAAAAGTTTCTTGACGATCACGGCATTTCTTATGAAGACCGTCATATCGTCGAACGGAACCCCACTGCGGGCGAGCTCGGAAAATGGATCGCCGCCAGCGGGTTTCCGGTCCGGAAATTCTTCAACACCAGCGGACTTCTCTACAAGTCCATGCAGTTGAAAGAACGTCTGCCGGAGATGTCCGGCGAGGAACAGATCGGACTGCTCGCGACCAACGGAATGCTGGTCAGGCGTCCACTCCTGATCGGCGGAGACCGCGTTCTCGTCGGTTTCCGGGAGATGGAATGGGCGGCACTTCTCAAGTAAGATGAGTTCCGGCAACAGAAGAACAGGACATTTTAATTTCCGGTTGTCCGGAGCCTCCTGTTCTTCCGCCGGAACATCATTGCCGGATCAATAATATTCAGCGCTTGCGCCGAGTTCTTCTTCGATCCTGAGCAGGCGGTTGTATTTGCAGATGCGCTCGCTTCGGCTGGCGGAGCCGGTCTTGATCTGGCCTGTCGCATAGGCGACTGCAAGGTCTGCAATCGTGGTATCCTCCGTTTCGCCGGACCGGTGGCTGATGACGGCTTTCCACGCGGCGTTCTGCGCCATGCGGACCGCATCCAGCGTCTCCGTGACGGAGCCGATCTGGTTGACCTTGACGAGAATTGCGTTTGCCGCATTCAGGTCAATGGCTTTCCGCAGATATTTGACGTTGGTCACAAGAAGATCGTCTCCCACGAGCTGAACCCGGCTGCCGATCGCGCTGTGCAGAATCTGCCATCCGGTCCAGTCGCTTTCGGACATGCCGTCTTCCACGGAGTCAATGGGATATTTTTCGGTCAGGGACTGGATGTATGCCGCCTGTTCTGTGGAGGAGAGCACTCTGCCCTGTCCCTCTTTTTTGTATTCGTAAAGCCCCGTTTCCGTGTTGTAGAATTCGCTGGATGCGCAGTCGAGGGCGATCGAAACATCCCCGCCGGATGCCCTTGTCCCCGCCTTGTATCCGGCGCGTTCGATTGATTCGATGATCAGTGTGATTGCGTCGTCGATACTGGCGACATGAGGCGAAAAACCGCCCTCGTCTCCGACTGATGTGGAGAGTCCTCTGGCGCTCAGCACGGATTTCAGGGAATGGAAGACCTCCACGCCCATGCGCAGCCCCTCGCGGAAACATTTTGCCCCGATCGGGCGGATCATGAACTCCTGAAAATCAATCGGGGCATCCGAGTGTGCGCCGCCGTTGATGATATTCATCATCGGGACCGGCAGACGTTTCGCATTGACGCCGCCGATGTAACGGTAAAGCGGCAGGTCGACGCATTCCGCGCCGGCATGGAGCGCCGCCATGGAAACCGCGAGAATCGCATTGGCGCCGAGTTTCTTTTTATTCGGAGTCCCGTCAAGTTCGAGCATCGCACGGTCAAGTGCGGCTTGGTCCAGCACATCCATGCCGATCAGTGCTTCGGCGATTTCCCTGTTGATATGTCCGACCGCCTGAAGAACTCCTTTTCCCCCGTAGCGCTTCTTGTCGCCGTCACGCAGTTCCAGTGCCTCGTTCACCCCTGTGGATGCGCCGGACGGCACGGATGCGCGCCCCGTCACGCCGCATTCCAGCGTAACTTCCGCCTCTACGGTCGGATTGCCTCTTGAATCAATGATTTCACGTCCGGTGATGTTGGTAATGACAGACATAATTTACCCCCCATGGTTAATTTGTTGTTGAAAGAAGAATATCATCAAAAAAAGAAAAATCAAATGGCAGAACAGCGAAAGGGCGGACGATGTTTCCGTGACCGGCTGATAAAAAAGAGGGTGTTTCAGCAAAAAAAAATTCCGTTGGGAGAGAAATAAAAAAAATGAAAAAATGATTCCGGCTGTTTTGATCTTTCCGTTTCCTGATGTTCTTTGCCGGACCGATATATTCAGTCACAGTCATAACGCCCGGAGCGCGAGCTTTTCACCCTGCTGCGGATACTTTTCGATTTCAGGCGGCGTTCTTTCGAGGCTTTGGTCGGTTTGGTCTTTTTCCGTTTTCGCGGCTCGGTCATGGCTTGTGCGATCAACGCCGCAAGACGTTCCCGCGCAAGATCGCGGTTCATTGCCAGGCTGCGTGAATCCTTGACGAAAACCGTGACGAACCCGTCCGCGGCACGTGTCCCCGCGAGAGCGTAGAGACGATTTCTTGTAAGTTCGTTCAATATCTTCGATTCCGCCGCATGGAAAGCCAGGCGTACCGCCGTGGCAGTTTTGTTGACATGCTGTCCACCGGGTCCTGCCGCGGAACAGATGAATTCTTCTTTCAACTCGTCTTCCGGAAGATTCTCTTTTGAAAAAACTGCCATTTCATCCTACTTTCCCTTGAGATTCTGCAACGCGCAGAGCCTGCCCCACGATTCCGGATATGCGGAATATTTTTTCCGGTAATCCGCCGGAGTCAGATTCGTTTCTTTTTTGAATTGACGGTAAAACACTTCCAGGGAGTCGAACCCGCAGAGGAGTGCGATTTCCTTGATCGGGGTCAACCCGCCGGATAACAGAAGTTTCGCCTTGCCGATCCGCTGTTGAAGAATGTAGTGGTAAGGCGTCGTTTTCATATATTCCCTGAACAGGGCAAAAAGATACGGACGGCTCAGATTCGACTTTTCGGCAATGTTTTCCGGATCGATTGCCGAAGTGTAGTTCATCTGGATATACGTGAGCGCACGCTTCAGAGGTTCGGGGAATGCGATTTCAACGGACGATTGATGCGGCGAGGATTTCCAGCGGATGGTGGAGTAGGCGTAATCCGAGAGCGCTTCCATATCGGCGCAGCCGGAATGAAACGCCTTGTGGCATTCGGTTGCGAAATCGACAGCGGCGTCGGAGGATTCCCAGAGGCTTACGCGCGGGCCGGGGCGGTTGCCGTCATCGACCTTGAAATAGAGTACGATGCAGCGGTAGGGATCATTGGCATCCGTTTCGCAGATCGTGTGTTCTCCTCCCTTGTGCCAGAAGACTGCGCCGCGCTCGAATTGCTTGACCTCTCCGTTCACTTCAAAAAAGAGTTTGCCGCCGGTCAGGATTTCGATACATTCAAAAGATGGCGAAATCGTTGTCGGAGAGACCCGTTTGACATTGGGGCAGGCGAAAAATCCGACCCTCAGAAGCTGTACTTTGCGCTCTTTCATAATAAACGTCAAAAAAAAATACTTTCCGTCAATTGTTTTCACTTTGATGTATGATATAATTTATACAGCAACATACTTTTAGTCAAATGAAAGCTAACAAAAAAACACAAAAAGGAGTATTGTCATGCTCAGACCGTTGTCAGTTCAGCTTTATTCGCTGAGGGACTATGCAAAAGATGATTTTGTCGCAGTCCTGAAGAAAGTCGCGGAAATCGGATACAAAGGCGTCGAGCCCGCCGGATTCTGGAATCTGAGACCGTCCGAACTGAAGAAAATCGTCGAAGACCTCGGAATGAAGATCTATTCCTCCCACTCCCCGTGGGCGAGAGGAAACAATCTCGGTGAGTGCATGGAGCTGGCCGACGCTCTCGGACTCAAGACGATCGTCTGCGGATACGGGCCCGATGACTTCAAGGATCTCGACTCCATCAAGAAGACAGCCGAGCTTACGAACAAGATGCAGGAGTTCTTCGCCCGCAACGGATTCACGCTTTTCCAGCACAACCACTACTGGGAATTCGAGCGCATCGACGGAAAACTCAAATATGAGATTTTCGCGGAACTCTGCCCGAATGTGAAATTTGAGATCGATTCTTTCTGGTCCACCAACAAGGGAACCGAAGATCCTGTTGAAATGCTCAAGCTGTTTGCCGACAGAACCATTCTTCTCCACATGAAGGACGGCGTCTGCACGCAGAAGGCGGGCGGCGGTGAAATGGTCAACGGACTTCTCGATATGAAGATTGACCTGATGCCGCTCGGAACCGGGACACTGCCGATCAAGCAGATTGTCGAAGCCGCCCCCGCAGCAGTCGAAACCATTGTCGTCGAACTTGATTACTGCGATACGGAAATGTACAAGGCAATCGAAATGAGCTACAAGTTCATGACCGGGAACGGACTTGCCGCAGGCAACAAGTAACCTGAAACGGATACGGAAAATGAAAAAAACAAAAGTCGGTATTATCGGATGCGGAATGATTTCCGATACCTATTTCAAGGCGTCTCAAACTTTCAATATGATAGAGGTTGTCGCATGTTCCGACATCATCCCGGAGCGCTCCGCCGCAAAAAAGGAGCTTTACGGTGTCCAGAACATGACCAACGAAGAACTCCTGGCGATTCCGGAAATTGAGATTGTCCTGAATCTTACGCCTCCGCAGGTTCACTCCGGAATTGCGATGGATACACTGAACGCGGGCAAACACGCCTATTCGGAAAAACCTTTCGGAGTCGATTTTGACGATGCCGCAAAGGTAATGGCTCTGGCGAAGGAAAAGGGGCTCCGTGTGGGATGCGCTCCCGATACTTTCCTCGGCGGCGGACAGCAGACCGCACGCAAACTCATTGATGACGGGTGGATCGGCAAACCGCTTTCCGGCACTGCGATCGTCATGGGGCGCGGACCTGAAAAATGGGGACAGGCGCCGTTCTTCTATGACTACGGTGCGGGGCCGATGCTTGACCTCGGACCGTACTATATGACGGCTCTCGTCAATATGCTCGGCCCGGCGAAGAGTGTCATTGCCGTCACGACCAAAGGTTTCGATTACCGCACTTTCGGCGCGGAAGTCGGTGAGACCTATAAGGACAAATACAAACCGTTTGATAAATATCCCGTGAATGTGACGACGCACCTGACGGGTGTTGTCGAGTTCCAGTGCGGTGCGGTGATCACGGTGATCACCAGCTTCGACTGTTACAGGCACGGACACAGCCCGATTGAGATCTATGGAACCGAGGGATCGCTTCAGGTTCCCGATCCGAATACATTCGGCGGTCCGGTGAAAGTGTTCCGGAAAGGCGATACGGAGTCGGATTGGAAGAATGTCCCGCTGACCCATATCTACACGGAAAACAGCCGCAGCATCGGAGCCGCCGATATGGCAATGGCTCTCCGCAGCGGACGTAAACACCGTGTCAACGGCGAACTTGCAAACCATGTTCTTGAGATCATGCTTTCTTTCGACAAGTCCAGCAAACTGGGCAGGAAAGTAGAACTCGTGACAACTTGTGAACGTCCGGAGCCGCTGCCTCTCGGACTTGACAAGGGCGAACTTCCTGAATAAACTTCAGCAAGTGCGAAAACAAAGGAAAGAACTCCTGAAGAGGCAGTTCTTTCCTTTGCCGTTTTTATTTTCCTGTTTTGCCGTGCAACAAAATTCATTCTTTTTCATAAGCGCTATTGAATAAATGGGCTTATGGTATTATAATACCAAGTTCCAAGAGAAGCACCCGTAGCTCAGTTGGATAGAGCGTCTGCCTCCGGAGTAGAAGGTCGTGAGTTCAAGTCTCGCCGGGTGCACCATCTTATTTTATTTCTAAGTGCTTATCTACAAGCTATTTATAAAGCTTAATAACTTATCGTTTGCCTTTCATTGTTTTTCGATTGTTTTCCATTCTTTTCGAGTGTCAAAATACCGTGAAGGTCTACCGAACGTCCACCACTTTTTTGAATCTACCCCTCAAGTTACTTTTTTCAAGTATTTTCTTCAGGAATGATCTAATCGCATGTCTCTATCCCTGTAGTTTGGCAGGAAATGGGCTCCTCGGACGCATCACGGACGTTTCTCGGACGCTCCCCGGACGGATAGAAAGCTTGCAATTTGAGGCTCCTCGGACGTTTCGGACGCTTTGTCGCAATTTTTTATATATGCGCAACCTACGCGCACTCGCGCGAGGCTGTGCCCAAAGGAAGGAGATCATACTACCCCCTGCTGTATTCATAAGTCACCCCGAACTTTCCGAACTTTTCCGAACTTGTTCCGAACTTCCTCCGAACATGATTAGCCTCAAAAATGGCAAAGTTAGGAGGAAAAGGCTGAAAAAGATGTGCAGACAAGCTATTCTTATCATTTAAACAGTAACATTACACGGAGGATACCATGAGAGTTGATGCTTTTCTGAATGCATTCGATGCCATTGCCGCGAGTGTTGGACTTGCGTAGACTCCCCCAGAAGACAGCCCGTTTGCACAGTAAAGGTAGGAAGGCGCTGACTGTCGCGGATATCAGCCATGGCTCCATTTGTCTTATCCATGGATTCTTGGGACGGTAGTGGGACGGATTTAGGACTGGTAAATAGCAGAGAAATGGGCGTATGGGACGGATGGGACGGATATTTTTGATTTCTTGGTTTGCATGCGCCTGCGCGCGTGTAAGCGCGCATAAGCTAAGCTCGGACATTTCGGACACATATTTTCAAGTCCTTATAAGGGCAGATAGAGACGTTTATTTTTCTCCGGACATTTCGGACCGTTTTTCAGAACTCTTATATAGACACCTTTTTGCGATTCTATCTCTCCGGACATTTCGGACATATATTTACTTACGCGTGTGGAAAAAAGTATATATTGGACAATGGCAGGGGACATATGTATTTTTTTTTGTTCCTGATAAGGAGTTTGAAAAAAGTGTCCGTTTTGTCCATGAGTCCCCTATTAGCCCTTTTTTGTTCCTAATAAGGAGTTTGAAAAAAGTGTCCGTTTTGTCCGTGAACCTCCTGTCATACACCACCGTATCAACTCACTGCATGGTAAAAAAAAGACGGAGGGAAGGCTTGTACTCCTTCGACCTCCGTAATGCTTTGGACATCCTCATGGCGCATCACTTCATGGGGCGGGTCTTCCGGACAGGAGGGCACAACAGGAGGCCTCCCACCGGAATCTCTTCACGCAGGGAAGAGTCAGCGGGACCTTATGATTGTTTCGCAAATGATATCAGCTCCAGAGCTCCGGTCGGTTGCCGTCCAAACCGAAGCAGCGGTTCAGAGCGGCGTAGGAGACGTCCACCCGTTGCGGGGTGTATTTCCTGACCGTCTCCGTGAACGCATTCAACAGGCTCCATCGGGTCGGCTCGGCGAACTCCTCGTGCGAGGGATTCTTGAATTCCTTGTACACCGGTACAATATCCGAGCTGTTGATTGCACCGAGTTCTGCGGCTCTGACGATTCGGCTTCTGGCTTCGTCGTCGTTGTCCAGATACGCCACTTTCAAGTCCTCGCAGACATTCTCCAATATCAGGAACTCGTTTTCGAGCTCATCGACGGCACGGTTCACCAGATCGCACAGCTCAATCCGCGAGGTGTGGCGACGCTTCAGAACCATGCTCCCGCCGAACGCCATGTTACTGCACACCATCACACTGATTCCGGCTGTCAGCCCCACGGAAAAGCTCTTGTCGTGGCTGTTTCTGAGCCCGATACAGCGACACCATTCCAGCGAGGAACTCCTGTTGATCTTCATCACGCCGAACAGCTTCGCACCCTCACGTGCCAAGCCGAACTGCTCCTCCAGAATCACCCACTGATGCGCCTGCACCACCTCCGTTACCGCCTCAATGACCTCATAATGCGGAACCGGTTTCCAGCTCGAAGTCGCCTCCGGCGTCGGAACCAGCGCGATTTCTTCCGTGTGGCGTAGTGACCACCGCCGCCCATGCAAAGATGACTCATCGTCTCACCCCTTCCTCACGTGCCACAAACGGCACTTGTTTTTGTAAGGACAATCCGCGCAGGAAAAACCTGTCTCATTCGGATAGAACACCTCCCTCTGCACCGCCGATTCGATTGTCTGCGCCAGCAATTCAAAACGCAGGAAATCCGCCTCATTGCGCTCGGTATAGTGCGACTCCACGCATGGCGTTCTGGTCTTCGTCACGATATCGAACCGGAACAGCGGACTCCTGCCGGTCAGTTTTGTACGGGCGTAACAAAAAGCGGTCGCCTGCAAGTCCTGATGCGCCTTGCCCGCAGACCACTTCGCGCCTGCCGTTTTCCAATCGACGATATACTCATGACCGCCGTCCTCCACGATCAGATCATACTCCCCGATCAGCGGCTTCGACAGCCCCGGAATCTCCACGGAAAACCCTTCCTCTACGCTCCTGACCGCAAAGTCATCCTGCCAGTTTTCGAGGCAGACAGTGAGCATGGCAAATCCCGTTTGCAGCAGAGACCCGTAATCTTCTTTCGGCTTGTAGACGAGGTGTTCCACGGCATTGGTTTCCGCCTTGAAATACGCCTCGAACAGCTCTTTTGCATCTGCGATTTTCAGCTGCGGACCGCTCCTTGCACGCTGACTCAACGCCGCATGGAAGGCACGCCCGAACGGGAAGCAGCTGCACGTGTGTTCCGGCTTTGCATGTTCGAGATACTGGAACTTGAATTTCAGCGGGCATGTCAGGTAGCAGTGGAACGCCGAATACGACCAGTGCGGTTCCTTGCGCAACTCATTCAGGTTCATTTCACGCCGCCTTTCCGTTGAACTCGTTGATCGCCAGACTGCACTGATTGCGCGACAGCTCCTCTACGGAATTCACCCGGAACCTTGCCGCGATCTGCTGAGGCGTGACACGGGCGTCCCTTGCGAGGTCGAGCAGATACTTGATCTGTTTCGGAGACGCGGGACCATCAACATTCTGACTGCCTTTCCCCTTGCCGTAACTGCCCTTTCCACCGGAATAACTCTGTGACGATTGTGGTATTTGCTGTACAGCCGTACAATTACCGCTATGCAGCTCCGTTTCGACACTGTTTCGCACAAGATCAAAGGTCTCATGGATGCGGCTCTGAAGCTGTTCCGCCGTCAGACCGTCCGGGATTTCCACCTCAATGGAGGCGTGGTAGCTCTGGCTGGAATACTCCGTCTCCGCCGGAACTTTTTTACTGTATGATGCGTTCAATTTCAACATGATGAATTCTCCTGAAAAGATTGAGTCTCCGAACAGGTTTAACACCTGCCGGAGACCCATGTTTCTGTTTGTTTTTCTGAATCAGAATCCGCTGACCATGCGGATGCGCTCAATGGCACGTTTCGCCTGAATGAAGTCCCTTTCCTTCTGCTTCTGGGCGATCTGAACCTCCTTGACTTTGCGGGCGAGGACACTGGATTCATCCCATGCAATCCGCAGTTTCAGGCGGAACGATTCAATCGCAGAGTTGAGCTCCTCCATCGGGTTGGCTTCGGGTTCCTGTTTCAGGGCAGCGGTCTGCACAGGGGCGGACACGACTTTCATTTCATTGTGTTCCATTTTGGTTTCCTCCGTCTGGGGTTGATTTTGAGTTTGAATTTGAGTTGTTTCTTTGGATTTCGGCTGATACAGCGGCATCGTGACATAACGTCCCGTGCCTCCACTTGCGAGAATCGGGATACGGTTATCCGCCATCTCAATTTTCGTATGCCCCTCCGACAACAACCGCAGAAACACGTGCTTATTGAGCATGAGCGAAACATCGTTCCAGTCGCCCGTAAACTCGGCGGCAATGCTGGTGTGCATCTCCCCCGCAAGAACGTTCAGATATCCCGGTTCGCTCTGATACAGCTCCACGGCATTGTGCGGCGGCTGGTCGGGGACGTTCTTGAGGAAGGTTTCAAGCTGCTGACCGCGCTCCGGCAGGAACGATACCGACCGGACCAGCGTATTCTGTGCGGGA